>CALAMG010000031.1 GCA_937925715.1 uncultured Collinsella sp.
GGCGAACATCACGGGCACGACAGAGGCTTTGCCGACGGCCTTGAGCTGCTTGGAGCGCATAAAGAGCAGGAAGATGATCGGGACAATGAACGTGGCGCCGGTGCCGCCGAGTTCGCCGATGTAGTTACCGAAGTTTTCGGTCAGGGCGAGGGCGGGGTGACCGCCGGCCTGCAGCGTGGCGAGGTTGGTGGTGATGTTGCCAAACAGCGCGGCGTTGAGGGCAGGCTTAACGACCGAGGGGCCGTGGATGCCCATGAACCAGAACAGCGGGATCATGAACCAGATGAGGGCGAGGCCGGCGTAGGAATCGGCAGCGGCGAACAGCGGGCTCACCAGCGTGGAGATGACGTTGGCAAACGGGACGGCCAAGCAGGTGCGGCAGATAACGTCGATGACGGCGACAAACAGGATGGAGAAGCTGAAGGCGAAGATGTCGCGGAAGTTCTGGGCGATGGCGCCGGGGACTTCTTTGGGCAGCTTGATGGTGATGTCTCGCTTAATGCAGAAGGCATAGATGTTGACCGTGGCAAATGCGGCGACAAAGGAGCTCAGCAGGCCCTTGGTGCCCATGTTGTCGGTAAAGAACACCGAGACGTCGGCGCCGTCGATCTTGGCACTCGTCTGGGTAACGGCCAAGATGAGCATAGCGCACATGGCGGCGACCATGGTGCTCGTGGCGTTGATGGCCTTGCCGGCAGGCATGCGGCGGTTCTTGGAGCCGGTCAGCGCGCTTGCGGTGGTGCCGGCGACCATGATGCCCACGACGCCCATCGTGAAGTTGTAAACCTTGTTGCAGAAGTTCACGACGTCGACGTTCCACCAGTCGGGCAGCGTAAAGCCGCCGACCGTGGCGACAACGCCCGGCAGGGTCGAAATAAGCAGGAAGACAGAAGAAGACAGGATGATGGGCATTGCTGCCAAAAAGCCGTCTTTAATGGCCTGAAGGTAGATGTTCTTAGAGACCTTGTCGAAGTACGGCTGACCTTTCTCCAAGAACTTAACGATCGATTCCATAGTTCACGCTCCTCTTTGCATGAAATCTTAATGGCATGGACGTTGAAAACCTATATGGTCTCCCGCTTGCTAAAAGCCCGGGTGCAGGCGGGGTCGGTCCCAGGGGGAGAGAGGGGAGCGGCTGGGTTTGTATCGCATAGGGCCGCTCCCTTCTCGGGGGAAAGCGAGGCGATGCGCTACTGCGCGTCCGCCATAGTGTCGGCGAGCTCCTTGTACCAGAGTGCCGACTGCTTGATGTAGCGTTTTTGCGTGTCGAAGTCGATGTAGAACAGGCCGTAGCGCTTGTTATAGCCGTTGGCCCACGAGAACTGGTCCTGCAGGCTCCAGATAAAGTAGCCCTGGACGTCGACGCCCTCGGCGCGCGCCTGGAGCACCTTCTCCATGTGCTGGTCGACAAAGTCGATGCGCTCGGGATCGGCGACGATGCCGTTTGCGTCGGGCTCGGGGTCCTTGTGGCCCAGGCCGTTTTCGGTGATATAGATGACGGGGAGGTTGGGATAGGTGGCGCTGATGTGCTTGAGCGTGTCGTAGAGGCCTTGCGGGTAGATGAGCCAATCCCAGTCGGTGGTGGGGATACCCGGCATATCGACCTGCTGCCCGACGCCCTTAAACTTAAAGCACGAGGTGCCCTTGTCTCCGGTGCCGTTAAAGCTGTTGGTGGACTCGCCATCGTAGGCGGCGATAAACGCCGACTGATAGTAGTTGAGGCCGAACATATCGTTGCGGGGCGCCGCCTTGGCGAGCTCCTCCATGTCGCTGTCCTCAACCGTAAGCGTGGCGTTGTTGGCACGCAGAATCTCGTTGATGAGTGAGAGGGTGCGCGCGGAGTAGTGACCCAGGAAGGCGCCGTCCATGATGAAGTCGGTGTAGAAGGCGTTGTACAGGTCGGCGGCGTGCTGGTCGGCGGGCGAGTCGGTGGCAGGATATGCCGGCGTCAGGACGTTGACCATGCCAATGCGTCCGCCCAGGTGCTCGGTCTCGTCAAGATCCTTATACAGGTTGACGGCGCGGGCGTGGGCAACGAGCTCGTTGTGCTGGCTCTGGATGCCGCTCGTCACATCAAAGTGATGGTTGGGCGGGAAGTTGCCTTGGATGTATTGGGAGTGCGAGAGGCTGATGAGCTCGTTGATGGTGAACCAATTTTTGACCTCGCGGAACTCGCGGAAGCAGAACTCGGCATAGCGCACATAGGCGTCGACGGTCTTGCGGTTGAGCCAGTCGCCCTGGTTGAACAGGGCGGCGGGGGAGTCAAAGTGATGCAGGGACACATAGGGCTCGACGCCATACTTTTTGCAGCAGGCGAACAGCTCGTGGTAGTGCTTAACGCCCTCGGAGAGGGGTTCGGCATCGTCGCCGTTGGGGAAGATGCGGGTCCAGGCGATGGACACACGAATGGCGTTGAGTCCATGCTCGGCAGAAAGGCGGATATCCTCCTCGTAGCGGTTGTAGAAATCACTGGCCGGGTCGGGCAAAAAGCGACCCTGGGCGACAAGGTAATCGTCCCACATGGTCTTACCCTTGCCTGCCACCTTCGTGGAACCTTCCGTTTGGTACGCGGCGGTTGCGGCGCCCCAAACAAAGCCCTTCGGCAGCTGCTGTACGCGGTTTAGCAAAGACATATGCATACATCCTCTCGTCTCGCTGTTCGATATTGTGCGTTTGCGCTCAGGAGGCTCCCTGGTTAGCGTTCAGCGGTGAAAAAGCCCGATAAACACTATCTTAAAATGATTAGAACCAAAATGAGCACGTGAACATTTGACAATGAGCACGTTAACATCCGGCTGGGATGTATAGAAACAAAACAACTTCAAACAGCCGCGAACGGTTGTATTTGTTCGGTAAGCGGTTTTGATTGACAGAAGTTTTCATGTTGTGGTATATGGCTCGGGTATCATGAGCACGTTATCAATGTATGTACGATGCGCCATGGGCGCGGGGAATAGTTGGGAAGCAGGTTAGCGTGGAAGGCATGGATCAGCAGACAAGGAATGGTCGTTCGGCGAGCGCGGCAGAGGTTGCGGCGCTCGCTGGCGTGAGCCGCCAGACTGTGTCTCGCGTGGTCAACGGTATGCCCAACGTGACGGAAAAGACGCGCAAGCGTGTGCTGGCCGCCATGGAAGAGCTGGGCTTTCGTCCCAATTTTGCTGGAGCGGCGTTGCGCGGCGGGTCGTATCGTTCTATTGGCCTGTGCATGTACAACATCACACGTGTCGGTAACCTGGCGACGCTCGAGGGTATCATGCAAGCGGCGCGCGAGCATGATTTTGCCGTCACTATGATCGAGATGGGCGGCGACAAGCCCTATGCACTTGCCGATGCCTCGCGCCGCATGGTCGAGCGACCCGTCGACGGCATGATTCTCAACATGAACCGCATGGCTCCCGATTTTGAGGAGTTTGTTCCCCAGCCGGGAGTGCGAACGGTCATCCTGTCCATGTATGCGCATCCGCGCTGCACGACGATCGACTCCGACCAGTATGGTTCGTGCGAGCTGTTGACCAATTATCTGCTGGAACATGGTCACTCGAATATGCGGTTTGTGGCGGGTCCGGAAAACTCGATTTCCTCGCGTTTTCGTGAGGCCGGTTGGCGCGATACGCTGGGTCGTGCTCATGTCGATGCCGCTCCGATGCTGCGTGGCGATTGGAGTGCGGACAGTGGGTACGCCATGGGCGAGCGGATTGCGGCCGAGGTGCTTGCCGGCGGGTCGCAGGCGCCGACTGCCGTGCTTGCGGCAAATGACCAGATGGCGCTGGGCGTTATCGCCGCGCTCGAGAACGCGGGCCTGTCCGTGCCCGACGACGTGAGCGTGGTTGGTATCGACGACGCACTCGAGGGACTTGTTCCTCACAATCGGCTGACGACGCTGCGATTTGATTTGCGCGGTGTCGGTAAGCTTGCGTTTGAGGCGGCGATTGGAGAGAGCTCGTCTATCGAGGCGATTCATGTGCCGAGCACGCTGGTCGAACGCTCGACTGTTAGGGACATACGGGGTTAGGTCCTACTCCGTTTGTCTCGATTTGTAACAGGTAGACGGTCAAAAGCGGGCTACGTGTTACAGATTTAGATTCTTCGGAAAGAGCAATCCTGTTCGTCTCAATCTGTAACAGCTAGGACCCAAAAACTCGGCTAGATGTTACGGATTGAGACAAACGGACCCCGAACCGCCCAAAAAGGCCGGGGGCGGCGCGCCGTGTGACGTGCCACCCCCGGCTGAGAAATGGGGGACAGGTTATGTGGGCGGTGCAACTCCGCCAACCGCTCGTCGCAAGCCGCTAGTCCAGACGACGGGTTTGCGCCACGTGCTTATACCAGTATGCGCTTGCCTTGGGTGTGCGCTTTTGGGTTTCAAAGTCAACGTAGAAGAAGCCGTAACGCTTGTTGTAACCGTTGGTCCAGGAGAACTGATCCTGCAGGCTCCACAGGAAGTAGCCGCCTACGTTGACGCCAACCTCCATGGCCTTGAGCAACCAGCGCAGGTGCTGCTCGATGTAGTCGATGCGCGGCTGGTCGTCCACAAAACCGTCCTTGTAGGGGTCCTTGTAGCCCATGCCGTTCTCGGTGATGAAGATCTGCTTGTAGTTGGGGTAGCGCTGCTTAATGTAGACGAGCAGATCGAACAGGCCCTCGGGATAGATGATCCAGTCCCAGTCGGTGGTGGGGATACCAGGCTTGTTCACATGCTCGCCAATACCCTTAACGCGCCAGCGGCCGGTGCCCTTCTCGCCCGTACCGTTGTGGTGCAGGTCGTTCTCGCCATCGTAAGCCTTCAAGAAGCGGCACTGGTAGTTGTTAACGCCCAGGTAGTCGTTGTAGAGCGCGGCCTCGCGCATGATCTCGAGGTCCTCGTCCAGGATCTCGATGGTGCCGCCCGAGACGGCAGCCAGGCGGTTGGCGCACTCGAGGGTGTCGGGGGCATAGTCGCCGCGGAAGGTGGCGTCGAGCAGAAACTGGTTCTGCAGCACGTGCTCGTTGTTGGCGGCTTTGATGTCGGCGGGGTCGTTCTCGTTGAGCGGATACTTAAACTCCAGCGACTGAATGACGCCGATCTTGCCCTTAAAGCCGCCGTTGTGGAAGGCCAGCACGGCCTTGGCGTGGGCGAGCATCATGTTGTGCTCGCACTGGAAGGCCTCGGCCAGATGCGCCTTGACGCCACCGGGGAAGGTGCCCTCGATGTAGGTGTTGGAGGCGTCGGCCCAGATCTCGTTAAAGGTGAACCAGTAGGTCACCTGGTCGGCGTACTCCTTAAAGCAGAAGGTGGCAAAGTCCACAAAGGCGTCGATGGTCTCGCGGTTGAGGAAATCGCCCTTCTCAAAGAGGGGCAGCGGCGTGTCAAAGTGATGCAGCGTGACGAACGGCTCAACGTGGTGCTTATGGCACTCGGCGAAGAGATCGTGATAGAACTGGACACCCTCGGGGTTGATTTCGCCGGTACCGTTGGGAAAGATGCGGCTCCAGGCGATGGAGAGGCGAATGCCGTTGATGCCGAACTCCTCGCACAGCTCCAAATCGACGGGGTACTGGTTGTAGAAGTCGGAAGCGGGATCGGGGGAGAAGCGCCCCTGGGCCTCCAGGAAGTCGTCCCAGGCAACCTTGCCCTTACCGTGGGTGCGGGTCTCGCCCTCTACCTGGTAGGCAGCGGTGGCGCCGCCAAAGACAAAGTCCTCGGGAAACTGCGCAGGCGGGTTGGTGACGCTAGCGGGGTTAACGGACATGATGATCCAATCGTCTAAATCGAAGGGCCAGCCGGCTGTGGATGGTCGGCTGGCCTTGGGCGTTACTTACTTCGAAAGTTGCTCGCTTACGAAGGCGAGAGACTTATCGCCGTTCTGGGAGAGCTCGATGTACTGCTTGCCGCGGCAGGCGACGCACTTGTTGCCCACGCGCTCGCAGTCCTTCTGCAGGTCGGCCAGGTAGCTTGCGGCCTGCGGGGCCAGGACGACCAGGTCAAAGTCGGGAAGCATGTCAACGTGGTTGCCATAGGCCTCGGCAGCGGTCTCAAGATTGATGCCGCGCTCTTTGGCGGCCTTGGCCAGCGCGTTGGCGAGCAGGCCCGAGGTGCCGCCACCCTGGCAGAGCACGAGCACGCGCTTGCCGTTGAGGTCACTGGCGGCCGTTGTCTCAGTGGCGACAACGGCGGGAGCGTCGGCCTTCACGGCCTCGGCAGCAGCGCCGGCGGCAACGCTCTTGGCATCGGCCTTGCCCTGGAAGGCATCGTTGAGCTTGGCGGCCTTCTCGGCGTTCTTGGCGGCGAGCTCCTCCTGGGAAATCTCGGCCTCCTCGGCGCACTTCTGGGCGTCGTAGGCACGGAAGAACGGGTAGTACAGAACGAAGTCGACGACCAGGATAAGGGCGAGCATCACAAAGGCGAGCGGCTGGAAGCCCAGGCCCATGATGGTGCCGATGGGGCCGGGGACAGTCCAGGGCAGGGTGTACATAAAGCCGTTCATGCCCAAGAAGTCGATAAAGATCTTGAGGATCCAGATGTTGGCGATCGGGGCAAAGACAAACGGGACAAAGAAGACGGGGTTGAGCACGATGGGCGCGGCGAACAGCAGCGGCTCGTTGACGGCAAAGCAGACGGGGACGATGGCGGCCTTACCGACGGCGCGCATCTCCTGAGACTTGGCCAGGAAGCAGAACATAAAGACCAGGACGAGCGTGGCGCCGGTGCCGCCCATGCAGACGACGAAGTACTGGGCACCCTGGGTCAGGACAGCGGAAGCGTGCTGGCCAGCCTGGAACGCAGCCAGGTTGTCGGTCATGTTGGCAACGAGGGCGGCGGCGATGGCGGGCTCGACGATCGAGGGGCCGTGGACGCCCACGAACCAGAACAGGCTCATGGCGCCGTAGATCACAGCGAGGCCGATGTAGCCATCGGCAGCGGTGAACAGGGGCTGGAACACTTGGATGACGCCCTGGGCAAAGCAGAAGCCAAAGGCGGCGCGGAAGACGATGTCAAAAACCCAAAAGACGGTGATGCAGACGGAGAAGGGGATGATGTCCTTGAAGGTCTGCGAGATGTTGGGCGGAACCTGCTCGGGCATCTTGACGGTGATGTTGCGCTTAATGAAGAACTTGTAGATGATGCCGGTCACAAACGCAGCGATGAAGGCGGTCAGCAGGCCCTTGGAACCAAGGTAGGTGGTGTTGAAGCCGCTGGCGGCGTCCGTGGCGACCGTGTCGCTCGAAAGGAGCAAGAAGCCGATGATGGCCGCGCACATGCATGAGATAAAGTTAATCTGGTTATTCTTGGGCAGGTCGCGGTTCTGAGCGTCGGCGAAGTGCTTGGCCGTGGTGGCGGCGCAGGCGATGGCCAGGATGCCCATGGAGTAGTTGTAGCACTTCCACAGAGCGTTGTTGATGTCATCGGGCCAGTAGAAACCCCAGATGTTGGGGACCGAGGCTACCAGGCAGAAGATGGACGAGAAGATGATGATGGGGATGACGGAGATAAAGCCGTCGCGGATCGCCTTGAGGTACTTGTTGCGGGCGATCGCGTTGAAAAAGGGCTGGCCCTTTTCGATGATGGCGATGAGTTGCTCCATGCAATGCTCCTAAGAGTCGGTGGGTTAGCAACGATGGTAGCTTTTGACGTTCGGTTGCCAAAATGTTGACGTTGCCATTTTGTGACACAAAAAAAGACGCGAACCGGTGGTTCCTGTGCCTGAGAACCGTCGATTCCTTACGCGTAAACGTTTGAGCCGCCCGGTGGCTCTGTGTTTGCACAATGGCAACGTTAACATTTGGGCGACAAAAGCCGTTCGGGGAAGCAAAAATGTCGGTGAACGGTAGGTTTTGGGTGGTGAGCGTATGGTGGGGGAGGCGTTAGATATACTTGAAGACGTTTCATTTGACTGCGTAGGGTGCCACCAATGGCATCGTTGACATAGAAAGATCGACCTATGGCCGCTGTTAAAAAATCGGTATCCGTCAAAGACGTGGCGCGCCTCGCGGGCGTCTCGGAGCAGACGGTCTCGCGCACCGTGCACGATTCGCCCAGTGTGCGCCCCGAGACCAAGGAACGCGTGCGTGCCGCCATGCGCGAGCTGGGGTATCGCCCCAATTTCGCCGGTCGATCGCTGCGCCGTGGCAAGTTTAAGACCGTCGGCGTCGCCATGTTCAACATTACCGGTACCGGCAACCTCGACCGTATGGAGGGCTTTGCCGCCGCGGCCGACAAACATGGCTATGCCATCACCCTCACTAAAGTAGATGGACATCCCTATACCCTCGAGAGCGCATCGTCGCGCATGAGCGCGCTGCCGGTGGATGGCATGGTCGTGATCATGAATCGCATGCCGGCGGACTTTGGCACCTTCGAGCCGCTGCCCGGCATGCAGACGGTGCTCGTTACGATGCTGGAGCACCCGCTCTGTTCAACGGTCGATAACGACCAGTTCGATTGCTCGCGCCAGGTGGTCGAGTACTTGCTGGGGCGGGGGCACAAAACCGTGCACTTTATCTCGTGTCCCGAGCGCTCACTTTCGGGCATGCGGCGCGAGGAAGGCTGGCGCGAGACATTGCGCGCGCATGGAATTGAGCCGCCGCGACTCGTCCGTGGGGATTGGACGGCACAGAGCGGATATGCTGCCGGTCAGGCTCTGGCGGAAGATCCGACCTGTACGGCCATTTATGCTTCCAACGATGCCATGGCATACGGCTGCATTCGCGGGCTCGAGTCGTGCGGAAGGCGTGTGCCCGAGGACGTGAGCGTGGTGGGTGTTGATGACAGCCTGGGCGATATCGTGCCCGACCGTCGCCTGACCACGGTGCGCTTTGACAACAAGCGCGTCGGCATGTGGGCGGTCGACAAGATTGCCGGCGCTGATGGGGGTGCGTCTGGCGTGGAGCACATGCTGATCCCCGGTGTGCTCGTAGAGGGCGATACGGTGCGCGATTTGCGTTAGGTGCGGCCCTGTTTGGGTTGCCGCTAATTGTGTTCGATATTGTTCAGATTGGTTTAAAAACCGTTCACGGGCGAAAAGTGACCGTTCATAGTTTGAAATTTCGTTTTGAGCTGTTCTTTTTTGTTTGAATGTTATTGTTTCTGTCATACACAACGCAGCGCGTATGCCCGGACGCGATGCTCTCCATTGGTTCATATGTGAAAGGAACGCAATATGGCAACCAAAGAAGAAATCTCGATGGTTGGATTCGAGATCGTCGCATACGCAGGTGACGCCCAGACCGATCTGCTTGCAGCGCTCGATGCTGCTCGCGAGGGTGACTTTGAGAAGGCCGAACAGCTGCACAAGGATGCCAGCGATGCGCTCATCGGTGCCCACGACACGCAGACCAAACTGCTTTCGCAGGAGGCCGGCGGCGGCGAGATGGAGATGACCTTCATCATGGCTCACGCTCAGGACACTCTCATGACCACTATGATTCTGGAGAAGCAGACCCGCTTTACCATCGATGCCTACAAGCGCATCGCCGAGCTCGAGGCCAAGCTCGCCTAACGAGCCCTCACAACCAAGTCCCCTTCCAAAAGCTCTGCCGCTACCCGCGGCAGGGCTTTTTCTGTCCTCCTCCAAGTTGCGGTGAAATGGGGACTGAATAGGGGCCGGCGGGCGCAAAACAATCCCTATTCCACCGCAACTCATCCGGAGATAGTCATTGGGGACAGTCTTGGTGCGCTTCGTTCGTCCTCCCGTTCGATTTTTGCTCGGTGGGTATACTTTCTTTCGCATTAAGCCCCGGACTGAGGAGGTGTCCAAATGCCGGACAACGGATTGATTCAAAAGACAGATGCGCGCGAGATGGCTCATGGGCGTCCTGTCCAGATAACCGAGCATACGACGGTAACCGAGCTGCAGCCCAGCCTGTCCGATGTCGTGTGCGCAAACAAAAAGCTGCAGATTGGCTTTATCGTTGCGCTCGTGGTACTGGCGCTGTTGTCGGGCTTTGTAGCTCGTCCGCATTTTGCCGATACCAAGACTTGGGACTCCACCATCGAGGTCATCGATCAAAAGAAGGGCAATGTTTTGGCGCTCACAACCTCGTGCGTCGCCCTATCTGCGGGTATCACTGCGCTGCCGGGCGATACGGGAACGCCAGTTGCCGAGCAGCTCGCGCAGCTTTCGGGAAACTTGGGTATCGTGCTTGCCGTGCTCTACCTCGAAAAATATCTGCTGACCATTTTATGGTCGGTCGGGCTGGGCATCCTGATTCCGTTCTCGCTCGTACTCTTCGCGGTGTCGCTTGGCATTCACGGACGCTGGAGCACGAGCGCGGTCATTCGCCGCGTGGCAACGCGTGTGCTGGTGGTCGCCATAATTGGCATGGCGTTGGTGCCTGCAAGCGTTTGGGTGTCGCAGAAGGTCGACGAAACGTATCGCGTTAGCATCGAGGCGGCCGAGCAAAAGGCGGCCGACGCTGCGGGTGCGGCAAATAGCGATAGCTCCAAAACAAGCAAGAAAAAGACCGAGTCCGCAGAGTCCAAGAGCGTGCTCGAGCAGCTTGCCGACGGTGCCTCGGGCCTCGTCACGTCGGTGACCAGCGGCGCCAAGCAGATGACCGATGAAATTGTGCAGCAAGTGACCGATCTCATCGAAGGCGTCATTGTGATGATCGTGACCTCGTGCGTTATCCCGCTGCTGGTGCTCGCGGCGTTTCTGTGGCTGGGACACACGCTACTGGGGATTGATATTTCCGGCCCGGCGAACTATTTGACGGGCCGCTTTCTGAGTGCTCCGTCCAAGCACGCCAAGAAGGGCAGGCAGTCTGAGTAGGCGGCAAAGCGTTCTTTGGAAGATCAACTGTAAGAAGGGCGGCCGAGACACGTTCTCGGCCGCCCTTTTGTTTGTTGAATACGCGGTCGCTACGTCCGCGTCGGGTCCAGACGGTCAGCAATCATCCGTAAACGGTATTTGTTCAAAAAAGAACAAAGACAAACAAAAAATTGTTGCAGTCGGTGTTCGAATGTGTTCAAATAAACATGAACAGTGAAGAACCGCACATTCAGATGCCCGGACCTGAACGCGATTCAACACTTCCAAACAGAAACTACGCACCTGCGTATCTCTCAAGGAGGATGTCATGAGGGTTGTAATCGCTTCCGATGCCGACGGTATGTCGATGAAGGAGTCCATCAAGGAGATGCTCATCGCCGACGGTCACGATGTCGTCGACTATTCTGAGACCCCTGCCGCGGACTTTGTCGATTCCGCGACCGCCGTTGCCAAGGACCTGCTGGAGCACAAGGATTCCCAGGGCTTCGCATTCGATAAGTACGGCGTCGGCTCCTATATGGCCGCCGTCAAGATTAAGGGCATGGTCGTCGCCAACATTTCCGACGAGCGTTCCGCTTACATGACCCGCGAGCACAACGGCTCGCGCATGGTCACCATGGGCCCGGGCGTTGTGGGCACCGAGGTCGCCAAGAAGATCGCCCGCGAGTTCCTGCGCGCCCAGTACGCCGGCGGCCGTCACCAGATCCGTGTCGACATGCTCAACAAGATGGCCTAACGAGAGCCACCGAGAACTCGAACTTCTACCTCAACTTGTGAATTCAGACGAAAGGACGTTCTGATGAAGAAGACCATCGCAATCGGTTGCGACCATATCGTTACGGACGAGAAGATCTATCTGGCCGACCGCCTGGAGCAGGCTGGCTACAAGGTGCTCGACTGCGGCACCTACAGCCACACCCGTACGCACTATCCCATCTACGGCAAGGCCGTGGGCGAGGCTGTTGCCAGCGGCAAGGCCGACTTTGGTGTGGCCCTGTGCGGCACCGGCATCGGCATCACCAACGCCGTCAACAAGGTCCCCGGCGCCCGTTGCGCCCTGGTCCGCGACATGACCTCTGCCCTGTATGCCCGTCGTGAGCTCAACGCCAACATCGTGGGCTTTGGTGGCAAGATCACCGGCGAGTTCCTGATGGCCGATATCATGCTTGCCTTCCTGGAGGAGCCCTACGAGAAGACTCCCGAGCACGATGCCCTGATCGCCAAGATCGATGCCTGCAATAAGGCCGACGCCGAGGCTCAGGCTGACCCGCACTTCTTTGACGAGTTCCTCGAGAAGTGGGACCGCGGCGAATACCACGACTAAGGAGGTTACGCGGTTTTGCCAAACCGCGTAACGGGTCGACGCTGCGCGCCGCCCAGGCACCCCATCTCGCCACTCAAACCGTCGCTCGCGTACATGAAGTACGCGTCGCTCCTCTTTCGCGGCGACCTGGGGCACCTGAGCGCCGCTCGCTGACGTTTGAGTGACCTGTGAGATCGCCCCTGTTGTTGCGAAGTGTTCTGGTACGGCGAGCTGCTCCGATAACACGTTTGCTTGCTTGGCTTGAGTGCTTCGCTCTTGGCTGTACTTGGCGATTTGAAGCTTTTCAATTGACGGCTCGCGTTTCTGTGAGGGGGCGCGGGCCGGTTTTCTATCAGCCCTATTGACTTGACGGGCTGTCGTAAGAAAGGGAAGGCTCCTATGGAGTTTGTTCTTGATAACGGTTCTATTCGTGTGGCGTTGAGCACGGCTGGCGGATCGTTCACTTCTATTACGGCCAACGGCCGTGAGTACCTGTGGCAGGGTGACCCGGCGGTCTGGTCGGGCCAGGCACCCATTTGTTTCCCGATCTGCGGCGGCCTTCGTGACGGTCGCGCAATGACCATGGGCGGCCGCGAGATTAAGCTCGCCCGCCACGGCTTTGCGCGCAAACAGGAGTGGAAGCTCGATGAGCAGGGCGACAACATGGTTGCGCTGAGCCTAAGCTCTGCCGACCATGCCGAGTTGCTCGAGCAGTACCCGTATCCGTTTAAGATCGTTGCTCGTTACACGATCGATGCGGAAAAGGTGGCCGTGTCGTACGAGGTGACCAATGAGGGCACCGAGGACATGCCGTTCTTTGTGGGCGGTCACCCTGGCTTTAAGTGCCCGCTTGACGAGGGCGAGTCCTATGACGACTACGAGCTCCGTTTTGAGCAGCGCGAGGCTGCCGAGCTCTGTACTGCCGTTCCCTCGACGGGCCTGATTGATGTTGAGCATCGCAGCAAGAACCCCATGATCGGCCAGAACCTGCCGCTTACCCACGAACTCTTCGACTTCGCGGAGACCATCTTTGACGTGCTCGAGAGCCGCGTGGTTACGTTGACCAAGAAAACCGAGGACAAGGGCGTGCGCCTGACGTTCCCCGATATGCCGTACCTGATTGTGTGGAGCAAGCCCGAGGGCGACTTTGTGGCTGTTGAACCGTGGGGTGGTCTGTCCACCTGCTCCGACGAGGACGATATTCTGGAGCACAAGCGTGGCTGCCTGGTGGCCAAGCCGGGAGAGACCGTCACTTGCGGCTTTGAGATCGAGATCCTTTAACGAGTTATCGTATGTTTGGGGCCGCGCGTGCCGTGCCCCGGAACAGGAGTTCAATATGATTCTGACCGTTACCATGAACCCGTCGATTGATACGCGCTATCAGCTCGACAAGCTGATCATCGACGATGTTAACCGTGTGACGCCCGAAAAGACCGCTGGCGGCAAGGGCCTCAACGTGAGCCGTGTGCTGCTGCAGTTGGGCGACGATGTGCTCGCGACCGGTCTGCTCGGCGGCCACATGGGTGCCTATATGGCCGAGCTTATGGATGCCGACGGCGTCAAGAACGACTTTGTGCCCATCGCCGGTGAGACGCGTATTTGCCTGAATATTCTGCACGAGGGTAATCAGACCGAGCTGCTGGAGAGCGGCCCGCAGATCGCCCCGGCCGAGCTCGAGGCCTTTACGGCCAAGTTCGCCGAGCTTGCAGCGAAGGCGGACGTCGTGACGCTTTCGGGCTCGCTGCCGCGTGGCGTCGATGCCGGCTACTATGCCGAGCTCGTCAAGATCGCCGAGGAGGCGGGCGCCAAGGTGCTGCTCGACACCTCGGGTGCATCGCTGGAGGCCGCGCTGGAGTCCGACGCTAAGCCCGAGCTCGTAAAGCCCAATCTGACCGAGATTAACGGCCTGCTGGGTACGTCCTTTACGACCGATGATGTCGATGCCCTGCGCGAGGCGCTTGCCGCCGATGACCGCTTTGCCGGTATCCCCTGGGTTGTCGTTTCGATGGGCGCTGCCGGTTCGGTGGGCTTCCATGAGGGCCGTGCGTTCCGTGCCAAGACGCCCGCGATTGCGGCTGTGAACGCGACGGGTTCCGGCGACTCGACCATCGCCGGTTTTGCGCATGCCATTGCTGCTGGTGCCGACGACGTCACGGTGCTCAAGACCGCCAATACCTGCGGCAAGCTCAACGCCATGGATCCCAAGACCGGCCACCTGGTCATGGACCGCTGGGACGAGGTCTACAACAGCGTTGAGGTCGTAGAGTTGTAGCGGTTGCGACTCCTAATAGAATGAGCGTGGATAATCTCCCGCTTTTGGTGCCCATACGAGCTCAAAGTGGGAGATTTTCCACGCTCGAGTCATTAGTCGTCGGGGACGTTCTTTAATGACTAGGCGTTTAAGAACGTCCCCAATGACTACACTCAAAAACGGCGCCCGCCGGCGATGTTGCCGGCGGGCGCCGTTGTCTTGAAGACGAAATGATCCGTTTTCCTCCGTCCCCAAGGGATCATTACAGTGAGTCGATAAAGCGCTGCTGGGCGGCGCGGCCGGCTTCGTCCCATTTAAAGACGCCGGCGTTGTCGAGCACGTGGCCAAACACCACGCCGACCTCCTCGTGCAGGATGTCGATGGCGTTGTCGGCCGTAAGCTCGTCGGCGCGGCGAGCAAAGACATCCTTGGCCCATGCGGCGTGGCTGCGGCAAAGGTCGTCGCCCTCGAGCGCGCCGGCAAGGTCGTAGCTGGCATCGGCCTTGGCCGTCAGCAGGTACTCGCGGACAGCGCCGAGCTCGGGAACCAGGCGCGGCGGCAAAATGGCCAGGCCCATGACCTCGATCAGGCCGATGTTCTCCTTCTTAATGTGGTGGTACTCGGCATGCGGGTGGAACACGCCCAGCGGATGCTCGTCGGTCGTGATGTTGCAGCGAAGCGCCAGGTAGGCCTCGTAGATTTCGCCGCCGGCATTTCCGCGAGAGTCGACGCGGCGGATGACGGGCGTCACGGTGTTGTGCGCCACGCCATCGGCTGTGTACGCGATGACGCCCACAGACTCATCGGTCCACTCGCGCCAGGCGAGGATAATCTTCTCGGCAGCGTCGAGCAGCTGGGCGCGGTCGTGCGAGCGCAGGCGCAGCACCGAGAGCGGCCACTGCAGCACGGTACCGCTGACCTGGTCAAAGCCGGGCACGCTAAACTGCGAGACCTCAGCGGCGTGCATCATGGGGAACTCGTGTGCGCCGCCCTGGAAGTGGTCGTGCGATAAGATCGAGCCGCCCACGATGGGCAGGTCGGCGTTGGAGCCAATAAAGTAGTGCGGGAACAGGTCCACAAAATCGAGCAGGCAGGTCAGACCCTTGCGGTCGACGTGCATCGGACGATGCTCGGAGCTCATGGCAATGCAGTGCTCGTTAAAGTACGCGTACGGGCTGTACTGGAAGCCCCAGCGCTCGCCGTCGAGCTGGATAGGGATAACGCGCAGGTTCTGACGGGCGGGATGGGCACCGCCGTCGGCTGCGGCGGAGCGTCCAGGGTAGCCCTCGTTCTCGATGCACAGCTGACAGGCGGGATACTTCTCGCTCGTGTTTTTGGCGGCACCGGCCGCGGCAATATCGCGCGGGTCCTTCTCAGGCTTGGACAGGTTGATGGTGATCTCCAGGTCGCCCCAGTTGGTGGGGGTGCTCCATTTGATATTGCGCGCGATGGCGGCGCGGCGCACGTAGCCGGCGTCGCAGCATAGACCGTAGAACCAGTCGGTTGCGGCGCGGGGCTCGTTGACACCAATGCGGCCGTTGAATTCCTCGTTTACAACCGAAGGCCTCGGCATCAGCACGCCCATGATGCGCATGGCGATGCGATCGCGGCCCGATGCCGTGTCCTCGGCGGCGCCGTTGGCAACGGCAGCCTCGGAAAGCGCGGCAAGCGTGCCTTCAAGGTCAAAGTTGGGGAGTGTATCGGGGTGCAAGAGCGAAATCTTCTCGGTCTTGAGCGCCCAGGCCATATCGAGTGCCGGGCCCGTAGCACCGATGCACTCCAGAATGGTGTTGTAGGCCCAGATGCGGTCGTCCTGTCCGATCATCGATCGGTGAATAGCGTACTCGATGAGGCCCTGCACAGCCTTGCGCACGTCAGTCATTACAGCCATGCCGCGTAAGCCCCCTTGTCAGAGATAGCGTAGTGGCGGGCAGATCCCTCGCCCAGCCAGCCGTTCATCTTGGCAATGAAGGTGTCGACCAGATCGAGCGGCACGAAGGCCTGGATGGTGCCGCCAAAGCCGCCACCGTGAATACGAACGGCACCGCGACCGTCGAGCATGTGCTCGGCCAGTGCCAGGGCATACATTGAGGGCTGCTCGGAGCCCAGCTTGGCGACGACATTCTGCAGGTACATGGCAGAGCTGGCGCCGGACTCGCGCGTCAGGACCAGGAACTGGTCGATGTCGCCGGCGTTCAGGGCCGCCCAGCGCTTATCGACCAGGCCGTTTTCGTACCAGTAGTGAACGGCGCGCAGGCAGGCGCGGTCGCCCAGCTTGGCGCGCAGCTCGGGGAGCTTGGCGTCAAAGTCCGCCACGTTTACCTCGCACAGGCGTGCCTTGCCAAACTCGGCAGCGACGTCCTGCATCTCGCGCGGAACGGCGGCGTAGTCGTCGGTGGCGGCCACGTGGTCGGCACCGACCTTAACGAGCACGAGCGCATAACCGTGATCCTCAAAGTTGAGCTCGAGCTTCTGGGTTTTAGGCTGAGCCTGGTCCTCAAAGTCCATGTAGGCGAGGCCGCCCAGGCACACAGCGGCCTGGTCCATCAGACCGCAGGGCTTGCCGTAATAGTTGTTCTCGGTGCGCTGGCTCATCTGGGCGAGCGCGACGGGCTCGATGGCGGGCGCGCCCCAGAGCGTCTCCATGGCACGACCGTACGCGGCCTCGACGGCGGCAGAGCTGGAAAGGCCGCCACCCGAGGGGACGGAGCAGGTGAAGGCGAAGTCGAAGCCGTGGGGCTCAACGCCAAGGGCTGCAATCTCGTGCGCCATGCCGCGGACGAGGCTTGCGGACGTGCCCTTCTCGGACTCCTGAACATTCAGCGTGTCGAGGGTAATCTCAAACGTGGGGTAGCCCTCGTCGGCGACGCGGACCTTGTTGGAGTCGGTTGCCACGGCGATACCGTCAACGGCGACATCGAGCGAGCCGGCGATAACGTGACCGCCTTCGTGATCGGTGTGATTACCACTGATCTCGGAACGCCCGGGCGCGTGCACGTAGAGCACCTGGCGGTCGCCGATGGGGCCAAACTCCTCCTCAAATAGCTTGGTGAGCGTGGCGAGTGTCTTTTCGTCGGGAGTGGTCATGGGAGTCCTTTCCTTGGCGCGCACGGGTGAGTTTTGCGTCGTTATGAGTACGTTAACAACTTGAAGCGGCATGAACCAAGTGTTCACGATACCGCACGTTACGGGCTATGTTAACGTACTCATAACACAACGCTTGTCACTTTTTGAGAATCTGGTAATCGGTAGAAATTCAGCCGTGAACGGTACTGCCGTATGGACTTATAAAGCAGAAGAGATGCAGATAGAAAAAGTAGAGTACGTTAACATGCGTCCGACGATAGCAGGCCTCGGCGCGGGATGTATTTCTGCCCGGGCCGGCATTCACGCTATTCAGATCTCGCAAGGGTGAAGGTGATCCTGTGGCAAGGCGCCCGTCCAACGATACAGGTACGCGTCCGGTCTCCATGGCCGACGTCGCCCGCGCTGCCGGCGTTTCGCAGCAGACGGTTTCGCGCGTCGCCAACGGTTTGCCCAACGTTAACGAGCAGACGCGCCAGCGCGTGCAGGCCGCTATGCAAGAGCTCGGCTTTCGTCCGAGTTATGCCGGTCGCTCGCTGCGCGACGGCCGTTACCATTCGGTAGGCCTATGCATCAACGATGTCACCAAGTTTGGCAACCTCTCAATGATCGACGGCATCGCCAGCGCTGCTCGCGAGCATAATTGCGCCATCACGCTGGTCGAGATGTCCAAGACCGAGGAATTCTCGCTTGCCGAGGCCACGCGTCGTATGGCCGCATTGCCGGTGGACGGCATCATCATCGGCATGAGCCGCATGGCGCCCGATTTTGAGACGTTTGATCCACTGCCGGGCATTGGCACGGTCATCGTTACCATGTATGCGCACCCGCGGGTGACCACGGTCGATTCCGACCATTACGGCTGCTCGCTATTGCTTATGGATCATCTGTTTGAGCTGGGGCACGAGCAAATTCGCTATATTGGCGGCCCGTCGTTCTCGGTCGACGAACAATTTCGTCGCGCCGGTTGGCAGGATGCGCTCGAGCGTAAACACATCGAGCCGGCGGTGCCGCTCGAGGGCGACTGGTCTGCCAACAGCGGCTACGAGGCCGGCAGGTACCTGGCCGAGCACGATCGCACCATGACGGCGATTTACGCGGCAAACGATCAGATGGCAAATGGCGCGATTGCCGCGCTGCGTGATAGCGGCCTGCGCGTGCCCGAGGACGTGAGCGTGGTGGGCGTCGATGATTCGCTCGATGATTTTGTAGCACACAACGAGCTCACGACCGTGCGATTCGATCTACATCAGCGCGGACGCGAGGTGTTTGAGCATGCGGTTCCCGAGGCGGGTACGGCGGGCAAAACCGTTGCCATTCGTATTCCCGGCCAGCTCATTATTCGGCAGAGCACGGCGATACCACACTCATAGTTTGCGCAGGTAAACGGCGATTTATCGTATTTCAATAACAATCGGTATGGATGCTGGCAGATAACAGTTGGGATACTGCCGAGTGTTATGATAGACGGGTTCTTTTGTCTATCTAGGAGGCTTTGCCTGATGGAGATCACCAAGGATATCCGCTACATCGGTGTCGACGATCACGACATTGACCTGTTCGAGGGCCAGTACGACGTGTCCGAGAACGGTATGGCATACAACAGCTATGTTATCTTGGGCGATAAAATCGCCGTCGCCGATTCGGTTGACGCTGACTTTGTCGACGAGTGGCTCGGCAACCTCGAGGCCGTGCTCGATGGTCGTACGCCCGACTACCTGGTCGTCCATCACATGGAGCCCGATCACTCCGCCGGTATCGCCGCCTTTATGGAGCGCTATCCCCAGGCACAGATTGTGGCCAGCATGGGCGCCTTCCGCATGATGGTCAACTACTTTGGCACCGACTACCCCGAGCGCAAGATGGTCGTCAAAGAGGGCGACGTGCTCGATCTGGGCGGTCACAGCCTAACGTTTGTCGGCGCTCCCAACGTTCACTGGCCCGAGGTGATCTTCTCCTACGAGTCTACCGACAAGGTGCTCTTTAGTGCCGACGGCTTTGGCAAGTTCGGCGCCAACGACATCGAGGACCCGGAAGGCTGGGCTTGCGAAGCGCGCCGCTACTACTTTGGCATCGTCGGTAAGTTCGGCAAATTCGTGCAGACCGTGCTCAAGAAGGCCGCCGATCTGGATATCCAGATCATCTGTCCGCTCCATGGTCCTGTTCTTACCGAGAATCTGGGCTATTACCTCGACACCTACAACACCTGGTCGAGCTATCAGCCCGAGGACGAGGGCATCACGATTGCCTATGCGAGCGTGTACGGCCATCTGAAGGCCGCCGTTGAGGAGCTTGCATCTGCGCTCGAGGCTCGCGGCCAGAAGGTTTCCGTCTTTGACTTGGCTCGCGACGACATGGCCGAGGCCGTTGAGGATGCGTTCCGCTATGACCGTCTGGTGCTCGCCTCCATCACCTATCAGGGCGAGATCTTCCCGTTCATGAGCACCTTTATCCACACGCTTGCCGAGCACGCCTATCAGAACCGTACGGTGGCGCTCGTTGAGGCCGGCTCCTGGGCGCCCACCGCTGCCAAGGTTATGACCAAGGAGCTCGAGGGCATGAAGGACATCACCCTGGCGCAGAACAAGGTGACCGTGCTGGGCTCGCTCAACGACGCCTCGCGCGCCCAGATCGAGGCCCTCGCCGACGAGCTGTCCAAGTAACGACACGTTCACTTTTGACGCTCAACCATCACAACCACCACAAAGGGGACAGGCACCTTTGTGGTGGTTTTTGTTTAAGCGCCGGCGATGATGAGGGCTGGACGTGCGCTGTCGGTGGCCTCGGCGATTGAGGTGGCGACGGCATGATCGGGGTCACGGTCCATCACGATGGTGTCGACATCGGTCAGCTCGGCAAAGCGGTACATGCCGCGTCCGCTAACCTTGCTGGCGTCCATGAGGGCGACGCTTTGATGGGCCGCGGCGATCATAGCCGTTTTGGTCTCGGCCATCTGGGGAAAGTCGGTCGTAAAGCCGCAGCTGGAGACAAAGGCGCCGGGGCACATGACGGCCAGATCGGCATGGACCATTTGGAGCGCCTGCATAGTGAGCGGTCCGTACAAATAACGATGGCCTTTGCGCAGCGCCCCGCCCAGCATGACGACATCGACCGAGGGCATGCTCTCGTCGATGTAATCGGCAATGGTAATGTCGGCCGTGATGACGGTGATGCCGTTGCGCTGGTCGAGGAGCCGGACAAACTCGAGCGCCGTGGTGCCCGAGTCGACGAGCAGCGTGTCGCCGTCATTGACGAGCTCGATGGCGCTTTGCGCGATGGCTTGCTTGGCGGCGACGTTGACATTGATGCGGCGATCCTGCGTGGAGACGGTCAGGCGTTTGTGGAGCGAGACGGCACCGCCGTGCGTGCGGCGCAGCTTGCCTGCTTCGGCGAGCGCGTCCAGGTCGGCGCGGGCGGTGACGGAGGACACGCCAAAGGTCTGGGCGATTTCTGCTACCTGCACCGAGGCATTATGATCGAGCATTTCCAAAATGGCGGTACGGCGTTCGTCGGCAAAGGCACGGTTGGTGGCTTGGCCCATGCTTGCTCCATTCTCGGCTAAATTTGCAGGAATTGTGTTGACTCTATTTTCGTTCATTTTCTTTTTGAGTAAGAAAACACCTTTCGATTACTTATCTTTTCTATAAAAGAAAGACGCTGAACGCCCAAAATTCAATATCGAACATGTCCACTCGGCTCATATTCCTTCCGTTTACTTTTCAAAAACGACTGTATTGACCTGCTTGGGCTCAATATCTCGCGCGTGCAAAGCTGCTGAATTTCATACAATGAGCGCAGCAAAACGCAAGGTAAAACGCCTTGTGAACAACTACGCCCGATGTCCAGATGCGGGCGAGGGAGAGGAGCAAACGCTCATGGCACTTGTTACCACCGAAAAGATGCTCAAGGACGCTCAGGCCGGCCACTACGCTGTTGGCGCTTTCAACGTCGAGAACCTCGAGTTTGTTATGGCCGTTCTGGCCGCTGCCGAGGAGACCAAGTCCCCCGTCATCATGCAGACCACCCCGGGCACCATCAAGACCGCTGGTCTGGACTACTTCTACGGCATGGTCAAGGCTGCCGCCGAGCGCGCTTCCGTGCCCGTCGCTCTGCACCTCGATCACGGCGATGGCTATGACCGCTGCATGCAGGCTTTCCGCACGGGCTACACCTCTGTCATGATCGACGGTTCGCACGAGTCCTTCGAGGACAACATCGCCCTGACCAAGTCCGTCGCCGATGCTGGCCGCGCCATGGGCGTGCCCGTCGAGGCTGAGCTCGGTAAGGTTGGCGGCAAGGAGGACGACGGTCCCGCGGTTGAGGGCGAGAGCCCCTACACCGATCCGGCCGAGGCCAAGGAGTTCGTCGAGCGTACCGGCTGCACCTCCCTCGCTATTGGCGTTGGCACCAGCCACGGTGTGTACACGAGCGATCCGCACATCGAGCAGTCCGTGGTCAAGGCCATTCGCGACGCCGTCGACGTGCCGCTGGTTCTGCACGGCACCTCCGGTGTGCCCGATGAGCAGGTTGCCGAGGCTGTGAAGAACGGCATCTGCAAGGTTAACTACGCCACCGAGCTGCGTCAGGCCTACACCAAGGGCTTCATGGCCTACATGGCCGAGAACCCTGCCTGCTTCGATCCCAAGAAGCCGGCCAAGGAGGGTATGCGTGAGATCACCGAGCTGGTTAAGATCCGCATGACCAACCTCAACTCCGTGGGCAAAGCAGAGTAACAGCAAGGGTACTCCGACTCGCTACATATCCCGGGGAGGGACGAGGGCTTAGTTCCCCAATCGTCCTCGGGCATGCAAAAAGCCTCGCTGCGCACTTCGTGCGGCGAGGCTTTTTGCCCCCTGCGGAAAGATTGGGGAACTAAGCCCTCGTCCCTCCCAGGTTGACCCACTCGAGGTCGTCGCCCTTGTGGCGTTAGGGCGGAAATGGGTGGGGCGTTAGGGCTTCTTTGCTGATGGGGGATTAGTATGCCCGGGCTTGGTTGGGGAATGCCTGGTCTAGTGAGGCTTGGAGTTTTTCGAAGGATGTCTGCAGGTTGAGGTGTTGGTCTGCAGAGCGTTTGGTTTTTGTGGTGGGGGAGTCGAGGAGGCCGTTTCTCTGTGTCGGGGGGAAGGAGAAAAGGTTTGCATGATTTAGGGATGGCTGCTGTGCTGCGTCGTTGGAAGAATGCATGCTTATGCGGCCTCCTCGATATCCACCAAAAGGTTGCGCACGGGGTGTGCTGCTAGGTCCCGTGCGTTGGCAGTATTATGCCGCGGCTGCTGCAAAGAAGCGCTAAAGAAAGGCTTAACCTGGTTTGGTGTTACGATGAAACCGCAGGTCAAAGCTATCGAGTAACACTCTTGAAAGGTTTTGGGCTTAAGGGCTTTCTAAGGTTTGTGGCGTGGATGTGGCTCGCCTGTGCGGGGCGTGTGGACGGCTCGTTCCTAGCGCTGCGGCTCTGCGGCCCGCACCTGCTCGATGACCTTTTCCATCGTGCCGTCGATGCGGTCTTTTTTGAGTTCGCATTCCCAGATGGTTATAGGCGTCCAGCCCATTTGAGTGAGTGCTGCCACGGCAGCGCGGTCGCGCTCGACGTTGCGACGGAACTTTGCCTCCCAAAACTCAACGTTGCGCTTGGGCTGGCTAGGGTTGCACTTGGGGCAGCGGTGCCAAAAGCAGCCGTTGACGAAGATGGCGATCTTGCGTCCGGGGAAGGCGATGTCGGGTTTGCCGGGAACCTTCCATTCCAAGCGATAGCCCGTAAGGCCCGCGGCGCGCAGGCGCTGTCGTACGAGCAGCTCGGGCTTGGTGTTCGCGCGTTTGTTGCCCTTCATGGACTTTTTTATGGCGGCGCGACGGCGCACCAGTTCGCGCTCGTCGGCGGAAAGGTCCGAGGTATCGATGCCGTCGAGCAGACCTGGTTTGGGGTGCTTTTTGCTACGGCGCTTAGGTGCGCGCTTGGGCTTGGTGGCGGGCTCGTCGGTCGCGGTGGCCTCGGCGTCGTTGGCAGCGCCGTTGGCCTCAAGCCGGTCTTCCTTCAACTCAATCAGGGCATCAATGAGTCCCTTGTCGGCGGGCATCCATTCCACCGTGGCAAGCGAGGTGCGCGGAATCCAGCGGATATCGAGCTGGCGGTCGTGCTTCTGGGGCTCATCGGATTCATCGGCGAGTGAGCAGTAGTAGCACTCCATGGAGAGATGGAAATCGGGGTAGTCGTACTCAACGGTATAGAAATCACGCAGGTTGGTGACTTTTACCTGTAGCTCTTCCATAAGCTCGCGTCGCACGGCGTCTTCGGGTGTTTCGCCGCGCATGAGCTTGCCGCCTGGGAACTCCCAAAGTCCCTGCATGTCGCCGTAGCCGCGCTGCACGGCCAGTAGCTCGTCGGATCCTTCCTTACGAATGATCCCAGCAGCAACATGAACAGTCTTCAACAGGAGTCCTCTCTCAACATCAACACGTAACAGGGCGGCTACCCCTACCTTACACAACGGTAAGGCAACCGTAAGCCATATCGATGGTAGCCGACTCGGCTTCTTGCGACTATAGATGCCGTAGACTAATCGCAAGAAAGGACTCGGTATGCAAACCACGCACATGGCGACCCCGGTACTGGAGGTCGCGCATCTCGAAAAGGTATATGGAGCGCTGGGCAACGTGACCCGCGCGCTCAACGACGCCAGCTTTACCGTCAACCGCGGCGAATTCGTTGGCATCATGGGCGCCTCGGGCTCGGGCAAGTCGACGTTGCTCAACTGCGTCTCGACCATCGATAGCGCCACGAGCGGCACCATCCGCATCAACGGGCAGGACGTTACGCGCATGAAGCAGGCTAAGCTTTCGCAGTTCCGCCGCGAGGAGCTCGGCTTTATCTTCCAGGACTCCAACCTGCTCGATACGCTCACGGCACGCGAGAACATCGCCCTGCCGCTCACCATCGCCCGCACAAATTCGGCAGAGATCTCGACCCGCGTGCAGGACGTGGCTGCGCGTCTGTCCGTGAGCCAGGTGCTCGACAAGTATCCCTACCAGATGTCCGGCGGCCAGCAGCAGCGCGTTGCCGCCTGTCGCGCGCTTGTCACCGACCCCACCATGATCATGGCCGACGAGCCCACCGGCGCCCTCGATTCCAAGAGCGCTCGCCTGCTGCTCGAGAGCCTGGAGGCCCTGAATCGCCGCCTGCGCGCCACCGTGCTCATGGTCACGCACGACAGCTTTGCCGCCAGCTACACGAGCCGTGTGCTGTTTATTCGCGACGGCAAGATCTTCACCGAGCTGCGCCGCGGCGACACCGACCGCCGAGAGTTCTTCGACCGCATTATGGAGGTCGTTGCCATGATGGGCGGTGAGGGCTCCGATGCTCTGTAAACTCGCTTGGGGCAACGTCCGCCGCGCCGGCCGCGACTACCTCGTTTTCTTGTTGACGCTCACCCTGGGCGTCACGGTCTTCTATGCCTTTAACACCGTCTCGATGCAGGTCGACATCGCCGGCATCGAGGAAGCGGGCTTGTCCGAGGTCATGGGTACCATGCTCGGCTACCTCACGTACTTTTTGGCCGGCGTCATGGCCTTTTTGATGGTGTACGCCAATAACTACATCATGAAACGCCGCAAAAAGGAGTTTGGCCTGTACCAGGTACTCGGCATGGGGCGCGGGCGCGTCGCCACGATTATGGCGCTCGAGACTGTGATCGTTTCGGTCGGCGCCTTTGTCGCCGGCATCGTGCTGGGCGTGGGGCTCTCTCAGCTCATGGTATTCTTTACGGCCTCGCTCTTTAAGACACAGATCGCCAATTTCCACTTCTTCTTCTCGGTGCATGCGTTCAACCTGACCCTTGCCTGCATGCTCGTAATGTTTGTGCTCACGTTGCTGCTGAACCTTCTCGCCGTGCGTCGTACCAAACTCATCGAGCTTATGGGTGCCGAACGTCGCAACGAGAGCATCAAGACACGCAACCCCTGGATTGCGATTGCCATCTTTGCCGTGGGCGTGGTGCTGGTGGGCGTGGCCTATTACCGTCTGCTACGTGATGGGTTCCCGCTCACCGCGACGGACAGCAAGCTGCAAGAGGGCATGAACCAGTTTGGCATCACGACCGCTATGGTTACCGTGGGCACCTTTGCCCTGTTCTGGGGACTCTCGGGCATGCTCATCAAGCTGCTGCAGAGCCTGCGCGGTGTGTATTGGCGCGGTCTCAACATGTTTACCGTGCGCCAGCTTGCGGCCAAGGTCAACACGGTGTGCTTTTCGATGGGCGTCATCGCGATGATCCTGTTTTTGGCCATCACCTCGGTGACGTGCGGCATGTCGATTGCCAACGTGATGAACGAGAATCTGGAGCGCTATACGCCGGCCGATATGTCGCAGACGTATATCTATTACACGCCCGATGATCTCGACCATTACAAAGAGTATGCTGACCCGTCTGAGGCCGATCGTATGGTGCCGGCTGACGCAACGGTCGACTTGTACTCTGCGTGGCATGGTGAGCTTGTCGATCCGGACAATGATACGGAGAGTATTTATGGTAAGTCGGCGGACAACAGCGTCGAGACCGGCAAGAAGGTCAATATCGCCGATGTTGCCGGTGAGCATGTGCAGATCGATTCGTATCTGAGTTATCCGCTTGGCGGCTCGGATCCTTCGGTGACTCCAGGTGAGATGTGCAAGACCATGGGCGAAAAGCTCCCCAAGGCGCTCGAGGGTAGCAACGCCGACACGACAGGCCTGTCTGTGACGCCGGCAAGTCAGTACAACAAATTGCGTCAGATGATGGGCAAGGAGCCGGTGAGCATTGGTCGCGACCAGTACTTGCTCACGTGTGATTTGGGCGGCGAGCTGGTCGACATGTACACCAAGTATATGGCTGGCGGCCATGCCCTTACCTTGGGCGGGCATACGCTCAAGCCCGCAACCGATAAGTCGGACGAAGATACGGCGGCCATCGCCAACTCGGCGATGGGCAGTAATCCGGGTACCGTCGTCGTTGCCGACGAGCTGTTGTCCCAACTTAATCTGCAACCGTATTCCAGTAGCCTGCTCGTTAACTACAAACAGGGGATGGATACGACCGAGGCAGACGAGAGCATTAAATACACTGCGCTCGACAATCTGCTCGTTGACGGCAAGGAGCCGGGGTCGTGGGGATTCTTCATCACACGCTCCGAGATGTACGTGCAAGCAGCGCAAATGAACGGTCTTATTAGCTACCTAGCCATCTACATCGGCTTTGTATTGGTCGTTGCATGCGCGGCGATTCTGTCGATCCAGCAGCTCTCCAATGTGGCCGACGGCAGCCGCAGCTATCGTGTGCTGGCGCAGATCGGCTGCGACGACCGCCAGATCCGCCATTCGGTGATGGCACAGCAAGCGGTGTTCTTCCTGTTCCCGTTTGCGGTGGGCTTGGCGCACTCCTTTGTGGCGCTCAAGGTGATTATCGACCTGGTGAGCACGTTCGGCCACATGAGCATCGGTGGCACGGTGGGCCTCACCTGTGCGATCTTCTTGGCATCCTACGGCGGCTACTTCCTGGTGACCTACCTCATGAGCACCGGCATGGTGCGAGCCGCCATCGCCACCCGCTACAGCGAGTAACTCGTTCAGCTTGGAATTATCGTAGGTTGAGCATAGGTCAGCGAAAACGCCCCTAAGCGAGCAAGGTGACGTGAAAGAGGAGGGAAGCGTACTTCGGTACGCAACCGACGATTGAACGTCAGATTGCCGCTTAGGGGCGTTTGCAGCGTCGAGCCGTTACGCGGTTTGGTAAAACCGCGTAACTTCATCGTAGAAGCACGTTTGCGGGCGGCGGATGCTCGTCTCCTGTCGCCCGCTCACCGAGGCCCGGCAATTGCCTTAATATCTTAAGGACCTCGATTTGTCCAAGACTGAGCGAAGGAGCTCATCATGAGCGACGGAAAGAAAAAGCTTTCCTTCTTGACGGTCATCTCGACCATCATCTGCGTCGTCTTCGTTTGCGAGGCCGCCGCACCTGCTGCTGCCATTGGCAACCAGCAGTTCTTCTGGTGGATCTTCCTGATTCTGACCTTCCTGCTCCCTTATGGCATGGTCGTTGCCGAGCTCGGCACTACCTATGACGGTGAGGGTGGCATTTACGACTGGGTACGCGATGGCCTGGGCGACAAGTGGGGCGCCCGCATTTCGTACTACTACTGGGTTAACTACCCGCTGTGGATTGCCTCGCTGGCCACCATGTTCCCTGACATTTTGGGTATGGTCTTTGGCGTCGAGTTCAATCTGATTGCCAAGATTGGTATCGACCTTGCCTTTGTGTGGATCGTCTATCTTATGGGTCGCTCCAAGGCTGCCGACTCCGAGTGGGTCCTGAACGGCGGCGCCATCATCAAGGTTGCCGTTGCCGTTATCGTCGGCGCTTTGGGCATCTGGTACGCCATGGAGAACGGCTTTGCGAACGATATGTCCGCTGCCACCTTCTTGCCCGAGCTCACCAACACCAACGCGCTCGGCTACCTGTCGATTATCATCTTTAACTTCATGGGCTTCGAGGTCATCTGCACCATGACCGACGATATGGCCGATCCCGCTCGCGATATCCCCAAGGCTATCATCGTCGGCGGCCTGTCCATCGCCGTGATCTATCTGTTCGCTGGCTTTGGAATCGGCGCTGCTGTGCCGGCCGATTCCATCGATCCCGACTACGGCATGATTTACGCTGTCCAGACTATTGTGGGCGATTCCATGATCTTTAAGGTCATCTGCATCGCCTTCCTGATCACGCTGTTCGCCAACATGGCTGCCTGGTCCTTCGGCGTCAACTCCGTTGCTCGCTATGCTGCCGAGCATGGCAACATGCCCAAGGTCTTCACCTCGATGATCTCGGATGACGACATGCCCAACGGCGCCAACCTGGTCAACGCCATCGTTGCCTCCCTGGTGCTGTGCCTGCAGCTGGTTCCCATCGACGCCATCTCCAACGGTGTCTTCTGGATGCTCTTCGGTACCTCCGTTGTCTTCCTGCTGCTGACCTACATCCCGATGTTCCCGGCATTCCTCAACCTTCGTAAGAACGACCCCAACCGTGAGCGTATCTTTACGTTCCCGTTTAAGGGAGCCATGATGAAGGTCATGCTGGCTATTCCCTGCATCGAGCTGATTCTGGCTATCGTTGCAACGCTGATTCCGTTCTCTGTCGATGAGATTGGCGATAAGGTCCCGATGATCGTCATCTTCATCGTGCTCTTGCTTATTGGCGAGGTTGTCCGCGTCGTCAGCGCTAAGGGCCGCGAGACCGAGTACAAGGGTCTCACTCCCGAGCTGGCTGCTCAGCGCCTCGCTGAGGAGTCCGAGGAGGACTAGAGCACCCGGATTCGGGGCTCCAACCTTCCTCGCGTACCAACGTACGCTTCGTCGGGCTTGTCGCTCCCGACTCGGGACGTTCTAGCCTCTTCGGAGGCGTGCCCAAGCAACAGGTTTGCTAACCTTTCTCTGAGGTGGGTGCGAGCTATTGCTCCGGTAACCACCGCCCGCCCCAATCTCTCTTCCGTATCCTTCGTGCGTTTTGTCTCCGCGCACCGGGTTACGTCGTCGCTTGCCGGTGCGACATCCGTGAAAACCGGTGCCGGGCGCCCCGACCTTTGCCGGGGAACGGGCGCCTACCATCTCTTGGTTTTAGGCTGCGGGTAACCCGCCCGCAGCAAGCGATCGTTCGATTTGGAGGAAATCTTATGCGTACGATCACCGAGTCCGAGTCCACCCCTAAGGCCGACGGCTTCTTTATGCCCGCTGAGTTCGCTCCGCAGGATCGCGTGTGGATGGGTTGGCCCCACCGCACCGACACCTGGGCCCACGGCGCCAAGCCGGCTCAGAAGCAGTATGCCGCCATCGCTCGCGCCATCGCCGAGTTCACTCCGGTCACCATGTGCGCCAACCAGGCCGACTACGCCAACTGCAAGGCCGCCTTTGAGGAAGACGAGAACGTCACCGTTATCGAGATGACCACCGACGACGCTTGGTTCCGCGACACCGCTGCCACTTTTGTTATCAATGGCAAGGGCGATAAGCGCGCCAACCACTGGCACTTCAACGCCTACGGCGGCCTCGTCGACGGCCTCTATTTCCCGTGGGACAAGGACGAGCAGATTGCCCTTAAGATGGCTGAGCTTTCCGGCTGCCGTCGCTATCGTCCCGATGACATGATCCTCGAGGGCGGCTCCATTACCGTCGACGGCGAAGGCGCCGTGGTCGTGACCGACCAGTGCCTGCTTTCCCCGGGCCGCACCTGCTCTGCGGTTCTGGAGGAGGAAGAGGATCCCGAGTCCATCTGGCCCAAGTTCCACAAGAAGTTTGAGCCCTGGAGTGAGGAACTTCGCGCCTATATGGACGAGCACCTCAAGGATTACCTGGGTGTCGAGAAGGTCATCTGGGTTAAGGAGGGCATCGACCCCGAGGAGACCAACGGCCACATCGATGATGTCGCTACGTTCATCGCTCCGGGCGTCATGGCTTGCATCTGGACCGACGATCCCGAGTATCCGTTCTACGAGCAATGCCATGCTGTCTACGAGACCCTTTCCAACGCCGTTGACGTCAAGGGCCGCAAGATGAAGGTCTACAAGCTCTGCATGCCTGTGAACCCGCTGTTCATGGACCAGGCTTCCTGCGACACCATCGACGCCGACGAGAACGCCGAGCCGCGCGTTGCCAACGAGCCGCTGATCGCCTCCTACATGAACTACCTGGTCACCAACCACGGCGTTATCGTCCCGCAGTACGGCGACGAGAACGATCAGCTTGCCGTTGACACGCTCCAGAAGATCTACGACGAGGTCTGGGGCGAGGGCGTCTACAAGTGCGTCGGCGTTCAGTCCGAGCAGGTCGTCTTCGGTGGTGGAAATATCCACTGCATTACGCAGCAGGAACCCTCGGCGTAACTGTCTGTCTTCCCGAGGCACGGCACCTTGCCCTTCAATCGTCGGGCATGACCCTTAAGGTCTATGCCCTCCTCTTTCGCGGGAATCTGCCGCACCTCAGAAACCCAGCCGGTCAAGCGGACCGACGTAGCTAGTTACCGCATTAGTCATTGGTGCCAACCCTGGCAACGATGCAGGTCGAAAACGTCAGCGAAAACCCGCCAGAGCGAGCAAGGTGCCTTGAAGCGAGGCGGCATTGACCTTTTGGTCATGCCGTCGAAGCTGAAAGGCAGATTGCCGTTCTGGCGGGTTTGCAGCGTCGAGCAGTTACGCGGTTTGGTAAAACCGCGTAACTAAATACGTTCCGCGATCTCGTGGATGAGGTAGTCGGTCTTTTCCCAGCCCAGGCACGGGTCGGTGATCGACTTGCCAAAGACGCCGCCGTCGACCGGCTGGTTGCCGTCCTCCAGGTAGGACTCGATCATAAAGCCCTTGACCAGCTTGGAGATGGACTCGTTGCGGCGGCAGCTGTCGAGCACCTCCTTGCAAATGCGGTACTGCTCCAGCGGGCGCTTGCCCGAGTTGTCGTGGTTGCAGTCGATGACCGCCGCCGGGTTGGCGTAGCCGGCGTGCTCGGTATAGCGCTCGGCCAGGCGCTCCAGGTGCTCGTAGTGGTAATTGGGGTAGGTACGACCATCGAGACCGATGTAGCCACGCATAACGGCGTGTGCGAGCGGATTGCCGTCGCACTCGACCTCCCAGTTGCGGAAGATGAAGCTCTGGTGCGCCTGCGCGGCGTAAATGGAGTTGAGCATAACGGTGGTAGAGCCGGCAGTGGGATTCTTCATGCCGACGGGTACCGAAATGCCGCTCGACACCAGGCGATGCTCCTGGTTCTCGACCGAGCGTGCGCCCACGGCAACATAGCTCAGCAGGTCAACGAGGTATTGGTAGTTGGACGGGTAGAGCATCTCATCGGCGGTGAAGAAGCCGGTCTCCTCGATGACGCGCAGGTGCATGTGGCGGATGGCCTTGACGCCCTCGAGCAGGTCGTCGGGAGCCTCGGGGTTGGGGTTGTGCAGAAGACCCTTGTAGCCGGTGCCCTTGGTGCGCGGCTTATTGGTGTAGACGCGCGGAATGATGATGAGCTTGTCCTTGACCTCTTCGGCGGTCTTGGCCAGTCGGTTCATATACTCGAGCACCGAATCCTCGCGGTCGGCAGAGCACGGGCCGATGATGAGCACCTTACGTGCGTCCTCGCCGGTAAAGACTTTGGCGACCTCGGCGTCAAATGCCTGCTTTTTGGCGGTAAGCTCGGCAGAAAGTGGCATTTCCTCGCGGATCTCCATGGGGATCGGCAGCCTGCGTTTGAATTCCATGGCCATAGGGGTCTCCTCAATCTATAGAAAGAGCAATAAGCGTATTGTCGAATGCTCGGCATTATCCGCTGTCGCACGCTAAAGTGCAAGCCCTTGTCACCCCGAAACCTACCAAAAAGGGACAGGTTTATTTTGGCAGGTTTTATCTGGGTAAACGTCGGCGGATGCCGGGAGGGAGCGGCGCCGCGCGGGACCCTAAGGCTGTTGTCGGTTCCCTAGGAAATACCCTGTGGGCAAAAAATGCCAAATATGAGTACGGTTGCTATCTTAGTATCATATTGCCTTCGCAAAATAATAGACATAACAGCAAAATATGTTCATTAACGCAAACACATATAAGTCCGCTATGGTGCTGTTTGATCAATTTAGGGACGCGTGTAAGCCGTGGGAGCGGCATTTGAGGCGGTTTTGGCTGTTACTAAAAAAGTAACAGTACTCATATTTGCCATTTTTTGCCCACGGGGCCTCGAAGGGGCTGTCAATCAGGTCCCAGGGGGGGCGGTTCGAGGGTCGCAAAACAAAAACGGGGGCGCAGGTTGTCCTGCGCCCCCGTTTTCTTGGCATTGCGGTTGTTTGCCGCCGGTTTTTACGCCGCTTCGTCGAACTGCGAATTGTACAGGTCGGCGTAGAAGCCGCCCTGGGCGAGCAGCTCGTCGTGCGTGCCCTTCTCGACGATGTCGCCGTCGCGAATCACCAGGATCACGTCGGCGTTGCGGATCGTGGACAGGCGGTGCGCGATGACAAAGCTGGTGCGGCCCTGCATCAGCGCATCCATGGCGCGCTGAATGAGCTCCTCGGTACGGGTATCGACGTTGGAAGTCGCCTCGTCCAGAATCAGTGCCGGGCGGTCGGCCAAAATGGCACGGGCGATGGTCACGAGCTGGCGCTGACCCTGCGACAGGTTGGTGCCCTCCTCGTTGATCATAAAGTCGTAGCCGCCGGCAAGCGTATGGATAAAGTGGTCGCAACGTGCGGCGCGCGCGGCGGCCTCGACCTCGGCGTCGCTCGCGTCGGGGCGTCCGTAGCGGATGTTCTCGCGGATGGTGCCGTTAAACAGCCAGGTATCCTGCAGCACCATGGCAAACTCGCCGCGCAGCGCCGCGCGGTCCCAGTCGCGCACGTCGACACCCTCGACGCGCAGCGAACCGCCGTCCACATCGTAGAAGCGCTGCAGCAGCTTAATGAGCGTGGTCTTGCCGGCGCCGGTGGGGCCGACGATGGCGATGGTCTGGCCGGGCTTAGCCTCGCAGCTAAAGTCGTGGATGATGGTCTTGTCGGGCGTGTAGCCAAACTTGACATGGTCAAACTCCACGTGGCCGGGGCGCTTCTCGGGAATCTGCGCGTCGGCCTTCTGCTCCTCCTCGGGCGCGGCCAGGAACTCAAAGACGCGCTCGGTGGCAGCAGCCATCGACTGCATCGTGTTGCTCACGTTGCCCAGCTGCTGCACGGGTTGCGTAAAGTTGCGAACGTACTGGATAAAGCTCTGGATGTCGCCGGGCGTGGCATTGCCGGTCAGCGCGAGCTGCGCGCCCACCACGACGACGCCCACGTAGCCCATGTTGCCCACCAAGCTCATAAGCGGCATCATCAGGCCCGACAGGAACTGCGAGCGCCAGCCACTAATAAAGAGGCGGTCGTTTTGGCGGTCGAATTCCTCGATCGAAGCCTCGGCGCGGTCGAACACCTGGATGACGTTCTGGCCGGCAAAGTCCTCCTCGATGATGCCGTTGACGGCGCCCAGAACCTGCTGCTGCTCGCGGAAGTACGGCTGCGAGAAGTGAATCATCACGGTCAGGATAATCGCAGCGGCCGGCAGCGTGAGCACGGTGACGCCGGTGAGCGGCAGGCTGATCGACAGCATCATGACGAGCACGCCGATAATCTGCGTCACCGACGTGATGAGCTGGGTCACGCTCTGGTTGAGCGACTGGCCGAGCGTATCGACGTCGTTGGTGATGCGACTGAGCACGTCGCCCTTGCTGTGTCCGTTAAAGTAGCTCATCGGCACGACGGCAATCTTGGCGGCGATCTCCTTGCGCATTCGGTAGCAGATCTTTTGCGTGACGCCGGTCATGAGCCAGCCCTGGACCAGGCTGCAGACAGAGCTCGCCAGATACAGGCAGAGCAAAAAGCCGAGCGTCTTGGCAATCCAGGCAAAGTCGACATCGCCGGTGCCGTTGACCTTGGCAACCAAGCCCTCGAACAGTTTGGTGGTAACCTGGCCGAGCACCTTGGGCCCCACAATGTTAAAGATGACCGAGCACACGGCAAAGGCGACGGCGGTAAACACGGCAATCTTGTGCTGGCCAATGTAGCCGAGCAGCTGCCTCATGGTGCCCTTAAAGTCCTTGGCCTTTTCGCCGCGACGCATGCCGCCCATGCGGCCCATGGGACCACGCTGGCGGGTGGGCTTGGGAATCTGAGTCTTGGTCTCGTCTGCCATTAGCGCTCGCCTCCTTCCGTGACGGCTGCAATTTCTTCTTGGGTAAGCCCCAGCTCCTCGGCGGAAAGCTGCGACTGTGCGATCTCCAGGTACGCCGGGCAGCTGCGCAGCAGCTCCTCGTGCGTACCGGTGCCCACCACGTGGCCGTCGTCGAGCACAATGATCTGGTCGGCGTGCATGATGGTTGCGATGCGCTGGGCCACGACCACGAGCGCGGCGTCGGTAACGTTTTTGGCCAGCTCCTCGCGCAGGCGCGCGTCAGTCTTGTAGTCGAGGGCGCTAAACGAGTCATCGAACACCACAACCTCGGGCTTTTTTGCCAAGGCGCGGGCGATGGCCAAGCGCTGGCGCTGACCGCCCGAGACATTGGAGCCTCCCTGGCTGATGGGGGAGTCGTAGCTGCCCTCGCGCTCGGCGATAAAGTCCTCGGCCTGGGCGATGCGTGCCGCCCGGTACATGTCCTCGTCGCTCACCATGTCGCCGGCAAACTTAAGGTTGCTCTCGACGGTGCCCGAGAACAGGCGACCCTGCTGCGGGATATAGCCAATGCGGCGGCGCAGCTCGGAAAGGGTCATGTCGCGCACGTCGATGCCGTCGAGCGAAATGCTGCCGCCCGTGACGTCGTACAGGCGCGGAATCAGCTGCACGAGCGTGGACTTGCCCGAGCCCGTGGAGCCAATGATGCCGAGCATCTGACCGGCATGCGTGGTGAAGTTCACGCCGCTGATGACATCGGCGCGGGCATCGGGATACTGGAAGCTCACGTCGCGGAAGGTGAGCTCACCGCGCGGCGCGCTGGCCGCGGGCAGTTTGGGCGAGGCGGGGTCGTTGATGCTCGTGGGGCAGGTGATGACCTCTTCTACGCGCTCGGCTGCGACCTCGGCACGGGGCAGGATGACCGAAACCATGGTGAGGATCATAAACGCCATGACGATCTGCATGGTGTAGGAGATAAACGCCATCATGTTGCCGACCTGCATCACGCCGTCGGACACGCCCTGCGCGCCAAACCAGACGATAAGCACGGTGATGCAGTTCATGACAAGCATCATGAGCGGCATCATAAAGCTCATGGCGCGGTTGGTGTAGAGCTGCGTGGTCATCAGGTCGAGCGAAGCCTTGTCAAAGCGCTCGAGCTCATGTTCCTCGCGGTTGAACGAGCGGATGGGCATAAGGCCGTCGAGCAGCTCGCGGGCGGTAAGGTTCACGCGGTCCACAAAGCTCTGCATCTTTTTGAACTTGGGCATGGTGAGGCCCATGAGCACGCCGACGACGGCCGAAACCGCGATGATGGCCACAGCGATGGTCCACTCCAGGCCGGTGTGGTTGGCCAGGACGCGCATGACGGCGACGATGCCCATGACGGGGGCCATTAGGCACATGCGGATAAACAGGGTTGCGGCCATCTGGATCTGCTGAATGTCGTTGGTGCAGCGGGTGATGAGCGAGGCCTGGCTAAACTTGCCCACCTCGGCCGGCGAGAAGTGCATAACCTTGTTGAAGGTCTCGCGGCGCAGGTCGCGGGCGATGGAGCAGGCGGTGCGCGACGCCACGGCGCCGGTCAGGATGGTGGCGACGAGCGATACCAGGCACAGCCCAAACATCGTGGTCGCCATGCGGCTCAGGTAGGCGTTCTGCACGTCGGCGGGGTCGATGCCCTGTGCCTTGTACTCGTCCTGCACATAGCTCACGGCGCGTTGGGTCACGATGGAGCCCGACATGGAGCCCATTTTGTCCGCCATATCGTTGGCGCCCTCGACGAGCTTGCCCTGGTCGATTAGGCCGCCTTCAACGCCTAGACGCAGACCCTTCATGGTGATCTTACCGCCGTCGGCATCAATCTGCTTTTGCATATTCTGCGCCGCTGCGGCCTTCTGCTGCATCTCGGCGAGCTGCTCGGGCGTCATAGCTGCCATTTGCTCGGGCGTGGGCATGGCCTGAGCGGCGTCGCTGTCTTTCTCGCTGGACGTGCCGGTCATGTCGCCCATGGAGTCGGCGTCGATGCCCTGGTTGAAGGCGAGCACGACGGTCTCAGGCAGGCTCATAATGTCGGCAATCTTGCTGCCGTCGGCACGCTCTTCCTCGGTGCCCTTGTACGTTCGAATGCCGTTCTTGTCTGCCTTGCCAAACACGGCCTCCACAGCTTTGGCGTCCTTGGCGCGCATAAAGAGTTCGAGGTCGTCGAGCGATTCGGCGCGAATGGTGTCGGGCACGGGCGAGGCGATGCCGCCTTGCTGCACGCCCACGTCGACGATGTCGCTCATATAGGTAGGCAGCGCCAGGTCGGCGTTGCAGCTGATTACGATAAGTACGATAGCTGCGAACAGTGCCAGGACATGCTTTTTAAAGAGCTTGAGAATCCTCACTCGGCATCTCTCCTTTCTTGATTGCGGTCGATAATTTTGTTGGCACGTCTTAGAAGGCGCACCATCTCTTGGGTATCTGTTTCGCCGAGCTGCTCGAGGAAAGCCGCGGTGCGCTCCTCGAATTCCCGGCGTTTGATTTCGAGATCCTGGAATCCCTTGTCGGTCACTATGACGTGTACGCGACGACGGTCGGTCTTTGAGTGCTCGCGCTCAATCCAACCCTTGGCCTCGAGGGCGCGCAAGATATTGGCGATGCGGGCGCTCGAGACCCAGGCACGATCGGCGAGTTCGCTCGGCGTGAGCGAACCGCCAGCGAGCATGAGGGCGCGCATGACGGCCATCTCGCCGCCGAGGGCTTTGTCCGCAAAACGCGAAATGCGCTGATGCATGCTGCCGAACTCGGTAAGGAGCTGACGCCCAAGTTCACGGAAATCGGTATCTTCCACCGAAAACCCCTAACACTAGAAACTATTTTCGGTGAAAGATGATACCCCTGCACGCACGCCCTATGCGGTAGATTTCTAAGCATGTCCCAAAAATCTACTTGGCCGCTAGGCAATATTAAGAGTGCATTAAGACTTAAAATCATTCAATTGCTGAAGCGTTTCAAAGAACTACTATGCACGCGGTTAGGCGAGGGGTTGTCACCACCATGACGACTGGGACTCATATAAGCGCCACGTGCGATGCTCCAACTTCCCGCAAGGAGACACCTTACATAAGGGGGAATGGAGTCATGGCATTTGACTTCACGGGCAAGACCGCGATTGTCACGGGCGGCACTCAGGGCATTGGCCTCGAGATCGCCAAGGGCATCGTCGCGGGCGGCGGACATGTCGCGCTCATCGCAAGGAACGCTGCTAAGGGCGAGGCCGCTGTGGCCGAGCTTGGCGAGGGCAACAAGTTCTATCAGCTCGATGTCGCCGATGCGCCCAAGGCGCGCGAGACCGTCGAGCAGATTTTTACGGACCTGCCGCAAACCAACATCCTGATCAACTGCGCTGGCGTCATCAGCACCAAGAAGTTTGACGAGATCGATGACACCGAGTGGCGTCGCACCATCGACATCAACCTCAACGGTACCTTCACTATGATGAACGCCGTGTACCCGCACTTTAAGGCGGCCCATGCCGGCACTATCGTCAACGTGAGCTCTGTTGCGGGCAAGATCGGCGGCGGCCTGCTCGGCACCGCTGCCTACGCTAGCTCCAAGGCCGGTGTTAACGGTCTAACCAAGGCAGTCGCCAAGGAAGGCGGCAAGTTCGGCGTTCGCTGCAACGCCGTGTGCCCGTCGCTCACGTTGACCGATATGACCTCGATTCTCTCTGACGAGAACTCTCAGCGCATCATCAACGGTATCCCTCTGGGCCGCGCCGCCCAGGCCAGCGAGCCTGCGCAGATGGTGCTGTTCTTCGCTTCCGACCTCGCCAGCTTCGTGAACGGCGAGATCGGTGACTGCGACGGCGGCATCGTCCTGGACGGGTAATACCCCGCGAGGATTATTCGGCGACGGCTCCTGCGACTCGGGACCGTCGCCTTCTTTCTGACATAGGCGCGTGCGGCTACGATTCGCATGCATCCAAAGGAGATATATATGAGTGAATCGACTGCGGTGGAGGCGCCGGCGGCAAAGGAGCCGTTCTTTAAGATGTCCTCCATCCCGGGTGCCAATATTTTGGTGCCGCTTTTGCTGGGCTGCCTGCTCAACACGCTATTCCCCGACCTGTTCAAAACGCTCGGCAGCTTTACGCTTGGCATGACCCAGCAGGGCGCGGGCCCGCTCGTGGGCGCTTTTTTGCTCATCGTCGGTACGACGATTTCGTTTAAGAGCGCTCCTGCCGCCGCTGCCCGCGGTGCCATTATCATCGCCGTCAAGCAGATCGTGGTCGTTGCCGTGTCGCTGCTCATTCTTTATGTGTTCAACGACAACCTGTTTGGCATCTCTGCCATGGTGATGCTGGCGGCTTGCACCGGCGCCAACAACGCTATGTACGCTGGCCTGATGGGCACCATGGGCAATGAGGCCGAGCGTGGCGCTGTCGCCATCACCACGCTGGTTGTCGGCCCTCCGGTCACGATGATCGTGCTCGGCGCTGCCGGCCAGGCTCCGATCGGCTGGTCGCTCGTGGGTGCCATCCTGCCGATCGTCGTCGGCATTATTCTGGGCAACCTCTTCCCCAGCTTTAAGAAGATGATGGCACCGGCACTTTCCGCCGTCATCGTGCTCGTCTTCTTTGCCATGGGCTCGACCATGACCTTTGGCCAGCTCATTAATGGCGGTCTTCCCGGTATTCTGCTCGGCGTGATCTGCTCGGTGGTCTTTGCAATTCCCGTCATCGCGGTCGATAAGCTCACGGGCGGTACGGGTGTCGCAGGTGCGGCCATTTCGAGCTGCGCCGGAGCTAATGTGGCTACGCCTGCTGCCATGGCAAGCGTCAACGGGGCCATGTACGGTGGCGCCGTGCTCGCGACGGCTACGGCACAGGTTGCAGCGTGCGCAATCGTGACGGCTATTTTGACCCCGCTGGTCACCAGCTGGTGCTACAAGCATTTTGAAGGCCAGGGTCACAGCAAGGCAACGACCGACAAGGCCGCCGCAGCCGCCTAATGCCAAGCGGCAATCAAAGCTAAATAACTAGCCACGCCACAGGGCGGCCCCGGGGGAAATTCCGTGGCCGCCCTGCAGTTTCTGTAGGGTCTCTGGGACACTTTATCCTGATAAAGCTGGCATAACAGCTAGGGTGAACGTCGTACAAAGGCAAGGAAAAAACCAAACAAATCGGTGAACGGTAGTTGTTCACGCTCGCATTTCCTGCGGATTTGTTAAAAACGCCCTAATGGTATAAAAAAAGAAACATATAATAGCCATGATGAAGGGGGTGGCTATGTTATCCTTCTCAAACGGGTGAAATCTTGGGTTTTGGGTTGCAGTTCCAAGGTGGACAAACGTTTTTCCTGCACCAACGTGTGGTGAAGAACGGAAGAAGCCGGTAGTGCAAGCCGATAATTCAAGAATTCAATAAGCAGCGGTGTGAGAGAGCGCCGCATTACACGTAACTAGGAGCGTGGTTACACAATGCAGGAGGCATGGGAAGGCTTCAAGGAAGGCATTTGGACGGGAGAGGTGGACGTCCGAGACTTCATCCAGAAGAACTACACCCCCTACGAGGGCGACGAGTCGTTCCTCGCCGGCCCGACCGAGCGTACCAAGGAGCTGTGGGGCGAGGTTCTCGACCTGCTGCTTAAGGAGCGCGAGCAGGGCGGTGTCCTCGATATGGACACCAAGACCGTCACGGGTATCGTGAGCCACCCCGCTGGCTACATCGATAACGCCCACCGCGAGAAGGAGACCATCGTCGGTCTCCAGACCGACAAGCCGCTTAAGCGCGCGCTGCACGTCAACGGTGGTATCCGCATCGCTTGCCAGGCTGCCAGCCAGCACGGCTATAAGGTCGACGAGAACGTTGTCGAGCGCTACACCTTCGAGCGCAAGACCCACAACGCCGGCGTCTTCGATGTTTACACCCCCGAGATGCGTGCTTGCCGCTCGGCTCACATCATCACCGGTCTGCCCGATGGCTATGGCCGCGGCCGCATCATCGGCGACTACCGTCGTGTCGCCCTGTACGGTGTCGACTACCTGATCAAGGACAAGGAGGCCCAGAAGGCTTCCACCCCGACGGTCATGACCGCCGACAACATCCGCGACCGCGAGGAGCTGCAGGAGCAGATCCGCGCCCTCGGCGAGCTCAAGATGATGGCCGAGACCTATGGTTTCGATATTTCCAACCCTGCTACCAACACGCAGGAGGCCATCCAGTGGATGTACTTCGCCTACCTCGCTGCCGTCAAGGAGCAGAACGGCGCCGCTATGTCCATCGGCCGTACCTCCACGTTCATCGACATCTACGCTGAGCGCGACCTTGCCAACGGTACCTTCACCGAGGAGCAGATCCAGGAGTTCGTGGATCACTTCATCATGAAGCTCCGCATGGTCAAGTTTGCCCGTACCCCCGAGTACCAGGCCCTGTTCACCGGCGACCCGCAGTGGGTCACCGAGTCCATCGGCGGCATGGGTGTTGACGGCCGTACGCTCGTTACCAAGATGAGCTACCGCTACCTGCACACGCTCGAGAACATGGGTACCAGCCCCGAGCCCAACATGACCGTTCTGTGGTCGACCCGTCTGCCCGAGAACTTCAAGAAGTTCTGCGCCAAGACTTCCGTCGCCAGCTCCTCGATCCAGTACGAGAACGACGACCTCATGCGCGTTTACCACGGCGACGACTACGGCATTGCCTGCTGCGTGTCCTCCATGCGCATCGGCAAGGAGATGCAGTTCTTCGGCGCCCGCGCCAACCTTGCCAAGTGCCTGCTCTACGCACTCAACGGCGGTGTTGACGAGGTCTCCAAGAAGCAGGTCGGCCCCAAGTATCGCGCCGTCGAGGGCGATACGCTCGATTACGATGACGTTGTGGCCAAGTACAACGACATGATGAAGTGGCTCGCTGGCGTGTACGTCAACTCGCTGAACATCATTCACTACATGCACGACAAGTATTGCTACGAGCGCATCCAGATGGCTCTGCACGACAAGCACGTGCACCGCTGGTTCGCTACGGGCATCGCTGGCCTTTCCGTCGTGGCTGACTCCCTGTCCGCCATCAAGTACGCCAAGGTCCACCCCGTCCGTGACGAGAACGGCATCATCGTCGACTTTGAGACCGAGGGCGAGTTCCCCAAGTACGGTAACGACGACGACCGCGTCGACCAGATCGCTCACGACGTTGTGCATCAGTTCATGGAGTACATCCGCATGAACGACACCTACCGCAACTCCGTGCCCACGACCTCGGTTCTGACCATCACCTCCAACGTCGTGTACGGTAAGAAGACCGGCTCCACGCCCGACGGCCGCAAGGCTGGCCAGCCGTTCGCCCCGGGTGCTAACCCCATGCACAAGCGCGATAGCCACGGCGCCATCGCTTCGCTGTCTTCGGTTTCCAAGCTCCCGTTCCGCGATGCTCAGGACGGCATCTCCAACACCTTCTCCATCATCCCGAGTGCGCTCGGCAAGGAGGACCAGGTGTTCTTTGGCGATATCGACCTTGATCAGCTGGGCGAGTAACTATTGTTAGTGCTATACTAACAATAACGATTACTGATTAGTGCGCCGGTTCGGCCGGCGCCTATCGATCGAAGGAGACACATTATGAAGGTTTCTGAAGTTTCCGAGACTCAGGCCGATAACCTGGTCCACATGCTCGACGCTTACGCCGAGAAGGGTGGCCACCACCTGAACATCAACGTCTTCAACCGTGAGACGCTGCTCGACGCTCAGGCTCACCCCGAGAAGTACCCGCAGCTGACCATCCGCGTTTCCGGCTATGCCGTGAACTTCCACACGCTCACCAAGGAGCAGCAGGACGAGGTCATTGCGCGTACCTTCCACGACAAGTTCTAAAGGGGCTCAACTCCCGCAGGATCGCCGGGGCTGTTTGGGCTACCTCCCAAAACGTCCTCGGACATGCAAAGAGGCTCGCTGCGCACTTCGTGCGGCGAGCCTCTTTGCGTCCTGCGGAATGTTTTGGGAGGTAGCCCAAACAGCCCCGGCGGGGGTCCTGTGTAGTCACCCTTTAGGCGGAACTCTCCTAATTATTTGGATGAGTCGTTTACTTACTTGTGCTGTTACCGTCTTCCCGCTGTTGTTGGGGTATGCTTTGTTCGTATGTAAACGTATGACATGTTGATGGGGGAGGGTGCTATGGCTCACGAGAGTGCCCGTTCTAAGGATACGGCTAAGCCTGGCATCAAGGAAGTTGCAGCGGTGGCGGGGGTTTCGCCTACTACGGTATCTCGCGTGCTTAATAATCGCGGCTACATTAGCCAGGAAACCCGCGATAAAGTCCATGCGGCGATGGAGCGCATCAACTATACGCCCAACGATATCGCCCGTGCCATGCTCAACGGTCGCCTGAATCTTATCGGTATGATCGTTCCCTTTGTGAGCAGCCCGTTCCATGCTCAGGTTGTGCAGGCGGTCGAGCGCACGTTAGCGGAAAACGGCTTTAAGATGTTGCTGTGCAACAGCGCCAATCGACCCGATCTTGAGCGTTCCTATATTGACATGCTCCGCCGCAATATGGTCGACGGCGTCATCGTCAACTCCCTCAATATCGGTGCCGAGGCATATGCCGAGATGGGCTTGAGCCTGGTTGGCATCGACTGCGATCTTGGCGAGGGCTCTGTCCAGATTGCAAGTGACAGCTATGGCATTGGCGAGCTCGCCACGCGCCGTCTGATTGATGACGGCTGCAGGCGTATCCTGTGCCTGCGCAGCAATAGCCGCATGCGCATGCCTGCCAATAAGCGTACCGATGCCTACCTCGATGTTGTTGAGCAGGCCGGTTTGTCCGCGCTTGTCCGTGAGGTTGAGTTCGTTAAGCCCGACGACGAAAAGGGCGCGGTCGTTGCGAAGATCCTCGATGAGAACCCCGATATTGACGGCATCTTTGCGGGAGACGATACGATGGCGGCCATCTGTCTCAACGTGATGAAGCAGCGCGGCTTGAGCGCTCCAGACGATATTAAGGTCGTGGGCGCGGATGGTGCCCGCCGAACTATGACGTTTATGCCTGACTTAACAACCGTACGTCAAGATATCGATCGCATCGGAGAGCTCGCGGCGCAATCCATCATCGCTCTTATTAACGGCGATAATCCCGAATCGAATATCAAGCTCCCCGTTGAACTCATTGAGGGCAAAACCGCGTAGTTCATCCCGTGCCAAAAGAATTCCTCAAACGCCTCTGATGACCGTTCACCGGCATATGTCAACCGTTTGCCGACGACTGGAACTGCGAAAAGACGTATTGGTGTGAAAACGTTTGACATATGAAAACGATTGACATATCTTGCCATTGTACCGAGTTAGTATGTCGTGGAAAGGAAGTCTCGGATGCACAAGGTGTATTACCAGCCTGAGGGAATTTGGGTAGGCGACATCATGCCGTACGGCGAGGACGGCACGTTCTATCTCTATCATCAGCGTGACACGCGTAACCCCGAACCTTTCGGAGAGCCGTTTGGCTGGGCACTCGCTACGACCAAGGATTTCGTCAACTACAAGGACTTTGGCGAGAGCCTTGAGCGCGGCGGCGACGAGGAAGTCGACCAGTACATTTATGCCGGCACGGTGTTTAAGGTGGGCGACAAGTACCATGCGCTCTACACTGGTTGCAATCGCGATAAGGTCCGCGCACGTTTGATGAAGCAGGTTCTTCTTCACGCAACGAGCGACGACGCCGTCAAGTGGGAGAAGAACATCGCCGAGACGCTGCTTCCGCCCCAGGAGGGTTACGATGACCGCAACTGGCGCGATCCCTTTGTGCTTTGGGATGAGGAGAACGAAGAGTACATGCTCATCCTCGGCACGCGTGTGGGCGAGGACAAGCGTCTGATGACCGGCCGCCTGGTCAAGTTCACCTCCAAGGATCTGACCAACTGGGAGTTCCAGGGCGACTGGTGGAACCCGGGCCTGTACACCATGTTTGAGATGCCTGATCTCTTTAAGATGGGCGACTGGTGGTACCTCGTCTTTTCCGAGTACAGCGACGGCAACAAGACCCGTTACCGCATGTCCAAGTCCATCAACGGTCCTTGGATTACCCCCGCTGACGACTCCTTCGACGGCCGCGCGTACTACGCCGCTCGCACCGCATTCGATGGCGAGCGTCGCGTTCTCTTTGGTTGGGTTCCTACGCGTGACGAGGGCGGCGACCCCAGCTCTTACCTATGGGGTGGCACCTTTATGCCCCTCGAGATCGTTCAGCGTGCCGACGGAACGCTCGGCACCAAGCTCCCCGACAGCATGCTTGGCGCCTTTGGCGAGGCTAAGGCAGTCGAGACCTTTGAGCTTTCCTGCGAGTCGGGCAAGGTCGAGCAGGTGCTCGCCGCGGATGCCGGCTCCACCTACTTGCTCGATGCCGACATTGAGCTCGGCGGTAACGCAGCCGGCTTCTCGGTCAAGTTCGCCGAGGACGCCGAGACCGGTCTTGCCTATGAGTTCCGCGCCAACCTGCGCGAGGGCAAGCTCGAGTTCACGCCGGCTCCCCAGTACCCGTGGTTCCAGGTCAACAACATGGGCCTCGAGCGTCCGTTGTTCTTTAAGGGCGAGGGCACTCACCATGTGCGTCTGGTCGTCGACGACGACATCGCGACCATCTTTGTCGATGATGTTGCGCTCAACGCTCGCTTCTGCAACAAGCAGGGCCAGGGTGTGGCGCTTACCGTCACCGACGGTGCGCTCAAGTGCGCAAACGCAACGATCGCGTCTCTGTAGCGGCAACGAACCGTTTTATGATTTAGAAAAGGAATGGAGAGGAACATGGACTACAAGGTAGTGTCCCAGCAAGTCGTCGACAACGTCGGCGGACTGGAGAACATCGAGGGCGCCACGCATTGCGTGACCCGTCTGCGTCTGGTGCTCAAGGATACGAGCAAATACAACAAGGCCGAGCTCGAGAACATCGATGGCGTCAAGGGCGTGCTGTACAACAGCGGCCAGCTCATGATCATCTTCGGTACCGGTACCGTCAACAAGGTTTACGATGAGTTTATGGCTCTGACGGGCGTTAAGGAGATCAGTGCTTCCGAGGTCAAGGGCGCTGAGGCGGACAAGAAGGGCAAGTTCTTCTCGGTCCTCAAGGTATTCTCGGACATCTTTATCCCCATCATTCCCGCCTTCGTCGGCGCTGCAATCATCATCGGCCTTAAGTCGCTGATCGTTGCCAACGGCCTCTTTGGCATGGAAGGCAGCCTCGCCGATCACAGCGAGTTCCTCAAGAACCTCGCAAGCTTCTTTGCCATTATCGCCACCACGTTCGACTACCTGCCTGTCCTGGTTATGTACAGCGCGGTCAAGCGTTTTGGCGGTAACCCGATCCTGGGCATCCTCGTCGGTATCGTCATGGTTCACCCGAGCCTTATGAACCGCAACACGTTCGTTATGGACCCGACGGGTGCTGAGTATTGGAACTTCGGTCCGCTATCCATTCCCATGGTTGCTTTCCAGGGCGGCGTATTCCCTGCAATCCTGACTGCCTGGTTTATGGCCAAGGTCGAAAAGATTGCCCAGAAGTACATCCCCGAGGTCGTTTCGTTCGTCTTTGTCCCGACCGTTACCCTGATTCTTGCTAACGTCGCCCTGTTCACCGTGTTCGGCCCGCTCGGCAACCTGATCGGTGACGTCCTCGCCGGCGTAATCGATATCCTGTACAACAGGATGGGCGTCTTTGGTGCCTTTGTCTTCGCCGCGTTCCTGCAGCCGCTCGTCGTTACCGGTACGCATCAGTTCATCCAGGGTATCGAGGCAAACCTTGTTGCCACGACTGGCTTCAACTACATCCAGGCCATCTGGTCGGTTTCCATCATCGCCCAGGGCGGCGGCGCCATCGGTATGTACCTCATTCACAAGAAGCACTCCAAAGAGCGCAACATCTGCATGTCGTCCTTTATCCCGACGCTGGTCGGAATCTCCGAGCCCGCTATCTTTGCTGCAAACATGCGCTATTCGATCATTCCGTTCATCTGCGCATGCATCGGTGCAGGCTGCGGCGGTGCCTTCGTCAAGCTCTTTGAGGTGCGCGCTATCGGTCAGGGTCTGACCGGCGTGCTTGGCCTGCTCATCGTCACGCCCGAGACCCTCGTGTGGTATGTGGCTGGCAATCTCATCGCCTTTATCGTGCCGATCGTCTTGATCTTTGCCTACAACAAGGCAAAGGGCGTGCCGACCACCGATGAAGAGGGCGCTGGCGCTGGCTTCGACGTTAGCTTCTAGTTGAGCCGTTCAGTGTAATCTGAGGATAAGTCCATTTGAGGAAGGGCGTTCGACTCGTGTGAGTCGAGCGTCCTTCCCCATAGACGAGAAAGTCAACGGCGATGTTAAATCAAAAAAACAAGGTGACACGCGCGGACTATGAGCAGTGGCGTGTCGGACAGGATGAGACGGCGGCTCGCATCGCGTCCGACCCCGATAGGCTTCTGTTCCATGTGGAGCCTGAGCTTGGCTGGCTCAACGACCCCAACGGTTTGGTTCAGATTGGTGATACGTATCACATCTATCATCAATACGATCCGTTCGATGCTGCGCATGGCGGTCCAGTGCTTTGGAACCATCTGACGACAAAGGATTTTGTGACGTACGAGAATCACGGCCCCGTGCTGTTCCCCGATTCCGATTTGGATTCGAGCGGAGCGTATTCTGGTTCTGCCTTTGTACGTGATGGCAAGATTCACTACTTCTATACCGGCAACGTCAAGCATTTTGACCGCGATGATTACGACTACGTGTTGACGGGCCGTGAGCAAAACCAGATTCATATGGTTGCCGAGAATCCCGACGAATTGGGCGAGAAGCGCATGGCTGTTGGACCAGTCGATTACCCCGACGATATCGGTACACACGTGCGCGACCCCAAGATCCTTGAGCACGATGGTGTCTACTACATGGTTCTGGGCGCTCGTACGAAAGACGACCGTGGCTGCGTGCTTGTCTATACTTCGCGTGATTTAGGGGTCTGGAGCTATGCGACGCGCATTGAGCTGGGCGAGAAGTTTGGCTTTATGTGGGAGTGCCCTGATCTGTTTGAGCTTGATGGCGAGCTTATTCTCGTTTGCTGCCCGCAGGGTGTGCCTGCCGATGGTTGGCGTTACCGCAATCCGCATCAGTGCGTGTGGTTCCCTATCGAGGCCGATTGGGAGGCGCCGAGTTTTAAGATCACCGGGCAGGGCATGCCCCCGATGGTCGATGCCGGTTTTGATTTCTATGCTCCGCAGTCCTTTGAGGATGCTGCAGGCCGGCGTTTGATGATCGGATGGTCGGGTTGCCCCGATTCGACGGCGGAAAACCCGACGGTGGCGCGCGGGTGGCAGTGCGCGTTGACGGTGCCGCGAGAGCTGAGCATGCGCGATGGTAAGCTCTGCCAGCAGCCGGCGCACGAGATTGAGAGGATGCGCGGCGACTGCGTTCGCGCGACAGGCGGTGAAACCGTTGAGGAGCCGGGCCGCCTGTTTGATCTAGTGGTTTCCTGCGAGGGCGCCAAGATGGTCGAGCTCGAAATCCGCAAGGGTGTCTTTGTGCGTTATACGGACGGGATGCTTACCCTCGATATGGGTGACGAAGGCTATGGGCGCGACCAGAGGTCGATTGAGCTCGGCGAGCTTCGCGACCTACAAGTGCTTTCGGACACTACGATGGTCGAGATTTTTGCAAATGGCGGCGAGGCGGCACTTACGAGCCGTACCTATTCGCCGGCGGTTCCGGCGATGGAGCTGCACGCCGAGGGTGCGGCATCGATGAATTTCTACCGCCTCGTGCATTAACCGTGCGTGGAGCACGATTGGATTTACTGGACGGAATGTGTCGCAGTTGTCGCGGCCAACTACCGTTTATCGTGTATAGCTACCGTTTGCGGAGTAAGTAACACATTGTTACAAACCGTGTAGAATCCTAGGTAAGCACGGAGTTTTCCAGGGAGACGCTGTCCTTTGTTGTGTGCAAGGGGCGGCGTCTCTTTGGCGCTTGGACACCGTTGTGCAACAGTGCGGCGGCACGTGCGTCACATATTGAAAAACCAACGTCGAGATGGGTCGTGATAAGAATGGGCAAATATGTAATCGTGGTTGAATCTGGTTCGGATGTGACGCCAGAGCTCTGCGAACGCTACGGCATCGTGCGCGTGCCTATGCATGTCACGATTGGTGACGAGACTGTCGAGGACGGCTCGATCGATCCGCTCGAGATTTATTCGCGCTGCAACGAGTTTGGCGTAATGCCCAAGACCAGCGGCTGCGCGCCTGCGGATTTTGCTCACGTGTACGACCGTATCCATGCCGAGCAGCCCGATGCGACCATTCTGCATCTTGCGTACTCCGAGGCCACGACCTGCTCGCATCAATCCTCCAAGATTGCGGCCCAGGGGCGCGACTACGTGTTCTCCATGGACACGCGTTTTGTCTCGGTGGGCCAGTCGCTCGTTGTCGTCGAGACCGCCAAATACATCGAGGCTCACCCCGATGCCACCGTCGACGAGATCTTTGCATTTACGAATTCCGTCATGGACCGTGTGCTGCTGGGCTTTGTTCCTACCGACCTAGCCTTCCTTAAGGCGGGCGGTCGTCTGTCCAACGTGGCATTCCTTGGCGCCCACCTGCTCAAGATTAAGCCCTGCATTGAGGTAACGGGCGGTAAGTTTGTGGCGACCAAGAAGTTCCGCGGCTCTATGCTCAAGTGCGCCCGCGCCTTTATTGACCACATGGTTGCGAAGGGCGAGATTGACTACTCGCACATTGGCCTGGCGTATTCGGTAGGCCTTTCCCAGGAGCTGCGCGACGACATGGAAGTCTATGCGCACGACCTGGGCTTTAAGGACATTACCTGGACTCAGGTCGGCGGCGTCATCTCGAGCCATTGCGGCCCGACCGCCTTCGGCGCGGTACTCACGCTCAAGGCGTAAGGCCTGGCGTCTATCGATTTCTATTGCCTCGGCGGCGGGCGGGTTGCGACAACCTACCCGCCGCTCTTGCGTGGGGTCAAATAGAACAACCCAATTGACCGCTAAACCGTTTCGCCATCATGCGTATGGGCTAGAATGGCTCTGGTATTTATGTAACTAAAACCAAAGAGAGGCAAGGTAGCGGGAATGGCTGAGATGACGCTCGAGGGTGTGGACGCTCGTCCCGAGGACTCTGCGTTTGCCCTGGGTCGCGTGCATTCGATCGAGACGATGGGAACGGTCGACGGTCCCGGCATCCGCTTCGTAGTGTTTGTCCAAGGCTGTCCCATGCGCTGCGCGTATTGCCACAATCCCGATACTTGGTCTGTTAACGGCGGCACCATGGTGACTGTCGAGCACCTGATGGACGAGTTCCAGAGTAACCATGAGTTTTACCGCAGCGGCGGCATTACGGTTTCGGGTGGCGAGCCGCTCCTGCAGCCCGAGTTTTTGGCCGATCTGTTCCGTGCAATGCACAACAACCCCGATGGTCGCGTGCATACCTGCCTTGACAGCTGCGGATATGCGTTTGACCCCAACCATCCCGAGAAGTTCGATGCCGTTCTCAGCGAGACCGACATGGTGCTGCTCGACATCAAACATGCCGATCCGGCTGAGCATAAAAAGCTGACCGGCTGCGATCCCGCACGCATTCTGGCGTTTGGCGATGAGCTGGCGCGTCGCAAGATTAAGGTCGTTATCCGTCACGTGGTAGTGCCGGGCATTACCGACACGGTGGAGGAGTGCGAGGCACTCGGTCGCCTGATCGCTCCATGGCACAACGTGGTGGGCTTGGAAATGCTGCCGTATCACACGATGGGCGTCGTCAAGTACGAGCAACTGGGCATTCCCTATAAGCTCGAGGGCGTGCCCCAGATGGATACCGCGCGCATGCCCGAGCTGCGCAACGCCGTCATGACGGGCATGAAAAAGCGCCGCGCGGAACTCAAAAACGCCATCGGCTAGCGAGCCATATTCGCTCCCCAAAGGCACTCATTGGGGACAGACTTAAATGAGTGCCCCTGGGCACCAAGTTGATTGCCAAAGAGCCCCGTCAAGTTGCGGTGGAATAGTTCTTGTTTTTCGGCTTATGCCGCCCAAACAGGAACTATTTCACCGCAACTGCGTTTTGGGTAGAGATGTGCAACAGAATTGGCAAAAATGCATAGAAACGCTTGTGGTTTCTTTAAAGACACCTTAAACGCCGCTGAATATCTTTGGAAAGAAATGCCTGCTCGGTATCATGCTGCTCGTATATAAACGGTGGCAGTCAGGAGACCACGTGCGAAACATCGCATCGCGGGATGAGTATGTGCCGCAGCATAGCAGCAGATATGAGACGAAGGGCACGTCTTTGCGTGGCCTTGCCGACGCTCGCATTCGCGGGGCGAAGATTGCCGCCATAGGAATGTTAGCGTTAGCGGTCATTATCCTCGGAATTACCGCTAAAACCTACGCGTCGGAGCGAATGGCACATTCAGATGCGTCAACAGTACAGACGCAAAACAAAAAGGTCCCTGAATCTAAAGTCACCGCAAGTCAAACCCTGTCGACAGCGAACCTCAAGACGGGGCTTTCGAAGCCGGACTTTAACGATATTCCCTCAGGCGATACCGTGCAGACCTTCTCACTGGTTGATGACCAGATCCTCGCCCTGGAGGATGAGAACCTCGCCGCACTCCAGAATGCGCTTGACCAGGCGCAGGAGCTGGGCGATGCGGGCGTGGTGTTTTACGACCTGTCGAGCGGTAAGGGCGTGACGTATAACGCCGATGTCGAGGTGTATGGAGCGAGCAGCTACAAAGCGCTGTATGCGCTCTATATTTGCGAGACGTTGGTCGAATCGGGGCAGGTGCCGCTCGATGGGCCTTTAGCCACGTATGGTGGTTACAGCATGGGCTGGCAGACGGTGCGCGACCTTATCGAGAATGCCGTCGTCAACTCAGACAACGATTCGTTTATCGCGTTACGCGCGGCGTTTGACCATGATGGCTATGAGGATTGGATTGCCAATCTGGGTGTTGATGACGAAACGGCACTGAATCCGATGAGTGATTTTCCGACCTACTGCCCGCGCACCTCGGCAAAGTTGTGGCGAGAGATGAGTGAGTATTTGAGCTGTGACACCGAGGCGTCGCAATGGCTGTCGGGCCTTCTGGCATCAACATCGCGCTCGTTTATTCGCGATGGCATTGCGGACGAGCAGGTTTTGGTGCGCAACAAGGCAGGCTGGATTAGCGAGGATGGTTACTATTCGACATGCGATGCAGGCCTCATCGACATCGATGGCCGTACCTATGTCATGAGCGTCATGACATCGATGCCATGGAGTGACCGTTCGAGCGAGGTTACGGCTGCGATTGCAAAGGCTCTGTTTGATACGCGAGCTGCACTGGCTTAGCGTGTTCGTTTGACGAGGTCAAACAAAATGCTGGTACCATACCGTGGTTGAGAATTTCGAATAGGTTTGGGGAATGGTATGACTACCATCGCGATTATCGGTGCGCTCGAAAAAGAGATCATGCAGATTAAGGGAGAGCTGAGCGACGTTTGCGAGGCACGGGAGGCAGGCTTGACCGTTGTGAGCGGTGAGCTCGACGGCCTGACAGTTGTCGCCACAACGGCGGGCATGGGCACGGTGAACGCCGCCGCTGCAACACAGCACCTCATTAGCAAGTATGCTCCGCAGGCTGTTGTGTTTTCGGGCATTGCGGGCGGTTTGAACCCCAAGCTCCATATCGACGATGTGGTCATTGGCAAACGCCTACGCTATCTGGATACCGATACCGCGCTTATCGCTGAGTCCGCACCGGGGCTCGAGGAGTTTGGCTCGACGCCCGCGCTGGTCGATATTGCCGCCGAAGTGCTTGCTGAGCGTGGGTTTGTTGACGCTTCGACAAATGCAGTCGCTTCGAATGAGGGCACCAAGCAGTTCCTGGTCGGCACGATTGCCACGGGCAACCGCTTTGTGACGGGCGCCACCATGCGCAACGACGCTATCGAGGCGACGCATGCCGATTGTGTCGGCATGGAGGGCGCGGCAATTGCCCATGTCGCAACCAAAAATGGTGTCGATTGCCTGGTGTTGCGCGCTATCAGCGATAATTGTGACGAGGCGTACGATGCAATTTGCGAGCGAGAGTTCGATCTGTTCGAGTACGCGCGTGTCGCAAGTGACATCACGCTCGATATCGTCCGCCGCATTGCCGCTGCGCAATAGCGCGTCTATTTGTAAGAACCTACGACCAAGGAGTGTCCATGGCCGATTCCATTAACTATCAGCTTGCCAAGTTCGTTGCCAGCTACGGCAAGGTTTCGCAGATTCCCGAGTCCACCTGCCCTGAGGTGAGCTTCGTCGGCCGCTCCAACGTGGGCAAGTCCTCCATCATGAACAAGCTATTTGGCCGCAAGAACCTGGTCAAGGTTTCCAGTACGCCGGGCAAGACGAGCAACATCAACTTCTTTGAGGCCGACGACGTGCATTTCGTTGACCTGCCGGGTTACGGTTTCGCCCGTCGCTCCAAGGCCGAGCGCGACCGCTGGGCCGAGCTTATCGGCGACTTTTTCGACTCCGAGCGCAGCTTTAACTTGGTCGTCTCACTGGTGGACATTCGTCACGACCCCAGTAAACTCGACCATGACATGATCGACTACCTGCAGGGCAACGAGTTCAACTTTATCGTCTGCCTCACCAAGGCCGACAAACTCAGCCGCACCCAGCAGGCCCGCCAAGCAGCAGCCATCAAAAAGCAGCTCAACGTCCCGGCCGAAAACGTAATCATCACAAGCTCCCAAACCGGCACCGGCATCGACGAACTAAAAAAGCGCATCGCCGAGGCCTGCCTCTAGTCAGGCTGCAGCCCTTCAAAAGCTCCTATCTATATCACCTCAGTGATAGTTATTGGTAAACTATCGCTGAGGTGATATTTTTTAGGAGGTCGATATGGAGCTTTGGCACGGGTCGGAGGTTGTTGTCGAGCATCCATCGTTGGATAAATGCAGGCAATTCAATGACTATGGGCGCGGGTTTTATTGCACACCGCATGAGGAAATGGCAATGGAGTGGGCATGTCGGACCGAGTCTGATGGCATTGCCAATCGATATGAGCTTGATTTAGATGGCCTTGCGATTTTGGATTTGGAATCAGGTGAGTTCTCGATTCTCAACTGGCTTGCAATTCTGGCGAATAACAGAGAGTTCAATGTTTCAACGCCAGTAGCACGCGAGGGGCTTCGTTATCTGCTGGATAACTGCCTGATTGATATTTCTCCCTATGACGTTATTCGAGGCTATCGTGCAGACGATTCCTATTTCTCGTTTGCAAGACAGTTTGTCAACGGCATGATCTCGCTCAGGCAATTGCAGCGCATTATGTTTTTGGGGGATTTGGGCATTCAATATGCGCTTATGAGTGAGCGTGCGTTCTCGGCGATTAAGTTCCGCGATTGGAAGCAGGCTTCGGGAGCTGAGTTTTATCCCAAACGATTTGAGCGAGAACAGAACGCTCGACGAAAGTACCTGGATACGGTAAACGGATTTGACTCTGATGGTGTCGACATTAGGGATTTGATGGCAGGGAGGGTTGATTTGAATGATCCAAGAGTTAACGGATCGTGGGCCGAGTAGGACATACCCCGTCTACTACCTCGAGGACGCAATGAACAATCTCGGCGACTGCTTCGACTATGCCGTGAACGACTATGGAGCGGAAGGGTCCGAGGTCGCTGAACTCTTTTGCCTGAGCGGCGTAGCCCGTGAGTTTGAGCGTGGCAACGCATGGGTCGTATCGGGAAAATCGGGCGTTGAGCTATTCGCGCTTATCGCCGAAAGGTCGGGCTACCAATCAAGGCCGATGCCAAATCGAATCTACCGATTCGAAAAGACACCGGAATATTGGACAGGCTGGATATTGGCATACCTTCAGTGGCGCCTAGGAGAGTCTTTCGAAGACCTGCTGCATGTCGTTCCGTTCGATGCGCTGTGCAATATGTATTACCCCTGGCACGAAGCCTCAGAGGAGCGTGTGGCGCGTCTTGTTTGCGATATAGCGAAGAAAACACCTCGTCAAACCAAACTCGCGCTAGCAAGGAAGAGGCTTAAGAAAACCCAGCAAGACCTGGCATACGAATCGGGCGTATCACTCCGCTCAATCCAAATGTACGAGCAGCGCCAGAGAAACATCAATGAAGCTTCGGTAACAAGCGTAAGAGCCATAGCAAAAGCCCTCCACTGCAACATCGAAGATCTCCTAGAGCCAGTCTTCGAATACAAAGAAACAAACGCAGCGTAAACCATGCACATCTCCAAAGCCCCTTTCTAGCAAGTGTCCCGCCCCAGCAAGAGCCCCTACCAACAAAAAGCAAAACTATCAGCCCGGCGCCCCTTCAAAGCGTGGGTCCCTGTAGACATCCTCAGCAAAGGTAACGTAGGGACGGTCGGGGATGTTCCTTCAAAATCATTCCGCAGCGCGAAGGCCCCTTGTCCGTTGCTCCGCAGGAGCAGGACAAGGGGCCTTCATGCGCGAGGACGATTTTGAGGGAACATCCCCGACCGTCCCGGACAGGTAATGGGAAGGATGTCTACAGGTACTCGATTTGAGCGCCTTCCGTGTCGCACGTCAGAATATGCGTATCGCACTTGGGGAACTGCTCGCGCAGCTTGACCTGCAGGAACTTTGCCACGATGGTGTCGTCGGTCACAGCCATGAGGGTCGAGCCCGAGCCGCTAATCCAGATGGTCTTAGCGCCGCCGTTAAGGCAGGTGTCGCGCACGGCGTTGTAGTCGGGAATCAGACGGCGACGATAGGGCTCCTGGATGCGGTCGTCGTTGGCGGCGGCAATCAGGTCAAGGTCGCCGGTCTCCAGGCCGCGCGTCATGCCGGCGATGCGGCCCATCTGCCACACGGCGGTGGAGAGCGGAATCTCCTGCGGCACGACCTTGCGCGCCTCGCTCGTGTGTACCTCGTAGGGCGGAATCACGGTAATAAAACGCAGGCGATCGCTCACCTCGTAGCGCAGGCACTGGGGGAGCGAATCAGTCGGCGTAAAGGAGCAAACGGCACCGCCCAGGATGGCAGGGGCGACGTTATCGGGATGGCCCTCGACCTCGGTGGCAATGCGGACAAGCTCGGCACGGTCGACGGTGTGGCCCGTCAGCGCGGCGGCCGCCATGATGCCAGCGACGACGCAGGTGGAGCTGGAACCCAGGCCGCGGGCGACGGGCACGTCGGTCTGGATGTCGATAGCGACGGGAAAAGCCGGCTCGCCCCATGCGGCCAGCGCATCGACAAAGCTCACGTAGACCAGGTTGTTCTCGTTTTGGAATTCCTCGGGGCAGCCCGTGATGGTGAGCTTGTCGGCGCGCTCAAAGGTAAAGTGCGAGTAGAGGCTGACGGCCATGCCGAGGGTATCGTAGCCAATGCCCAAGTTGGCGCTGGTTGCTGGGACGGTGATTTTGATCATGTGGGTCCTCCTGGGCGGGTCTGGCCGTTTAGTTCGCTGCTCGGGCAGTCCTGGCTCGCTCGGAAAGCACATTAAGTGCTTTCCGGCTCGTGCGGAACTCGCGACGAACTAAACGGCCAGACCCGCTCGCATGCTCGTCATTATCCCGAAAGCTAAATAAAAAGAAGGTGCGCCGGCTTTCGCCGGCGCTTAATAAGGGATCTAGTCGGTGCTCATTCGTTTTGCTGCAGACTCGACGTAGCCGGCCATCTCATCGACGTCGCAGACGTCTTCGAAGCGGACGGGTTTGGACTCGAGCTCGGCGAGTTGGGCCGGGGCGACCGTATTGGTTGTCTGCTCGAGCACGCGCATGGCCTCAAAGTCGTCCTCGGGAACGTCGAGCCCCAGGGCGTCGCAGCAGGCGCGCGGGAACTTGTAGGGGCTGGCGGTCGAAAGCAGCACGCGGGCCTTGGCGCCCTCGGCGGGGGCGACCTTTTCAAAGACGTGATAGCCGCAAGCGGTGTGCGGGTCGATCACATAGCCGTTTGCATCCCAGCAGTTCTTGATAGCAGCGCGGACCTCGTCCTCGCTGGCCCAGCCGCAGCCAAACACACTCTGGATCTTGGCCAGCAGCTCGGCGGGCACCTCATAGCGACCAGTCTGTGCCAGCTGCTCCATAAGGCCGGCAACGAGTTCGCAGTCGCCATCGGACAGGAAATAAAGCATACGCTCCAGGTTGGAGCTAATAAGGATGTCCATCGACGGCGAGATGGTCGTGAAGAACGGGCGGTTGCGGTCGTAAACGCCGGTGGTCAGGAAGTCAGCGAGCACGTTGTTCTTGTCGCTGGCCACGACGAGTTTGGCGACGGGCAGACCCATGCGCTTGGCATAGTAGCCGGCCAGGATATCGCCAAAGTTGCCGGTCGGCACGCAGAACTCCACGGCATCGCCGGCCTCGATGGCGCCGGCGCGCAGCAGCTGCGCATAGGCGGCAAAGTAGTAGACGACCTGCGGTACCAGGCGGCCAACGTTGATGGAGTTGGCGCTCGAAAGCACCGTGCCAGCGGCCTCCAGGCGCTCGGCAAGCTCCTTATCGGCAAAGATGCGCTTGACGGCGCTCTGGGCGTCGTCAAAGTTGCCGCGGATGCCGCAGACGGCGACGTTGTCGCCCTCCTGCGTGGACATCTGCAGGTTCTGGACGCGGCTGACCTTGCCCTCGGGATAAAAGACGGTGATGCCCGTGCCCGGAGCGTCGGCAAAACCGGCGAGCGCGGCCTTGCCCGTGTCGCCCGATGTGGCGGCGACGATCATGATGCGCTCGGTGCCGCCGTCCTTGGCGGAAGTGCGGGCCATCAGACGGGGGAGCATCTGCAGGGCGACGTCCTTAAAGGCGCTCGTGGGGCCGCCAAAGAGCTCCATCACATAGGTCTGGGGGGAGTCAGCGCCCGGCGCAGCGTCGAGTTTGACGAGCGGCGTAACCTCTTCACTCGCAAACGTGCCGCGGTATGCCTCGTCGACACACGCCGAAATTTCTTCGGCCGTGTAATCATTCAGTAACATTCCCAACACATCTTGAGCGATTTCAAAGTACGATTTATCTGCAAGCGAGCTGATATCGACCTGCTGAGTGCCAAGCTCGTCCGAGACAAACAAACCCCCGTCGGGAGCGATGCCGGTGCGGATTGCCACCTTACTTGAGCACGATAAAGTGCGTCCTCGTGTACTATGATAAGTTCCCATATAACACTGCTCCTCGGATGCCTTGGTCCCAATCGGTGAACCCATGGTATCAGAGCGCGCAAAATAGGTTCGCAGAGGCTTTTTAGAAAGGTAACCTCCAGTCCATGATTAAGATTGCCAAGTTTGGCGGCTCGTCGGTCGCCGACGCCGAACACTTCAAGAAGATCAAGGCCATTGTCGACGCCGACCCGGCCCGCCGTTTTGTGGTGGTTTCTGCCTGCGGCCGCCGTTTTAAGGGCGACACCAAGGTGACCGACCTGCTCTACCTGGTTAACGCGCACGTCAAGTACCACGTGTCGTGCGAGGAACTGCTCGAGGACATCGGCCAGCGCTATTTTGATATCGCTGACGAGCTGGAGCTCACCTATCCCATCCGTGAGGAGTTCGCGGCTTTTGCTGAGCGCGCCCGCTCGGGCGGTTACTCCACCGAGGAGCTCGTGAGCCGCGGCGAGTACTTCACCGCTCGCCTGATGGCTGAGTACCTGGGTCTGCCGTTCCTGGACGCCGCGACGGTTGTGGCGTTCCATCACGACGGTACGCTCAGCATGAACCGCACCTCCGAGCTGGTGCAAGAGTACGGTCAGCAGGGCGGCTTCGTTATGCCTGGCTTCTACGGCGCGACGCGCGAGGGCCAGATTAAGCTGCTGGATCGTGGCGGCGGCGATATCTCGGGCTCGATCCTGGCCAAGTGCTTGGGAGCCGATCTGTACGAGAACTGGACCGACGTCTCGGGCTTCTACTCTGCCGACCCGCGCATCGTGCCCGAGGCTCAGCCCATCGCCCGCGTTACCTACGAGGAGCTGCGCGAGCTTTCGTACATGGGCGCGAGCGTCCTGCACGAGGAGGCTGTGTTCCCCGTGCGCGAGGCTGGTATTCCGCTGGTCATCAAGAACACCAATGCGCCGCAGGACCCCGGCACTATCATTAGCGAGACGGCCGATGAGGGCGAGGCGGAGCCCATTATTACCGGCGTGACCGGCAAGCGCGGCTTTGTCGCCATCAACGTCGCCCGCGACCGCACCAAGCCCCGTGTTGGCTTTATGCGCCGTGCGCTTTCGGTGTTCGAACGCTATGACGTTTCCGTCGAGCACATGCCCACCGGTGTCGACCGCTTTGGCGCCGTGGTGCAGGAGCAGGACGTGCACGACTCGCTGTACTCGCTCGTGGGCGACATTCAGCAGGAGGTCGAGCCGCTCGAGATCGAGGTTGTCGAGGGCTTGGCGCTCATCGCGACCGTCGGCCGTAACCTGCGCGGTCGCGCAGGTATCTCGGGCCACCTGTTTGGCATGCTCGGCCAGGCCGGCGTGAGCGTGCGTATGATTTCGCAGAGCTGCGACGAGATCAATATCATTATCGGTGTCGAGGAGAAGGACTTCGACCTGGCGATTCAGACCATTTACCGTGCCTTCTCCGACGAGAACGGCATTGTGAAGGTCTCCGACCTGGAGGCTCCCGCGCCGGTCGATCCCGCCCTGGTCGCGCTCAAAAAGTAGCGACTGCTCGGTAGATTTTTGGGTCATGTCTCAAAAAACTAAGGCGGGGCGTTTCGTTTCGGTTTCGTTTCGACGGGGCGGGTTTCGTGCCCGCCCTGTTCTTGTATAAACTGGCAACAATAATCGGCCTGCTCGGCGTGCGGGCAAAAGCCACAACCTTTAAAGGGGGAAGCATGAAACAGTACACGGTTGCTATTTTGGGCGCGACGGGAGCCGTGGGCACCCAGATGCTCGAGTGCCTCAACGAGCAGGAGTTCCCGGTCGGCAAGCTCAAGCTGTTGGCAAGCGCACGCTCCGCGGGCAAGACCGTTGAGTTCCGCGGCGAGCAAATCGTGATCGAAGAGGCTTGCCCCGAGGCCTTTGAGGGCTGCGACATCGTGCTCGGCGCTGCCGGCGACGATATCGCTAAGGAGCTGCTGCCCGAGGCCGTCAAGCGCGGAGCCGTCGTGGTCGACAACAGCCATGCCTTCCGCATGGATCCCGAGGTGCCGCTGGTCGTGCCCGAGATCAATGCCGACGATATCAAATGGCATCACGGCCTTATCGCCAATCCCAACTGCGCGACCATCATCGGCCTGGTTCCCACGTGGCCGCTGCATCAGCTTGCCGGCGTGAAGCGCATGATCGTCTCGACGTATCAGGCGGCTTCTGGTGCCGGTGCTCCCGGTATGGCCGAGCTCGAAGCGCAGCTTGCCGCCCTGGGCCGTGGCGAGGAGATTCCCGAGCCGCGCGCATTTGCCGCCCAGCTCGCGAGCAACCTGATTCCGCAGATTGGCGGCGTCAAGGAGGAAGGCTTTACCTCCGAGGAGATGAAGCTGCAAAACGAGGGCCGCAAGATCATGCACCTGCCCGAGCTGCGCGTGAACTGTACCTGCGTGCGCGTGCCTGTGCTGCGCTCGCACTCCGAGAGCATTACGCTCGAGTTTGAGCGCGACATCACGGTGGAAGAGGCCCGTGCCGCGCTGGCTGCCGCTCCGGGCGTCAAGCTGGTTGACGACATGAGCGCCGAGGATGCGCACGATCGCTTCCCCATGCCGATGGATACGTCCGACCAGGACCTGATTTGGGTCGGTCGCGTGCGCCGCGACATCTCGAACCCCGAGGCCGCGCGCGGTATCACCTTCTGGTGCTGCGGCGACCAAATCCGTAAGGGCGCGGCGACCAACGCCGTCCAGATCGCTAAGCTGCTCTGCGAGTAAGTTGACCTGTCCGGCGGGGGCCGGGCTTAGTTTTCAGAACGTCCTCGACCATGTGTGGCGCCTTGTCCTGCTCCTTCGGAGCCGCGGACAAGGCGCCACACTGGTCTGCGGAGTGTTCTGAAAACTAAGCCCGGCCCCCGCCTGCGGTGACGCTGCTGCGAGCAGTCTGCGATGGGGCCGTTGTTGGTTGGGGCCGCTGGGCTGATGTGGGGGCGCGTGGTTGTTGCGGGCCCTGGTCCCGGCGGCGGCCTCGGCGCTTCACGCCTGCCTCCTTGGGGGACTGTGGAGCGCGGATCGCAGCTGCGGCGCGTTGCGCCTGCTGCCTTGGGCAACTTTGGGGTCGATTGAGGTTGTCTGCACAATTCGCGGTATTATGTTTGCGGAGTTTTGAAAGGAGCCGCTGGTGGTCACGACGACGTTTGCTTCGCCTTTGGGCGAAATCCTGCTTGCCGCTGATGGCCGCGGTTTGACGGGGCTTTGGTTTGAGGGGCAGGAGCACTTTGGCTCCACGCTTCTCAAAGAAGATCCCGAACATGTTGAAGGCGCCGATGCGGTTTCTGGTGCTGGCGGCATGTCTTCGGTGAATCCGACAAACGGTGTGGCTTCTTCGGTACTTGAGCGTTCTTGGGCTTGGTTGAATGCTTATTTTGCGGGGCAGGAGCCTCGGTTTACGCCGCCGTTGCATATGATTGGTACGGCGTTTCAGCGCGAGGTTTGGTTTGAGCTGCTTTCTATCCCGCGTGGCGAGGTCGCTACGTATGGTGAGATCGCCCAGCGTGTTGCGGCTCGACATCGTGTACCGGGAAACGAAGCACCCGTTGCGTCTCCCCGTGCCGTGGGGGCCGCGGTCGCGCGTAATCCCATTTCGATTATTGTGCCGTGCCATCGCGTGGTTGCCGCCGATGGTTCGCTCAACGGATATGCCGGCGGGCTTGATCGCAAGGAGTGGCTGCTTCGGCTTGAGGGCGCGTACGAGGACTAACGTTCAAGCACTTTGCATGGCCAAGACACCCTGAAAGAACGAGTCGCCGTCCTTTCGCGGCCGGCATGCGTCCAAGCGCTCGGCATATGTGCCTTAAGTTTGGCTAAGCCCTATCCAGCGTTTTTAGAAACGTGCAGGTTGAGCAGCTAAGGCTGCGCTAAGGCGGCTGGCGGTGCGCTATCATCGGCAATATCGAAATCTGTATAGCCGCGCGCCAAAGGAACAACTATGAAGCTGATGCTTGCCGAGGACGAACCCGGCCTCTCCCGCGCCCTTACCGCGATTCTTCAACATAGCGACTACGAGGTCGATACCGCGCTCGATGGTCTAACGGCGCTCGAGTATCTGCTCGCCAACGACTATGACGCCGCAATTCTGGACATCATGATGCCCGGCATGGACGGTATCGAGGTACTCAAGCGCACACGCGCCGCCGGTAAGCGACTGCCCATCATCATGCTCACGGCAAAAAGCGAGGTGTCCGATAAGGTCGAGGGCCTGGATGCCGGTGCCAACGACTACCTGACCAAGCCGTTCGCCGCCAAGGAGCTGCTCGCACGCATTCGCGCCATGACGCGTGCCGCGACGGCAATTGACGCCACGACGCTCAGCGTGGGCAACGTGCGCCTCGACACGGCATCGTGCACACTCGTGGGCCCTTTGGGCGAGGAGCACCTGGCCAATCGAGAGTTTCAGCTTATGGAGCTCTTTATGCGCAACGCCGGCACGCGTATGCCCACCGAACGTCTGATGCTCGAGGTTTGGGGTGAGGATGCGCCCGAAGGCGCCAACGTAGTGTGGGTCTATATCTCGTACCTGCGCAAAAAGCTGACGGCGCTGGGTGCCAACGTGGCCATCCGCGCATCGCGCAATCAGGGATATTCGCTTGAGGTTGTCGAGGAGGGCGAATAAGCGTGAGCGCGAGCGCGTGGTGGAAGCGCATGGCGACAAAGCTCGGCATGGGAGCGGACTCGGGTAATCCGGGGCGCGTCGATGCTGCCAGTGCAATGGGACGTCGTCTGCGTCGCAAGTTCATCCTGGTTGCCATGGGTGCCGTGACCGTCGTGCTTACGCTCATCATTGCCGGCATCAACGTCGTCAACTACTCGCATATCTGCAAGATGGCCGATGCTCGCCTGGACTATATCTTGGCGGGCAAGAACGGCATTGATTGGACGGATGAGCCTAAGACCGACCCCGGCCAGGATGTGGGCGCCGGTAAGACCGCTGCCGGTGACAGGGTGGTCATGCGCACCGGGCACTTCGAAGGTATGACGGCGGAGTCTCCCTTCGACACGCGCTACTTTACGGTGTCGATTGCCGGTGGGCAGGTGACCGATGTCAACACGGCCCGCATTGCCGCGGTGGGTGCCAAGCGTGCTGCACGCATCGCTGCAGGACTATATTCCAAGGGTTGGACCTCGGGTTTTTCTGGCAATTATCGCTATACGACTGACGTTCAAGACGATGAGACCACCTATGTGTTCGTGGACTGCTCGCGCGAGCTTGCAAGCTTTCATTCGTTTTTGAGCGCGAGCGTGGCGATCAGTTGCATTGGCTGGCTGGCGGTGCTGGCAATTGTGGCGGGTGCCTCGGGCGCGGTGATTCGACCGATGGTCGAGAGCTACAGCAAGCAAAAGCGCTTTATTACCGATGCGAGCCACGAGATCAAGACGCCGCTGGCTGTAATTGACGCCGCCAATGAGGTGCAAGAGATCGAGAGCGGCGAGAGTGAGTGGACGCAGAGCATTCACGAGCAGGTCGCGCGGCTGACGGCGCTCACGGAGCGTCTGGTGTTTTTGGCTCGCATGGACGAGGGTTCGGCGGGCTTTACCATGATATCGATCGATCTTTCGGAGGCAGTGGACAAGGCGGCGTCGCCGTTTGAGTCGGTGGCGGTTTCGCGTGGCAAGCGTCTGTCGACGTCGATTGCGAGTGGCGTGCGGGCCCATGCCGATGCTGCAGCGGTGGCGCAGGTGGTTGAGCTGCTGCTGGATAACGCCACGCGCTATGCGAGTGAGGGCAGTGTAATTGAGTTGAGTCTGCGTGCCGTCTCACGCGGTGCAGGCAAAGGTTCGGCCGAGCTTGTCGTTTCGAACGCCGTGGACGAGCTGCCCGAAGGCGACCTAGATCGATTGTTCGACCGCTTCTATCGTGCGGACGTGTCGCGCAGCTCCAAGACGGGCGGCTCGGGCGTGGGCCTATCCGTGGTGCGTGCCATCGCCGAAGCCCATGGTGGGAGCGCTTCTGTCTGCGGCCACGGCAACCAGATCACCTTCACCGTCCGCCTCTAAAACCTGCCAAAATGAACCTGTCCCTTTTTGGTCGGTGCGAAATGGGTAATACTAAAGAGTTATCCGACCAGATGGGAACCGATCGATGGCTTATATCGAATTCAAAGACGTCATCAAGGCGTACGGCGAGGGCGATGCCCGCATTCACGCGCTCGACGGCGCGAGCTTTACCGTTGAGCGCGGCGAGCTCGCCATTATCCTGGGCGCCTCGGGTGCCGGTAAAACGACGGCGCTCAACATCTTGGGCGGCATGGACACGGCAACTTCCGGCACCGTGACGGTGGACGGGCGCGACGTGAGCTCCGCTAACGAGGCGCAGCTCGTGGAATACCGCCGCGCCGACGTCGGCTTTGTCTTCCAGTTCTACAATCTGGTCCCCAACCTGACGGCCCTCGAAAACGTTGAGCTCGCAGCTCAGATTTGCCCCGATTCGCTCGATGCCGAACAGACGCTTCGCCAGGTTGGCCTGGGCGAGCGCCTGGGCAACTTTCCGGCACAGCTTTCGGGCGGCGAGCAGCAGCGCGTGTCCATCGCCCGCGCACTGGCAAAGAACCCCAAGCTGCTTCTGTGCGACGAGCCCACGGGCGCGCTCGACTATAAAACCGGCAAGCAGATCTTGCAGCTGCTGCAGGATACCTGCCGCAAGCAGGGCATTACGGTCATCATCATCACGCACAACTCCGCGCTCGCGCCCATGGCCGATCGCCTGATTCGCTTTAAGAGCGGCCGCGTGGAGAGCGAGACGGTCCAGCAAAATCCCGTGCCTATCGAGACGATCGAGTGGTAGCGCCCATGGATCAGGACCGCCAAAACAGCCAACGCCGCGACGCGCAGAACACGGAGCGCGAGCAGGATTTTACGACCTACCGCACTGCCCAAAGCTCAAACGATATGGTGCCGACGGTGTTTCGCCGCGGTGTCTACCGCACGATTCGCGGCAGCCTCAAACGCTTCTTGTCTATCGTCGTGATCACCGCGCTCGGCGTGAGCGTGATGTGCGGCCTTAAGGCGGGTTGCGAGGACCTGTGCGATTCGGTTGACGCCTACTTCGACCAGCAAAATGTCTATGACATTAACGTGCAGTCGACCTATGGCCTGACTGACGATGATCTCGACGCCATCCAAGAGGTCGATGGCGTCGAAACGGCCGAGGGCATCTACACCGAGACCGCCTACACCGCCGTGGGCACAACGCGCGAGCGCGTGGTCGTGCAAAGTCTCTCCAAGGAGAATATCGATCAGCCAGTGCTCGTGAACGGCGATTTGCCCGAGAGCGCCGATGAGGTCGCGGTGACTTCGAAGTTCCTGAAGGCTTCGGGCAAAAAGCTCGGCGATACGGTGAGCTTTGCTGCCAACGATGCGAGCTCGTCGAACCAAAGCGCCAAGGATCAGTTTGCCGATGGCGATTACACCATCACGGCCGAGGTTCTCGATCCCACTGATGTGAGCTCCGACTCGACGGTCAACGCCTTCCGTGCCGCCTCGGCGGCGGACTATAAGTTCTATGTGAGCGAGGACGCCGCGACATCTTCTTCCTACTCCGCGGTCCACGTGGTCGTCGAGGGAGCCAAGGATCTCAACTCATATTCGGATGCCTACGCGGCAAAGATCAATGAGGTCAAGGGCAATATAGAGAAGATCCGCGAGGAGCGTGAGAAGGCGCGCGCTCAGGAGCTGACGGTCGACACGCCGACAAGCTTGGATGCGGCCGAGCGTCAGGCCGCCATGCTCTTTGGGATCGAGCAGGACAACATCAATCGCATGGCCGAGGGCAGCGACGAGCGTGCGCAGGCGCAAGCCGACCTGGACCAGCGCCGTGCCGCCGCCGACCAACAGTTTGCCGACGCCCGCGCCGAGCTTTCCGACCTGGGCGAATGCACCTGGTACATCCAGGACCGCGGCAATATCGCAAGCTACTCGAGCGTGGAGAGCGATAGCTCGTCAATTGAAGCCATCGCCACGGTGTTCCCGTTCATCTTCTTTATCGTCGCCGTGCTCATCAGCCTTACCACCGCCACGCGTATGGTCGAGGAGGAGCGCACGCTCATCGGCCTGTATAAGGCGCTCGGCTATTCGCGCGGACGCATCCTGTCCAAATACGTGGACTATGCGCTGTGGGCTTGTCTGATCGGCGGCGTGCTCGGCAACATCATCGGATTTGTGGGCCTGCCGCTGTTCCTGTTTACGGTGTTCGACGACATGTACTCGCTGCCCCAGATGCTGCTTTCGTACGACATCGTGTCCTCGATCGTCTCGGTGGCGCTGTTTGCCGTGGGCGTGGTGGGCGCCACGATTATCGCCTGCCGCCACGAGATGGCCGAGACCCCGGCCTCGCTTATGCGTCCCAAGGCCCCGCGCGCTGGCTCGCGCATCTTGCTCGAGCGCATCGGCTTTATCTGGCGCCGCATGGGCTTTTTGAACAAGGTCGCTGCACGCAACCTATTCCGTTACAAAAAGCGCGCCTTTATGACCATCTTTGGCATCGCGGGCTGTACGGCGCTTGTGATTTGCGGCATGGGCATCCGCGATACGTCGGTGGCGCTTTCGCCCAAGCAGTACGGGCATATCACGCGCTATGACCTGCTGGCGGTTGCCAATCCCGACGATTTTTCGCAGACGTGCGCGGCATTGGATGAGCGAAGCGCAGCCAAGGATTCCGACGTGACCGTGACTTCGACGCTGCCGATTATGACCGACAACGTCACCTTTACATTTGGCGGCAAGAGCGAGACCGTGCAGCTGATCGTGGTGCCCGATGACCGCACGAACGACCTGGACGACTACGCGCGTCTCGAGGATGAGTCCAAAGAGCCACTGTCTTTGCGTGACGGAGACGTGTATCTGAGCAAGAGTTCACAGCTGGTTCTTGGGATTCAGCCGGGCGACACGGCGCAGGTCCAGGATTCGTCGCTCAACGTCGCCAAGGTCAAAGTCAGCGACATCTCGCTCAACTATTTGGGCAACACGCTCTATATGACGCAGGGCACCTATGAGCGCGCGTTCGGCCGAAGCGCGCGTCTTAACGGCATCTTTGTGCTGCTTAAGGGCTCGTCGGCCGACCAGATTGCGTTTAGCAAGAATCTTAAGAGTGACGGTTGGCTCACCATCTCGAGCACGGCCGAACATTGGCAGAACTACGAGGCGAACTTCACTATCATCAATTCCGTCGTGGTGCTCGTGACCTTTATGGCGGCGTGCCTGTCGTTTGTGGTGGTGTTTACGTTGTCCAACACGAATATCTCCGAGCGCGAGCGCGAGCTGGCGACCATCAAGGTGCTGGGCTTCCGCCGTGGCGAGGTACACCATTACGTCAACAAGGAGACGTTGATCCTCACGGCGATTGGCACCGCACTGGGCGTGCCGCTGGGTGGCCTGCTTGCCGAGAGCTTTACGTACATCCTGCAGATGCCGTCGCTGTACTTTGACGTCGAAGTCGAGCCGCTGAGCTACGTGCTTGCCGTGGTGCTTTCCTTCGGCTTTACGTTTATCGTCAACCTCGCCACCAACCGTACCCTCAATAAGATCGACATGGTCGGCGCCCTCAAGAGCGCCGAGTAACCTGTCCTGGGATTCAAGCTGTAGCGAGCTACCGACGCATCCACAACCGCCTTTTTGCATAAACCGCCCCGCCGAATGCATACTTCGACGGAGCGGTTGCTTTTTGCCCGCAGGTACCCCAGGGGGCGGCGTGCAAAATCTGGAGTATTCAGCATCCCGGAGTCCGCAGGTGCGGGAACGGGTGCACAAAACCGCGCTGAATGCCCTGGTCCTGGACCCCCAATGCCTCAAGGACCGATCATTTTTTACAGGATGCGGCCCACAGTGCCTGCCTTTCGCCCAAAATCCAGTATGCAGGCACCCTCGGCTGCTGAATACTCCCAAAAATGCACGCCGCATCCTACCCCAGGCACCCGCAGCAAGAAGACGAATAGTCTCGGCCTCCCCAGTCACCGCAGGAGGCCCTAGGGCTTACCTCCCAAATCTTTCCGCAGGACGGAAGGATCCCGCCGCGCGAAGCGCACGGCGGGATCCTGACATGTCCGAGGACGATTTGGGAGGTAAGCCCTGGGGTCTCCGATGAGAGCAGTTTCGGCCGAGGCTATTCGTCGCCGAAGCTGATGCCCAACGCCTTGGCCTCGCGCACCAGATCGCTCTGGGGATCGACATACTTGAGCTTGCCGGCGACATCCTCGAGCGGCATGTGACACATCTTGCCGTCACGCAGGGCGATCATGTAGCCAAACTCGCCGCGTAGACAGCCCAGTGCCGCCTCGACGCCGCACTGGGTCGCAAAGATGCGGTCCTGGGCGTCGGGCTGGCCGCCGCGCTGCGTGTGGCCGGGGATGGCGACGCGGGTCTCGCGACCGGTCTTGGCCTCGATCTCCTTGGCGATGTCGTAGACGATCGACGGGCTCGTGCGCTCGGCGAGTTTCTTCTTGTACTCCTTCTTGGACAGCGCCGCGTCCTCCTTGGAGATAGCGCCCTCGGCGACGGCCACGATGGTAAAGCGGCTGCCGGTCTCCATGCGATGCTCGATGGTCTTGATGACGTTATCCATGTCGTAGGGGATCTCGGGAATCAAGATGACATCCGCGCCGCCCGCGACGCCGGCGTATAGCGGGATCCAGCCAACCTTGTGGCCCATGATCTCGATAACGAACACGCGGCCGTGGCTCGAAGCGGTGGTGTGAATGTCGTCGATGCACTTGGTGGCGACGTCGATGGCGCTCGTAAAGCCAAACGTCAGCTCGGTGCCCCAGGTGTCGTTATCGATGGTCTTAGGCAGGGCGATAACGTTGAGGCCCTCTTCGCGCAGACGGTTGGCGGTCTTGGTGGAGCCGTTGCCGCCCAGCATAAACAGGCAGTCGAGCTGCAGCTTATGATAGGTGTGGACCATTGCCGGCACCTTCTCGACGCCGTCGGCCTCGGGAATATCCAGGCGCTTGAACGGCGTACGGCTCGTGCCCAGGATGGTGCCGCCACGGGTAAGGATGCCGCTAAAATCGGCGGGCGTCATGACGCGGAACCGGCTGTAGATAAGGCCCTGGTAGCCGTCCTCAAAACCATAGATCTCAATAGGCTCTTCGCTATTGGTCATAAGCGTTTTGACAATGCCGCGCATGGTGGCGTTGAGCGCCTGGCAGTCGCCGCCACTGGTAAGAAGACCGATCCTAAGCATGATGAATCCTTCCGGGCAAGTTATAACATGCGCATAAGTTTACCCCCGCACACTGTTGATACGGGGGTAAAACGTGTTAGCTCAAGCGTATAGAAATGTAAACAACGTCAGGCGAGCGTAAGGTCGACGAGCCTGGGTCCTTACAGTGCGAAGGCGTCGACGTCGCCCCAGTGGCGGCGCAGCGTAATGGCGGCGGCGGGTTCGGTATTGTCAAAGACGACCGACCATTGCGTATTGCTGGTGATGTCTTCCGGATTGGGTTCTTGCGCTGCGGCACGCAGGGCTTTCCAGACAATCGTTTCGTCCTGGGCACCGACATGGGCGTCAAGGACATCGGCGATTGCGACGGCGCGCTCTTTACCATGGCCCAGCTCGCCATTCTTTTGGTTGGGCAGCACTTCGTCGCCATAGCAGGCGTAGAAGTTCGTGACCTGGCGAACAGGGGTCGCTTTGAAAGCACGGTCCGGATCGCGCGGATCCCACTCTACTACGCGCGCGTCACCGGCGGCGTCGTTGATAAAGAAGTGGTAATCGCGTCCTGCCATGGCGTGCATGTCGTAGGCGGAAAGCAGGTCGACAGCTTCTTGCGTGGTGGCGGCACGGTCGAGCACCAGACGGATGGCGAGCGAGGTATTGATGACGGGGCGTTGCGCGTCCTGGTCACAGGGCTTGGAATCCAGAGTGAGTACGGCAATGGACACGCCGCATTCGTTAACACCGTCGAGCTGGGCAAACGGGCCCATGAGTGCGGCGGCGCGTCCGGCGACGGAGTCAAGCGGAGTGTTATCGCCCAGGTTGTTAAGGGCGGCAAACCCGATGGAGGCATGGCCGCCACGTGGGTGATTGCGCACCAGCAGCGCCGAGGTGTCGTCCTTAAAGTCGTAATTGCGACCGGTGCGCACGCGGCCTTCGGCATCTACGGCGACAAAAGCGCTGCAGGCAAAGTGGGGCGCCTGGACATGTACCGGCACACCGGGCAGCACCTGCGCCACCACGGCATCGATGTAGGCCTGGTCGTCGCGCACGCCAGCGGCGATGATGCGATCAAGATCGTAGTCGTAGGCGATGTCGATTGCGTACAGGTCATAGCCATCCGCGTAGCCGGTCAAGCGTTTGAGCGACGCGGCGGACTTGATTTGCTTGCGGTAAACGATGCCGGCGGCAGCGGCAAGGCCGACGGCGACACCCGCGACACCGCAGGCGATGGCAATGTTACGTGGCTTCATGACGGCTCCTCTCGTCCTGTTAGCGTAATTGTCGCAAAAGGAGCGTGGGCATGATGGCTCAACTTGGCGAGCGGCGCGGGATTAAACACGGAATGAAGAGTGCGGCGCTGGCGCGGCGGGGTATGCTGGAAGGGACCATCAACCCAGCGAAAGGGGAGAGCATGACGGATCAGGAAACGCCCGAGCGCGCGCATGTGACGGCCGATGATATCGAGGCCGCCAACGACCTTATCGACTTTATCGAGGCATGCCCCAGCATGTTCCATACGGCGGCGACCATTATGGCCGAGCTCGACGAGGCGGGCTTTACCTACCTGCCCGAGAATGCGGCGTGGGACATCGAGCCGGGCGGGCGTTATTACACGCAGCGCAACACCTCGAGCGTTGTTGCCTTTAAGGTGGGCGAGGACCTGGCCGCGACGTGGGGCGAGGACGGCGTTGCCGGCGACTATCATTTTCAGCTCACGGCGTCGCACAGCGACTCGCCTACGTTTAAGGTTAAGGCCGTGCCCGAACTCGACGGCGCAGGCGAGACGCTACGCCTGAACACCGAGGCCTACGGCGGCATGATCGACTACACCTGGTTCGATCGCCCGCTGGCGCTCGCGGGCCGCGTGCTGGTGCGCGAGGGCGACCGTATTGAGAGCCGCTTGCTTGCCACCGAGCGCGAGGTCGCTATCATTCCGAGCCTTGCCATCCATATGAACCGCGGCGTCAACGAGGGCTTTGCGCCCAACCGCGCCGTCGACCTGTGCCCGCTCATCAGCGCTGGTGACCTTAAGCAGGGCGACTTTGATGCCCTGATCGCCGATGAGCTGGACGTTGAGCCCGAGCAGATTCTGGGCCGCGATCTGTTCCTGGTCAACCGCCAGGATGCGCGCATTTGGGGCTGGGCCGACGAGTTTTTCTCGACGCCCAAGCTTGACGACCTGGCCTGCGCCTATACCTCGCTACAGGCATTTTTGGGCGCCGAGAACGCGCACGACGTCTCGGTCTTCTGCTGCTTTGATAACGAGGAGGTTGGCTCCGAGACCAAGCAGGGCGCCATGTCGACCTTCTTGGCCGACGCGTTGCGACGCATCAACGGGTCGCTGGGCTTCGATGATGAGTCGTACCATCGCGCACTTGCCGCCTCGATGCTCGTGAGCTGCGATAATGCGCATGCCGTGCACCCCAACCACGCCGAGAAGTGCGATGCCCGCAACCAGGTCGTGCTCAACGGCGGCATCGTCATCAAGGAAGCCGCCAACCAGCACTACTGCACCGATGCCTTTAGCCGCGCGGTGTTCCAGGCTATTTGCGATGACGCCGACGTACCCACGCAGGCCTTCGCCAACAAGAGTGATATGGCGGGTGGCTCCACGCTCGGCAACCTGTCGAACATGCAGGCGAGCATGCATGCCGTGGACGTGGGCCTGCCGCAGCTGGCCATGCACTCGAGCTACGAGACCGGCGGCGTGCGCGATGTGATGTACGCCATCCGCGCCCTCACGGCCTTCTACGAGTGCAACCTAACCATCAACGGCGCCGAAAGCGTGGAACTCTAAAACCTGCCAAAAAGGGACAGGTTTATTTTGGCAGGTTTTATCTGGGCAAATGCCGCAATGCTAACGGTAAGAGAGCCGCTAGGACCCCGTCGACAGAGTCGACGCCAGCGAAACGCCGCAGGTAGAGCAAAAGTCAGCGAGAGCCCGCCAGAGCGAGCAAGGTGACGTGAAAGAGGAGGGCATAGGCCTTTTGGCCATGCCCGACGATTGAACGTCAGATTGCCGCTCTGGCGGGCTCGCAGCGTCGAGGGGTTCCGGCGTTTGGCAAAACGCCGGAACAATTAGTGTTCGATCCAACAACGTAAAGTTTCGCCGGCCTGCAGGTGACGCAGGTTCTCCGCGGCAATGTCGACCACATTGTTGAGCGTGGCTGCCAGGTGGAACCAGCCGGAGACGTGCGGCGTGATGAGCATGTTGGGTGCATCCCACAGCGGGCTTGTCGCGGGCAGCGGCTCGGGGTCGGTGACGTCGACCGCGGCGCCGGCGAGATGTCCCGACTCCAGGGCGGCAACCAAGTCGTCGGCGACCACAAGGTCGCCGCGGCCGCCGTTGGCAAAGAAGGCGCCCGGTTTCATCGCGGCGAAGAACTCGGCGTTCGCCAGGCCGCGGGTCTCGGGTGTGCTGGGCATAAAGGAAGCGACGATGTCAGCCTCGGCCAGGCGCTCGGACAGGGCGTCCATGCCGTCCATGTCCTCAAACACAATGGGATAGACGAGCGGATGGCGCTTGATGCCGCGGACGTGCGCGCCCATGCTGCGGCAGAGCGTGGCAAAGTGGCCGCCGATATCGCCCGCGCCCAGCACCAGCACGTTGGCATTTTTGAGCGAGGTGACCGGCCCTAAGTCCTCCCAGCGATGCTCACGCTGCAGGTCCTGGTAGCCGGGCAGGCGCTTCATCATAGACAGCACCATGGCAAACATGTGCTCGCTCACAGCCTGGCCGTAGGCACCCACCGAGCAGGAAAGCTTAGCGTCGGCCGGCACGGTGCCGGCGGCCAAGTAATCGTCATAGCCGGCGGTCTGCAATTGCAACAGCTGGAGATGCTCGCATGCCGTGAGCATGCCAGGGTCGATGTTGCCAAGGATCACGTCGGCATCGGCGACCTGCTCGTGCGTGGCGGCGTCGGCGCTCGTGTAGATAAAGTCCTCGCCCGGAGCGCTCGACTCAAGAATTGCGCGATGACGGTCGTTGACGGGCAGCAAAACCAGGATGTTCACAAGCAGTCCTCTCCGCTCGACCTGCCAAAAAGGGACAGGTTTATTTTGGCAGGTTATATCAGGCAAAACGCTAAAAAACGCCGGATGCAAGACGAGCGTGCCCGTCAGCATCCGGCGCATCCACGGCTACCAGCTCAGCAGCTCGTAACCGTCCTCGGTCACCACGAGCTGTACCTCGCACTGGGCCGAATCGCTGCCGTCCTTGGTGCGCACACACCAACCGTCACCCTTGCTAATCTTGATGTCGGGCGCTCCGGCATTGACCATGGGCTCGATGGTAAAGACCATGCCCGGGGCCATGATGGTGTCCACATCGGGTGCCTCGGTGGTAAAGCCCACAAACGGGTCCTCGTGGAACTCCTTGCCAATGCCGTGTCCGCCGTACTCGCGCACCACGCTAAAGCCGGCGTCCTCGACGGTCTTTTGCACGGCCTCGGCCATAACGGACAGCGGTAGCCATGGCTTGACGGCCGCCAGACCCGCCTCCACGCTGGCGCGGGTGACGTCGACCAGGCGTTGGCGCTCGGCCGAGACCTCGCCGATGCAGAACATGCGGCTCGAGTCGCTAAAGTAGCCGTCCAAGATCGTGGAGCAATCCACGTTGATGATGTCGCCTTCGTGCAGCACATCCGTATCGCAGGGGATACCGTGACAGACCACGTCGTTGATTGAGGTGCACACGCTCTTGGGATAGCCCTCGTAGTTGAGATCGGCCGGCGTGCCACCGTGCTCGACGGTGTAGTCGTAGATCATCTGGTCGATCTGGTTGGTGGTCATGCCTGCGGCGATATGCTCGCCTACGCAGTCGAGCACGCCCACGTTGATGGCAGCGGAGCGCTTGATGCCCTCGATGTCGGCGGGCGTCTTGTAGAGTGTGCGGGGCAGAACCTCCCAGCCCTCTTCCCACAAGCGCTCGAGGCGCTCATCAAAGGCACTGTGGCATTTCTTGTATTTTTTGCCGCTGCCGCACCAGCAAGCGTCGTTGCGGCCAGGCACGGGTCCTTTGTCATACATGGCTAACTTCCTTTCATTCGCAGCTAGTATAGCCCACTCACGCGTCCATAAGAGTTGCGGTGATATAGTTCCTGTTTAAGCTGTTTAACAGCATAAACAGGAACTATATCACCGCAACTGATGGGGCGGGATGGCTGACACTAGCTGCTGCGTGGTTTTGCTAGTAGCTCACTTGGCAGGGAATGCCGAGGGCGCGCACGCGTGCGGCAATCTTGTCGAGCACCTCAGGCGCTGCTTTGGCAAGGCCGGCGACCGGCGTCTCGCGCGCCACCGTGTAGATGGTCGCTTCTTGTGGGCGAATACGCTCAAGCGCCGCGAGCCAGGGGCTAACGTACTCCTCGCCGGTGTTATCGAGAGACTTGCCCCGGTACTCACCGCTCAAAAACATCGTCTGGATAATAACGTGACCGTCAAAGCTTGCGAACGTCTCGATCTGGTGCTCGACGTCGTAGGGGCCAACGGGCTGGTCGAGCAGCTGGATAAACGTCGAGTCGGCGGTATCGAGCTTAAGAATGTTGTCGTCGACCATCATGAGCGCGTCGTGTACCTCGGGGCGGTCGGCGCGCGTGCCGTTGGAGAGCACGGCGATTTTGGAGTTTGGGGCAAGCTTGTCGCGCAGCGCGACGGCGCCGGCGATGGCCTGCGGAAACTCCGGTGCGGCGGTGGGCTCGCCGTTGCCTGCGAAGGTGATCACATCGGGGAGCTCGCCCTCGGCTGCCATCTCGCGCAGCTTTGCCTCGAGCGCGTCGAGTACCACGGCAGCCGTGTTGTGCGGCTCATGGCAGGGGCGTTCGGCGTTGAGGCCGTTTTCGCAGTAAATGCAGTCGAACGTGCAGATTTTGCCGCTGGCCGGCATCATGTTGACGCCGAGCGAGAGACCAAGGCGACGGCTGCGAACGGGCCCAAAGATGGGGCTGGCATTCAAAAACGTAGACATAGGCATATGCTCCTCAAGACAATTGTGCCTAAGCATAGCATCGGCTCCAAAGCAAGGTGCGGGCTCTTGCTTTACAAGTTTCGTTTTTTCACGTCGCCCATTATGCCGCGCCATGAAAAGCCTCGGGTCGGGTAAAGTTAATCTGTTAACAAGGTGTAAGGCAATGTGGGTCCATCCAACCGCGCTGACGTGCAACTGGATGAGCATTGATGATGGGGGCACAACATGAATTTTACGGTCGAGAATGCGGGCACCACGATTGCCTGTCGCGAATATGCCGGCCCAGATGTGTCGCCTGATGCTCCTGCCTTGGTGTGCGTGCACGGCGCTTGTGTCGACGGCACATTTTTCGACGGTATCGCTTGTGAGCTCAGCCGCAACTACCGCGTAATTGCCTACGACCGCCGCGGCTGCGGTGGCAGCAGCGATGCGGCAGACGGCAGCTATGATCTTGCCGCTCAGGCCGCCGACCTGCAAGCCGTGATCGAACACGTTGGCGCTCCGACAAATGTGCTTGCGCATAGCGCCGGTACGTTGGTGGCGCTGGAGCTTCTTCGCGCCGAACCCCATCTCGTCGCCCGTGCGATTCTGCATGAGCCGGCTGTGTCGGCCGAAGGCGTCGGCATGGGCGCAGCTCCGGTTTTGCTCGATATGATTGCGGCTGGAAAGGTTTCAAGGGCGCTCCGGCTTTTCTTGGGAGCCCTCGGCGACTTGGACCCCGAAGCTCCCGGGACGACCGAAGCGGAAGCCAAACATGCCCTGCGCAATGGTCGTTGCTTTATGGCTAATGAATACGGAACAAATATGACATATGCTCCCGACTGGGAGCGCGTCCGCGCGTCAAAGGCGGTGTCGGCCGTGTTTTTGGGCGAGCTTTCGGTCGATACACCCCGCGAGGCTGGCACGCGAGCGGCTGCCGAATATCTCGATTGCCCCCTTGTGACGATCCCGGGCGCGCATAACGGTCTGCGCGATCGCCCCGTTACGGCGGCAAACGCCGTTCGCGATGTCTTGGAGCGTTAGCACGCTCGATGACCTGCGGGGAGAGGGGCTGTTAGCGTTTCGTCATTGTTAACGAATGCGCCCATAACCGCGCGCCCGCGGCTCCATTACCGCCGTTTGCCAGGTCATAAAAATGTAACGATAATCGCGCGTTTGCCTTCAGCTGTTAGATGCTACCCTTGTACCAATTGATATGCACCGTTGCCGTGCGTAACGATAGGAAGGGCCCCATATGCTCAATAATCACGAGGTCAATCTAACCGACGAGGAGGCTGCCGCCGAGGTCGCCCGCGTCGCGAAGACCTACCCCGTGGTGCGTTTGTTGTCGGCCGATCAGATTAAGAGCGAGCCTAACTGCTTGCTCGCCGGCGATCGCTGCCCTTGTCTGCGTCAGTCGAGTCTTGAGGCCTTGGCAGGTTCCGATGATGTATCGGAGCAGCTGCTCAATGATGGTACCGAGTACCGCGCTCGCCTGCGCCCTCTGAAGGTCGAGGGCGAGCCTCACGTCCTGCTGATGGTGCGTCCGATCGATGAGCAAGAGGCTGCAGAAGAGGACCTCGTCTACACCGACGTGCTGACGAGTGTGCGCAATCGCCGATATTACGAGGAAAAGCTCCGTAGCGCCCGCATGAATGCCGGCGTTGCGGTGATCGACCTTGATGATTTTAGGGTCTTCAACGATACGTGTGGCCGTCATGCCGGCGACCTTGCGCTCGGTGCTGTGGCGACAGCCATACGCAGCGGAATTCGTTCGACTGACGAGCTTGTACGCTATGGCTGCGACAAGTTTGTGGTCGTCATGCCCGATATTCCCTCCGATGACTTCACCCGTCGCCTGCACCAGGTGTCCGATGCCGTTCATGCCACGATTGTTCCGGGCCATGAGTACGTGAGCTTGACGGCATGTATTGGTGGCGTTCGCATTCATGGCGAGACGGTCGATGAGGGAGTTGGCCGCGCTGTCCAGTTATTGAGCCGCGCTAAGGCAAAAGCCGGTACGGTCGTGACCGACGCCGATTCCATCGAAGCCTTCCAAAGCGAAAAGCCTTTGGTGCTTATTGTCGATGACTCCGACATGAACCGAGCCATTCTCAACGAGATGCTCAAGGACGAGTATTGCATCCTCGAGGCCGACAACGGTCGTACGGCGCTCGACATGGTCGCCGCTATGGCGATGAGTTGTCGCTCGTGCTGCTGGACATTGTCATGCCGGGCGTGAGCGGCTTTGAGGTGCTGGCCGATCTGTCGCGCCGATCGGTTGTTGACAATCTGCCTGTCATCATGATTTCGAGCGAAGAATCCGACGATGTGGTTCTGCGTGCGTACGAGCTGGGCGCCTCGGACTATATCAGCCGCCCGTTTGACGCCCGTGTCGTGCGCCGTCGTGTAAGCAACACTATTCGTCTATACGCCAAGCAGCGCCGCCTGACGAGCCTGCTGTCCCAGCAGTACAAAGAGCGCGTCAAGAACAGTCGCATGCTCATCGACATCATGGCCGGCGTCATGGAACTTCGCAACGGCGAGAGCGGCAGGCACGTTACGAACATCGAAAAGCTTACCGAGCTGCTGCTTGGCTGTCTAGTCCGGCGTAGCGACAACATCTCCCTTGACAATGAGGAACGATCCACGATTGCCCTGGCTTCGGCGCTGCACGATGTAGGCAAGATGTCGATTGACGACGCCATTCTCAACAAGCCCGGGCGCCTTACGCCCGAGGAGTTCGAGATTATGAAGACGCATACCACGATCGGCGCCGATATGTTGCTTGAGCTGGGCCGCCATCACGTCGGCAATGCGCTTTTGGAATATGCGTACCAGATTGCGCGTTGGCACCACGAGCGCTGGGACGGCAAGGGTTATCCCGATGGCCTTAAGGGCGATGATATCCCCATCGCCGCACAGGTGGTTTCGGTGGCCGACGTGTACGATGCGCTGACGAGCGTGCGCGTGTACAAGGATGCTATTCCGCACAAGGAGGCGATCCAGATGATCCTGGACGGTAAGTGCGGCACCTTTAACCCGTTGCTGCTTGACTGCCTGCTCGAGGTGCAAGACCGTATTGCCGAGACGTTGGCACGCCCCGCCGACGTCGTCGCGTTTCCCACGATTTAGTTTGACCAAAGGAGTTTTGATCCATGATTTCCATGCGTGAGGCGTATGAGAAGATCGGCGCCAATTATGATGACGCGTGCGCTCGGCTGATGGGCGAGGAAATGCTTGCCCGCTTTGCCCTCAAGTTTTTGGATGACGAGAGCATGGACAAGCTGGAGGCCGCCATGGCGGCAGGAGACGCCGAAGGTGCGTTTATGGCAGCGCACACGCTCAAGGGCGTGAGCCAGAACCTGGGATTCGATAATCTGTACGAGCCGGCGGTCGTGGTGACCGAGGCGTTGCGCGGCGCCGATGCCGTTGACGGCGCTCGCGAGGGAATGCATGCGCTGCAGCAGCAATATGCGGCAACGATGTCAGCCCTGCGCGAGGCGGCCGAATAAGAGCTTGCGTGCTTTAGACTGTGTGCCGGTTGCGTATAGGCAAAAGGGCGCCCCGTCGGACCATGTGACCGGCGGGGCGCCCTTATCTGTTGTGTGGTTCGCGAGCTAGCGGGCCTGCTTTACCTTGGCCGCTGCCTCGACAAACGACTTCCACAGGTTAAAGTCGGTCTCGAGCGTCTGCCAGGTGTACTCGGGATGCCATTGCACGCCCAGGCAGAACGGCTGGCCCTCGACTTCGATGCACTCGGGAACGCCATCGGTCGCCTGGGCGACCAGACGCGTATGCTTGCCCAGACGATCGACGCAGCAGTGGTGTGCGGAGTTGGTCTGGATCAGCCTGTGCCCGCCAAGCGCGCGCTCCAGCAGCGAGCCCGGCATGACCTCGACAGGGTGCACGGGGTCGTTGAGCACGTGGGTGTGGCGCCACTGCGTGCGACCCTCGCGCGCACCCAGGCTCGGCACGTCCATGCACAGGGTGCCGCCGGTGGCGACGTTGAGCAGCTGCGTGCCGCGACAGGTGGTAAAGAGTGGCTTTTTGGCGCGGAGCACCTCGCCGACCAGCTTAAACTCAAAGCTATCGCGGATCTCGCAGCAGAGGGTGGGGTCGTAGGGTCGATCATCGCCCCAGCGCTTGGGGTTGACGTCCGGGCCGCCGGGGATGGCGATACCGTCGGCGATATCGACGTAATGACGGATGACCTCAATGTCCTCGGTGATGGACATCTGCAGTGGCAGGCCACCGGCGGCAAGGATGGCATCGACAAAGACACTTGCGATTTCCTCGTTGGGGGAGAGCATCTCGCTTAAAAACGGCTTGGCCCCTTCCCAACGCGGCGCCACCAGGATGAGTGGACGGTCGGCGGGGGCAACGTCGACGTGCGGGGTATAGGACGAGGAAGTACGAGTTCCGATCATAGGTGTTGCTTTCGAATCTGAAGGTGACAGGGCGCATGAGAGGCGTGGGACAACACTTCCGATGAATTTGTTCCACGGGATGGCTGGTTAGTGGCCCTTAATGGAGTTGAGGAAGTCCTGGGCGCGCTTGGTCTGGGGGTGGTCGAAGAACTCGTCGGGCGTGCCGGTTTCCACGATCTGGCCGTCGGCCATAAACACGACGCGGTCGGCTACGCGGCGGGCGAAGTTCATCTCGTGCGTGACGACGATCATCGTCATGCCCTGCTGGGCCAGACGGACCATGACCTCGAGCACCTCATTGATCATCTCGGGATCCAGTGCGCTTGTGGGCTCGTCAAAGAGCATGGCCTTGGGCTGCATGGCAAGCGAGCGGGCGATGGCTACGCGCTGTTGCTGGCCGCCCGAAAGCTGTGCGGGTACCTTATCGGCCTGCTCGGCAACGCCCACGCGGCCCAACAGGTCCATGGCACGCTTGCGGGCCTCGTCCTTGGAGACACCCAGCACGTCGACCGGTCCCAGCATGACGTTCTGCAGTACGGTCATATGTGCGAACAGGTTGAACTGCTGAAACACCATGCCCAGCTCGGCGCGCATGCGGGCAAGATCTTTGCCTTCCTGCGGCAGGGGCTCGCCCTCGATGAGGATCTCGCCCGAATCGATGGTCTCCAGGCGGTTGATGGTGCGGCACATGGTCGACTTGCCCGAGCCCGAGGGACCGATCACAACGACGACCTCGCCGCGGTCGACCGAGAGATTGATGTCGTTGAGGACGTGCAGATCGCCATAGTGCTTATCGACGTGCTTGAGTTCGATTAACGGCTGATTGCCGGTGGAAGAGGTACTCTGTGCCATGGTGCTCGGCTCCTTATGCTTTGAGAACGTGGGTACTTAGCGGATGATGGTCGCACCAGTGCGCTGCGAAACGTAGACGGCGGCCTTGTTGATCGCGACGTTGATGAGGATATAGATGACCGCGATTACCAGGTAGACCGACACGAGGGCGTCGTAGTTGGTAATGAGCACGCGGGCATTTTGCATGAGGTCGGGATAGCTCACCACATAGGCGACGGTGGTGTCTTTGACTACGACCACAAGCTGCGAAATCAACGACGGAATGATAAACCGAATAGCCTGCGGCAACACGATTTTAAAGGTGATTTTAGCTTTGGAGAGGCCGAGTGCCTGAGCGGCCTCGACCTGGCCACGCGGCACGGCGTTGACGCCGGCGCGGAAGATCTCGGCGAGTACGCCGGCCGCAGCGAGCGCGACGGGAAGCGTGAGCATCCAAAACGATGGCAGCGCGATCTTGTACTGGGGCAGCACCAAAAAGAAGAAGTAAATGAACAGTAAGCTCGGTACGCCGCGGAAGAAATCGGTGAGCAGGCGGCAGACCAGCTGGAGCGGCTTAATGTCGCTGGTGCGGCCGAGCATAAGGGCTAAGCCCAGCACCAGTGCGATGGCGCCAGCGGTGAGTGCGACTTTAACGGTGCCCTCAAAGCCGGCAAGCAGGAACTTCCAGGTGGTGAGGTGCGTAAAGAAATACCAATAGTGGACCGAAAGCTGACCGGTCGCATAAAAGCGCTGCAGTACCAGGACGACGAGTGCGGCGACGGCAACAAGCGAGATGGCGGTGCCGATGCGAATCTTGGCGCGCATCTTGGGGCCGGGAGCCTCGTAGAGTGCATCGCGCATGGTAAGCGCAGGGGAGGAATGCTTGCTCATCGGAGGATCCTCACCTTCTTATCGATGTGGTTGCCAATGTGGCTCACCACAAAGGCTGTGCCCAGGTAGCCGAGCGCCGAGATAAAGAACGCGGCGACGCCGCCGAGCGAGCGCGTGTTGATGTAGCTCACCACGCCGGTGAGCTCCTGCGGCTTAAGCGGCACCTGGCTGCCCAAGGCGGTAGTGAGCATGACGGCGATAAAGAGGTTGGTCATGGGTAGCACGCTCGAGCGCAGCGCCTGCGGAATCACGATCTTGGCGAGGATGCGGCTGAAGCTCATGCCCAGCGAGCGGGCGGCTTCCACCTGGCCGACGCCGACGGTGTTGATGCCGCTCATAAAGTTTTCGGAGCCAAAGGCCGAGCCCAAAAGGACCGTGGCGACGATAACGCAGGTGCGGTAGGGCAGGACGACCTTGAGCGGCGGCAGTGCGTAGACGACGATGATGAGCAGTGCGATGCCGGGGATGTTACGGAAGACCTGGACATACAGGTCGCCAAAGACGCGCAGCGGCTTGAGCGGCGACACGCGCATCACGGTGACGGCGACGGCCAGCACCATGGCGATGGCAAACGACTCAAGCGTCATGCCCCAGGTTGCGAGCAGCGCGTCGATATAGTTCTGGCCATAGAGCGACCAGAGTTCGGAGAGACTCATGCGGACCTCCCGCCGATAAGGAAAGGGGCTCCCGTGTGTACGGAAGCCCCGACAACTCAGTGAGGAAACAGTTTACCGCAATAAAGCGCATCATGCGTTTCCATATGGTTTCGTTGCGGCCGTTACCAGGCTTGCTGCCTAGGCGCCGATCTCGGGCAGCTCGGGAACATTGGTGTCGCCCGTACGGTCGCCGATGCAGATCTGCCACAGCTCGGTCCAGGTGCCATTGTCCTCAATCTTCTTAAGGAAGTCGTTGACAAAGGCGACACCGTCGGAATCGAGCGGCAGACCGATGCCATAGGGCTCCTTGCTGCCGAAGGGCTTGCCGGCAATCTTGTACTTACCGGGCTCGCGGACCAGGGCGCTCTGCTGCATGTTGTTATCGATGACGTAGGCATCAACGCGACCCTGCTGGAGTGCCTGGCGGGCCTCCTCGTCGGTCTTGAACTCCTGCTGGCTGGCCTTGGGAACGAACTCCTCCAGGATGGCGGGGCCGTTGGAGCCGGACTGGACGGCGACGTTCTTGTCGGCCAGGTCGTCGACGCTCTTGATGTCGTCGTTATCGGCGAGCACCAGGATGGCCTGCTGCGTGTAGTAGTAGGGGCCGGCGAAGGAGACGAGCTTCTTGCGCTCGTCAGTGATGGTGTAGGTGGCAAAGACAGCGTCGACCTGGCCGTTCTGCAGGACGGACTCGCGTGTGTCCGAGGTAACCTGGGTGATCTCGACCTTGTTCTCGCCCAGAATGTAGTTGGACAGGAGCTGCGCGATGCCGGCATCGAAGCCACGGGTCTTGCCGTCCTTCTCGTTGAGGAGGGAGAAGAGCGTGGAAGTCTGGACGCCACCGATCTTAAAGACGCCGGCGTCCTTAACGGCCGTAGCCCAGGTGCTGGCGGCGATGGCGTCGTCATCGGCCTTGGGGCCGTTGTCGACGAGCTTGTCGAATGCCTTAGCGTCGAGCGTGGTGGAAGTCTCGGTATCTTCGGAGCTCTTGGAGGAATCGGCGGCGGAACCCTTGTCGGCCTCGGCGCTGGTGTCGGAGCAGCCGGCAAGACCAAGGCCGGCGACGGTTGCGAAGGTGACGGCAACGAAGCCGCGGCGGTCGAGAACGACCTGCTGGGAGAGGTTCTTGCTCATGGTAGAACACCTTTCTCAATAAAATCCCTAGCGGTTGAGTAGAGTTATACCCTATCGTGCTCAAATGGGTCAACACGAAATAACTCAGAAACATACTTACCTTATGGGTAATTCTACCTACCAAAAAGGGACAGGCACCTTTGTGGTGGTCCTGGCCGATGCGGTGGCATGCCTTGCTGCTTTGTCTCAATCTGTAACATCTGCAGCCGTTTTTGCCGAGTAACTGTTACAGATTGAGATTTTCTCTTCAGGGGGATTCGAATGTCTCGATCTGTAACATCTGGACGGACAAAAGGTCTCTATCTGTTACAGATCGAGACAAACGTCGGGGACTAAGATGTCTTGTCTCGATCTGTAACAGTTAGACGGGAATTCGGGCCCTAGGTGTTACAGATTGAGATAATCGCGCCGCGAAAATAAAAACCTCCGCGGGGGTGCTTCCCTTGCGGAGGTTTTCTTACTCGTTCAGTAGCCTTGCGGCTTCGGCGGCCATGTTCTCGACCGTCATGCCGTTCTGTGCGAGCAGTTCGTTGGGGTCGTAGCGGTCGGGGAAGCCCTTGGCGATGCCGAAGGTGCGCGTGCGCAACGGCGTGCATGCCAGATAACATGCCACGCGCTCACCCCAGCCGCCGTCCAAGACGCCGTCCTCGAGGGTGACGACAACGCGATGCTCGGCGGCAAGGCTGTCGAGGAACTCGCGATCGAGCTCGGTTGCAAAGCGCGGGTTGACGAGCGTGGCCTCGATGCCGTACTCGGCGGCCAAGCGGTTTGCCACGCGCTCGCCCAACTCAAAGAAGTCGCCGAGCGCAAGCACGGCCACATCGCGGCCCTGACGCACCACGTTGTAGCGAACGGCGCTATAGTCGGTGTCCTCGGCAGGCGCCAGATCGGGACGGCTCACCAGGCCAATACCAGGTACACGAATCGCCACGGGATGCTCGCGGTGGTCGAGCGACCAGCTCAGCATGGACAGGTATTCCTCCATGCAGACCGGCGCCAAGTAGTGCATGTTGGGAAGAGCGCCCAGCATGGAAATATCAAAGAACGAGAGGTGCGTCTCGGATGTGGTGCCAAAGATCGACGCGCCAAACACCAAGATGGTTGCGGGGGCGTCGTTGAGGCACAGGTCGTGCCACAGTTCGTCGTAGGCGCGCTGCAAAAACGTGCCGTACACACCAAAGACTGGCTTGGCGCCCGAGCGTGCAAGCGCGGTGGCAAAGGTCACGGCATGCTCCTCGGCAATGCCCACGTCGACAAACTGCTTGCCGGCGGCAGCGCGAAGCTCGGGTGTAAAACCCATGATGTAGGGTGTGGCGGCCGTGATGCCCACAACCTGCGGATCGCGCTCAATGGCAGTGCTCAGGGCCTCGCCCGTTATGTCGGCATAGGTGCGCGGTGCGGGCTCGCTCGGATGGCCCGGGCAGAGCTTGCGTCCAGTCGCCATGTCAAACGGACCCACGTGGTGCCAGCGTTCCGGGTCGCTCTGGGCCGGCTTAAAGCCCTTACCCTTGGCGGTGGAGACGTGCAGCACGATGGGGTGATCGATATTACGCAGTTCCTGCAGCGCGTCGACTAGGGCCAACACATCGTTACCGGCGTCCAGGTAGCGGTAGTCGAGCCCCATCGCGCGGAAAATGTTGCGCTCACAGGTACCGTTGCTGGCGCGCAGCTCGGCCAGATTGCGATAGAGGCCACCGTGGTTTTCGGCAATGGACTGGTCGTTATCGTTGACGATGATGATCAGGTTGCTGTCGAGCTCGGCGGCATTGTTAAAGCCCTCAAACGCCAGGCCGCCCGAAAGCGAACCGTCGCCAATAACGGTAATGACGTTATACGTGTCACCCGCCAGGTCGCGCGCGTGGGCAAGGCCGCAGCCCAAGCTCACCGAGGTCGAGGTATGCCCCATGGCAAACAGGTCGTGCTCGGACTCGTCGGGATTGGCAAAGCCAGAAGCCTCACCATAACGCTCCGGATCGATATAGGTGTACGCGCGCCCAGTCAGCGCCTTGTGGGCGTAGGTCTGGTGCGACACGTCAAAGACAATCTTGTCGATGGGGGAGTTAAACACGCGATGAAGCGCAACCGTAAGCTCAACGACGCCCAGGTTGGGGGCAACGTGTCCGCCGACAGCGGCGGAGCTTTCGAGGATGGCGTGGCGAATCTCGTCGCAGAGCTGCGGGAGCTCGGCGCGATTAAGAGCCTTGACGTCCTCGGGCGTTGTCGTTTGCGTAAGCAGCATCGTTGTGGGTTACTCCATGCGAATCGAGCGCCGGCGCTCCCTCGGCCGGCACAATTGCACAAAACAGTCTCGCACATTTTGGCGTTTGATATGTGACGGCGGCGCGGTAATTCGCCAACTGGCGGGGCAAAACGTTTTGTCCGATGCCATACTAGTAAATTCGATGATGATTTTATTCAATGCGTGCAGTCCGTGGTTTGCCGCCGTGAGCCGCTGGAAGGAGGCAGCATGTCCAGTGCCGTTCGTGCCGAGAAAATCGCGCGCGAGGTCGACGATGCCGCCCGCCAGCTGGCCCAGGCAGGCCGCTTGGACCTGACGCACGAGTTTATCCAGCATGGTGACGTGACGGTCTATGCACATGTGACTTCGGTAGCGCGGGCGAGCCTGTCCTTTGCCGAGCGCTTGGGCCGTGCTGGCATTTCGGTCGACCGTGCCTCGCTGCTGCGCGGAGCCCTGTTACACGATTACTTTCTCTACGATTGGCACGACCCCGACCCGAGCCATCGACTGCACGGATTTCGGCATCCGTTTTTTGCCCTGGCACGTGCGGAGGAAGATTTTGAGCTGACGTCGCGCGAGCGGAATATTATCGTGCGGCATATGTTTCCGCTGGTGCCGGTGCCGCCGACGTGTCGTGAGGCTTGGATTGTATGCCTGGCAGATAAATGGTGCGCGCTGCGCGAGACGGTCGCCGGCCGTCTGCCGCGCAAAGACGACGCGAACGATTTGAGCGAGGGCTCGAGCGACGGCTCGAGCAAAGATTCGAGTGAAAAGAGGAGAGGGTAGACGGTGGGGACCGCGATCGACATGGCATTTGACGGCGCGACGCTTGCCGCCTGTCCGCTTTCGGCACTGGTGCTCTCGTTCGTCTTCTACGGGTTTTGCGGCTGGGCATGGGAATCGACGGTCTGCGCCATGCTCAACCACGGACGCTTTGCCAACAGCGGCTTTTTGCTGGGACCGTGTTGCCCCATCTATGGCGCGGGCGGCATTGCCTGCTGGCTTTTGCTGCGCGGGATTCCGGATGCGTCGAGCCAGTTTGTCGCTGCAGCGCTCGTATGCAGCGTGATTGAGTACAGCGTAGGCGTGCTGTTGGAAAAAACAACGGGCGCTCGCTTTTGGGATTACTCGCACCTGCCGTTTAACTTGCACGGACGCATTTGCCTGTACTGGGCATGCGCGTTTGGCCTGGGTGCGCTGTGCATTTGCCGTTTAGTGGAGCCGGCGTTGCTGGGGCTGCTTGGTCATCTGCCGGTGCTGATTGTGCGGCTGTCCGCCTTTATCGTCGCGGTCGCGATGATGGTCGACGCGTTGTGCTCGCTGGCGAGCTGGCGGCGTCTGTCCGATCAGCTGGAGCGCGTCCGGGCCGACCTTGCCGACCGCATCAATGAGTCGCTTGCCGATGCCTCGGACTCAATGCTCGAACGTATTCCCGATTCTACGATTGACTCGGTGGCACAGACGCACATCCGTAGCCGTGCCGTTAACGCGTGGCTGGCCGAGCTGGGTGACGCCGCGCTCGATGCCCTGCGCGAGAAGGCTTCGATGCCGACGTTTATCGCGGATGGTGCTCGCGGCCTGGCGCTTGCCGCCCGCCGCGTGGCCGATGCCGCGCCGAACATGCCGCGTCCGTCGCTCAGTCGTCGCCTTGCCGGCAAGCGCATGAGCCGTCCGGTGCCAAGCGTGTCGCTCAGCCGCCGCGACCTGCGCTTCTTTAACGCCTTCCCGCGCCTGCGCATCAATCGCTACGAAGGTGTCATCCGCGCTACCGACCTCCGCGACCGAGCCCGCGAGCTGTTCCGCCGCTAGCCGGGACGGGGTGGGCCGGCTCCTGTCGTCCTTGCGTTTCCCGTTGGTTTCGCGCCCGTTGCCGCGCCGTTTCCAAGATTGCGGCGTCGTTTCCATTCGACAACGCTGCGTTTAACAACGCCGTGTCTGGTCTACACCAGTTGTCCCTCGGCCGCATTATGGGCGCCGACAACGTTCATACGACCAAAGGGGAGCGAATGTACGATACGGGATCGACAACGTTTATGCTCGTCTGCACCATGCTCGTGTTTTTAATGACACCGGGCTTGACGTTTTTCTATGGCGGCCTGTCCAGGCGCAAAAATGTCATCAACACCATGCTTATGTGCTTTGGCGCCATTGGCCTGGTTGGTGTGCTGTGGATTGTTGCCGGCTGGTCTCTGGCCTATGGCGGCGACGGTTCCAGCCCGTTTATTGGAGGCCTTGACCAGCTGCTGTGCCTGCCGGTGCTCAACCAGGTGCTGCAGGCGGCCGAGGGCACCGCGTCGGACGGCGCCGTCTACCCGGAGATCATCAACATCGCCTTCCAGATGGCGTTTGCCATGATCACGGCCGCTATCGTCACGGGTAGCCTGGCAGGTCGCGTTAAGTTTGGCGCTATGGCAGCTTTTCTGGGCATTTGGCTGCTCGTGGTCTATGCGCCGCTTGCCCACATGGTTTGGGGCGGCGATGGCTCCTTTATCGGTGACATTATCGGCGCACTCGACTTTGCCGGCGGCGACGTGGTGCACATTTCGTCCGGTCTTACCGGCCTGATCCTTTGCTTAATGCTTGGCCGTCGTCGTGGCTTTGGCATGGTGAGCTACCGTCCACATAACGTGCCGTTTGTGGCGTTGGGCGCCGGCCTGCTTTGGTTTGGCTGGTTTGGCTTTAACGGCGGCAGCGAGTTTAAGGCCGACGCCGTGGCGGCGCTCGCCATCCTCAACACCGTGACGGCTAGCGCGGCGGGCATGGTCTCGTGGCTTGCCGTCGAGCGCGTGCACACCGGTCGCCCCACGCTGGTGGGCGCCAGCACCGGTCTGGTTGCGGGCCTTGTGGTGGTCACGCCCGGCGCGGGCTTTGTCGAGCCGTGGGCAGCGCTGGTCATGGGCCTGATCGTCTCTCCCATCTGCTACTTGGCCATCAGCCATCTTAAGACCAAATTTGGCTACGATGACGCGCTCGACGCGTTCGGTTGCCACGGCATTGGCGGCATCCTGGGCGGCGTACTCACGGGCCTGTTCTGTGTGCCGGAGCTCTCGTGGACCGGTAAGGGTGGCCTGTTCTACACGGGCGACGTCTCGCTGCTCATCTCGCAGATTGTGGGCATTGTGGTAACGGTCGCTATCGTGCTGGTGCTCGACTTGGTGATTGCCGCGGTGGTCAAGGCACTGTTCCACGGCAGCCTGCGCGTGGACGAGGCCGACGAGGCGCTGGGCCTGGATGCGAGTCAGCACGGCGAGAGCGCATATCCTTCGTTCTCCGGGCTCGATTAGCAGCTTCCCCAAGCACCGCACCTTGCCGTTCAATCGTCGCTCACGTACTTAAGTACGCTTCGCTCCTCTTTCACGGCAATCTGCGGCACTTGGGAAACCTGCTAAGACCAGTCAGTTGATTTTTTATGATCTCTGAGGTTGGTTTGCGGTACCTGGGAAACCCGTGCCATGTGAAGGACAATTCATTTCTTTATTAAAGAGAGGAATTCACTATGAAGAAAATTACGGCGATCGTTCGTGCCGAGAAGCTTGAGGTTCTTAAAGACGCGCTGTTTGCTGCCGATGTTCGCGGCATGACTATCAACCAGGTGCAGGGCTGCGGTGCACAGCATGGCTGGAAGGAATACGTGCGCGGCAACGAGTTGCTTGTCAACACGATCCCTAAGGTGCAGTTCACGCTCATTTGTGCCGATGAGCATGTTGACGGCATTGTCGACATCATCTGCAACGCCGCCCGCACCGGTGCCGTCGGTGACGGCAAGATTTGGGTCGAGCCGGTCGAAGAAGTCATCCGCATCCGTACCGGCGAGCACGGCCCCGCCGCGGTGTAGGATCGACCACCTGTCATCCGCAACGTTAAAATGCTGCAATGAGGCACAAGACTTGCGTTGCGGATGGACGGATTATGGGTCGTAATAAATATCCCGAGGAGACGGTCGCGAAGATTCTCGACGCGGCGCTGGAGCTATTCTGCGCACAGGGTTATGAGGGGACGAGCATTCAAGATATCGTCGACCGCCTCGATGGCATGACCAAGGGTGCTATCTATCATCACTTTAAGAGCAAAGAAGAGATTTTCAACGCCGCATTTGATCGGGCAATGGCTCCGATTGTTGAGCGCCGCCGCGCGACACTCGGTGCTGGCAATATGACGGGAGCCCAAAAGCTCAAACGACTTTATGCGCCCGAGTCCGTCGTTCCGCAAATCGATCTATGGGCTCGCATGCATCCTGCGGCAGATCCGGTAAAAAGCTCGCGGCTGCTGGCGATGCAGTACCAAGGTTCGTTTGACGAGTCGGCCGATGGCTATCTCCTGCCAGTGATCGAGGAGGGCATCGCCGACGGCTCCATTGCGTGTGCATGCCCACGCGAAGCGGCGGAGGCGGTATCGTTGTTGGCGAATCTTTGGCTGTTGCCGCTGTTCCGTCCGCTTGAGAACAAGGGTCGAATGCTCGCTCGCGCGCAATGTTTGGCGCAGATGGCGGCCGCGGTGGGGCTCGATTTGGGTAATGAAGTGCTCCAGACAACGGCTCAGATATGGGACGTATGGAACCGTGCTGGGTGGTAATATAGATACTGACGGTATGTAATTGATTTGTAAGGGTAGCCACGGCTGCCCTTTTCAAGTCATTAAATACATACTAATGGTATGTATAGGGGGCAGGCTTATGGCTGGAATGCGGAGGAGTAGCGTCTCGTTGACGCAAAAAACAGTGCAATCTATCAGGCTTTTCGGTCTTCTTGTTGCACAGCTGTGCGCGTATTCGATGTTGTCGGCACTGTGCTTTGCGTGCCCGCTTTACTTGTTCGACTGCAGCGGCTCGTCAACGTTATATGGTGCCGTCGCGGCGATAGCGTTCGTGCCGGGCGTGCTTGCGACTCCGGCTGGCGGAATCTTGGCGGATCGCGGAAGTCATCGCGGGGCCCTTGTGGTGCTCGGCATTGTTCTGATGGCTGCATCACTGTTGTTTATCCCCATGAAGCGTTCGCTGCCTCTTGCCGTTGTCGTGGTAGCAATGCTTTGCGTCCAATATGGCATCCAATCGCTGCTGAAACCGATGCTTCAAATTGAGACGGTGCGCATGACGGGCCCAGAAAAGGTTGAGCGTGCCACTGCGTTGGTCTCGCAGATAACCATGGCGAGCAATATCTTGGGGCCTGTAGTCGGGACGGCAGTCTATGGGTGCTTTGGTATCGATGCTCTATGCGAAACCGCGGCGTTGACGTTTGCGATGTCAGCCCTGCTGTTCTGGGGCACACTCAAGCGATATGCCTCATTTGGAATGACAGGGGACAGTACGACTTGCTCGACATGCCGAAGCGATTTCCGGGAGTCGATTCGGTACCTGGTTCAAAACGCATCATTGCTCGTTGTATTTTTGCTTGCGGCTATTTTGAACCTTGCGTTAGTTGGGTTAACGATTGGCGCTCCCATTGTTGTTTCAAAGCATCTCGGAATACAGTCATCCTTTGTTGGGATTATTGAGGTGGCTATGGGCTTGGGTGGTCTTGTCGGCAGTGGTTTGGTCGGTATTTGGCCGCATCGTTTTTCCTTCAAGGGTATATGTCGATATGTTGCGATGATCTGTTTTGGAGTCGTACCGATTATTGTCACGCTACTGAGCGGTCCTGATGAATTAGCGTTTGCCGCGCTTGCGGCCGGCTCGGCATGGGTCATGGCGTGGGCAAGCATTACATCGGTCGAAATCGTTTCATTTGTTCAGCGGTCAGCGCCAAAGGAACTCTGCGGAAAAGTGCTGGCACTCGTTTATATGACGCTTTCCTGTGCAACGCCTATTGGCCAATTGGTTTACGGGCTCGCATATGATCGATGGACACCGGCGATTGTATTCGCAGGCATGTTGGCGGTGCTGACGTTGACGACGGCGCTGTTTTATCGGCTGAAAAGTCGCTTGTGGCGATTGTCTTAGCGCGCTGGGGCACCGTGAATTTGTGAAGGCAGTGGCACGTCGCGTCGTGACGGCATTGTTTGGGCGTGCCTCTCCTTCGTCTACAATATCGTGCAGACGAAGGAGAGGCACGCCCATGATCAAGATGTTTGCGAGTGACTTAGACGGAACGCTGCTGAACGCCCTGCATGAGGCGGATGGGACCATCCGCCGTGCCATTCGCGAGCTGACCGAAGCTGGCCTGCATGTGGTTCCCGCGACCGGACGCTCGACGCTGCCGATCGGCGAGCATGGCTTTACGGGCCTGGCGCTTGACGCCTGCTGCTCCAATGGATCCATCGTGCGCGACAGTCATGGCGAGGTGCTCAAAACCTGGACCATTGACCCGCAGATCACCGAGGAACTGCTCAAGGCGTTCCCGGACATTTGCTTTGATTGCTCCACGCCCGATGGCATGTTCTCGAGCGGCTCGTTCGAGATGCATCAGGCGGGCTTTAAAAAGGACAGCCCTATCAAGCGTATCGTGATGCGTGGCATGCGTGCACGTGGCGGGTATCACGAGGAGCAATATTTCGACCAGTCGATCGGTGACATCCTGCGCCACGATGTGTGCAAGATCAACTGCCGCGTGACCTCGCCCGAGCTGGAGCGTGACCTTAAAGCATATTTGGCCGAGCGATCGGACCGCGTGGTCAACGCGCCGTTCGATCCGGTGATGTTCGAGATCACGGACGTGGCGTGCAACAAGGGCGAGAGCGTGGCCTGGCTGGCGGGCTACTACGGTATTGCCGAGGATGAGGTCGCGGTCTACGGCGACGGCGGCAACGATATCGCCATGCTCAATCGTTTTCGTCACAGCTACGCGACCAAAAACGCAAGCGATGCAGCCAAGGCCGCCGCGAGCGCGACTATCGGCAGTTGCATGGTCCACGCCGTTCCCAAACACATGCTCGCCACCATGCACAAGCAAAACTCCCGCACCGTCATCGAATAATGTGACAAAGGGACAGCCCCTCTGTCACATGGGAGATGCCGGCTTTTGGCGTATAGGACTGTCTCGCTTTCGCCACCAACAAATTTCGAGTTATTCGGCCTGTCGGAGGTCGTTAAATGGCTAAAGATGCCCTCTCGGGAACATTCATACTAATGGTGTTTGATTCGGTGTCGTAAGTGCGCAAATGGGCATGTATGCGCTCAAATAAGGACAAAAACCCTCAGATAATCCCGGCGGTGCATTTATACAGAACTAGCAGCGTGGCCGAATAACTCGAAAAATGTAGGTGGCAGTTCGGCGACAAGCTCGGGTACGGCAAAGGAACTGTTCCTTCGCCGTACCCGAGCTCCGATCTTCTGAAATACGAACAAACATTCGCATATCTAACTGCGCTTTGATAGAATTGATACTGTTGGCGGCAGTTCCATGTGCCGGGCAACGCCCTCCATCTGATGGGAGGTGATGCCCATGACCGATTTGATTGATTTCGTGAGACTTCTGACCGCTTTGGTCTCGTTCTTCACGGCGCTTGTCGGCCTTTCCGAGGCACTCAAGCAGCGTTCGAAGCGCAACAGAAGGGGTCGCCGCCGCTAAGGCGTTGACCCCCTAATGCAAACAACGGCGCTGCCCAGCTTTGCAGAACTTGGGCTGCCGTCGACATTATTCTACCCACGAATGACATTTTGGACAATCGGTAATGCCGCTCCAAAAGCCAGGTGGGTTGTGACAAAGGGACTGTCCCTTTGTCACATCCAAAATATTGCCTTTACGTGTTGATGCACACGGTGTGCAATAATACTCGCACTGTGCAATAGCGCACAGATTGAGTAACAAGGAGGACGCTTGTCCCAGCTCGAGAAATGCGATCGCCGGTCCCTTCGCTCGCAGCGTGCCCTTCGCCAGGCACTTGCCAGCGAGCTTGCCGAAAGCGGCGACCTTTCGCGCATTAATGTCGCGTCGCTCACCGAGCGCGCTGGCCTTACGCGTCGCACGTTCTATTCGCATTACCGCGATATCCCCGACTTTATCAATCAAATCGAGGACGGCTTGCTGGCCGAGATCCGTGAGCGCATTGAGCTCATCACCGCAGCTCAGCTGCCCGATCTCTATCACAACATCGATGAGCTCGAGCCGGCGCCCGGTTCGGTTGAGCTGCTGCGTTATCTTGCGGCCAACCGCGACTTAATCGGTGCGCTGCTGGGTCCGGGCGGCGACCAGGCCTTCATTAAAAGGATCATCGACACCGCTCGTGAGGCTGTGGTGCCGCGTGCGCAGACGGGCATTTTGGGCCTGGCGCTGGGCACGTTCTTTGACTACTACGTCACCTACGTCGTGAGTGCCGAGGTCGGCATGATTCAGCGCTGGTTTGAGCGTGGGCTCACCGAATCGCCCGAGGCCATGGCGCGCATTATGACGGTGCTCGCTTTTGTACGCCCTGGTGACCTGTATGGCCAACCCATCGATATCAACGTGCCGGAATACGGCATGAAGCTATTGAATCTGCAGCTCGAGGACGCGGTCGACACCACCGCAACCGTCGAGTCCAACAACTAAGAGGAGAGACAATGAGCAAACTCGTCGAGGGCATCAAGGACCGCATGGTCGCTGCCGCACGCGAGGCCGCGCCCGCCGTGGTGGACGCCGCGCAGAAGGCCGCGACCGCGGCTGCCGAGAAAGTTGCCGAGGCAGTTGCCGATGCCAAGAACGTGGCAGGGGAGACTTCCGTCGTCAGCGAGCCCGCCACCGCCGCTGAGCCCGTAGCCGCCGCCCAGGCCCCCGAAGGCGCGATCTTCAACCCCGAGGCCGCCCGCGGCAACCTGCACCTGGGCATCGACGTGGGCTCCACCACCGTTAAGCTCGCCGTGCTCAACGACGACAACCAGATCGTCTACGCCAAGTACCAGCGCCACCACACCGACGTCCGCGCTTGTGCCCGCGACCTGTTCGAGGGCGCTGCGACCGTGCTGCCGACGGCCCAGATGACCTGCGCCATTACCGGCTCGGGCGGCCTTCTGCTGTCCCAGTGGCTCGACCTGGAGTTTGTCCAGGAGGTCATCGCCAGCAAGCGTGCCGTCGAGACCCTCATCCCGGCCACCGACGTCGCCATCGAGCTGGGCGGCGAGGACGCCAAGATCATCTACTTCGATAACGGCATCGAGCAGCGCATGAACGGCACCTGCGCCGGCGGCACGGGTGCGTTCATCGACCAGATGGCAACCCTGCTGCACACCGACGCCAGCGGCCTCAACGAGCTCGCGGCCAACGCCACCACCATCTATCCCATCGCCAGCCGCTGCGGCGTTTTTGCCAAGACCGACGTGCAGCCGCTGCTCAACGAGGGCGCCCGCCCCGAGGACGTGGCCGCCTCCATCTTCCAGGCTGTCGTGACCCAGACCATCTCGGGCCTGGCGTGCGGCCGTCCCATCCGCGGCAACGTCGCCTTCCTGGGCGGTCCGCTGCAGTATCTCTCCGAGCTGCGCCACCGCTTCTACCTCACGCTCAATCTGGACGAGGAGCACCGTATCGTGCCCCAAAACGCTCACCTGTTTGTGGCGAGCGGCGCCGCCATGGCGCACGAGTCCAACAAGCTCAGCACGTTCCCGCAGCTCATCGAGGCCATCGACAGCTTGGGCGACACGCAGGGTGCCGAGGTCGAGCGTCTGGATCCGCTCTTTGCCACCGACGAGGACTTTGCCGAGTTCAAGACCCGCCACGACCAGGAAGTCGTTCCCAAGGGCAAGCTCGACGGCTACACCGGACGCGTGTTCATTGGCATCGACGCCGGCTCCACCACCATGAAGGCCGCGCTCGTGGGCGAGGACGGCCAGCTGCTGCACACCTGGTACGGCAACAACAACGGCGACATCCTGGGCACGGCCAAGGTCATCATGGCCGATTTCTACAACCACATCCCCGCCGGCTGCACCATCGGCCACGTGACTACCACGGGCTACGGCGAGGCGTTGCTCATCGAGGCTCTCAAGGCCGACTCCGGCGAGATCGAGACCGTCGCGCACCTGCGCGGCGCCAAGGCGTTCCTGCCCGGCGTCGAGTTCATTCTGGACATCGGCGGCCAAGACATGAAGTGCCTGCGCGTCAAGGACGGCGTCATCGAGCACATCATGCTCAACGAGGCCTGCTCGTCGGGCTGCGGCAGCTTTATCGAGAGCTTCGCCGTGTCTATGAACATGGACGTGCGCGCGTTCGCCAACGCTGCCATCCATGCCAAGGCCCCCGTCGACCTGGGTAGCCGCTGCACGGTCTTTATGAACTCGCGCGTCAAGCAGGCGCAAAAGGAAGGCGCCACGGTGGGCGACATCGCGGCCGGCCTGTCCTATTCCGTCATCAAGAATGCTCTGTTCAAGGTCATTAAGCTGCGCGACCCCAAGGAGATCGGCAGCCAGGTGATCGTCCAGGGCGGCACCTTTATGTCCGATGCCACGCTGCGTGCGTTTGAGCAGCTCACCGGCGTTCATGCCGTGCGTCCCGACATCGCCGGCTGCATGGGAGCCTATGGTGCGGCCCTGCTCGCTCGCGATCGCGCCGGCGCCGATGGCACCTCGACCATCCTTTCAGCCGAGGACATCGCGCACCTCACCGTGACGCAAAAGCATGTCCGCTGCGGCCGTTGCTCCAACAACTGCCAGCTCACCGTCAACGACTTTGGCGGCGGCAGGCGCTTTATCACCGGCAACCGCTGCGAGAAGGGCGCCGGCCACAAAAAGCAGAAGACCGAGGCCCCCAACCTCTTCAAAAAGAAAAACGATCTGCTGTTTAACCGCGAGGTGCTGAGCCCCGACGAGGCCCCGCGCGGCACCGTCGGCATCCCGCGCGCACTCAACATGTACGAGAACTACCCCTTCTGGCATGCGTTCTTTACGCGCCTGGGCTTTAGCGTGCAGCTGTCCGACCAGTCGAGCAAAAAGACCTACCAGGCGGGCATCGAGTCCATGCCGTCCGAGAGCGTGTGCTATCCGGCCAAGATGAGCCACGGCCACGTGATGAACCTTATCGACCGTGACGTCGATTTTATCTGGATGCCGTGCGTGCGCTGGGAGCGCAAGGAGGATCCGACCGCCGGTAACTGCTACAACTGCCCCATCGTCATGAGCTACCCCACGGCGTTGGCACTCAACATCGACGAGATCCGTGAGCAGAACATCGAGTTCCTGTACCCGTTTGTGCCCTATCACGACAAGACCGAGCTCAAGCGCCGCCTGTATCAGGTGCTCGCCGTCGACCGTGTGGCCGATGCTGAGGCTGGTCGCGGCCGCGTGCGCGGTCCCAAGATCACGCGCTCCGAGGTCGATGCTGCCGTCAACGCTGCCTTTGAGGCCGATGCGCGCTTCCACGAGGACATCCAGACCATGGGTGAGGAGGCCCTTAAGTGGGTCGAGGACCACGGCGGCCACGGCATTGTGCTCGCCGGTCGTCCCTACCATAACGACCCCGAGATCAACCATGCCCTGCCCGAGCTTATCTCGAGCTTTGGCTTTGCGGTCTTTACCGAGGATTCGCTCGCGCACCTGGTGAAGCCCGAGCGTCCGATTCGCGTCGTTGACCAGTGGATGTATCACAGCCGCCTGTACGCCGTCGCCCGTTTTGTGACGATGCGCAACGACCTGGATCTGATTCAGCTCAACTCTTTCGGCTGCGGCCTGGACGCTCTGACCACCGACCAGGTGCAGGAAATCCTGGAGGCCAGCGGCAAGATCTACACCGTACTCAAGATCGACGAGGTGTCAAACCTGGGCGCCGCGCGCATCCGCATCCGTTCGCTCATGGCCGCGCTTAAGGACCAGGAGGCCGAGCGCTTGGCCGAGGCCACGGCAGCGGGCGAGGCCTACGAGCAGGGTGACGCCGCGCCGGTGGCGCCCTCCACGGATGCCCCCGCGTTTGCGAGCCGCAAGTACACGTTCGAAGCGCAGCGTGAGAGCGCATCGACCGCGTGGCCCAAGGTGCCCTTTACCGAGCAGATGCGCGAGGAGGGCTACACCATCCTGTGCCCGCAGATGGCGCCGATCCACTTTGACCTGGTCAAAGAGGTGTTCCGTGGTGCTGGCTACAACTTGGAGCTGCTGCCCTCGACCGATCACGACGCTGTCGAGGCTGGCCTGCGCTATGTGAACAATGACATTTGCTACCCGTCGATTCTGGTAACGGGCCAGATTATGGAGGCCATCGAGAGCGGCCGGTACGACCTGTCCAAGACGGCCGTGGTTATCAGCCAGACCGGCGGCGGCTGCCGTGCCACCAACTACATCGCACTCATCCGCAAGGCCCTGCGCGAGAGCGGCCACCCCGAGATCCCGGTGATCTCGCTTTCGGCCGTGGCGCTCGGCGAGGATAATCCTGGCTTTAAGATTACGCCGGCGCTGCTCAAGCAAGCAGTCTACGCGGTGCTCTTTGGCGACGTGATGATGCAGATGCTCTATCGTTGCCGTCCGTACGAGGCTACGCCCGGTGCCGCCAATGCGCTCTACGAGGAGTACATGGCGCGCGCCCGCAAGCTGGCGCCCAAGTTCAACAGGCATAATTACACCAAGCTGTGCCGCGAAGCCATCCGCGCGTTCGATACCATGCCGCTCGTGGGCGAGGGCACCAAGCCGCGCGTGGGCGTGGTCGGCGAGATCCTGGTCAAGTTCCATCCCACGGCCAACAACCACGTGGTCGACGTTATCGAGCGCGAGGGCTGCGAGGCCGTGGTGCCGGGCCTGCTCGACTTCTTCCTGTACTCCATGAGCAACGCCGAGCTGCAGAAGGACGAACTGGGAAGCTCTGCTACCACGCGCGCTGGTATGCAGGCGCTCATCAAGCTCGTGGACTGGATGCGCACACCGGTGGAGGAGCTGCTCGAAAAGTCCCGCCGCTTTGAGGCGCCCGAGCGCATCGGCACCATGGCCGACAAGGCCCGCACGGTGCTTTCGGTGTGCAACAACATGGGCGAGGGCTGGCTGCTCACGGCCGAGATGCTCGACCTGATCGACCACGGCGCGCCCAACATCATCTGCACGCAGCCCTTCGCGTGCCTGCCCAATCACGTGGTAGGCAAGGCCGTGATCAAGGAGCTGCGCCGTCAGCACCCCGAGAGCAATATCGTCGCGGTGGACTACGATCCCGGTGCGTCCGAGGTCAACCAGCTCAACCGCATTAAGCTCATGATCAGTGTGGCAAAGGAAAACATGCGCGCCGGTAAGGGCTTTAAGCTCGAGAAGGTGGCGCCGCTCGCGATGGACGAGGTCACCGGCCAGATGCGTGCCCATGACGGCTGCGTGAGCTGCGGGCCGGCCAGCGAAGAGGCCGTTGCATCGGTCGCCAAGCGCCTGGGGCGCGGTATTAAGAAGTAGTTGGCCTACTTCGAGCCGGATATAAGACAAACGGGTGGTAGTCGTACCGGCTACCACCCGTTTTTGCTGGACATATGTTGCGCAAATGATCTCGCTGCAGCCTTCCGTGGGCTCGCCCGATTTTTGGGCCGGTTCGGGCTTTGAGGACAAGCTGCTGCAAGCCCAGGGCGATTTTTCGCTCAACGCGGGACAGCACAGTGTGACCTATCTGCCAAACGACGAGATGATCGCTGCGGACTGGCCATCGCCACCTACGAGATGGAAGCCGAAAAGTACATCTACCGCGTGTACAAGTACGAGCTGTAGGGCCGCGCTCAGGTTTGACCAATGGAGTATGAAAACACGCCGTTCGCCGATGTCCCCTCCGCGAGTGGCAGCCATATGGTTTGATGTCAGAAACATATAGTTGTCGCCAGCCTGCTGGCGACGTTCCCCCTGATATCAGAGGTTCCAGGTATGTTTCGCTCTCCGTTAAACAACTATCGGTTGGGCTAACATGGGTCGCCGTGCTATTTCGATAACCCTTGCAGTGGTCTGCCTGTCTGTGCTCCTGGGCGCTACAGGGATGTTTGCTATAAGCCGAGAAACGTCCTATATGCAGGAATGCGCTTCCGAAGGTTTTGCCATTGACGGTTACTATCGGGACGACAAGACGAGTCTGGAAACCCTGGCCTTTCTTGAAGAGGATAACCATCGGTGGCAACTGGTCGACAAAGACGGCAGCTGCGTTGACGGGCAGTTTAAGCGTACGGATGACCCCAACATCCTGATATTAAAGAAGGAAAACGGCGAAGAATTCGGCACGGTTCACGTTGCGTATATATCGCGCCGACGCAATCAGGGGCAGATTTACCTAATTAGAAATACTGAGGTGACCCGATTTTATCTTGTGAGCACCGATCCGGCGTTTACGGTGGAGTCTGGCGATGTCGATCTGGACAGTTGATTCACGGCAATAAAACAGCGAGCGGGGCGCGGACGTGAACTACGTCCCGCTTTTTGCTTGTGCCTGCGTCGCGTCTGAGCCTCGCCGCGACTTGCGCCTGTGCGCGGGAGCCATCCCATGCTCCGCATTACTCCACATCAAACTCCACGCGATCGAGTTCGGGCACGTTGAGGTCGATGAGCTTGCGGGCGACGTGACGGTCGTGTGCCCCAAGCGCCTCGCCTGTCGTCACATGGGCGACAATCTCGCGCTCGACGATGCCTTCCTCGTCCCCTTCGGTAGCCGAGGTTTCGACGGCGACGGTGTAATCCTTAAAGCCTGGCAGTACCGCCGCAAGCTCGCGCGTGGTTTCGGTGACGCCATAGCCGTCCTGCACGCCGGCCTGCGCCGAGCCAATGGAACCCGCCGTCATAACGATACAGGGGATGGCAAAGACTACCGTGCCCACAATAATGCGGCGGCGCACCTTGCGTGACAGCTCATCGACCTCGGCATTTTCCTCGGTGGTTACGATGCCGTCGCCGTTGAGGTCGCGCTTGAGCGGTACACGTAAAAGAAGCAATACGGCTTCGGCCGCCAGCGCGATAAAGACGACGTTGATGCCAAACTCGTAGAGGGCTGAGAGGAACAGCGGCCCGCTCGCGATGGCAATGCCATAACCCGCCGCGCACAGGGGCGGCATGAGCGCGGTCGCCACGGCTACGCCGGCGATGAGCGTGGCGGGTTCCTGGTCGCGCGAGTTGCCTAGGCCGCCCGCAAAGCCGCCCGCGAGCGCGACGGCGAGGTCCCACACAGTCGGTGTCGAGTTGTCGATGATGGCGGCCGTGGTGGTGCCAAGGGGCGAGAGCTTAAAGTACAGCGTGGACGTGACCAGGCAAAAGGCCATCTGCAGCGCAAGGCTGGCGACGGCCTCGACGGTAATCTCGCGGTCGAGCGTGGCGATGCCGTATGCCATGGCAAGGACCGAGCCCATGAGCGGGCAGATGAGCATGGCGCCCACGATGGCGATGTCCGAATCGATATCGAGGCCGATGCTCGCGATCAGCATGGCGATGATGAGGATGCATAGGTGGGAGCCAGTCAGACGCGCCCCGTTTACAAAACGCTTGCGGATCACGTGATAGGGCGCGCGTCCCTCGCGAATGTTGAACGCGCGCTTTAAAAAGCGACCAGCCTGCTCGGCAGCCTCACTATGGGCAGGGCGGATGCCGTGGCGCCGATGATGACGCTCGCGCAGTCGCTTGATCTGTTGTTTGTCGAGTTCCATGTCCACCTCGTTTCAGCGCGGTCCGCGCAACGCGCCCGTTGTCCTAACTCTACACCGTGGCGGGCGGGGTGCCTGTTGGATGCGGAATCCGATAGGGCGGATGACGCGGGAGCAAATGCAAATCACAGGCTCAATTCCATCCCGCGAAAATATGATGCACCAGCTCCTTCAAATGTGACGAAATTGTGAAGCACAGGAGCACGAATTTCAAAAAATACGCTGGTCGCCAATGTTGCGCAACAGAATTCAAAAATCAGCTCCTACATTTTGAAGCGTATGGATACATCCGTGTCAAAGGGAGAAAGCCATGGCAAACTACAGTCCACAACACTTTGAGCCTCGGGCCAAGGCCGTCAACGTCAAGGGCGTTGCCAACCGCGCCGTCGCAACCGTTTTGACGGCGGGCCTCATCGCTCAGCCGCTCATGTCGCCGCTGGCGGCAATCGCCGTACCGTCAACCGATAACGGCGATTCTGTTCAGGGGGG
>CALAMG010000032.1 GCA_937925715.1 uncultured Collinsella sp.
CTACCGTCTTATATCCCCATAGATAAATCCAGGGGCTTTACGACGGTTTTGGTAAAATCTAGACCGATCTAGCCACTTCTTCCATTGGAGACCAATCATGAAACGCCAAATATTTCCAACCGCGTCTAAATATCGCCGTCGAACCTGACGTGAATTTGGCGGCGAGACCGTCGAGTACATCATCGTGATATTGGCCGTCCTCGTCATCGGCGGTGGACTGATGGGTTTTGGCAACCAGGTCTCAGGGCAGATCGGAAAAACCGGCAACAGCATCAGCTCATGGTTCGGCAAGGCGAACGGCGCCGGCGATAATGCTTCTGGCGGGAACGGCGCCGGCGGAGGAAATAACGCCGGCGGTGAAAACAAAGGCGATGAGAGTAGCGGCTCACAGCTCCAGGCCCCTACCGTGTCGGTAACGGGAATGGACGTCGTCGGTGAGAGGGTCACCGCTAAAGTGTCAAATTTACCAGCAGGCGCAACCCAAGTCAGCTACCAATGGCAGTACTCATCGACGAAAACCGGAACTTTCAGTGATATCAAATACGGTGGAAATACGAATTCTTACGAAATCTCGGAAGAAGACGAGGACTATTATCTGCGCTGCAAGGTGACGACATCCAGCAGCAAAGGAAAAGTCCCAGATGCCTACAGCGAGACAATCGGCAAAGTCTATGTTTTCGATTGGTCTAAATATCCCACCGGAAGCTATCGCCCACGTTTTAATGGAAACTCGCTCGCATGCTGCACTGCCCCCTATGACTCATCAACTCAGATTCCAAGTCTGGGTGAAGGGGATTACGCCTCTATCGTCTTCGACAACGAGCTTTCCGATATCCCGCAGGGCAATATCACCTACAGATGGTTTAAATGCGCCGGCCTCGGAAGCGGCGCCCAGCTTGTTGCCAAGGAACTCGGCTCCAGCCCATCTCTATCTCTCTCAGGTTTACAGGGATCGTGCATCAATTGCGAGGTGACCTTGACCGTCAACGGGAAAAGCAAGACATTCGTTCCCAAAGCAATTTGCAACGGCAAATTAAGCGACGGGATCTACGTGCGTCCTAGAATCGGTTAAATTCCCAGAGGATCACCGAGGTATGGAGTTTGGAAAAACAGTTTGGGTAAAAGTCAATTCCTGGAAAGGGCTCCTTGACGCCCACAAAAAGAAGACCGCATGCAGCCGCCCTCGCTTCGGGGGCGCTGCGCATCTTTTTGAATTGAATGAAGACAGGACACAGCCGATTGTCCTCACCAGGCTATGGGACAGAAAGACGGTTCATAAATGAGGGTTCCTTTCATCTGTCCCAATCCGAAACGCCGACGAAACCGCACGGGATTCTCGGAAGGATAAAAGGTCTCTTCGACAAATTTCGGAAGTGAAATTCGCAAACGTTTGCGAATTTGGAAAGTCCACACGAAAACGGACTGAGAAATCGCTATTATGGTTAAGAGCACGAGTTTGACCCCCTTTCTCGTGCAGGGACATCTTCTTCCCACCGATGGATGTGCCCGCTCCCCAATCTCGGGCGCATCCATCACCCATTTTGCAAATATACCAATATCCGCGTAGTCGTCATATACCATCGCCGGGCTCGATCTCTTCTCATGGTCAGAGTCCTTTTCTTCAATGCGAAGTGGTAGAATCTTACAAAAGGTATTCAAAGAAAGGACTTATGCAATGGTTCCGAAAGTAGACCCATCGAAATTTCCAGAAATGTTGAACGCTATTACGGAGAACGTCCGAGACAGCTATGCGGGAATGGTCTTTATCGACGATCCTGAAGATCTGGCCTCATGGAGATTCACTAAAGAACAACTTGATGAACTGGACTCTTTTGCACAAAAATATGGATTGACTGACGTTCTCGAAATCAATGAATGGAATCCCGATTCCAAGCCAGACTATATCCTTTCGGCATTTTCCGGCCTCGTGGATAAGATCGACGATTTGCAGGGACGAATCCGACCAAAAGCCGATGATGTCTCGATTGAGAACTTTATCTACCTGAATCAAATGAAGGCCGATGTCCCCGAACCGGACCAGCTTGCCCATGCTGAAGAGAATGACCATATCTTCGGTTTGATCTCTAAATTTGCCGAGGGACAGGACGCCGCATTCGTCGTGCAAAAAGTCAACTTCTCCGGAACGAAACAAATCGGTGAACCCGAATATGAGCTTCTTCCTCTCGGTCCCACTTCCGGTGAGGACCTTGCCGATTTCACCGAGTGGTTTATGGACGATTTCAAGAGCGGTATCGACTTTGGCTGCGATGAAAACCGCGAGCACCTTGCCATGCTCGCCCATACCGGATTCTATCGTGAAGGCGAGTATGTGGACCAGCTGCTCACCTTTCACCAACTTGATTTTTCCAATGCCCATGCCGTGACGGAAAAGTTCTCCTTTGAAGGTCGCCCGGAAAGCAATGAGTTCATAGGCGATCTCGACCAGCTGTTCCATGATCCAAATTCACTCGTCAGCTCGTCAGACATCATCGATATTATCGAAAACGAACCGGTCGGAGGTGTTTCCAACGGTGGGAAGCCCTGCCGTGAACACACGAGGCTTTCCGATAAAGCCGAAACCGCCAAATCTGCCTGCAGCAAGATCGCTGAATCTGAACAACGTGAGCGGGGAATCGAGAAGCCGATCCAAATCGAGACAAAATGATCAGCGAACGCGACCTCAGGCTTGCAAAAGCAATCGTCGACCCATATATCGGACAGGACATTATTGCTACCGCCGTACTCGGGACGAAGCTCGGGAGTATGCTGAACGAGAACGCATACCGTGAAGTCGTCAACAATGCCCAAAGGCTTATCGATGGAACCGAGTGTATCCCGCAGGGCAAGACGCTCGAGTTCATTTTGAGAAAGCGATACGTCGAGACAATCAAGGCCGATCGGAAGAGCGATCTATCCCTTTCCAAGATGCGCGGGCTGTTGAAGGGCAATCGTGCCGTAGCGCGAGACGATTGCGAGACGAATAACGAGAAGACTTACGAAGAGCGTTAAATGCGGCGCCTTCGGCACCTATGATCCGCTCGCAACGCTCGCTGATGGATTGTTTTCTACTCTACTAAGGAGGGAATATGTGGCAGGAAAAGCTTCAGGACACAGCAGCATCCCATCCATGGCTTGAGCCGCATGAAGCCATCAAACGGAAAACCCAAGCACCGGGAATGCAATTGGTAGATTGGTACGGCTTCACCGTGCCGAAAACAAAAAAGGAGATGTTTCTCAAGCAGTCCGCCCGTCGTGAAGATCTCCTTGTTGTCGGCGAGGTCGACAACATCCATTCTTTTTTCAGCGACTACGAGACGGAATGGAGATCGAATATCCTATTCGATGATCTCGACGAGGCACTGCGCTACTGTGAGGACGTCCGTTCCGGTTTCATCTCCGACATCCAGCTACATTCGAGTTTCATCATGTACAAAGAGCCGGGATTTAAAGCCATGCCGGGTGGCGGCTTCGCCGGATGGAGCGATCTATTCTATGCGGCTCACGGCAACCTGGAATATGCCAACAAGCTCCTTTTCGATTGCCAAGCCGGTGACCGCGACGGCATGGACCCGCGCCGATGCGCAAGGGAAGACCTAGTCAACGGAGTCATTGCCGAGTTCGGCAGCGAGTACATCATGACCGGAGATGCCGGCCAGAAGAACCGTCTGAACAGCGCGGAGATCTTGCGCTTCGAACTCGATAGCGTCCCGACTGACGGAAATGGGCATATCACCGGGTATTACCATGGTTTCCCTCTCGGTACGAGCCTGGAGGATATCAGTGCGGCGATCGACGACGTAGACAAAGTCGAAAATGGCCATCCGAACAGGATCGATATTCCCGAAAAACCAGAGGATATCGAGATGGAACAAAACACAGGCGTTTCCAAGGAAAAGCCTCCCGTCGCCGAAATGGAAGATACTTCCATTCGAGAGCCCAAAAGCCATCCCACACAACCGAAGAAGCCGGTCTGGACGAACCTTGAAGTTCCTCCCGACAGTGTAATTCTCCTCACAGGTGTCTCAAGGAAGACGGACAGGTCATGGTATCGTGCCGATTGCACTCTCGGAGAGGAATCTTCAATCAAGCCAGGTGGCAAATTTAAAATCCTGCTGAGTGAGAGGCAGTACGCACGCGCCGACGCCCAACAAAAGGCCGGTAAACCGGTCAGTCTCGGACTGAAAACCGACAGGTATCCAGATGGAGTCGAAATCGACGGCGAGATGATCGCACTTGAAGACCTTGCCGCCGATATCAATGTCCGAAAAACCGACTCACTGCCCAAAAGTCCCGAGGAGTATCGCACCGCCACGGAACAATCCTTTACCGGGAACGAATGGGTGAATTTTCGCTTCTTCCCAGACCTAGTCGCCCTTTCAAAAACCATCGACCCCGACACGGCAAGGACGGATTATCGTGCCGATGTGACGTCCGAAATCGCCGGGCGAAACTGCTCATTTACCCTGCATCTCGCAAAATGGCAGTACGATAAGGCCGTCAAGGCCCAAAACCAGAACTCCCCTATCCATATCGGGATGAAGCTTAAATATATAAAGGGCGGCGTAATTCCAGTCCAGTTCGAAGATGAGCAGTCCACCCATAACTATTCTCCAAAGAAACTCGAAGAAAGCCTGCCGAAGGTGCAGAAAGCACGTTCCGGCAGCGGGTGTAGGCAGGGAAAAGGAAACCGGGTATCCTCCTATCAAGACCGATCCTATCGTTTCAAAACGAAGGAAGTATATGAACGTGGACTCCCAGGAACACACGAAAGCAGGAACTGAACATGAACGAAAACTCAACCATATCGAACGCTTATGATGGCAAGCACGATGAATACGGTCATGATCTACCCAGGTGGATGAATTTCGAGCATGTCATCGATATTGGTGAGGCGGACCCGACTCAAACGGCAACCGACTATTACGGCTTTGAACTTCCCAATGGCGTCGCAATGGTCATCCAGAGCCAACCAAGCCATAGGGATCATCCTTTCATCGTCTACAGTTACGGCGATGGAGCCTGTTTCCATGACGATGTCGAATTCGATTCGCTCCGCACAGCGATTAGCTATGCATCCCAGCTCCACAGCGGAGCAATCGATCCAGATTGCCTGCGCGTCGAATATACGCATGATGAATATGAAACATTTTGCTGGCGCGATTTCTACCAGGCGGCACACGGTAATATCGAATACGCCTCACGTCTCGTCGACCAGTGCAACGGCGGATTTCGAGAAGGGTTCGGCCCGTATGCCTGCGCAGCCGAAGACCTCGCTGAAGGCGAAATCGTCAATTTCAACAACTGCTACGTCATCACGGATGCGAACGGACCGGATACAAAGGAAATCGCCGCAAAAAGGATTTGGGATGAACTCGGAGATGTCTGCATAGACGATAATGAATGTATCGATTCGGAATTCTACGGCTACCCTATCGGGACATTTCGGGAAGACATCTGGCATGACATCGAGGACCAGCTTGGAGTCCCGATCCATGCACTGATGTTTCCCGATAATGCAAATAAGGACATGACTAATGAAAGGAGTCTTGCTATGTCCAACGAGAATAAGAACACCAATGTCAAGGAAGAGACGACCTGGACGAACTTCAAGTTCTTCAACAACCAGGTCAAACTCAAGGTCATCGAGAAGGACGATCGTCAGATGTATCTGGCAGATTGCCGCTTCATGCCGGGTTCTGTCGCAAACGGCATCGATCTCGGCGATCAGAACGGCATCTCCGGCCATATGACCGTGTTCCTCACCGAGAAGCAGTATTTCAAGGCTGCTGAGCAGAAAGCTAACGGTGAGCAGATCAATGTCGGACTTCCGAGCACTCAGCTCAAGGACGGTAAGATCGAGGTCAATTTCTACAACCACGAATCTAAGGAAGCACGCACCATTCCCGTAAATCCCTTCGCCGCGTCCAAGGCGAACAAGGCCGCCCGCGAGGCTTTCTTCGAGCGCAAGGATGCCGAGCGCGAGCAGGGCAAGAGTCTCGGCGCAAAGGCCGCATCCGCCCGCGGCGCGTCCGAAAAGCTGGACGGTCAAAGCCAGGCCGCGCCCGCTAAGGACAATCTTGAGCATTAGGTTGTCATCGATTTAGTGCAATCAGACATGCGGTCTGTCGTTCCATTCGGATGGCAGGCCGCTTTTTGTGCGGCGCGCACGCGCGCCTATGATTCGCTCGCCACGCTCGCTGATTTATAATTGATTTACGCTATCGAAGAAAGGAAAGTGACCTATGAAACTTATAACCTATTATCAGACCGGCAAGATCGATGTATTCGACACCGCCACCTTCACGGCGACCGATCCCTTCAAGAGGGACGGTATGAACCTGATCACGGAATTCGCAATCCGCTTCGACCTGCTTGAAGACAAGAACTCGAATGAGGGCCTTGTCGTCGACGTCTATTGGTACGATGCGAAGATCCATGACAAGGACAATGCCGTGACATCGCTCGACGAGAAGAAGAACGCCACGCTCAACAATGCACTCCTCAAGGCGAGTACCCGCATCCGCCTGATTTCCAAGAGGGAACTCGAGGACGTGGCGAAAATCACCCTTGACGGCGAGCTTGTCGAATGGCGCCAGGGCGGCGAGCTCGTCAACGGCGTCAAGTTCTTCAGCCAAGAGCTGCTGTATTTCAGCAACGGACGCAGCGCGTCAATCACGGAGCGTGCCTGCAAGATCAGCCAATTCATCAAGAATGCCAATCCGGAGCTGCCCGATGAGATCATTGCCGGCTGGATGGGTCTGCCTCCGACCGTCCTTGAGACCATGAAACGCGACCAATTGCGCAACGATCAGGTCAGCGAGCAAGACGACTAGGCACACCTCTCCTGTAGAAGAGTGCTATAATTTATTCTACGTTCCTTCCCTATCCAGAACGTTTTGCAGCACAGGGAATAGGCGGCTTGCGCGGTTTCGCGTAGGCCGCCTATTCCTTTCTGTATGATCTTTGAATTTCTGGTTGACTTTCTTTTCTAATACCAAAGTGCTATAATATAAGTGTATAGAACTAGACTTAATTGTATTGGAGGAATTCAAATGGAATGGCTTTTACTTTTTATACTCGGTCCGCCGATTCTCACTCTGATCTTAAGGATCTTGATCTTCATCGTTCGGTACGGTCCGGGCTTCGTCGGTGCGATCTTCGATTTGATCTGCTGTGTGCTCGGGCTCGTCGGCTGCATCATCATGCTCATCATCCGTGGGATCATGGCAGTCTTCCACGGCCTCAAGGTGCTTTTCTTCGGGCACTCCTCACCGCCCCGGAACGCTCATGTCGATTCGTCTGTCTCACCTGATGACATCGAAAAGTTCATCAAGGCGTTCGAAAACAAGATGTAATCAGAAGACCAGGATTAAAGGAATGGTGTCTAATGGTTGAATCCGAAACCGTTTTTCAGAAACAACAGGCCGCATGCATCAGCGGAGTGAAAGTTCCACATCTGATGTCGCTGCCTGTTGTTTCGCATCTGAACGGTAAATACGATCTGTCAATCACCTGTATCAAGAACAAACTTGATCCGATTCTTGCTGAAAAACTTTAAGGCTTGTTTTCGTGTACCTATTGGGTTGTGCGGCTGACAAAAAGTCCATCCGGGTAACGCATGTCATATGTATCCCGAACCTGTTTCATCAACTCGTCTCTCGTGCAGCAATTCGCCTGACAGCTTTCAACGATTTGGTAGCGCAACCACCGGCGTTCTGTGCTCGCATCAGAGCCGCGGTGTTCAATGATCTTAATCTTGACCATCAAATTTAGCAGTCGGTCAAGATCACTTTCCTTTATCGTCGTCACTACTCTCTCTTTCCTCTAAATTCGCAAGCGCTTGCGAATCACCCTGCCGATACCCCTAAAAGTACACAATTAGAAAAGAGTTACGGCAATTCTTTGCATATCTCTTATCCAGATCGTGTTTGTCTGCGAGATCGTTGACACTCCCCGTAGTTGAAACCAGGGGATTCTCAGTTCTGCGAGGTCTGCCGT
>CALAMG010000033.1 GCA_937925715.1 uncultured Collinsella sp.
TACCGTCTTATATCCCCATAGATAAATCCAGGGGCTTTACGACGGTTTTGGTAAATCTTTGCGACTAATCGAACATGCGAATTCCTGCATCTGCTTTCCTTTCTTTGCAGTTACCTTCCTACCGTTTAGCCTTTAGAGGCCGCCCCGGTCAGATAGTCGAGGGCATATCCGGGCTGTACGTTATAGCAATAGACATCGAATGAAAGTTCATCATCCTGACTGTCTACTGACTGCGCCTGGATGCGAACGCCGCGAGCCATCAGCTCGTTGTCGCGGAAATCAGGGGCCACCTTGTAGAGAACGCTATTCCCCGTGCGCTCGATGTAGCTCGCGACCTGCGTCTCATAGGGCAACATGCCCTCTACGTTCATATATCTCGTACCGGTGATCAGATTCCGCTCCTCCGCATTCATACCCGAAAGGCACCACGCGATGAGGTGGCATCTGTTATAAAGGTATTTGCCGTCAAGGCTGTCATCGCGCACCGTATGCCAACCGGAAGGTTTCACCATCCCGATACTTCCCCGTCGCTCACCCTCCGCGGGCATCGTGTCCGGCGTTACGACCATCTCGACGGTACCGCACCGTCCAAGACTGTCCAGCTCTGAAAGCACAGTCTCCGAAGGAAGATCGGATATGTCTAGACCTGATCCATCTGAAAGGACAACTGACGCAAGCCCGGTGTAATCCGGAATACTTGATGTCGAAGTGGTTTTTGACTGCGGAGAAGACTTTCCATCCGGCACCTGAATCGGATGATCGTTAAGATTCAGCCCGATTCCATTTATGCAAGTGATTGCCAATACTACGGCAAGGACGACTTTGATGTTTCTGGAAGATATAAGTTGTTTCATACAACTCCCCGTTGCTTAAAATTGCCTAAAGAAACAATGGAGTTGAGATTCTGCCTCGCAAGCTGCAGCCCTACCGATTGATCGGCGCAGAAGCGACGATCTCACGAAGACGGTTGGCAATCCAGCTCTTCTTACCGGTGTATTCCTTGCCGTTGATATGGACGATATTCGAACTACTTTCAAGCTCGCGGGCGATAGAAAGAAGATCCTCGGCATCGATCACGATCTTCTCTCCTACCGCTTTTTTCTTTGGGCTGTCCATTTGAACTTTCTCGTTCTCAGCCTGGCCCAGGCGAAACGGATTGAAAAACATCTTATTCTCCAAAGTGACGACCATGCGGACCGGCCTTCTCGAACATAGACAAAGTCGGCGCGTAATATATTCGACCCATATGTGGAAACATAACCGCTATCGGTTCTTCGGTTCCAGCGCGGCACAGGACGTAATCACGCCAGCTGTCCGGGTAGGCAGCCTTGATGTAGTCGACAATCCCGTCGATTTTAGGCCTATCCACGTGCCTCACTCCTTCGCCGCCTGAATTCAAAAAAGAAAAGGCAGACAGACAAAAACAGAAGCGAGATGCTGGAGATCTCTAATTTCATCCACATCGGCATAACGAAAACTGCCCTTAAGACACCCAAGTAGATGCTAAACATCGCATCCAACAAATAAACTGCAATAGCCATATCTACCCGATCTGGAAACGATGGTTCAACATGACATCCTTGCTGAGCTCACGTGAGGATTTGACTGTGACCGTATCGCCGGGCTTCGGCATCGTCTCAGACACGAATGCGATCGTATCGCGATATAGCAAAACCGCCCTTTCTCCCGGAGCCGTATAGAACCGAAGCAGGACATCCGCCTTGCGCTCGTCCTCGGAATCGATTGCCAGGATATATGCGGAGACGAGATCGCCGGACGGAGCCTCAATAAAACTGTGAAAAGCCTTGCCAAAGGCACCGAGCCTGCCGGTTCGGGAAGAAAGAAATGCTTTCCTGCAGTCCTCCTCGACATCAAGGAGTTTGCTTTCATTCAGAAACGGCTCCGGAACCGCGGGATGATTGTTTTTAATCTCGCGAATCATATCGATATTGAGCTTGCTCATTTAATCTCCCATCTCAGTGGATGCTGCGGAATCGAAACCAGATGGATCAATCAGGTCCGCGATATCCGTTAGATATCTCTTGGCATAGACCCCCATGACGTCATCACCGTAAACCGCTTCCATAAGCAGGGAATCCACGGTGTCCGGGGTCGCTATTTTCGCTTTCCCACGAAGCCGGCTTGCAATTTTGCGGCGCAGCTCATCCGTGATTTCCTCACCATTGATCGTGCTGTTTTTCATCCTTGTTTCCCTTTCCTTTAGGCGGTACTATTGTAGCATAGGATTACGAAACGAGACGTATGACGGGGAGAATTTCTGGACGATTTAGCGAAATGCCATCTGTGCGGCGTGCAGGCACGCCTATGATCCGCTCACTTCGTTCGCTCGATTGATTTTCGCAAGCGCTTGCGATGTGCATGAAAGGCAGGCAAAAATGGAACCGTTCGATCTTAACGCGATCGAGGTGAATGTCGAGATTGATCAAAGCGATTCGCCTGTACATATCATCTGGAATGATGGGCGTGTTTTCGACATCGTCAGCTACGGTGCCGTCGTACCGTGTCCCTCGAAAACCGGACCCGAACTTGCGACCGTACGAGATGTTTTCATCGCTGTCGGACATGGAAAAACGACTAGACGCTCTCTCATCTGTGACAACGGGATATGGTCTATCGTGTCGGTCAAAAAATGAAGATGGATATGAGCGCCTTAAAAGTGACTCTCATATCCATCTAATATTCCTCGCTGGGGCGCGGAAAGAGCATGGCTTGATGTTTGTAGCTCATTTGGTTGTGCCATGCCACATATATTAGTATAGCATAGTGGTATCACGATACAATCGCCCTGAACTTCTTCCGTTTTGTCAAAAATAAGGCGCCCCGCGTTCCAACGAGGCGCCTTGGTAAATTCAGCTTAAAGTTACGCAGTTAACTTTGACTACTCGTTGTCTTCACGAGGCTGAAATGGTTGATGGAACGAGCTAAGCAGCTCGGTAAGATCGATGCCCGTTGCATCCTTGAGCCCGCTGGTAACCTGATCGACCATGCCGGTCGTATCACGGACGAGCTTCGTGGCGTTGCCATCGCCATACATCTTAATGGAGTCGACAGCTGTCAGCGGCTTTGCGACAGCCTCGGCGACCTCCGGCATGACATCGATGTAGCGATTGGCGAGAAGATAGGCGTTCTCCATACCGTTGTATGCTTCCGTCTGGGCCTTGATGCCGGCGGCGACACCCTCGCCATGTGCCTTCTCAGCGGCGCCGTCAGCCTCACCCTTGAGGCGCGTCGCCTCTGCCTCAGCCTTGGCCTTGGCCGAGACGCCTTCAGCTGTCTTCTGGGCACTGTAGAGATCGGCGTCAGACTTATTCTGTGCCTCGACCTTGGCAGCCTCGGCATTCTTGGTACGTGTGTAGAGCTCGGCATCCGCTTTCTGCTCGGCGGCATAACGGTCAGCCTCAGCCTGTTTACGGACCGTGGCGTCCAGCTCACGCTCCTTCACGGCAACCTGGCGCTCGGCGAGTTCGACCTTCTTGGTCTCAGCCGCGATCTGCGCCTCCTGCTGTGCTATATTGGTCGTGGTGAATTACCGCTTGGTTTACGGTATGTGTAAGTCGAAATACGGCTTCAAAGCCACAAACTGCCCTTTGGGGCGCCCCGTATGGGGCATTTTTTTTGGCGATTTTTACTGAAGAAGAATGGGTTCTCATAGAAAAGGGCGTGTGAAAAAACGAGAGTTTTTTCATGCGTCCTTTTGCTTATGGTTA
>CALAMG010000034.1 GCA_937925715.1 uncultured Collinsella sp.
GAGCGGGGGCTCCTATCTTTTTAGTGCCCTCGGATTGGGTCATAGTGTCTGTCGTGGCCGGGAAAGTGGGTCTTCCGTTCTTTTCACTAATCGGTCGATTCGTCCCAGGAGGCTTGAACCCGAGAGGGGGCGAGCGTTTTGGGTCGTGGCTGTGGCGTTGTTTGCCGCGAATGTCCGCTTTGGGCGTATCATCGTGGGCATCTCGCATAACCTCGTTGCAAGGGAGATACGCCCCATGGCTACAGAAAAGTCTTCTTCGCGCTCATGGATGTCCGATGCCGCGATCTATCAGATCTACCCGCGCTCGTTTAAGGATTCGACTGGTTCGGGTCTGGGCGATATCGCGGGCATTACCCAGCAGATGGACTATCTTGAGCGGCTGGGTATCGAGGCCATCTGGCTGAGCCCGTTTTACCCTTCGCCTCTTGTTGATGGCGGCTATGATGTGGCGGACTACTGCGATGTCGACCCACGTCTCGGCTCGCTTGACGACTTCGATGACATGATCGCTGCGGCTCACGCGCGCGGCATCAAGGTCATCGTCGACATCGTGCCCAACCATTCATCCAACCAGCACCCCTGGTTCAAAGCCGCTCTTGCCGCCGGCCCCGGATCGCCCGAACGCGCCCGTTATATCTTCCGCGATGGTCGCGGCGAGCATGGCGAGCTGCCTCCCACCAATTGGAATGCCAACTTTGGCGGCCCCGCATGGACGCGTGTTGCGGACGGTCAGTGGTATCTGCACATGTTTACGCCCGAGCAGCCGGACTTTGACTGGTCATGCCCTGAGGTTCACGCGCTCTTTTGCGACGTCCTGGCGTTTTGGAGCGATCGAGGCGTCGACGGCTTTCGCATTGATGTGGCGCAGGGTCTCGCCAAGGATCTCGACCGCGATGACCTCGACCGGTGGCATCTCGCCGAGGGCGATGACATGGTTGACGACGGCACCCATCCGCTGTGGGACCGCAATGAGGTCCACGAGATCTATCGCGAGTGGCGCCGCGTGTTCGACCGCTATAATCCGCCGCGCAGTGCCGTTGCCGAGGCGTGGGTGCTGCCCGAGCGCCAGTATCTCTACGCGCGTCCCAGCGAGCTTGGCCAGACATTCAACTTTGAGTTTGCCAAGGCCACTTGGACCTATGATGACATGCACACTGCAATCGAGAAGGGCTTGAAGGCAGCCGTCGAATCCGATTCCGCCTCGACCTGGGTACTCTCCAACCACGACGTGCCGCGCGTGGCGACACGCTATGCCCTGCCGCAAATCAAGGCGACGCGCTACCACCAGATTGCGCTCGACTGGCTCTTGCGCGACGGGTCGTCTTATGACGAGGACCGTGAACTCGGCGAGCGCCGCGCGCGGGCGGCCCTTTTGCTTGAGCTGGCGCTTCCGGGCTCGGCATACGTGTATCAGGGTGAGGAGCTCGGCCTTTTTGAGGTGGCTGATATCCCGTGGGCTGCACTCGAAGACCCTGCTGCGACCAATACGCACGGACCGAAGCGTGAGAAGGGGCGCGACGGCTGTCGTGTGTCCCTGCCGTGGGTGGCGGCGGACGATCCCGCGCATGGCGGATCGTTTGGGTTTTCGCCGGCAGACGCCGATGCGGCGCCCCATCTGCCGCAGCCTGCATGGTTTTCCGATTATGCTGCCGATAGGGAAGAAGTGGACCCGACATCGATGCTTGCGCTCTATCGTGACGCCCTCTGGCTGCGGCGCAAGCTGCGCGGGTGCGCCAACGATCTTGCGTGGCTCGATCTTGACGGGCGCACCGGTCTTGCGGATGGTGCCGAGGGCGCTGAGGGCGGCGTCATCGCCTATCGCCGCGATAACGGCTGGGCGTGTGTGACGAACTTCGGTGCAGCACCCGTGGAGCTGCCGGCGGGCAGGGTCCTGCTCACCTCATCACCGCTTGCAGACGGCAGGCTCGCGCAGGACAGCTCTGCCTGGATCATGCTCGGTGAGATGTAGGGGCATCTCGCTGCGAGCCTGCGTTTGTTCGCGCCTTTCGTGACGACTGATGCCCTCGCGAGAGCGTCGCAAAACTTTTCAAAAAAAGTTCTTGCATAGGATGCGGGCATCACGTAAGATTAATCCTCGTAAGCGGACATGGCTCAGTTGGTAGAGCACAACCTTGCCAAGGTTGGGGTCGCGGGTTCGAGCCCCGTTGTCCGCTCCATTTGGGCGTTTAGCTCAGGGGGAGAGCGCTTCCCTGACACGGAAGAGGTCAGAAGTTCAAATCTTCTAACGCCCACCAAATGTTCGCAGCTCAGAGGCTATGTCCTCTGAGCTGTTTTGTTTTGCTACCAAGCACGCCGTCAAATATGCCAGCAAATATTGATCCAAGGTCCCCGTAGAGGTGCCGGCAGGTTGCATACGTCCTGGCCGACCGTGACCGCAACATGTTGGTCAAGCATAATCTTTTGGATTCTTTTGGCGTGAGCGGCTTGGTTTTGGTAGGATTTGTCAGCGGCTTGACTAAGGGGGTTTTATAACTGCCATGCAGGTAGCCGTGTTGGTAACGTTTTACCGACTTGCCAAGAACCCCTCATAATTAATGCGTCTGCAAAATGACTAATTGCTTTGACCTGCTGAAACACTATATGTTGTGTTTGACCTAAAAAAAGAATACAGGATATAGATGCCTCTTTGTCGTATGATAGATGACGGACAGAGAACGAGGACCTTATTCGCCCCATTTGGATGGATCTTCGAGCCCCTTGATTGGCTGCGAGGATTGTCCGCATGAGGGCCTATGGTTTTCGAAAACACAGATTGCGCGACGGCGCCGCAAGACAGGGGCAAGCCCTGCCGGGTATCGTTTGGCTCTGAAGCGCAATACGATTTCGACGCGAAAGAGGCAAGAGGATGAAGATCATCAAGCGCAGCGGCACCGAGGTTGTCTTTGACATCGATAAGATTGTCAATGCCATCCGCGCCGCAAACTTGGAGGTCGAGGAGAGCTCTCGTCTTACCGACCGCCAGGTGGTTTACGCGGCACAAAACGTCGCCGAGGCATGCGAGAACGCGGGCCACACCGTGTCGGTCGAGGAGATTCAGGATCTGGTCGAGGACGAGATTATGCGTCTCGACTGCTACGAGGTTGCCCGCCACTACATCATCTATCGCTATGTTCAGAGCCTGAAGCGCCAGAAGAACACGACCGACGACAAGATTCTGTCGCTGATTGAGTGCAACAACGAAGAGGTCAAGCAGGAGAACTCCAACAAGAACCCGACCGTCAATTCCGTTCAGCGTGACTACATGGCCGGCGAGATCTCCAAGGACCTGACCCAGCGTGTGCTGCTGCCCCAGGAGATTGTGGATGCTCACAATGAGGGTCTGATTCACTTCCATGATTCGGACTACTTTGCCCAGCACATGCATAACTGCGACCTGGTGAACCTGGAGGATATGCTCCAGAACGGTACTGTTATTTCGGGCACGCTGATCGAGAAGCCGCACAGCTTCTCGACTGCCTGCAACATCGCGACGCAGATCATCGCTCAGGTTGCTTCCTCCCAGTACGGTGGCCAGTCGATTTCGCTGACCCATCTTGCCCCGTTCGTCGAGGTGAGCCGTCAAAAGATTCGCGGCGAGGTCGCCCGCGAGCTCGAGGAGCTCGGCGTTTCCGCATCTCCCGAAAAGGTCCGCGAGGTTGTTGAGGACCGCCTGCGTGACGAGATCCGTCGCGGCGTTCAGACGATTCAGTATCAGGTCGTGACCCTTATGACCACGAATGGCCAGGCGCCGTTCGTGACGGTCTTTATGTATCTCAATGAGGCCCGTACGCCCCAGGAGAAGCACGACCTTGCCATGATTGTGGAGGAGACGCTTCGTCAGCGCTATGAGGGCGTTAAGAACGAAGCCGGCGTGTGGATCACCCCGGCGTTCCCCAAGCTCATCTACGTGCTCGAGGACGATAACGTTCACGAGGATTCCCCGTACTTCTACCTGACTCAGCTGGCTGCGAAGTGCACCGCCAAGCGCATGGTGCCCGACTACATCTCCGAGAAGAAGATGCGCGAGCTCAAGCTGTCGAAGGGCGAGACCGCGGGCAACGGCGACTGCTATACCTGCATGGGTTGCCGCAGTTTCCTGACGCCTGACCGTTCGGGCAACGGCTTTAACAATGTCGCCAACGCGCTGAACTACGACCCGGCCAAGCCTAAGTACTACGGTCGCTTTAACCAGGGCGTTGTGACCATCAACCTGCCCGATGTCGCACTGAGCTCGCATCAGGACATGGACAAGTTCTGGAAGATCTTCGACGAGCGCCTTGAGCTGTGCCACCGCGCCCTGCTGTGCCGTCATGAGCGTCTGATGGGTACGCTTTCGGATGCCGCACCGATTCTTTGGCAGTACGGTGCCCTCGCCCGCCTGAAGAAGGGCGAGACGATCGACAAGCTGCTCGTGGGCGGTTACTCCACCATTAGTCTGGGTTATGCCGGCCTGTATGAGTGCGTCAAGTACATGACGGGCCACAGCCACACCGAGAAGGAGGGCACGCCCTTTGCCATGGCCGTCATGCAGCGCATGAACGACAAGTGCGCGGAGTGGAAGGCCGAAAGCGATATTGACTTCTCGCTGTACGGTACCCCGCTTGAGTCGACGACCTACAAGTTCGCCAAGTGCCTGCAGCGCCGTTTTGGCATCATCCCGGGCGTGACGGACAAGGGCTACATCACCAACAGCTACCACGTCCACGTGTCCGAGGAGATCGACGCATTCGACAAGCTCAAATTCGAGGGTATGTTCCAGCAGCTTTCGCCGGGCGGTGCCATCTCCTACGTCGAGGTTCCCAACATGCAGGACAACCTCAAGGCTGTCATCCGCGTGATGCAGTACATCTACGACAACATCATGTACGCCGAGCTCAACACCAAGAGCGACTACTGCCAGGTGTGCGGCTACGACGGTGAGATCAAGATTGTCGAGGATGACGGCAAGCTGGTGTGGGAGTGCCCCAACTGCGGCAACCGCGATCAGGAGAAGATGAACGTCGCCCGTCGTACGTGCGGCTACATCGGTACTCAATTCTGGAACCAGGGCCGAACCGAGGAGATCCGCGACCGCGTGCTGCATCTCTAATACCGCTCCGGGGCTGAGCCGGGAGGGCCGCTTGGGCATTTGCTCGCTATTTCGGACAGTCCTGCGCAAGACGAAGGCCACATTAAGTGGCCTTCTTTGCGTGCGGAACTCATATCGAGCAAAAGCCCAAGCGGCCCTCTCGGCTCAGCCAAGTTGACGTAGCTGAGATGCGGCATGCGGTCTGCTCACTCCTCGAAGTTCGTAGCGGAGATAATTCGAGCTGCAGCTGCGATTTACTTGCGATGGCGGTTGAGCCGCAACCCAGTTTTTATTAGATCTCGAACCCTATGCTCGATGTTCGCTTCGTTCATTGAGTTACCCTTTGCATGAGGCCGGGACATATCGTCCCGCCCGCAGTTTCGCAGGCCGAAGGCCGAGAATGTTTGAGGACGGGATGATATGTCCCGACCTCCCAGGAGAGTTACCTATGAACTACGCGAACATTAAGTATTTCGACATTGCTGATGGGGAAGGCGTTCGTACTTCTCTGTTTGTGAGCGGGTGCCGTCGTGGGTGCAAGAATTGCTTTAACTCTGTCGCGTGGGATTTTGCTGCGGGTGAGCCGTTCGATCGTGCCGTCGAGGACAAGATTATCGAGAGTCTCGATCATCCCTTTATCGATGGCCTGACGATTCTGGGCGGCGAGCCTATGGAGCCCGAGAATCAGGCGGGGCTCGTTGACTTTATCGAACGCGTGCGTGCGGCCTATCCTGCGGGGTCGGGCAAGACCATTTGGTGCTTTACCGGCGACGTGCTCGAGGAGCTTATGCCGGGCGGTCGCCACCATACCGAGGCGACGGACCGTATCCTTGCCTGCCTCGATATGTTGGTGGATGGCCCGTTTGTTCAGGATCTGTACGATATCTCATTGCGTTTTAGAGGCTCGAGTAACCAGCGTGTGATCGATATGAACGCTACGCGCGACCGTGCTGAGCGCGAGGGTGTTGCGCTTTGTGATGCGGTTGAACTTTGGCGGGACGATCCAGTCTATTCGACCCATACTATGTAGCTTGTGGCCGATGCCAAAGGGCGTGGTACCATAGCGCGAACGCAAAATCGGAAAAGTGAGGCCCAGATGATCGATCAGGAAAAAGTCGAGGCCGCCATTAAGCTGTTGCTTGAGGGCATAGGCGAGGACCCAACTCGTGAGGGCCTGCTGGAGACCCCGGCGCGCGTTGCCCGTATGTATGGTGAGATCGCCGGCGGTATGGACCAGAGTGCCGAGGAGCACCTGTCCAAAACCTTTGCCGTCGCTTCGAACGATTTGGTTATCGAGCGCGACATCACGTTCTACTCGCTGTGCGAGCACCATTTGCTGCCGTTTTATGGCAAGGCCGCCATTGGCTATATCCCTAACGGTCGGGTGGCTGGGCTTTCCAAGCTCGCCCGCACGGTTGAGGTTTATGCCCGCCGTCTGCAGCTGCAGGAGCAGCTGTGTGCGCAGGTTGCCGACGCTCTCATGGATTATCTCGCTCCCCAGGGAGCGATTGTGCTCATGGAAGCCGAGCATATGTGCATGACCATGCGCGGCGTGCAAAAGCCTGGCACCAAGACCGTGACGCTCGCTCGCCGCGGCGTCTTTGAGACCGATTCCGCGCTCGAGGAGCGTTTCTTTAGGATGCTGGGCCGCTAACATGAGGGTCGTCAACGACTTTGCATCGAGGACCGATGAGGGGACGTCGCGTCGCGGCTTTATGGCTTCGGGCTTGGCTCCCTTTGGTGCCATGCCTCGCATTGATTACATTTGTGCCAACGGGCTGTTCCGGCGGCATCTGGGCAACATTGCGCAGTTGGAATCGGGGCGCATCTTCTGCCGCCACGGTATTGACCATCTGCTCGATGTCGCTCGCATTATGTGGATCAAAAATCTCGAGGAGCGGCTCGAATTTGACCGCGAGGTCATCTACGCCACGGCACTTCTTCACGATATCGGCAAAGATGAACAGTATGAATCGGGTATATCCCATGATGTTGCAAGCGAACGCGTCGCTGATGCGATTCTCGGCGGCATGCCCGATGATGTGGCGTTTGAGCCGGCCGATGCCGCAGCCATTAAGACGGCCATTCTGGGCCATCGAAAGCTGCGCGTGAACAGCCAACCGCTTGAGCGTCTGCTCTATGCAGCCGACAAAGCGTCGCGCGCCTGCTTTGCATGCCCCGCGCGCAATGCTTGCAACTGGAGCGATGATAAAAAGAACCTGTCGATTCGCGTGTAGTTAGTTTGCGCGGTCGGGGTTCTAAACGAAGGAGACGATCGCGATGAGCAATAAGAAACTGCCCGAGAATGCAACCAAGACTGAAGGCGCCGAGCTCGCCCGCCGTGGAAGGGGCGAAATATCCACCGCAACGGCGGTACCCCACGTGAGCTATGACGATCTGCGCCATGCTGACCGCATTACTATCGACGGTCTCGAGGTCTTTGCCAACCACGGCGTGTATCCCGAAGAGAACGCGCTGGGCCAGAAGTTCATCGTGTCCTTGGTGCTCTATGCCGACCTGCGTGCAGCGGGGGAGCACGATAACCTGGACGCTTCGATTGACTACGGCTCGGTGTGCCACGATGTCGATGGCTATCTGCGCGAGCATACGTTTAAACTCATCGAGGCGGCAGCCGAGGGTGTGGCCCAGATGCTGCTGCGTCGTTACCCCTTGCTGCTTGGCGTGCGCGTTAAGCTCGATAAGCCTTGGGCTCCCGTCGGTCTTCCCCTGGCAAGCTGCGGCGTCGAGATCGAGCGCGTACGCTAACCGGTTCTAATACATCTCTATGGGTGGCTGCTTGAGCCGTTGCGACAGCGCTCTATTGTTGGGGCAGTACGCGTCGAGCAGGGCGTGAAACCGCTGATTGTGGCTTGGCTCGAGCAAGTGGACGAGCTCGTGGGCGACAACCATGTCGAGGCATTCGACAGGGTAGGCGGCGAGCTCGCGCGCGATGCGAATGGCGCCGGATTTGGGAGTGCATGAGCCCCAACGCGTTTTCATGCTGCGTACGGAAACGCGAGAAACGGCGACACCCATTGCGATTTCGTATGCGTGCACCATATCGCGCAGCGCCGATGTGACTTCGGACGTATAGAGCTGGTCGATGTGGGCTTGGAGCTCATCGGACGTTAGGCCGTCGAGGATTGCGTGCCGCTTGGTCTGTGGGCCTTCGTCCGATTTATCGGTACCCATAAAACTTGCGAAGGTAGCCTGCTTGGGCCGCGGTGCGGGTGGCTCAAAGTTGTGGTCGAGTGCATCCTGAACGGTGATGGGTTTGCCCCAAAGCGCAATGATGGACGAGGGACTGAGCGGCTCTCGCGCCGTCGCCTGACGTTGCTCGCGCTGGGCAAGTCGGCTGATAATCCAGGCGCTGTTGCGCTTCACAAACGCTTCGATACGCTCGCGGCTGGCGCCGAGCGGTGCACTGGCGTGGACCTCACCGCTCGATGTGACGCGTAGGTTGAAGTTCTTGACGCGCTTTTTGGTAACGACGACGGGGATGGGCGTCCCATCCGGTCGGGATGCGGAAATCGTAAACTGCTGCGTCAAAAGCGGTCCTTCAGATTGGGGACGGGCCGGCATGTCGACCGTTCGGCATGCCGGCCCGCTCAAGGGATGTGAAATTAATAACGCTCAAAGAAGGCAAGCGCGTTGTCGCTGCAGAGCTTCTGCATCACGGTCTTGCCAAAGTGCTTGGAGAGCATGTTCTGGAACTCGGGCATCTTGCTGGCATCGGAGAGGAAGGCGGGCACCGTGGCACCGTCCCAGTCGCCGCCGAGCGCGATGACGTCCTCGCCGCCCAGGTCGAGCCAGTGCTCGATATGTGCCGCTAGCTGGTCGAAGGTGACGTCTGCGGCGGTCTTGTCGGTTGCGTCGTTGGAAAGGAACTCGCTGCAGTAGTTGAGGCCGACGATACCGCCCATGTCGCGAATGGTGCGGAACTGGTCGTCGGTAAGGTTGCGTTTGACGCCGCAAACCGCACGGGAGTTGGAGTGGCTGGCGACGAAGGGACGTGTGGCGTGGGCGACAACCTCGTCAAAGCACTCATCGTTGAGGTGGGAGACGTCAAGCACCATGCCGGCGTGCTCCATCTGCGTAAGTGCCTCGATGCCGGCGGCGGTGAGGCCGGCGTGGGTATCGTGTCCGCTCGCGAGCGGTCCCTGCGCATTCCAGCTGAGCGATGACATGAGTACGCCCAAGCTCTTGAGCACCTCGATCAGCGCGGGGTCCTCGGCAAAGAACGTGGCGTTTTCGATGGTGTGGATGCAGGCGACCTTGCCGTCTTTGAGCGCGGGGCGAATGTCTGCCGCGCTGCGTACGTTGACCATGCGGTCGTGGTTGAGCATTGCCTGGCCGCTCATATGCGCCATGATCTGCGCCTGGAAGCGCGCGGCGTGGGCGGTGGGAATCTCATCGGGGACAAACGTGGCGAAGCACTGTGCCCACGGCGTGTTGCCGATCTTTGCGAGCGAGATGGCGCAGGCGTTGCCCTCGATGAGGTCGAAATCTTGCGGATGCGTTTCGTCGCCGGGGAAATAACCGTCGGTGCCGGCGGTAAAGCGCAGGTCGAGATCGAGCGTGGCCCAGCCGATTCGGTCGGCGGTGTCGCAGTGTAGGTCAAATACGGGATATGCCATGGTTCCTCCGGTTGCAGCGTTTCTTTGCAAACTGTCTTCAAATTGTATGACTAGGGTATAGTTAGCGCCATATGTTCATGGCGGCCCGTGTTGTGCGCCGCCCTTATCACGGAGGTTTCCATGTCCAACCAGGGCAAGAAGGTCAAGACTCATTATCGCGGCACGCTCGACGACGGCACGCAGTTCGATAGCTCCTACGATCGCGGTGAGCCGCTGGAGTTCACCTGCGGCGCCGGCCAGATGATCAAGGGCTTCGACGCCGCTGTTGTCGACATGCAGGTGGGTGAGAAGAAGACCGTGCACATTCCTGCTGCCGATGCCTACGGCGAGCACAATCCCGAGATGGTTCTGACCTTCCCGGCCGAACAGGTTCCCAACATCGAGCAGATTGAGAAGGGCATGAAGCTCTTCTTGTCCACGCCGAGCGGTATGCCCGTCCCCGCCGTGGTCATCGATGTAACGCCCGAGGCCGTGACGCTCGACGCCAACCACGAGCTGGCCGGTAAGGACCTCAACTTTGATATCGAGCTCGTCGAGGTCGAGGGTTAGAGTATGCCTGAACGCTTGGTTTCGACGACATGCTTGGGAAATCTCAACGATCCGTCCTATGAACTCCTGCTTCGCCGGAAGTTGGGCGGCGTCTTTGAAGTTGACGATCTGCTGCTCGATTGGGACCAGGCTGATGTATACGCGTTTGTGGGCGTGACGGAGCTGGGGCGCACGGTCGATGTTCGGCTGGATACTGCCGACGGCGGTCGTCTTGCCGACGGCGACGTGCTCGCCATTGACCGTTCGGGCATGGTGCCCGTGGCGGTTGTCGTGCGCTTGCGCAGCGCCGAGGTTTATTTGGTCGAAGTTGACCGCATGGACCCGATTGCGCTCGCGCATTCGTGCTGGGAGATCGGCAACATGCATGCGCCGCTCTTCCGGGGCGACTCGGACGAGCATACTGTGCGCATGTATACGCCGGTGCAGCCTGTTTTGGGCCGCATGCTCCGGGGTGTCGAGGGTGTTCGGCTCTCGCTGGTTACCCGTGAACTCGATGCGGACCGGCGCTTTGCGTCGAGTGCGGCGGAGGTCGTCGTGAGCATGGCTCCCGACTTTACCATCGTAAAAAAGGCGCGCGGCTAAGCGCGCGTATGCGCAAGACGGGCTTTGAGGGGCGACCGATCAAGGTCCGTCTTGCTGTTGATATGAGGCTTTGGGGGAAGCATATGGGTCTTGAGGGAATCAAACTGATTGCATGCGATTTGGACGGCACGTTGCTGCATCCGGGGGAGCGCGAGCTGCGTTCCGAGGCCTTTGAGCTTATCGATGAGCTGCATCGTCGTGGTATCGTGTTTATGCCGGCGAGTGGCCGTCAATATGCGAGCTTGCGCTACCTGTTTGCCCCGGTGGCCGATGAGCTCGCCTATGTATGCGAAAACGGAACCCTGGTGATGAGCGAGGGGCGTGCCGTCGTCAAGCGTTCCATGGAGCGTAGCCTTGCTATGGTTATCGCGAATACCGTGGTTGCGTATCCCCATACCGACATGACCCTTTCGTGTGAGGGGCACATCTACACCATGAGCGGCAACGATGCGTTCGTCGACCATTTGCGCTATGTGGTCCACTGCGATGTGGCGGTGGTCGACCGTCCCGAGGACATCGACGAGGATGTCATTAAGATTGGCTTCCAGACGCCCGAGGTGGATTATCCGGCGGCCCGGGAGTATTTCGAGCGCCTCTTTGGCGACCGTGTCGATGTGATGACGTCAGGAACCGCATGGACGGACCTTATCGGTTTCGGTTCGGGCAAGGGCTCCGCGCTTGTCGATTACGGTCGTGTCCTGGGGATTTCGCCCGATGAGATGATGGCATTTGGCGACAATGAGAACGATCGCGACATGCTCAACGTCGTGGGCCATCCCTATCTGATGGAGAGCTGCAACCCCACCATGCGCGGTATCAACGATCGCGTCCGTTACGTGCACACGGTCGAAGAAGAACTGCGCCGCCTGCTCGCCGAGTAGGTTTTCGGGACATGCCTAGAAATGTACTGTTTGCTGCAAAGCGCGGAAAGGTGGATTTTAAGGCATGTCCCGAACATCTACCGGCAGTCGGGGCAGAGACCCTCGAAGATGGTGTAGTGCGACGTGACGTGCCAGCCGATTTGCTCGGACGCCCTGGCGTCGAGCTGGGCATCGAAGGGGAGCGGTACGTCGATGACGCGGCTGCACGAGGTGCAGATGATATGCGCATGCGGCTCGATCGTGCGATCGAAGCGGCTACCGCCCGGCGTCTTGATGGAGAGGATTTCGCCTGCGTCGGCCAAGAGATTGAGATTGCGGTAGACCGTACCGCGGCTGATTTTGTCATCCTGCGCGCGCACGACGTTGTAGATTTCGTCGGCGGTGGGATGGTTATAGCTTTGGCGCACGGCGTCAAGAACCAGCTTTCGCTGCCTGGTATTCCTTCTTTGCACCGCCATGCGCCTCGCCTCTTTTCTATTAACGGTCGTAGGTAAATGATACCGTATTTAGCACACAATACTAATAATGAGGACTGAAACCGTCTTCATTGGCAAGTGGGGCTCGGGCCTGGGCGTCTACGAGGCGAAAACGCGTTCCCATGCGCTCGTAGGAGGCATGAAGCGCCTCGAGATGAGATAGGATGTTTGCCGGAGCTCCCTGTATCTCCATCTCGACTGAGCCGTCTTCCATGTTACGCACCCAGCCGGTGAGGGAGCGTGCCTGCGCGAGGTTGGTGTTGGTAAAGCGAAAACCAACGCCTTGGACTTGCCCCGTCCAGTGCAGGAAATAGCGCAGGGGAGTGTTTTGAGTGGCCTCGTCGCTTGCGAGTACGGTAAGCCTGCGGCGCAGCTCGAGCTCGACGTTCGATGGTTTTTGAGGCTCTCGACTGCCGCCGGTGACGCTGGAGAAGAACGTATCGAAGAGGCCCATCGCTATGCCTGCTTGCCTGCGTCGGCCGGGAAGGTAATGCCGGCCTGCTGGCGCACGGCATCCATGATGCGCAGTGAGACGAGCGTGACATCGCGGTAGTGGCCAAGCTCGTGGCGTCCCGCCGGGGTCTCCCAAATCTCTTCCTTAACGTTATCGATGCCGTCGATGGCGGTGATAAAGTCTGTGAGTTCGTATTCCATAGTGTTGCTCGATTTGGGCAGGTCGAGCACGCGGCCGTTGTCGCCCTGTTCGCGCGGTGCCTCGGTCGCCGAGCCGCGTACGACATCGCCGCGATAGTCGATGCGGACGTTGCGGGGCGTGGGCAGATGGTCGATCTGGATAGTGCCACGCTCGCCTTCGATCTGCGAGGGCAGCAGGTCATTCGTAATTTTGGAGTGCGCGATCTCGACGGAGATGCGGCCTCCGCCGTAGCTGGCGAGGATGGAACCGCAGCCGTCGATGGGGCCGTGCGTGAGCTGTCGCGTGGTGGGGTCGAGCAGAGTAGTCATGCTCGTAAGGCCGGAGGGCATGCCGAAAATCTCGACCATGGGCTCGACGGCGTAGACGCCAATGTCCATGAGGGAACCCGATGCCATATTGCAGTCGAAGATATTGGTGGCGCGTCCCGCGAGAATCTCGTTGTAGCGCGAGGAATACTTGCCAAAGCGCAATGAGGCGCGGCGGATGGGGGCGATCTCGCCCAGGGCGTCCTCGATGGCGTGGAAGGCGGGATCGTGGAGGGGACGCATGGCCTCGAGGGCCACGACACCTGCTGCCTCGGCAGCGCGGAAGACTTCCAGCGCCTGTGCTTCGGTGGCGCAGAAGGGTTTCTCGACGATGACGTGCTTGCCACCGGCGATGCAGGCGAGCGCCTGCTCGTAATGGAGCGCATTGGGGCTGCCGATGTAGACGGCATCGACGCCGGCGGCTGCCGCAAGCTCATCGAGTGACGTAAAGTTTCGCTCGCCGCCGTGCTCGGCAGTAAAGGCGGCGCCGCGCTCGGCATTGCGCGAGAGCGTGCCTACGAATACGGCCTGGTCGTTGGCATTGACGACCTGAATAAAGTCGTCGGTGATCATGGACGTGCCGATGGTTGCGATACGCAGCATGTGTCCCCCTTGCGTTGTTTGGCCTACAGGACGAGTGTAGCGCGGGAGGACACAAAAGCGTGCGAAAACGCCGTTACAGGTCGCTCTCGTTAAAGCCGGTGTCGATATCGAGGTTGCTGCCGTCGGCTGCCGTGGTGGCGAGCTCATCGCAGCGCTCGTTGAGCTCGTGGCCGGCATGTCCCTTAACCCAGATGAACTCCACCTTGTGCTTGCTTTTGGCGGCAAGCAGGCGCTCCCACAGGTCGCGGTTCTTGACGGGCTGCTTGTTGGCAGTTTTCCACCCGCGCTTTTTCCAGCCGTCGATCCAGTGTTTATTGAAAGCGTTGACGACGTACTGCGAATCGGAATGGACCTCGACCTCGCAGGGGCGGTTAAGCGCCTCGAGCGCCACGATGACCGCCATGAGCTCCATGCGGTTGTTGGTGGTCTTGGCGTAGCCGCGCGAAAGCTCGGAGGTGAAGGTCTTGCCGGCGGGGTTGGTGTATTTGAGCACGGCGCCGTAGCCGCCGCGTCCCGGATTTGATCGGGCCGAGCCGTCGGTATAGATGATGACCTTCACATGGTTCCTTTCGTTGGGTATGTTTCGTGCGAGTGACCATTGTAGCGCCATGCCCGCCGGGGGCTAGCAATCTACGATTTCTACCCCGTCTTCCGACAGTTGGTTGGCATGGATGATGCGGTCGAGCTCGTCGAGGTATTGCTGCAACAGGGGAGAGGGCTTGCGTTCATCGTGCATGATATAGCCTACGTGCATCGTCGGGGCATCTGCCAGTGGAATCGATGCCATGCCCCATTGCATTTCGTTTGAGAGCACGCCGGTGGAGAGCGTGTAGCCGTTCGAGGTGATCAGCAGGTTGGTGAGCGTGCCGCGGTCAGAGACTCGAATGTTGCGATCGCAGGGGATGTAGCTAAACGGCTCCTCGGCGTAATAGAAGGAGTTCGAGGTGCCTTGCTCAAAGCTGTAGCGCGTATAGGGTGTAAGGTCGGCAAGGGACAGCTGAGGGCGGCGTGCGAGCGGGTGGCGCTCGCTAACGAAGACGTGGACCGTTGCGTCGAAGAGGGGATGGAAGCTTGCGCGGGCATCGGCGAAGGCCTTCTGCAGAACGCGGGCGTTAAAGTCATCCAGATACAGAATGCCGATATCGCTGCGAAACGCGCGGACGTCATCGATGATCTGCGATGTGGTGGTCTCGCGCATGATGAACTCGAACTTGCTGTCGCGGCAGCGCTCGACCACGTTGACAAAGGCCTCGACCGAAAAGGCGTAGTGCTGGGCGGAAATGGCGAGGCGGGCTTGCGGGGTGCCGCCGTCCTCGTAGCGGGCCTCGAGCATGTCGGCCTGCTCTACGACCTGGCGTGCATAACCCAAAAGCTCGGTGCCGTCGTTGGTGAGTGCAACACCGCGGCTAGAGCGCGTAAAGATTTCGATATGAAGTTCCTGTTCCAGGCTTTTGACGGCGTTTGAGATGTTGGACTGAGCGGTATAGAGGCGCTGAGCTGCGGCGTTGATTGAGCCGGACTCTGCCACGGCAATCAGAAAACGAAGCTGCTGAAGGGTCATCGACGCCATCCTCTCGATTGCTATCTATAAAACAGATAACAGGTTAGCGCTTTTAAGTGATTGACCGAGGGAAACAATGCCCGTACTATTCAAAACACACAAAGGCGGTAGGTAATTAAGCCAACCACGGAACCGGGATGCGAAAGGAGGCCCGCATATGAATTGCTTACCAAGACGAATGCCGGGCTCCTGTTTGCGCCCGTCGGCGTGATCAGGAGACAGCGACTTACTTCTCTCTTTTTATTTACTTTCGTTCGATCAAGGAGATCATCATGAGCCAGTTCATCAACAACCCCGAGCACACCTTTGGTTTCGATACCCTGCAGCTGCACGTTGGCCAGGAGAGCGCCGATCCCGCATCCGACTCCCGCGCCGTGCCTATCTACCAGACCACGAGCTATGTGTTCCGCAATTCCCAGCACGCCGCCGACCGCTTTGGTCTTGCCGACGCCGGCAACATCTACGGCCGTCTGACCAACTCCACCCAGGGCGTCTTCGAGGACCGTATCGCCGCACTCGAGGGTGGCGTGGCAGGTCTTGCCGTCGCCTCCGGTGCCGCTGCCATCACCTATACCCTGCAGGCTCTCGCCCAGGCCGGTGACCACGTGGTCGCCCAGAAGACCATCTACGGCGGTTCCTACAACCTGCTGGAGCATACGCTCTCCCAGTTTGGCGTCGAGACCACGTTTGTCGATGCCCATAACCTGGAAGAGGTTGAGGGTGCCATCAGGGACAACACCACGGTCATCTATCTCGAGACGCTCGGCAACCCCAACTCCGACATCCCCAACATCGACGCCATCTCCGAGATCGCCAAGAAGCACGGTCTGCCGGTTGTCGTCGACAACACCTTCGGCACCCCGTATCTGTTCCGTCCGCTGGAGCATGGTGCCAACATCGTCGTCCACTCCGCAACCAAGTTCATCGGCGGCCACGGCACCTCGCTGGGCGGTGTGATCGTCGACGGCGGTAACTTCGATTGGAAGGCGAGCGGAAAGTACGCCCAGATCGCCGAGCCCAACCCCTCCTACCACGGCGTTTCGTTTGCCGAGGCTGCCGGTCCCGCCGCCTTCGCAACCTATGTCCGCGCTATCCTGCTGCGTGACGAGGGCGCCTGCATCAGCCCGTTCAACGCCTGGGTCCTGCTCCAGGGCACCGAGACTCTGTCGCTGCGCGTTGACCGTCATGTTGAGAACACCAAGAAGGTCGTTGAGTTCCTGGCTGGTGACAGCCATGTCGCCAAGGTGAACCACCCGAGCCTGCCTGGGCACCCCGATCACGAGCTCTACCAGAAGTATTTCCCCAACGGCGGTGCCTCGATCTTTACCTTTGAGATTAAGGGTGGCCAGGAGGCGGCTTGGAAGTTCATCGATCATCTGCAGGTCTTCTCGCTGCTCGCCAACGTGGCCGACGTCAAGTCGCTCGTCGTGCACCCGGCTACCACCACGCACTCCCAGCTCTCTGCCGAGGAGCTCGCCGAGCAGAACATCACGCCCTCCACGATCCGTCTTTCCATCGGTACCGAGAACGCCGAGGATATCATTTGGGATCTGAAGCAGGCCTTCGCCGCGCTGGACGAGTAAGGCGACTTGTGCAAGGACCCCTTGCGACTCGATAGGTGTAACTGCATAAAATGCCTGCTCAAGGCGCCTGTGCGAACAATGGTTGCACAGGCGCCTTTTTTGCATAGAGCGGGTGCAAAAACAGGGTTTTTGACACGCTTTATGCATTCGAGTTGTGGAAAACTCCTGTTGAGAGGATGTGAGTTTTACGCAATTGACGTGCGCCTTTTGAGTAAAACCGCAGGTCGCGATTTGCTCGGGGTACTATGCAGCGCGATCGAATCACACGCAGCTCAAACGCAGCAAAAACGCACTACGGAGGTTTCCAGCTACATGAGGATCGATTCACGAAAACCGAAAGCCGCCGCCCTTTCTGCCGCTCTGGCCGTGGCACTTTTGGCGGGCGCCGGTGCAACTGATGCCCACGCCGCAACACTGTCCGATACGGTTGGATCTACGCCGTCCGAGACGACGCTGGTGCAGCCCGTTGACTATCGCGGCGATGGTTATGGTTCCATGCAGGAGTGGAACGCCTCGATGGAGGCCAAGCGCGATTCCCTTGAGATGCGTGCTCAGATCATTATGAATATGTATGGCGACTATGCTACCGATGACGAGCGCGCTGTACTGCAGAGTTGTATCGACGGTGCGGGCAGTCTTTTGACGATGGAGGAGGTCGACGCGAAGTCGACCGAGCTCGATGAGCTGCGCACTGCACTTGAGGATGCCAAGCGCGAAGCGCTCGAGGTTGCTGCCGCCGAGGCGGAGGCTGCCGAGGCCGCCCAGGCTTCGTACTACAACGCCGGTTACACTCCGTCCTACGCGTCTGCCGCGTCCTACGCGAACGGATCGGGCCTGACGCGCTCTGCGGGTGTCAATAACTACAACGGTCGCCGCGAGACCTATTACAGCAGCAATGTGCTTTATCACTATCGCACGGGCGAATGGACTCAGGATTCTGAGGGCTTCTGGCGCGATTCCGACGGCTATTACGTTGTTGCCGCGGGCGATATGGCCCAGGGCTCGACCTTTACGGGCTCCAAGGGTGATTGCAAGGTCTATGACTCCGGCTGCGCTGCCGGAACCACCGATTACTACACCGGTTGGTAATTTTTCTGCATCACGGATATTTGGCGGACGGGCGTCTTTACCGAGCTTTAGGGCAACGTAAGGACGTCCGTTCTATGTATGCGTTTGAGTTAACAGAGCCCTTACCGTGGCGGTACGCTGGGCGTATGGATGCGGGGCACACTGGTTCTTGAGAAATAAGGTCTTTCTCTTGGAGGAAGTGGTCTTGTGAATGCTCGAGATATTGCCGTTGCCGCCGTCGCGTTGATGCTTGGCTGCCTTGGTCCCACGGCCGCGCTCGTCGCGGGCATGCAGGGGACATGCGGGGCTGCTCCTATCGTGGTCGGCGCGCTGATCGCGGCCGCGCTGCTGGGAAGTGCGGGTGTAGTCCTTTGTCGCGACGATGAGGACCAGGCGTCGGAGTCGCAGCTCTAACCGTTGTGAAGCTGATTTTTGGCCAAAGATGAAAAAGGAAGCCGCCGCGAGGGGAGTGCCCCTTGCGGCGGCTTTGCCATTGGATCTGTTGGCTGCAGTATGCCGAGCACTACCAGCTGCTTTCTATTTCGCGAATCCTCTGGTAGAGCCAATCGTTTTGCGGCACTTGGATATCGTGTTTGGCGGCCAGGCGGCAAATGGTGCCCGCGAACTCCTCGACTTCGGTTTTTCGTTGTGCGATGCGGTCCTGCGCCATCGAGGGCATACCGGCGGGGTCGATTCCCTCGATGAGGTGCACCATTTGCGTCAGGTCTGCCTCGGTCAGCTCAACGCCCTCGGCGTTGGCGACCGCAAGCGTTTCGCGCATGGCGGAAACAAAGCAGCGACGCTGCTCGGAGCCCGGCTCCGTGGCGCTTCCGTAGGTCCCGCCGTAGGCCATGCAGGTCTGGTTGATGCCGTCGTTGAGCATGAGTTTGGCCCACATGCGGTGGGCGATGTCGTCCTCGACGGTATGGGCGATGCCGCAGCGCGTATAGAGCCCGTCGATCGCGGTGATGGTTGCGGGGTTCGTGCCGGCCGCCGCGCCAAAGCGGATTTCGCCCGCATTGGTAAAGGTGAGCGCGCCGTTGAGAAACACGGCGTTCATGCCCTGGCAGATACCAAGAACGGTATGCTCCCAGCCAAAGCGTTCGGCAATCTTTTGCTCGCTCGTAATGCCGTTGCACAGCGAGGCGATGAGCGTGTTGGGTCCCACGACGCGCTCCATAGTCTTGAGTGCTTGGTCGAGACCGGTGGTCTTGACTGTCATATAGAAGAACAGATGCGTTGGACTTATTCCGCGGGGCAGACCGCAAAGACACGCGCGGGGTATCCGACACCATCACGGACCTTGGGGAAGGTGCAGAAGATAACGGCGCCTGTGGCGGGAAGCCCGTCCAGATGGTCCATGACCTCGATCCGATAGCGGTCGACCGAGAGGGATGTATTGCTCGCCGGGGTAGGGGCAGGCGTCCTCGCGCGTGGTGGTGGTCGCCGGATCGGTATCTGCGGGCTTTTTGCTGATGTTAAAGCGGTGCCGTGACAGCTCGATTTCTGCTGCGTTACGATACGTTCTCGATTGCGATTCCACGATGTTTCGGCTGCGTGACCATTGTGTTTCGCCTTGCCGGGGCGCTGATGGCGAAGGGAGGGGCCGTGCAATATCGCGTTGACCCCAAAAGCGGCAACCGTATCTCGGCGTTGGGTCTGGGCTGCATGAGGTTTCCCGGTGCGCCGGGACGTCTGGATGCGAAGACAGCCGATGCCATCATCTCCCGTGCGGTGGAGCAGGGGATTAATTATCTGGACACCGCGTATCTCTATCCCGGTAACGAGGCGTGCGTGGGCGCCTCGCTTGAGCGCTTGGGGCTGCGTGACCGGGTGTTGCTGGCGACCAAGTTGCCGCATGCTTCGTGCAAGTGCGCGGAGGATTTCGACCGGTTCTTCGATGAGCAACTGCGGCGCCTGCGGACCGACCATATCGACTATTACCTCATGCATAACATTACCTCGCCCGCCCAGTGGGAACGTGTGGTGGCGTTGGGCATCGAGGACTGGATCGAGTGTCAAAAGGCGGCGGGGCGCATTCGCCAGATTGGTTTTTCGTACCACGGCAGCGCGGTGGATTTCCTGACGATGCTTGACGCATATGACTGGGATTTTTGCCAGATACAGTACAACTATGCCGGCGAGCGTTACCAAGCGGGAACGGCAGGACTCATGGCGGCTGCGGAGCGCGGGCTCGCGGTGTTTGTGATGGAGCCGCTGCTGGGCGGGCGTTTAGCGGGCAAGCTGCCGCCACGGGCCCGCGCTGTGCTCGATAGTGCCCGTGACCCGCATTTGCTCACTCCTGCCGCCTGGGGTCTTTCGTGGGTGTGGAATCATCCTCAGGTGACGATGCTGCTTTCGGGTATGACCGATACCGCGCAGGTGGATGAGAATTCGTCACTGGCAGACCTCGCGTTGCCGAATTCGATGACTGCCAACCAGCTCGACACGATCGCGCACGTGCTGGATGAGTTTGAAAAATCGAATCGCGTGCCCTGCACGGGATGCGGCTATTGCATGCCGTGCCCTAAAGGCATCAATATCCCTGGATGTTTTGCCGCCTACAACGCAAGCTATGCGCACAGCTGGTTTACGGGGCTGTCTCAATACTTTACGGCGAGCGCGGTGCGCACAAGCGAGCCCAAGTTGGTGAGCAATTGCGTCAAATGCGGCAAATGCGCGCGGCACTGCCCACAGCACATCGATATTCCCGAGTGTCTCGACGATGTGCGCCGACGTTTCCAGCCTGGTCCCGTGACGGCGGTGCTTAAGGCCTTCGGCAAAACACGCTCCTCATGACCCTTTTATATCTTGTGATGGAATAGTTCCTGTTTGCGGCAGAATAGGGCGATAGCAGGAACTATTTCGCCGCAACTGATGGGAGGCTATCGTGGGTGACCGAGGTTTACGTAATGATTCGCGTGAGGTTCGTTGGGGCATTTTGGGCGCTGGGCACATTTCTCATCGATTTGCATCGTCGCTCAAGAAGGTCGACGGGGCACGGCTGGTGGCTGCGGCCGGCCGCACTCCTGCGCATGTCGAGGAATTTTCCCGAGCGTTTTCGATCGATGCTGCGCATAGCCATGCCTCGGCCGATGATAACGGCGATGCGGCTTATGACGCGCTGATTGCCGACCCCGATGTCGACGCAATCTACTTGGCTCTTCCGCATGGCATGCATACGCGTTGGGCCTGTCGCGCGCTGCGCGCCGGAAAGGCCGTGCTGTGCGAAAAGCCGGCCGTTTTGAGTGAGGAAGAGGCTCTCTCGATTGCTTCCACCTCTCGCGAGCGCGGCGTGCTGTTTATGGAGGCGATGAAGAATCGGTTTTGCCCGATGCGCACTCGCGTGAAGGACTTGCTTGCGTCGGGTGAGCTTGGCCGTATTGTCTCGATTGAAAGCGTGCAAAAGCTCGATTACGGCGAGCCTCCTTCGGGCTATCTGCTTGATCCGTTGCAGGGCGGCTGTCTATATGATATGGGCTGCTATGCAGTCGGTTGGTTTGAGGATTTGCTCGCGGGCGCGTGCGAGGTTTCTTCCCGTGAAGTTCGCTGGCGTGACGTATCGGGCGGCCGCGTCGATTGGGCCGACGAGATCCATATGAGCGTCGGCGGTATACCCATTCATATGGTGTGCGACGGCAAAGCAACATATGAAAGCCGCTTAACGATTGCCTGTGAGCGGGGCTCGTTGGAAATCGAGCGGCTCCATCGCCCCGAGCTCGCTCATGTGAAGTATTCCGACGGTCGAACGCTAGAAATAAATGCCCCGTTTGAGATCGATGATTTCTACGGCGAAATCCAGCATGCGACGCAGCTTATTCAGGCGGGGAAACTCGAGAGTCCCGTCATGCCCCTTGCCGCCACGCAGCGCTGTGCACACATCATCGATGCGATTCGTCTAGCCCTCTAGGACTTGGCGCTGACACGTAGGGGATCATGACGCCGGCGCCCGTGGTGCCTGGCGGCCCACATCTCTGATGCCCCTTTTATAACTTGCGGTGGAATACGGTCTGTTTGCGCCAAAATAGGGCACCAATAGACCGTATTTCACCGCAACTGATAAGGGAGAGCTGGAGATGCTGACGATCGGGTGTCATCTTTCGACGACGAAGGGCTATCGGGCAATGGGGGAGACGGCGCTGTCCATTGGCGCCAATACCTTTGCGTTCTTTACGCGCAACCCGCGCGGTGGCAAGGCAAAAGAACTTGACATGGATGACGTGGCGGCTCTGCGCGAGCTTATGGCGCAAAACGACTTTGGACCGCTGGTGGCGCATGCCCCGTATACCTACAACCCCTGTTCTGTCAAAGAGCGGGCGCGCGAGTTTGCCTTGGAGGCAATGGCCGAGGACTTGCAGCGTCTGGAAGCACTGCCCGGCAACTACTACAACTTCCACCCCGGTGCGCATGTGGGACAGGGGGCAGACGCCGGCATTCAGATGATTGTCGACACCCTGTGCCAGGTGATGTTTGAGGGCCAGCAGACGACGGTGCTGCTCGAGACCATGGCCGGCAAGGGTACCGAGGTGGGCCGCAGCTTTGAGGAACTGGCGTGCATTATCGAGGGCGTTGCCGCCAAGTGCCCAGAGCTGTCCGATAAGCTGGGCGTTTGTTTGGATACCTGCCATGTGAGCGATGCCGGCTACGACATCATCCATGATCTGGACGGCGTACTCGACGAGTTCGACCGCGTGGTGGGTATCGATCGCTTGCATGCCGTACACATCAACGATTCGAAGAACCCTTGTGGCGCCCATAAAGATCGTCACGAGTGCATCGGCAAGGGATACCTTGGCAGCGAGGAATTTGGTGGCGGTATGCAGGTTATGCAGAATATTGTATCGAATGGCCATTTGCGTTCGCTGCCGTTTATTTTGGAGACTCCGAACGAACTTGCAGGTTATGCAGCTGAAATTAGACTATTAAGGTCATTGCAGCAGTAATGACTGTCACAAAGTAGAGTATTCCATTCACGTTATGGGTTTGTTTCAATCAGTTTTCTCATTGCAGATTCGTAATTCCGGGTGCATAATAGCCAACAGTTTTTGCAGACCTCTGAATCAAACGAGGTCACCGGAAGGAGACTCATTATGAAGCTGAAGAAGCTTGGCGCATTTGCCGCCACGGGTGCTATGGCGCTCGCCCTTGCTCTGACGGGCTGCGGTTCGTCCAACGCCACCTCTGGTTCTGATGCCGGTTCCAGCAGCTCTGACGACGCTAAGGTCGAGAAGGTCGACGGCTCCAAGGAGTACGCGCTCGTCAAGGACGGCACGCTGACCGTCGGCACCTCTGCCGAGTACGCTCCGTTTGAGTACAAAGATGACAACGGCGATTATCAGGGCTTTGACCTTGAGCTCATCAAGGCTATCGGCGACAAGCTGGGCCTGGATGTCGAGTATGTCAACAATGACTTTGACACGCTGGTTCCGGGCGTCGCTTCGGGCGCCAAGTATGACGTTTCCATCGCGGCTATCACCGACACGCCCGAGCGTGAGAAGGAAGTCACTTTCTCCGATTCCTACTACATGGACGATCAGGCTATCGTGACCAAGGTCGATAACACCGACATCACGGCCGATAACTTCAGCGAGAAGCTCAACAACGCCGACGCTACCATCATCGTCCAGTCTGGCTCGACCGCCGAGGCCTTTGCCCAGGAGAACTTCCCCAAGGCCAAGATCGTCCCCTACAAGGACGCCACCGAGTGCTTCAGCGCCCTGCAGTCCGATAAGGGCGACGCCGTAGTCACCAACCGCTCCGTTGCCAGCCAGCTGACCGCCGAGCAGTTCAACACCTGCCAGACCATCAAGCAGATCAGCACCGGCGAGGAGTACGCCATCGCCATCAACCAGGGCAACACCAAGCTCAAGGACGACATCAACCAGGCCATCAAGGACCTGACCGACGACGGTACCGTCGACGCCCTCATGGCTAAGTACAATATCAAGTAAAATAACTACTTGATTGCGCGCGGGCCCTTTCCGTTTTGGCGGAAAGGGCCTTTGCGCTTCTCTTGACGGAGAGCGTTTCCGTCTCGTTTTGCCGGCAACTTCTACGATAGGAGCCACCTTGTCTCGACTGAACAAAGGGGCCGCGGAGCAGCGTTTTCCACTGCCCTCGATGCTCCAAAAGCTGGCCTGTGCCCTGGCTGTGGCGCTCGCCCTGGTATGCGCGGGGGCCTGCGTGCCCACGACCGCCCAGGCGCTTGAGACCGCAAAGATTACCGCCCGACCCAACACCGGTTCGGGCAGCGATGTGGTCGGCGGCACCGAGACGCGCATCACTTGGGAAGTTCAGGCCGATGCCGACGAGGAGCTGAGCGGTCTTTCTTTGACGTTTGTCGACGGTACGACGTTTGGTACCGATGACACTCGATTGACGATGCTCTCGGGCGAGGACCTCATGGATCGTACGCCCATGAAGCCCACGTGCAAGGCTGACGGCCAGACGCTCAAGATTGACTTTGGTGAGACGGCGCCTGCCGGCGGCTATTTCCGCGTCGAGGTTTACGGCGTGACCTTCCCCGTCGAGGGCGGCGATGAGGCCTTTAGCGGCACCTGCACTTTGGCCGATGGCTCGACCAAGAAGATCTCCAAGATTCCTTCCGTCGAGATTAAGGGCGTGACGGCATTCGATAACTTCCTGGCCGACCTTAAGGAGCAGCCGTGGGTCGAGGCGTGGAACTCCAATATGTTCCTGCGCCTGTTCCTGAACCCGGTCATTTTGGTCCAGAGCCTGCCGATCGTCTTCAAGGGCTTCCTCATGTCGCTTTCGATCGTGCTTGTGGCGTTTCCGCTGGCAATTCCCTTCGGTTTCGCCCTGTCGCTCATGCGCATCTCCAAGTCGCGCATCCTGCGCTGCCTCGCCGGCATCTACGTGAATATCATTCGCGGTACGCCGGCGTTCCTGCAGATCTATATCGCGTTCTTCGGTCTGCCGTTGGCCGGCGTCAAGGTTGATGACTACGTGCTCGGCGTCATCGTCATGGCCATGAATTCGTCTGCCTATCTGTGTGAGATCTTCCGCGCCGGTATTCAATCGATCCCCAAGGGCCAAAACGAGGCTGCTCGCTCTCTGGGCATGAATGCCTTCCAGACGCTGCTCTACGTTATGATTCCGCAGACGTTCCGCAATGTTTTGCCTACGCTGACCAGCGAGTTTATCTTGCTTTACAAGGATACGTCGCTGCTTGCCGCCGTGGGTGTGGTCGAGATCGTCATGAACGCCCGTACCATCGTGGCCACGACGGGCTCCATTACACCGTACGTGGTTGCCGCCCTGTTCTATCTGGTCATCACCCTGCCGCTCGCTCGCTTGGTGAGCGGTCTTGAGGCGAGGCTTTTGGGCACGACCGAGACCAAGAAGAAGCGTCCCGCCAAGAGCGCCGGACAGGTTGTCGCGACGCCCGCCGATCACATCGCCGGTCTGTAAGGAGGTCCTATCATGAGCGAAACCAATAACTCGAACGAGGTCGTCGTCAGCATCAAGAACCTCCAGAAGGCCTTTGGCGATAACGTGGTCCTGCGCGATATCGATCTGGATGTGCATAAGGGCGAGGTCGTCGTAGTTCTGGGTCCTTCGGGCTCGGGCAAGTCGACGATGCTTCGCTGCATCAATCGTCTGGAGCATCCCACGAGCGGCTCGATTATCGTTGAGGGCGTGGATGTGTGCGCCAAGGGTGTCGACCTCAACAAAGTGCGCACGCACCTGGGCATGGTGTTTCAGCAGTTCAACCTGTTCCCGCACCTGTCGGTCAAAAAGAACGTCATGCTTGCGCAGCAAAAGGTGCTCAAGCGCAGCAAGGAAGAGGCCGAGAAGATTGCCATCGAGGAGCTGACCAAGGTCGGCCTGGCCGAGCGCATCGACTTTATGCCGAGTCAGCTTTCGGGCGGCCAGCAGCAGCGCGTCGCCATCGCCCGCGCCCTGTCGATGAACCCGCACGTCATGCTCTTTGACGAGGCCACGTCGGCGCTCGATCCCGAGCTTGTCCGCGACGTGTTGGGGGTCATGCGCGACCTGGCACGCGACGGCATGACCATGATCGTCGTGACGCACGAGATGGGCTTTGCCCGCGACGTTGCCGACCGCGTTGTCTTTATGGACGGCGGCGTTATCGTGGAAGAGGGTACGCCGAGCGAGGTCTTCGACCACCCCAAGAGCGAGCGCACCAAGGCGTTCTTGGGCAACATCTCGTAGCCGGTTGATGTAACTGCCGTTACAAAAGAGCGGGGGCTGGACTTGAATCCAGCCCCCGCTCTTTTGTAGGGATGGGGATGCGCTTTGATGCAGGCTCTTTTGGAGGTCATGGGCTCGTTACGCGAGCTCGGCTCCGAGGGCCTTGCAAGCGGTCTCGCTCTCGTCGTCGGGCGCGTCGTAGCAGATGGTGGAGTCCACGACGTTGACGCCAGCCTCGTCGGCGTCGGCCTTCCAGTTGTCCATCCACTCGCCCTCGGCCCACGAATAGGAGCCAAAGAGGACGACCTTCTTGTCGTCGAGAGTCTCCTTGACCTCATCCCACATCGGCTGGAACTCATCGTACTCGAGTTCCTCGGAGCCCATGGCTGGGCAGCCGAAGGCAATGGCGTCATAGCTGGCGGCCTTGTCTGCGGAGAAGTCGGCGCAGGAAATGACCTCTGCCTCGGCGCCGGCACCGGTTGCGCCCTCGGCAACGAAGTTTGCCATGGCCTCGGTGTTGCCTGTACCGCTCCAGTAGACGACGGCGATCTTGCTCATATGTCTTCCTTTCGGTTGTGCGGCGTGCGGCCGCGTTTTGTATGCTCTATCGGGTTGCCTGGACAAGTTGTCCCAGAGTGCAGCCCTGTTGATAGATGTAGGTTAGGTATTGCGTGCATGCGCGATAGGAATCGAAGGTCGTGAGCGCCTGCTCAACGTTTGTGTATACCTTCCATGCGCCAAAGACCTTATAGTTTTCGCCGTGCTGGACGATAAACTCGTGCACGTCGTCGTAGGGATATCCTAGGAAGTAGCCTATTTCGTGCGGAAACTCGCAGGTGCAGTCGTTGCTGCAGCTAGCTTGCTGGGGTAGTGCGCATCGAGTCTGGCTACAGGCGCATTCCGCGACGTTATTACTCGCGAGCGTGATGCGTGATGCCAAATGCACAAGGCATGTCGAAAGGTCTCTCGTGTCGTAGCCTTCCGAGGCGAGCGCCGTTTTGGCGCGAGGGTCCGCGAAATAGGTGGTGAGGCTTTTGGCTCGGTACACGTACACGAGCGCTCCGCAGGGCCGCCAGACCAAAACACTCAGGTGGATGCCAAGCGGGTCAAGCTCGCGGTTGCACTGGGCGATAACGTTGAGCAGGCGTGCTCGGCGTTCTGCGATGGTTTCTGTTGCGGTCGAGCCGTCCCCGTGGGCGTAGGTGCCTGGATAGGTCAAGAGCGATGCCGGCTTGATGCCCGCGAGCGTGGGGGAGCAGTTGCGCACGACTGCTGCCTGAAACGTTGGGATGTCTATGGTTCGAGTCACGTCGCTCCTTACGGATCTAAACTGTTAGCCTAGGAAAACTTATACACGAAAGTAAGCCATGGTCAACAAAAAAGTTTGAAGAGGAAAACTAATTGACCGAACGGACATGATTTTGGGTTAAGATGGGGACACCCCATGGGGGTATCTAGATAGTGCTACTGAAAGGGGAACGCATGAGTGACTTGCTCAACCCTGCGAATCTCATCGTGCTGACCGTCATTGCCGTCGGCATGTTTTTTGGACTGCGTCGCATTGCCGCTTCGACACACGGGAAGAGTTGCTGCAGCGATGGTGCGAGCGGCAAGAAGGCCAAAAAGGTTGTGGTGGCAGACACCGACGAGTCCCACTACCCCTATCGTGAGGAACTCCTTATCGGCGGCATGAGTTGCGACGGCTGCGCCCGGAATGTGACGAATGCCCTCAATGCGCTTGATGGCGTGTGGGCTACGGTAACGTACGCGGACCACACGGCACGCGTGCGCTCGAAGCGCCCGGTTGATCGCGACACACTCGAGACGGCAGTGAGGGGTGCGGGCTATTACGTTATGAAAATGTAGGCGTTGCCCTCTCCGGTGGGTACCAGCCTCCTGCCCATTGTGACTATCGGCATCCAAAAATTTGCGCAAAAATAACCTTTAGATGCGGCAAAAGTGGAGTTTGGTGACGGTTTGCGCGGAATTCGCTACCAATCGAGCATCTATGAACCCGTCCAAAAAATTACAGGTGTATATTTATACACTGATTATTGCTGTGCTCAGATTGCAATTAACCGTGGACAGAAATGAAGAATGCTAAAACTGGGCTTTAGGACAGGGGAGGCTATAACCTTATGAGACGAGTGGGAACACTTGGCTTGGTGGCAGCGCTTGCCGCTATCTTGGTATCGCCGCTGCCGGCGCACGCCGAAGACGCATCGGGTGCCGTTACCTACAATGCGGGAAATGGGTATTCCTTTGAGAAGCTCTCGCATCCTACGGTAGGAACGTCGCAGCCGGATGGCATCGTCGACTACCAGGGTAACGGTGCCGTTGCCGTTCCGGGCGCCGATGGTAATACGGCCAACAACGAAGGCGATCGCGGCCAGAGCTACACTTGGGCGGCTGCGAGCTATGGTGACTGGCTTTATGTGGGCACCTGCTATGCGGCGATGGGCAACACGCTGACGCTCATGAACAGCACGCTGGGCGATTCCTTTGATGTCGAAACCATGCGCCTGACGCTGGAGGCCATTTTAACGGTACCTTCTTCTATGGACAGCAGAAGGAGGACGGCACGGCCGACAAGGACAGCGGCGGCATCTTGGTCAAGATCAATACCAAGACCGGTGAGACCAAGCTGCTACTCTCTGAATCGCTCAACGGCGTCGCTCCTTTGTTCCGCAATGCCGTGAGCTATAAGGGTAAGCTCTATTTCTGCGGCAGCGTCAGGACCAATGACGGCAAAGGCGGCCTGCCTGCTGTATACGAGATCGATCCTAAGACGGATGAGTACAAAGTTGTCTATCAGGGCCTTTCGAGCATGCAGGATTACGGTGCTGCCTACAAGCAGGGCATTTCTACCGGTATCCGCGGCATGTGCGTCCATGATGGCCAGCTCGTCATCAGTAATGTGGGTAAAGACGCGAACGGTAATTTTGTGTCGACAATCCTGACGTCGTCTGACCCCTCGAAGGGCCAGGACAGCTTCACCGAGATTGCCAACTCGGAGACGCTGTTTGGCTATCCGGCGATTCGCTATCAGGACAGCATCTACGGCGGCGCCATTTGGGATATGGTCTCGTACAATGGCCATCTCTATGCGACCATCTGCACCGGTACGCCCGAGAACGCTCCCGATGATAATTCCATGCAGTCGTTTGCCATGGTCCGTGGCGACAAGAATGCCGACGGCAGCTATTCGTGGACTCCCATTGTCGGCGATCAGAAGACGGACGGTGCAAAGTACTGCTTTGGCATCGATCCTGCCCGTACCCGTTCTGGCGCTGCCAACCTCATCGTCTACAACGACTACCTCTATATCGGTGAATACAACGACGAGGAGATTGCCCTCGAGCGCATCCTGTTCAACAAATCCAACACCGAAGAGGGCGGCAAGAGCAGCATGGGTGGCGTTGACTGCTCGTTTGTGAATGCCAATCTTGAGCAGTCGGTTAACATCTATCGCATGGACAAGGACGAGAACATGGAGCTCGTCGTTGGCGATCGCACCGACATGTTCCCCGAGGGCGGTATTTCCGGCCTGACTTCGGGCTTTGGCCGAAACGAGAACCAGTACATTTGGCGCATGCAGAAGTTCGACGGCAAGCTGTATATCGGTACCTTTGATACCGCGAGCCTGCTTGAGCCGATCGGCCAGTTCTCCAATGGCGACATTATCGATATGACGCCCGAGGAGTGGGACTCTCAGGTTCAGCGCCTTAGGGACCTGCTCGATCACCTGCTCGACAAGAAATCGCCTGACGACCCCATCGTTCCCGTGAACACGCTTGCGGACGATGATTCAAACGAGGCCGTCGAGGTCGATGATTCGAACGAAGCTGCTGAGGTTGATGATTCAAACAAGGCCGTCGATGTCGATGACGAGAAGACCGAGGTTGCTAAGGGCTTTGGCGATCTGAGCGATGCGCTGGAGGATGCCGCGGGCGGTCTTTGCGATCAGGCCGCGACGATGTCCCAGGACTTTGAGGACGACGCCGCTTGTGTCCAGAAGATCGATGGCGAGATCGCGTACTTCAAGTCCTTTGCCGACCAGTATCAGGACATGCTCGATAGCTATGAGAGCCTTAAGCAGCAGTACGAGGATGCCTATGGCACCGAGCTGCCGAGCGATATTCAGGATGCGCTCGATAAGCTGCTGAGCGAGGAGAACCTCAAGAAGTTGCAGAGTGTCCTTACGTGCATGTGTTACCTGCGCGATGCCGAGCGCGGCTTTGATATGTATGTGACCGAGGACGGCGTGAACTTTACGACGCTGACGACCAATGGCTTTAACGATCCGTATAACCATGGTCTGCGCACCTTTGCGGTGACCAACCAGGGTCTGTGCCTTGGTACCGCCAACCCGTTCTATGGTTGCCAGGTCTGGATCCAGCGCAAGGAGAATTCGGAGAATCCGGTTGATCCCGGTACTCCGGATCCGACGGAACCCACCGATCCTTCGCAGCCGGGTGGCGGCGATCAGCCTGGCGGCAGCCAGACGGGTGGCAACGACCAGTCGAGCAGCACCACGACCACCGTCACGACGACCGCTAAGAAGACTCCGAAGGACGGCTCGCTGCCTCGCGCTGGCGACTCGACCCTCACGCTGGTCTTGGGATTGCTGGTTGCAGCTGCCGCAGTGCTTGGCATTGCTCTCGTCTTGCGCAAGCGTTCTCGTCGCTAGGCTCGTCCGCGTAGCTCAATGTCCTGGATATCGTCGAAGTTGATGGCGATATCCCTGAGTTTGAGCAGCTTGAATGCGGGAAGCACCTCGTCGAGAATGCCGGTACGGGCACGATAGCCGTACGAATCGTAATAGGTGACACGAAGTAAGTCGCCGCGTTTGAAGCCCTCGAGCTTTTTCGAAAGCTCGAGGGCTTTTTCTTCCGTCAGCTCACATTTGGGCTCAACGGTAATCTCTTGCTTGCGTACGAGTTCGTAGTATCCCGTGAGGGCGGCAAAGGGCATAAACTGCGCGGCGCGGTTGGCGCGAACGGCGCCGTTGGCGGTGAGTTTGGGGTCCGCGGTGCGACGCCTTCCCTCGGGGTCTGCTAGACGTTCGAAGGGAGTCGGCGGGCGCATTGGCTGTTGTTTGGATTTAGGCACGATGTCCCCCAACCTGGTCGTTGCGTTCGCGCGCGGTGGCACCGGCGGTAAAGCTCAGCCCTTTGACCAGAGCGTTCTTGCCGTATTTGCCTTTTACAGCCAGCACGGCGCGTGCCAGGTCACGCTCGCGCTCATCGGCCTCGACGTCGCTAAACAGATCGATGGTGGCGAACTCTTCGGGCATCAGATTGCCAAAGCCCAGGTTAATGCGTTTGACAGGGCGTTTGGGATCGACGGTCTGTGCCCACAGGTCGTCGAAGTAGCCCATGATCTTCTTAAACGAATTGGTTCGTTCGGGTAGCTTTCGAGACGCGTTGGAATGGGCGAAGAGCGCGGCATAACCGCCACGCGGCTTACCGCCGTGCTCGCCCACGAAGATGCCGTCAATCGCCTGTGCCTCGCGAACCATGCGACGGCGCTCGTCGTCGCGTTGGACGGGCTTGGGCGCGCGGGGTGCAAGTTCGGGGCTATCGCTTGCAGTCGGCTCGATCCCCGAGGTACTTGAGCGTAGGTGCCCGCAGCCGTCGATGTATTGCGCTGTGCCGCTGGCATCGAGCCGGCGGATATCGGCGCGCTCGCTTGCATAGCCCACAAACAGCGAGATGCTGTCGCAGACCACGTGCTTGTCGACCAGGTCCAGTACGGCTGCATCGACCATCTCGCGCAACACCGTATAGGCCTGTTCGTAGGCATAGCCCTTCGAGAGCACCTGTCCCGTCGTGGTCGAGGTTGCCTGGGGGCGATAGGCCTGGATGTCGGCGATGGTTGTCGGTTCGCGTCCAAAAGCGTGGTCGATCAGGTACTCGGCATTGACGCCGAGCTCGTCATAGAGCAGGTTCTCGTCGAGGGCCGCGACGCCCATCAGGTCGTAGACGCCGTACTTTTCGAGACGCGCCGCCACGCCGGGGCCAATACCCCAGATGTCGGTGATGGGGCGATGCGGCCAGATCTCCTTGCGAAAGGTCTCGTCGTCAAGTATCCCGATACGGCTGGGCACGTGTTTGGCGGTGATGTCGAGCGCCACTTTTGCTTGGAATAGATTGGGTCCGATACCGACCGTTGCGGTGATGCCGGTGCGGCGCAAAACTTCGTCGCGCAGCATGCAGGCAAAGCCTTCGTCATTGGTGTGATAGAGGTCCAAATAGGGCGTGACGTCGATAAAGCACTCGTCGATTGAATAGACATGGACGTCTTGCGGGCTTACGTACTCCAGGTAGATACCGTAGATCTGCGCCGATACCTCCATATAGTGCTGCATGCGCGGTACGGCTTTGATGTAGTCGATGCCGTTGGGAATTTCGAACAGGCGACAGCGGTTATGGATGCCGAGGTCCTTCATCGCCTGCGTGATGGCCAAGCAGATCGTCGTGCGGCCGCGAGACTCGTCGGCCACGACCAAGTTGGTGGTAAGCGGATCGAGCCCACGGTCGACACACTCGACGCTGGCATAAAACGTCTTAAGGTCAATACAGATGTACGTATGCCGATCGTGCTCCACCGGGCCTCCTCATCAAACACATGTTCCCATCGAATACTTGTTCGATAATACCAGACCTGCCAAAAAGGGACAGGTTTATTTTGGTCGGTAAATCGTTTGGCCTACTAAAACAAGCCTGTCCCTTTTTGGCGGGTTTACGGGGCGCTTACGCTGGGTCGGTAACCTAGATGTGTTGGATACGCTGAAGGAATATGGACGGGCGCCGATATGGGTGATCTTGCGCTTTTGGTGCTGGCCGTGCTGTGTCTTGCAGTCTTTGCTTGCCTACTGGTTAAGGTGCTTAAGAGACAGGCCATGAGAATCGATAGGGTGGGCTACGCGCTTTTCGTTGAGAAGCTTCGTTCGCCGGCGTTGACGGTTGCGATGAAAGCCGTTTCGAACATGGCATCGCTGCCGTTTGTCGTCGGCGTGCTGGTCGCCACGTTTATAGGGGCGCCCTGTCGGATTCAGGTTATTTGCGCCGCTGCCAATGTCGGCCTCATCAGTGCCATCGATCAGCTCCTTAAGGTGTTGGTGCGCCGCCCTCGCCCCCAAGGATTTCGGCTTGTGGAGGCTGTGGGGTTCAGTTTTCCCTCGGGCCATTCGATGGCTGCTATGGCGTTTTACGGATATGGCATATGGCTCGTGCAGGGAGGAGCCGGCGGCTTTTCGTCTAACGTGTTTGCCGTGATGGCGCTTGCGTGCGTCATTCTCGCTGTTGGTGCCAGTCGCATTTATCTGGGGGTGCACTACGCTTCTGATGTGCTGGGTGGATTTTGCCTGGCGCTCGCTTGGCTCATCTTATTTGTGCGCCTGGTGCCTCCGATTATCGTGGCATAGCCATCTGTGCGTTACGTCTTGATTGCATCGGGTTTTTAACGCAGCCCTAAAGAGCGCGAAACAGCTCGGAAAACCTCGCTTCGTAGCATGAGCCTAACGATCTGTTTCACCTCAAAAGCACAGAAGGGTTGTGGGAAAGATGGTCAACTATGGGTTTGGTATGCCAACGCGCCTTGTCGCGGATGGCGACGTGGCACGTTGGTGTGGGCGCCTGGTCGCCCACTACGGCGGCACCAAGGCACTGGTAGTGCTGGGCGGCGACAAGCATACGTGCGACGAGCTCGTTGCGGTGGCGCTTGGGTCGCTTGACCGGGCATTGCTGGAGCGCACGCTGTTCCGTTGTGGCTCGGTTGAGGGCGAGGGCGGAGACGAGCTGGTCGATGAGGCTGTTGCCTTGGCCACCGACGAGGGCGTCGACTTTGTGCTTGCGATTGGGGATGCCGACACGGCTGGATTTGCGCGCGAGGTTGCCCGTCGTATGGCGGTGCTCGATTCTGGCGAGGACGGTTTTGTCCCCTATGGCTGCGTTGTCTCGGAGGGAAAGGTGCCTGCGGCTGTGGGTAGAGGCGAAGTGCCCGTCTTTGCCATTATCGCGCCTGAGCTTCTGGATGGCATTGGCTCTCCCTTGCGCGAGTTGCTCGGCAGTGTGTGCGCCGCCGCATAGAATGCCTGCCAATATGGGACAGGTATTTTGGTAGGTAAAGCGTTTGATCTGCCAAAATAAACCTGTCCCTTTTTGGTCGGTCGCCGTTTGGGGGCGGATTGGCAACGCTCGCTGATTACGGTCTTGACCTGCGCTAGAATAGGATTATCTGATTATCCGGGCGCATGGAGGTATGCGCCCGTATGTTGAGGAGGACTTTATGGCAACTGTTGCCGCACCTATCGACGCTACGTCGACCGCCGCTTGGAAGGCGCTCGAGGCCCATCAGGAGAAGCTCGAGGCCGAGGGTATCGACCTTAAGGCATGGTTTGCTGCCGATGCGGAGCGCGTGAACAAGCTGAGCTTTGACGCCGGTGACCTGCACTTCGACCTGTCCAAGAACCTGGTGACCGATGAGACCGTCAAGCTGCTGTGCGATCTTGCCCGCGAGGTGAAGCTCGAGGAGCGCCGCGACGCCATGTTCTCCGGCGAGCACATCAACACCACCGAGGACCGCGCCGTCCTGCACACCGCGCTGCGCCGCCCGGCAACCGAGAAGGGCCAGCTCATCGTCGACGGCCAGGATGTCGTCGCCGACGTGCACGAGGTTCTCGACCGTATGTACGCCTTCGCCGAGCGCGTGCGCTCCGGTGAGTGGAAGGGCGTAACCGGTAAGAAGATCGAGCACCTGGTGTCCATCGGCATCGGTGGCTCCGATCTGGGCCCGGTCATGGCTTACGAGGCCCTGCGCCCCTATGCCGACGCCGGTATCGATTGCCGCTATATCTCCAACATCGACCCCAACGACCAGGCCGAGAAGCTCAAGGGTTTGGATCCCGAGACCACGCTCGTGATCATCGTCTCCAAGACCTTCACCACGCTCGAGACCCTCACCAACGCTCGCGAGGTCAAGACCTGGATGCTCGAGCAGCTCAAGGCTCAGGGCGCCATCGACGGCTCCGATGAGCAGAACGCCAAGGCCGTGGCCAAGCACTTCGTCGCTGTTTCCACCGCGCTCGAGAAGGTTGAGGCCTTCGGCATCGACCCCGCCAACGCCTTCGGCTTCTGGAACTGGGTCGGCGGCCGCTACTCCGTTGACTCCGCCGTGGGCCTGTCGTTGATCGTCGTGCTCGGCCCCGAGCGCTTCCAGCAGTTCCTCGAGGGCTTCCATGCCATCGACGAGTACTTCTGCAACACGCCGCTCGAGAACAACGCCGTCGCGCTGATGGGCCTGTTCAACGTCTGGTACGTCAACTTCTTCGGCTCCAAGAGCCACGCCGTGCTGCCGTACTGCCAGTATCTGCACCGTTTCCCGGCCTACCTGCAGCAGCTCACCATGGAGTCCAACGGCAAGCACGTCCGCTGGGACGGCAGCGCCGTGACCTCCGACACCGGTGAGATCTTCTGGGGCGAGCCCGGCACCAACGGCCAGCATGCCTTCTACCAGCTGCTGCACCAGGGCACCGTGGTGGTTCCGGCCGATTTCATCGCCTTCGCCAATACCGCCAACCCTGCGACCGATAGCGGCCAGGACGTGCATGAGCTGTTCCTGGGCAACTTCCTGGCCCAGACCAAGGCGCTCGCCTTTGGTAAGACGGCCGACGAGGTCCGCGCCGAGGGCACGCCCGAGCAGATTGTCCCCGCCCGCTGCTTTGAGGGTAACCGTCCGACGACCTCGATCTTCGGCGACACGCTGACCCCGTTCGCGCTCGGCGAGCTCATCGCCCTGTACGAGCACATCACGTTTGTCGAGGGTACGGTCTGGGGCATCGATTCCTACGACCAGTGGGGCGTCGAGTTGGGCAAGCAGCTTGCCAAGCAGATCACCCCTGCCTTCCACGACGATGCCGCCAAGGCCGAGCAGGACGCTTCGACCCAGGCGCTCATCGAGTTCTATCGCGCGCATCGCAAGTAGTCGCTGCTGTTAACGCATCGCGCCTTATAGTCAGGGGCCCGTATCCTATCGGATGCGGGCCCCTTTGCTTTGCCGTGGTCCCGGGGCGCACGGCCTTTGTGGAACATCGCCGGGGCGCCGCGCGCTGCGAGAACCCTGCGCCTAGATCTCGGCCTCCGCATGGCCTCGCTGCGCCTCGGGCAGCTCCCCGTAGAGCGGATGGTCTTCGAGCCTAAAGCGCTCGACCTGTTCGGGAGTGCGACCGCGTACAAAGAGCCACGAGCGATCAATCGGCGTCGCCATGAGCGTGCTGGGCAGCGCGTCAGCGCGGTCGGAAAACACCCGGGCACTCTCGGGATCCTGGAACGCCAGCACCAGATGCGTGTCGCAGTTGCCCATGATGGAGCGTACGCGTGCCTCGCCATAGAGCGCATCGAGCTGGTTGGTCGACTGCAGCAGCAGCGTTGCCCAGATGTTGCGGCTTCGGATAATCGAGAGCACGTTGTCGATCTGGGGGATCTGCAGATTTGCGAAGTCATCGAGCATAAAGCGCACGGGCACGGGCAGGCTGCCGTCGGGCTGCCTATCGGCTTCGCGAATGAGGCCCATAAACGCCTGCGTAATAAAGAGGCCGGTCAGCGGATCGAGATTGCGGTCAATATCGCTCACGGTTACAAACAGGGCGCAGGGGGTGTGTCCCATGGAAGCGAAGTCCACCTGATGGCACTCACGATAGAGCTGTGCCGCACCGTCGAATCCCAGACACATGACCTTTTCGGCAAGGATGCCGACGATGCTCGCGTGCATGCGCTCGGCATTTTGCGTAATGGCGTAGCGCCGCCATAGCGAGAGGGCATAGCTTTGGGGGTCGGTCGTGATCAGATCGTCAAACAATCGGGCCGTGGCACCGTCCTGCAGGTGCTCGATCAGCTTGATGACCGAGCTGATCGTCTGCTCGTCGGCGGGTAGCTGTTCGGTGACGTAGGCAATAAGACACGACAGCAGGTTTGCCGCCGCATGATCCCAAAAAGGCTGGTTGTTGTCCTCGATGGGGCAGATGGCCTTTGCCACCGAGAGGATGTCCTGCTGGTTGGGCCTGCCGTCCGCCTTGCGGCGAATGTGCCTCAGGGGGTTGTAGCCGCAGCGCTCGATGCCGAGCGCAAGGGCCGGGACGGTGTTGAGGTCGGCGAAGTTGAGGCATTGCACGCGGTAGCCGTGGGCTGCCAGCACGGGTCCCACTTCGCGACAGAGCGTGCCTTTGGTGTCGAGCACGATGTAGCTTGCGTTCATTTGCAGCAGGTTGGGCTTGAGGACGTTTCGGGTCTTGCCGGCTCCCGAGGGGCCGATCACAAGTGCGTTGTTGTTGAGTCCCGTTTGGCGGGTGTCGCAGGAAAGCGTTCGATCCTTGGCGAGGATGGTGGACGATGCGGACTCAGATGCGGCGAGGCGGCTGGCGAGGTTAGACATGGGCGACCTCCTTGGTGGTCGAGAGGATTTCGTGGGCAAAGCCGAGCTCGACGGCGCGCTCGGCCGAAAGGTAGGTGTCTTTTGCAGTGAGGGACTGGATGCGCTTGGGCGTGAGGCCGCTGCGGTCCGAGAGGATTTGCGTGAGGGTTTTGCGGGTCTGCATGAGACGCCGGCTGGTTTCCTGCAGCGCAAGTGCCGAGCCGCCTGCCCCCTGGGGGATCAGCGGGTCGTGAATCATGAGCTCTGCATGGGGCGCCATACGGCGATCGTCACCGCCCATAAAGATCACGGCGCCCATGGACGCGGCGAATTCCAGGCAGACGGTGCGGATGGGGCACGATGCGAGGCGCATGGCGTCATAGATCGCAAGACCCGATCGCACGCTTCCGCCGGCGCTGGCGACAAATATGGTGATGGGGCGGCTGGGGTCGGTGGCATCGAGCAGGCGGATCTGCTGGCATAGGTCGTGGGCCATCGGGGTTTCGATGTTTCCCATGACGGAGAGCTCGCGACGGGCGAGCATCTCATCGTAAATCCTGGTGAGCGTGATACCTCGGGCGGATTCACGCATGGTGAGGGGGCTGATGATGGGGGAATGATTGGTGTCCATGAGGACTCCTTTCTGTTGGTTGTGTTGTGGAATAGGATTGTTGCCCGTGGAGGGGCTGGCGGGCTACAGGGTTCGTCCGAGCCTGAGATCGAGCTCGGTTGTGGGGCAGGCTGCCTGTTCGTGCGGCTCGCAAGCGCCAAGGGCTCCAAAGCGATGGAGCGTTGCGGTGGGCGTGGTGTAGGCGAGCCGCAGCTGATGATCGACAGGGGCACATCCGTCATTTTTGTAATGAGCCGCGTAGTACTGCGCGATGCTGACGTTCATCTCACTGCCATTGCGATGGCGCTCAAACTGGCGTCTGCAGGTCTCGATGATCTTTGCTACCGACTTGGGTGCCGTCGCGGGAACAAGGGCGAGATAGCCCTCAAATAGCTCGTTGATGCTCAGGAGGCACAGCAGATCGATCAGCGTCCTTATGGCTGCTCCCTCGGCGGAAAAGTGCGCGGTCATGCGGTTATATCGGTTGCGGTCGACGATGGCCGCATGGGGTCTTGGAGTTTTCTGCCCCGTGGTCCCGGGCTTTTGCCGCGCCTGTGTATTGAGCTCGACGTTGCAGCGCTTGAGGCCGTCCAACGGAAGGAACAGTGCGGTGCGCAGGGTGTCCCGCTTGCTTTCGAGTTCATGACGCTCGTCGGGTTCCCATTCGAGCTTGAGTTTCGTGTCGAGCGCCGTAAGCATATGGGCTAGGCAGCCTACGGTAAGAACGTACGAATCGTTGTCGCGTTTTGGGGCATAGGGGTCTGTCAGCTTGCGAATGTCGGGGTCGCCCATGATCTTTGTGCAGCGCTTCAGCAGTTGAGGGTGGTCGGCCAAGATCGTCGCGAGCGGTAGCGACGCGTAGTTCTTGATGGTCGCGGCGGCAAAGGCGGCGTCATATTCGTTTGCATATGCTCGCTCAATTCGGGCATCCAGAATGCTTTTCTTATCGCCGTCTTCAGCGTGGTGGTTTGTCATAGCTTCTCCAATCGGTTGATGTTCGTGCTGTTTGTTGATGTGTTAGTTGTCGTGAGTGATGTGCTTGCCGTGGGTGATGTGCTGACGTTGGGGTGCTATGCGGTTTTCAATGAGCCCGTGAGGCAGTTGCTGCAGGGGCGGGATGGAACGGCCCATGCAAGGCGGAAGGCATCGTGCTCAAAATCGAGACAGCAATGCCCTGGGTGCCTCACATGTGGCAGTTACCTCATTAAGTTGTCATTGCGTTTGGGGTTGTACTTTGCCGATCTTCCTTCTCTTACACGCTAAAACTCAAACTTCATATGCTTGATCTACTTAAAACCGCAACGGCGGTCTTTTATCAACTTATATGTCGGAACGCGTCTTTGCAAGTACTTTTTTGCCTTTGTTTCAAATGGGGTGGTTTTGCAACCGTCACGCGCCACGCTATGCGAACGTGCCCCGGCTCGGATAAGATAGTGCGATCGAGTTCTACCGCGCTCACCGCAAGTGGTCTTTGCTGCTGAGATAGGTCATGGCCGAAAGGGGCCCGTATCCTTTGGGATACGGGCCCCTTTTCTGTTGTCGGCCAGATACGATGGGTCGCGTGACGTCGTCAGAGGTCGAATTCGACCGCTAACGACGTTGTGCAGCTCATCATTTCTGGTCGCAAACAGTAAAGGGGCATGAGGGTGTATTGAGGAGGGGGATGTCTTGCTGTCGGCATCCGCGTGCGGTGCCATTCGCTGTCTGTAAATATACGTTTAAAGCTAATTTCATACCACTTGTCGGAATGCGGACGCTGTCCTTGCATGCCGGGCGTACATTGAACGTGGTTTTTCGCGTGAAACCACGAATCGGTTGTCAGTCCTGAACAAGGAGGCCCAGCATGACGCTTGCCAAACCCATCAACAAATACATCGACTATATCGATGCCCCCGAGGACACGTTTGAGCAATATGTCGAGAAGGCGTTAAAGTACAACTTTCGCTGCGTATTTGCGAACCTGCAGGAGTACGAGACGGGCCGCGCCATGCTCGAGGACTCTGACATCATCCTTGCCGGCGCTATCGACTTTCCCCAGGGCACTATGGCGCTCGAGGAGAAGCTTGCGAGGTTTGAGGAATACGCTGCGTGTGGCTTTACCGAGATTGACTACGTTTTGAATCAGAGGTCGATCGAGAACCGCGATTTTGATGCCATCGAGCGCGAGATGACTACCATTGCTGATTTTTGTCGCGCGCATGGCATCACTGACAAGGTAATCGTCGAGATGTGCAAGCTGGACGGCGACGACGCCGCCAAGCGCCGTGTATGCGAGATCGCGCTGGAGGCCAAGCCGGGATTCCTTAAGACATCGACCGGCAGAAGCTTTGGCGGTGCTAAGCTCGAGGACGTGCGGCTGATGCACGAGGTGCTCGGCGATGCCGTGGCAATCAAGGCGGCGGGCGGTATCCATAATTACGAAGAGGCCTGCGCATTCATCGAGGCCGGCGCCAGCGCGTTAGGTGCATCGGCGGGCATCGCGATCGTCGAGGGCGCACCGACGGATGAGCGTCGCTAGCAGACGTATTTGACCTGAGCGATAAAGCTTCACGACCACACGCTGTTCATGTTCGAGACAATATGACTTTTTGCCCGTTGTAAACGGAGTCGCGATGGGTGTTCTGTATGATGGCTCAGACAAGGTTGTTCAATGACAGGGAGGCATATATGGTAATCAAAGCCATCGCGATGGATATCGACGGTACGCTCACCAACGATCAGAAAGTGATTAGCCCGCGTACGCGCGAGAAGCTGCTCGCGGCGCAGGAGTCGGGCATTAAGCTCATTTTGGCTTCGGGCCGTCCCGCATGGGGGCTGCACGCCTTGGCGCAAGAGCTCGACCTTCAAAACCATGACGGTCTGCTGGTGGCCTTTAACGGCGCTCACGTCGTCGATGCCCAGACCGACGAAGTGCTGTTCGATCAGGCTATGCCTGCCGACGAATTGCATCGCCTGATTGATCACCTGCGTAATTTTGACGTGATCCCTATGATTTCGCTCGGTCGCGATCTGCACGTTGAGGACTCGTACCATTGCATGATCACGCTGCCTGACGGCTCGCAGAAAAACATCGTCAAGTATGAGCGCGATGCGTGCGACCTTAAGATCCGCGAGGTCGAGAGCTTGCATGAGGTCGTGGACACTTATCCCGTGGACAAGCTGCTGACGGCAGGCGACCCGGCATACCTGCAGGCGCATTACGAGGAAATGTATGCGCCCTTTAAGCAGACACTTTCGGGCATGTTTACGGCTGACTGGTACTTTGAGTACACGGCGCCCGGTATCGACAAGGCCCGTGCGCTCGAGGGTGCCCTGCCCAAACTCGGCATCGATGCCAGTGAGGTCGTATCGTTTGGCGACGGCCAGAACGACAAGTCCATGATTGAGTGGGCCGGCACCGGCGTTGCCATGGGCAACGCCGTCGATGAGGTTAAGGCTGTGGCCCAGATGGTGACCGCCAATAACAACGAAGATGGTATTGCGGTGGCGCTGGATAAGCTGCTGGGTTAGAATCGCCGATTAATGCATGGTTCGGGCGCCTGCTCGCGGGCGTCCTTTTGTTAGGGAGGGTGCCGTGTCCGCATTTCCGTTCGATGCCGTTATCTTTGACATGGACGGCGTGATTGTCGATACCGAGTATTACTACCTGGGCGAGACTGCCGCGTTTGCCAAGGAGCTTGGGCTTAATCTGACTCAAGAGGAGTTGAATGGGCAGGTCGGTACCTCGCATCAGTTCTTCCTGCATATGCTGGTCGATTGGTTTGAGCGTGCCGGTAAGGGGCATTTCACTGGCGAGGAAGCGTTGGCCCGTTGGGACGAATGGGCTCATAAGCGTCCGCGCGACTATCAGGCTTTGATTAACCCAGGCGCCGTGGATACGATTCGAGAGCTGCCGCGCCGCGGCGTTCGCGTGGCGCTTGCCAGCTCGTCTCCCATGGTTAGTATCGAGGAAGTGCTCAATGCGTGCGGGCTGTCGGATGCCTTTGAGTATGTGGTGAGCGGCGAGCAGTTTAAGGAGAGCAAGCCCGAGCCCGACATCTACCTGCATGCGCTGGACCTGCTGGGGCTGCCCGCGAATCGCTGCTGCTGCGTCGAGGATTCGGTGCCTGGCATCACCGCTGGCAAGCGAGCCGGCCTGACAGTCATTGCCAAGCGCGAGGAACGCTTTGGCTTTAGCCAGGATGCCGCGGACAAGATTATCGACCAGCTGTCGGAGCTGCTCACGCTTTCTTAGGAGCGCGGTAGTTGCGCGTTTTTCGGGTCTGATGAGTAAATAGCCAACATTTTGGTGCGACACCTAGCATACTTTAAGCTAATGCGGGCTTAAGGGCTTGTTGAATGCCCTTAAGCCCGTTTTAGAATTAATTGTGCTGGGAGAGGGTATATGCCACCGACTGAAGGGCCAACTGACGGTAAAGCAGCGATACCGCTGTACCAACAGGTCATTGATATCATTAAAAACGAAATCAACTCCGGCGCCTACAAGGCAGGCGCGCGGATACCCAACGAATTCGAATTGGCTGAGAGCTATAAAGTTGGCCGCGTTACCGTGCGACGCGCTATTGAGGAGCTCGTCCAGCAGGGCTATCTAACGAAGCGACAGGGGAAAGGCACGTTTGTCAATGCCCCCAAGCTCAAGCGCAAGATTCGCCAGAAGGATGACGTCCAGAGTTTTTCGGACGCATGCCGCGTTAACGGAATGGAACCGGGGGCGTGTGTCATTTCGAGAAAGATACTGCCGGCGGATTCCACCGAAGCGCAGTTCTTTGGTGTTCCCGTTGGAACTGACTTGATTTGCGTTGAGCGCGTGCGCACTGCCGATGGCGTCCCTGTCATGCTCGAGAACAACATATATGTTTACGAGGACAACGCCTATCTATCAACGGCACTTCTATCTAACCAATCCATTTTTGAGTTCGTGCGCAACCGGACGGGCCGCACGCCCGCGTTTACCGACCCGTGCACGCTCGAGATCGCGTGCGCGTCGCCCGAGGTCGCTCGACTGTTGGCAGTTCCCGTTGGCGAACCCTTGTTTTATATGGAAGCCTTCTTTTTCGATGAGCAGCGGCGGCCGTTTATCATCGGTCGTCAGCGGATCGTTGGGTCTCGCTACGTTTTTGACATCTAGGACATTGCGAATGGAAACGCCCGGTGGATCATCTCACCGGGCGTTTCCATACCGTTCATGGCGCAAACGCGACCGTTCAACCGCGTTGCGGCAATCAGTTTGAAATTATCTTGATGAAGGGAAAAGCTGCTGGTAATCTATGGGACGTCATAGAACGTTTGCATTGTGCAAACGTTGAAGCGAGATGCGATGCAGTCTCGAGTTCTTTGGAGGTATCTATGTCAGATACGAAGGCGAAGAAGACAAACAGACGTTTTAAGTTCAAATTACCGCATGTCTATACGATCATGTTCTTGCTGATCGTTGTCTTTGCGGTCCTGACTTGGATCGTTCCCTCTGGTCAGTATCAGCGCAAGACGATTTCGACAGCGGCGGGCGAGCGTGAAGTCGCCGTTGCTGGAACCTATGAACAGGTCGATAAAAACTACACCGATTCCGAGACCGGCGAGACCATCAATCTGGGCCAGGATATCTTCGCGGTTCTGCAAGCGCCCACCAAGGGTATCCAAGAGGCTGCCGACGTCGTTGCGTTCGTCTTATTGATTGGCGGATCGTTCGCGATCATCACCAAGACCAACGCTTTGAATGCCGGCATGAGCCGTGTGGTTAAAAAGCTCAAGAACAAGGACATCCTCATCATTCCCATCACGATGACGTTGCTGTCCATTTGCGGCACTACGTTTGGTATGTCTGAGGAAGCCCTGCCGTTCTATGCCATCTTCATTCCCGTCATGATGGGTATCGGCTATGACTCGATGACGGCATTCATCATCTGCTTCCTTGGTCCCAACCTGGGATATTGTGCTTCGACCATCGACCCGTTTAACGTTTTGATCGCCCAAGGCATCATTGGCATCGAGGGCAATCCGCAACTGTGGCTGCGCGCCGTTTCTTGGGTCATCTTCACTGCCGTCGGTATCGCATGGGCCATGCGCTACGCCATGCGCGTCAAGAAAAACCCCGAGTCGTCCATTGTGTACGAGGACGATAAGCTCAAGCGTATCGAGTTTTCCGTGACCGATGCCTCCATCGAGGAAGAGTTCACTATCCGTCAGAAGCTCGTGCTTATCGATTTTGCCTGCGGTATGGGCATTATCGTCTGGGGTCTTGTTACCCAGGGCTGGTACATGAATGAGATTTCCGCCGTGTTCCTTGGCATGGGCTTGCTTGCCGGTATCCTGGGCGGTCTTGACCAGCAGACGATCGCAGAGGAGTTCGTTAAGGGTCTCGCCGACTTTGCGTACGCTGCCATCGTTATCGGTATCGCTCGCGGTATTCTGGTCATCGCCGAGGGCGGCATGATCATCGACACCATCCTCCAGGCGCTCGCTACCGCGCTCGCCGGTGCACCCGCCGCCGTCTACACCACGTTTATGTATATCGTCCTTGGTCTGCTCTCTTTGCTGGTTCCCTCGAGTTCTGGCCTGGCGGCGCTCACCATGCCCGTTATGGGTTCCCTGACCGAGCTCATGGGCCTCAATCCCGAGGCGGCCGTCACCGCGCTCCAGTTTGCCAACCAGACCATCAACACCATCAGCCCCGTGGCGGGCATGACGGTCGCCGGCCTTGCCGTGGCTAAGATTTCGTTTGGCCAATGGTGGAAGACCATTTGGAAGTTCTTCATCTTCATGGTCGTCTTTGGCCTGATCGTAACGGCAATCTCTGGCATGCTTCCGGTGTAGGTGGTTGTGATGTCTGATCGTTTGACGGTCCTGACGTCTAAGAGCGTCTTTACCGGTACGGGGGACCTGCCGTTTGAAGGTTTCGTAGCGGTCCGTGGTAATCGAATTGAGGCTGTTGGCACTAAGTGCGAGGCGGCTTCGTATTTGACCCAGGCGGACGAGGTAGTTGACCTGGGCGACCGTACTGTCATGCCTGGCTTGATCGATGTGCATACCTTCTATACGGGTTGGGCGCTGCGGACGTTGGGGTCTGATCTGTCTGGCGTCGCTGATGCCAAAGAGGCCGTGTCGCTCTTGCGTGCATGGAAAGAAGATCGTCCGGATTGCGCGGCGGCTTTTGGCCACAACCTGCCCGAAACGTTGGCATCGGATGCCGAGAACGCAAATACGGCAGCTGTGCTTGACGATTGTTTTGGCGATATCCCCGTCGTCTGCTTTACACCGGGAGCGGAGACCTGCGTTCTCAACGCTGCCGCCAGTGCGCGATACGGTTTTACGCCCCAGGCGTGCTATGCCGAGAAGATCTGGCGCATGATGAGCGATTTCCTCGCGCTGCCCGAGGTGCGTGCCGGGTATTCGGACTACATGAGGATGCTTAACGAGCGCGGCGTTACCGCCATCAAGGAGATGGCGTTTGATGACTACTACGGCTTTGCCGACGAAATGGCTCGCCGTGAGGAATCTGGTGAGCTGACGGTTCGCGTCTCTATGATGTCGCAGCCGGTGGGTGCCGGTGCAAATCTGGCATATGCCCGCGAGGCACGAGAGCGCTTCCGGGGACCGTTCGTTCGTTTTTCCGGCTTCAACCGTATGACCGATCGCGGCGTATGGGCGGGGCTTGCCGAGATGATAGACCCCTATGAGGACTCGGCCGATGCGGGCGCTGCCGGCAAGACGGTCGTCGAGGAGCCAGAGTGGGATCTGATTGAGAACGAGCTGCGTGCAATTGATGCTGACGGCTTCCGATATTCTTTGCATTGCCAGGGCGATGGCGCCGTTCGTCGCACCGTGGCACTCTATGCCTCGCTGCCTCAAGACGAGCATGGACGGATGCTTCGCCGCCATGCGATTACCGATCTCGAGAACTCTGACCCGACCGATCTTGTCGAGTTTGGCAAGTTAGGTGGAATTTGCGAGGTCTATCCGCAGATTCTGACGCTGGACCGGCGCGAGGATTGCCTGTCGATGATGCGTCGACAAATTGGCGAGACGCGACTTTTGCACAGCTGGAATCGCCGCGGCATGGAAGATTCCGGATGCACAGTGTGCTGTGGCACGGATTTACCGCTGCTGATTCCGAGCCTGGGCGAGTCAATCTACAGTGCGTGCGGCGGATACTTCGACGACGGACTGCCCGTGAATGAGGTCAACACGCTGACGCTTGTCGAGCTCTTGTGCGCTTGGACTGCCGGGGGCGCGTACGATCTGATGCGCGAAGACGAGCTGGGTACGCTTGAGGTTGGCAAGCTTGCCGATATCTGCGTGCTCGATCGGGATGTGTTCGACCTCGATTATCGCGACGCACGCGATCTTGCGGTTGATATGACGATGTCGGACGGACAAATCGTGTTCGATCGAAATAAGGAGGCATAAGATGTCTGAATCCAAACCGACGCTGCGCCGCGAGCAGATTGCGGGCATGAATATCCACTACATCATGTGGTCGCTCGATTACTTCCTTGATGTGCAGCAGCGCTTGGGCTTTGAGTCCATTGAGCTGTGGTGTGCAGAGCCGCATGTGACGCTCGACCATACGGGCTACTTTGAGGCTGAGGTCCTGGCGAAAAAGGCTGCAGACCGTGGGCTTAGGTATCGTACTTTGTGCCCCGAGAATGTTGTCTATCCTTGGCAGTACTGCGCACGCAAGCCGCTGCATGAACAGCGCAGCCTGGCGTACTTTAAGCACGGCATTGAGCTTGCCGAGGTACTTGGGTGCGACCGTATGTCCATCAACTCTGGCTGGGGCGACTGGGACGAGGACCGCGAGGAAGCCTGGAAGCGCAGCCGCGAGCACTTGTCCATTCTGGCAGAGTATGCCGGCGAGCACGGTCTGGTGCTTACGATGGAAAGCCTGCGTCCCGAGGAGAGCAACCTTGTGACGACGGTTTCCGATGCGAAGCGCATGATTGACGAGGTCGCGAGCCCGTACTTACAGCCCATGGTTGATACAACCGCGATGGGCGTTGCAGGCGAGACACTCGAGGACTGGTTTGCCACCTTTGGTGATGGGGCAATTCACGAGATGCACTTTATCGACGGTGACCCGTATGGCCATCTGGTGTGGGGCGATGGCAAGCACGATATGGACGCCTTCGTCGCCACACTCAACGCCCATGGTTTCGACGGCATGCTGGGCCAGGAGATCACGGACGGTCGTTACTACGATGATCCGGCGGCGGCAGATGCCAAGAACATGGCCGCATTCGAGAAATATCTGATTGACTAAAACAACTATCGGCCACGCAACCAACGTCATTGATTGCGGCCAAACAAGAAAGGAACTGGATATGAACGCACACGATCTGATCAAAGAGGCAATTGCCGAGAAGGGCAAGTTCGACAGCGTCTACTGGATTGCTTGCGGTGGCTCCATGATCGATTTGATCCCGGCTCATGAGCTTCTGCAGCGCGAGGCAACCACCTTCACTTCGTATATCTATACCGCTCGTGAATTCGACATTATGCGTCCGCGTCGTCTGGGCGAGAAGTCCCTGGTCATCGCTTGCAGCCACAGTGGCAATACCCCGGAGGTCGTCGAGGGCTGCGAGATTGCCCTTGCCGCCGGCGCTACGGTGATCGCCCAGACCGACAACGCTGGATCCAAGATCGACTCCGGCAAGTGGACCACGTGGGTCTACCCATGGGGCGAGGGTGTGCCGCAGGCCGAGGTCCCCGCTGGCATTTCGCTTTCGCTTGCGGCAGAGCTGCTCGATCAGCAGGAGGGCTACGCCGATCTTGCCGATATGTATGCCGGTATCGCCGAGATGGATAAGATTCTTCCCCCGGCGCGCGAGAAGGTAAATGCCGAGCTGGGCGATCGCTTTGCCAAGCTTTGCCAGGAGCACGAGTTCTTCTATATTCTGGGCAGCGGTCCCAACTTTAGCCAGACCTACGGTTTCGCTATCTGCTCTCTTATGGAGATGCAGTGGCAGCACTGCAGCTACATCCACTCTGCCGAGTACTTCCATGGCCCCTTCGAGGCTACTCAGGATGGCGTTTTTTACTTCCTGCAGATGGGCTCCAGCGAGTGCCGTGCTATGGACGAGCGCGCCCTGGCGTTCCTTAAGACGCATACCGATACGCTGATGGTGCTCGATGCCAAGGAGTACGGTATGGAAGCCGTGCCGGCGAGCGTCCGTGCCTATCTGGACCCGGTGCTGTTCTACGCCATGAACTGCGAGCTGCGTGCTGCACGCGGCAAGGTGTTTGATCACGATCCCGATTTCCGTCGCTATATGGGCGTCGTCGAGTACTAGAAGGGACAAAGGCCATGGCTTTTAACGTTAACGCGCTCGGATTTGGCGACAACGTCGTCGATCGCTACGAGCATATCCACACCATGTATCCTGGCGGTAACGCGGTTAACTTCGCCGTTTATGCCAAGAAATGCGGTGCCGCACGCTCTGCATACATGGGCATTTTTGGCAATGACGCCGCTGCCGAGCATGTCATTGCAAGCCTCGAGGATGAGGGTATCGAGCTTGACAAGTGCGAGCAGATGATTGGCGAGAACGGAGCGGCTCGCGTGACCGTCGTTGACGGTGACCGTGTCTTCCTTGGCTCCAACGAGGGCGGCATCCGTGGCGATGCGCGCTATGTCCTCGATCGCTTTGACCTTTCGTACATGAAGCAGTTCGATGTGGTTCATTCGGGCAACTATTGCTTTACCGAGCGCGAGCTGCCCAAGTTGAAGGCTGCGGGCGTCACGGTCTCTTTTGACTTTTCGGACGACTCTACCGACGAGTACTACGAGCAGATTGCGCCCTACGTCGATTTCGCTTTCTTTAGTGCGGCGGATGCCGCGAGTGAGGACGAGATCCGCGAGCGTCTGGCATGGGTGAAGGGCCTGGGTCCGCGTTTTGTGTCGGCTACGGCGGGCGCCGAGGGCTGCATTGCTTACGACGGCGAGCGTTATTACCGCCAGCTGGCTAAACCGGTAACGGACATGAAGGACACCATGGGGGCGGGCGACTCGTTCCTCACCTCGTTTTTGATGTGCTATCTCGATTCCGCCAAGCGTGGTGAGGATGGCGCCGAGGCCATCGAGCACGCGCTCGACTTTGCTGCCGGGTTTGCCTCGACCGTGTGCGGTATGGAAGGTTCTTGGGGCCACGGGGCGCCAATCGTCGAATAGCTTAAGAAAGCGTACGGCGGTCTGGCTATGAGGCCTTGGACAGCCGATGCAAAACAATAAGCGAAACGCGAAAAGGGGGCTCGCCATGTGGTGGGTCCCCTTTTGAGCATTGGAGAAGACCATGGGTATTAAAGCGTGTGCGGCTGGTTTTTGCTGCGCGGACGTCTATCAAAACATCGGCGTGTTCTATCCGACTGGTAACGGCATTGACTGGGGTATCCATCTTGCACGAATGGGCGTTTCGGTATCCGCCGTGTCGGTTGTCGGCAAGGACGAGTACGGAGACAAGATGAGAGAGGCGCTGGCCGCTGAGGGGTTTGATATCTCTCATCTGCGGGTGGAGGATGGCGACACCTCGGTGATGCTCATGGCATTGAAAGACGGCGTCGATCGCGTACATCTCGAGGCAATCGATGGCGTAATGGAGACATATCGTCCGAATGAAGATGACCGGGCGTTTATCCTGGAGCATGACATCATTCATACCGACCTGTTTGGCAATTGTTTGGACCTCCTGCCCGAATGGCATGATGCGGGCAAGACGGTGGTAATGGACTTCTCGGTGTTCAGCCAGGATCCCGAATATGCCTGTGAGACTCATTTTCCTTACGTAGACTACGCGTTCATGTCGTTTGAAGAGGACACTCCGGAGCTACGAGACTGGGTGCGCCACGTGCAGGAATTGGGACCGCGCGTTGCGGTCGCCACGCTTGGCGAGAAGGGAAGCATTGCCTATGACGGTGAGCGCTTCTATGAGTGCGGGATCGTACCGGCGGAGAAGGTCGTTAATACCGTGGGTGCCGGCGACTCGTATATTGCCGGGTTTACCAAGGGCGTGATCGATGGCCTTGATATTCCGACGTGTATGAAGGCGGGCGCTGAGCTGTCGTCCCGAGTGATTGGTTCGTTTGAGCCGTACTAGGGTCAAATGCCTGGAAAGGAGTACGAAATGGTTATCGACATGTTGGTCCATCCTATGCTCTACGGCGAGATCTGTATGCCGGGTGATGAGCCTGATGGATTCGGTTTTTGGTCACGAGAATATGGTATGGGGCATATGGGCCCCATGGATTGGGATGAGCTTCAAGTCGAGATGGACGTCTGCGACGTGCAGAAGAGCGTGCTCATGCCGCTCGATGTAACCACGGCATGCGGAGGGCACTTTGGCACCAATGACCAGATTGCCATGCTGGTTGCCGCGCACCCCGATCGTCTGTGGGGATTTGCGAGCGTAGATCCGCAGGTGAGCGGTGCCGCAGACGAATTGGAGCGCGCCTTTATCGAGTTGGGGGCAAAGGGGCTTTGCCTGCATCCGGCAAAGCAGGGTTTTGCCCCCGATGATGCTGTGGCCGAGCCGCTTTACGAGCTGTGCGAGCGCTATAACAAGCCGGTGGTTTTCCATGCCGGTATGTCTTGGGAGCCGGGCGCAGAGCTCTCGCGCAGTAACCCGCTTGCATTTGAGCACACAATCGCAACGCATCCAAATGTGCGCTTTAGTTTGACCCACTTTGGCTGGCCCTGGGTGCGCGAGACCGTGGCGATGCTGCTCAAGTATCCCAACTGCTACACGGACACCTCTATCACTTACATCGATTCGCCCGAGGAGATGATGCAGCGTCTTTTCACGGTCGATATGGGGCCGCTGTGGTATGAGCGCGCGCTATCGCACCAGGTGATGTTCGCCAGCAATACGCCGCGCTTCCGTGCATTCAAACTCAAGCGGGCGCTCGATACCGTGCCCATGCGCGATGATGCGCGAGAAAGGCTCTACTGGGGTAATGCCCTGCGTTTTCTTGAAGGGGATGAGTGAACATGGTGACGCTCGAGACATTGAGCTATCTATCGACTGCTCCGGACCAGTTCATCGATATTACCGAGGACGTGCACGCTGCCATCGAACGCAGCTCGGTGACCAATGGCTTGGCAGCGATTATTTTGTCGCATACGACCTGTGGAATCGTGGTAAACGAGGGGCTGCCCTGCGTGGAGACGGATCTTATGGAGACGCTTGATCGCATCGCCCCACTCGATGCCCCCTATGCGCATGCACACTTCCTGCCGAGCTATGGAGCCACCGGCAACAACTCCTGTGGGCATATCAAGAGCATGATTTGTGGAAACAGTTGCTTCTTTCCCGTCCAAGATGGCCACATCGTGTGTGGAGGTGCCCAGAACATCTATCTTGCGGAGTTTGACGGTCCGCAGAAGCGAAAAGTGTACGTTGAGGTGCTGGGGGAATAACGTCCCTGCGATAACCCTATGAAGGAGCACGTTATGTCGTTTCTAACTTCGATGTTCAAGACCGAAAAGCCGGTTATCGGAATGCTGCACCTGCGTCCTCTGCCGGGCGATCCACTGTATTACCCGGGCGGAAGTGTGTCGCAGGTCGTGGAAGACGCCAAGCGCGATCTCGAGGCGTTGCAGCAGGGCGGTGTCGATGGCATTTTGATTACCAATGAGCTCTCGATGCCCTACGAGCAGCACGTTTCTCCCTCAACCCTTGCATCGATGGGCTTTGTAATCGGGGCTCTGTCCCATGATCTGTCGACTCCTTGGGGAGCTGAGGCTATTTACGATGGTGATGCCACAATCGAGCTGTGCGCTGCCGTCGACGCGCAGTTCACGCGCTGCAATTTTTGCGGTGCCTGGGCCGGTGATCTTGGGCTGATTAACCGAGATTTCGCGCACACCATGCGTCGCAAGGCGGCGCTGCGTCTGGATGATCTCAAGCTTTTTCACTTCATCACGAGCGAGGGGGAGGTTTATCTCAACGACCGCACGACTGCGGACATTGCCGATTCACTTCTCTTTAATTGTCTACCGGATGCGATGGTCATCGGCGGTTCGGCTGCCGGTCGTGGCGCTTCGGGCGAGCTTGCCGATGAGGTCCGCGAGCGTGTTGGCCAAGTACCTGTGGTATGTGGCACCGGTTGTCGCGAAAATACCGTGGCTGACGTATTTGCTCACTACGATGGCGCGTTTGTCGGCACGTGTTTAAAGCGCGACGGAAAGCTGGATGCCCCGGTTGATGTTGAGCGGGTAGCTCGTTTTATGGCTGCCGCTCGTACGGCGCGAGGGGAGTAGGCACCTATGGCGTTCTATCTGGGTATTGATATTGGGACAAGCGCCTCTAAAGGCGTTTTAATCGATGACCGATGCAACATCGTTTGCCAAGCCTCTTGTGGACATGAGACGGACAACCCGTGTGACGGATGGTACCAGCATGATGCGGAGGCAGTTTGGTGGGGCGATTTTTGCCGCTTGTCGCGCGAGCTGGTGGAGCGATCGGGGGTTAACGCGGCACAGATCGGATGCGTGGGCCTTTCCGCATTGGGTTGCGACTGTGTGCCGGTCGATACCGAGTTCAACGCGCTGGCGCCCGCGATTTTGTATGGAGTCGATGCACGTTCGAAGCCGCAGATTGACGAGCTTCTTTCCGAATATGGGTCAGATCGCGCACGCGAGCTTTTCGGGCACGATCCCTGTTCGTCAGATATTGCTCCCAAGATCTTGTGGTTTAAGGAGAATATGCCCGAGGTGCACGAACGTGCCGCGAAGTTCCTGACGGCGTCATCGTTTTTGTGCGCAAAGTTGACGGGGCGTTTTACGGTGGACCGTTATTTGGCGGAGGATTTTCTTCCCCTATACGACCGCTACACCTGGAAGGTTGATGCTCGGGAATGTGCTCGTTTCTGCCGGCCTGACCAGATGGCGGAGGTAATGTCGGCTACCGATATTGCCGGGGTGATTACGCGGCGTGCGGCCGAGGCGACGGGGCTCGCGGCAGGGACACCTGTCTTAGTGGGAACGGGCGACTCTGGTGCCGAGGCCATTTCGACGGGTGTATTCCGTCCCGGCGATATGATGGTTCAGTTGGGGAGTACGGCGTATTTCATCTACCTAGCTGATCATATGATCGATGATGCCCGCCTGTGGCCAGGGACGTTTATCATTCCCGGAACTTACGGGATCTGCGCGGGGACCAATACGGCGGGTGCGCTCACATCGTGGCTGCGCCAAGAGCTGTATCGCGACGCCGTAGAGGCCGAGGGCCATGGTGGCCCCGATGCCTATTCGGTTATGGCGCATGATGCCGCCGATGTGGCGCCGGGTGCCGATGGGCTCCTGTGTCTGCCGTACTTTGCGGGGGAGCGTACTCCGCTCAACGATCCCGAGGCGCGTGGCGTCTTCTTTGGCCTGACCGGAAGGCATACGCGAGCCCATATGGTTCGCGCCGCCTTGGAAGGCGTCGCGTATACCGTTGCATCCCATGTCGACATTATCGAGCGAGAGCATGGACTGCCAATTGGGCGCATTATGCTTGTCGGAGGTGGAACCAAGAATCCAGTTTGGATGCAGGCCATCGCCGACGTATGCGGGCGCGAGGTCTCGGTTGCCAAGGTTACGGTGGGCGCATGCTTCGGTGATGCCATCATGGCAGCTCTCGCAGGTGGCGCCTACGCATCATGGGATGAACTCGCTCAAGTCCTTGGCGTTGCGCAAACAATCGTGCCCGATATGGCTGCCCACGAGTTATATGCGTCGCGCCGTCATATCTTTGACGAATTGTATGCACGCAACCGTGATCTCATGCACGAATTGGTGTAATGCTTCCGAACTGTACCGCCTTCCAATAGGGGCTGCGTTGTGCGATTCGCATGTCCCTTGGCATTTTTGTCCACAGGGGTTAGCGAAGGTCAAAAACAGAGTGCCCATTTGCCAAAACTGCCGACTCGATGTGCTTTGCGGCACAGTTTTTGAGTGAGGCGATGCGTTCTGAGGTCCATGTGAGCGATCTGATGAGCGACCGCGCGCTTGTTTCTGTGTTTGCCTCCGCCGGTGCATCGGTCTCGAGCAGTAAACGGTCGAGTGGAATCTGTCGTACGTATTCGCGCCCTCGTTTAGACGCGAGCATGCGTTCGTTGACGGAAAAATAGCAGCCCGCATTACGCGCGCGGACGAGCTCGTCCGAGGTGCCGCTAAACCAGTGGAAGATGATAACGGGGGAGTCGGGGTTTGGGATGAGTAATCCGTGCGATTCGAGGGCGTCCAGTACGGTTCCTGCCGAACGAACGGCGTGAATTGATATCACGCGCCCGGCAAGAGAACGCTGCACGAGTGAGTCGCAGAGCCGGTCAAATGCCTGTATTTGTAGTGGTTCGCTTCCGGCAAAGCGCGCGGAAAAGTCGAGTCCCACCTCGCCGACATAGTGCTCGTGGGCAGCAACTTCGCAAAGCAGATTGACTTCGGCAGGACCGCAGCGGCCGTCGGCGAGCCACCAGGGGTGAAGCCCAATGCCAGCGATGATGCCTGGTTGGCGACGGGCGCGCTCGTTTGCGGCCGAAAAGTCGCGTGGATCGACGCCGCAATCAAATAGACCCAAGCCCAGTGCCGTCGCCTCATCGGCAACGGCGTCCGGGTGAGCCATTAAATCAAGATGGCAGTGTGCATCAATTAACTGGGGCCCCATCTCGGCGCGCTCCACTAGTCTAGGCGCTGGCCATCGGCGCGCACGCGTTCGGTGCCGCGCCCACTGATCTGGCGGATAACCTCGCCGGCAATCATCTGACCCATGATGGGCGGCATAAAGCTGGCGGTTCCGAGCTCGGTGCGCTCGTGGATGTTGGAAGGGTCGCGGGGCTGGGTCTTAACCGATTCCTCGCAGCTAAATAGAACATGCAGGCTCTTGATTCCGCGCTTCTTACATTCTTTGCGCATAATGCGGCTCATAGGGTCGCGCGCGGTATCGAAGATGTCGGCAAAGCGGAGGCACTCGGGATGGAGCTTGTTGGCCCCGCCCATGGAGCTAACCAAACGAATGCCGTGGTCCTGAGCATATTTGGCAATAGTGAGCTTGGCCGAGATGGTGTCGATGGCGTCGACGACGTAGTCGAGCTTGCCGCCCGTCTGCTCAAAAACGCTCGCAAAGAACTCGTCGATGTTGTCGCTCAGCAGGTATTCGGTGCGCTTGATAACGGTGGCGGCGGGATTGATGTCGTGGATCATGGCTTCCATCACGTCCACCTTGCGCTTGCCGATGGTGCTGTGAAAGGCGATGGCCTGGCGATTGATATTGCTGGGCGCGATGATGTCCTTGTCCAGAATGACGAAATGACCGATGCCGCCGCGGGCGAGTGCCTCGCAGCAGTTGGAGCCCACGCCTCCGCAGCCGAGCACTAGCACCGTAGCATCGGCGAGCTTATCGAGTGCCTCGCGGCCCATGATAATCTCGAGCTTGGTGTCGCGTGTCTCGATGGGAGTTGCGGCGGTGGTTTCGGTCATAAATATCCTCCGATGGGGAAGCAGGTCGTGTTTTAGCTATCGCCATTATAGGTAATCGCCCATAGGTTGCGATGGCGTTTGCTTTGATGTGGTTTGAAGCATTGCGATTAGATAGTTAGACAAACATCTAAATATTGAGTATAGTGTGCACGTCATGAGAGATGATGAGAGGAGGTCTTATGCCGGGAGAGGGTTTTAAGGCGCTGGCCGATCCTACACGGCGTCACATTTTGGAACTGCTACGCGAGGGCAATTGCACGGCCGGGGAGCTTGCCGAGCATTTTGACATCAGCAAGCCGTCGTTGAGCCATCACTTGGCGACGCTCAAAAACGCCGGGTTGGTGACCGACGAACGTCATGGCCAAAACATCGTTTACAGCTTAAACACCACCGTCATGCAGGACTTGATCGGTTGGTTTATGGGCTTTACAAACACGGAAGGTGATAAGGATGAATAACGAAAACAAGGGCATTCACGCCACGGGGGTATCGTCGCGCGTGTGGGCCATGCTTGTTGTGGTCTGCGCTATTAATGTTGTAGCGCACCTCATGGTGATGCCGAGCCTGCCTGCACAGATTCCCACGCACTGGGGCGCGAACGGCGCCGTCGACGGTTGGGGTCCCAGTTGGATGGCCTCCGCGCTCGGCGCGTTGCCGCTGGTGTTTCTCGCGATGTTCTACGTGGTGCCGCGCGTCGACCCCAAGGGCGAGGCGTATCGAACCTCGGGCAAGTTCTATCAGGGCTACGTAATCGCCTTCACCTTGTTCATGTGCGCCATAAGCTGGCTGGGAGAGCTCACGGTGTGGGGCGTGGTGCCGGCGGTCGGTTCGGTCAACGTGCTGATTTCCGGTGTTGTCGGTTTGCTGTTCATCGGCGTAGGCAACTACTTGCCGCGTGTGAAGCAGAACTATACGCTCGGTATCAAGACGCCCTGGGCGCTTGCCGATCCCGAGAACTGGCGCCGTACGCAGCGCTTTGGCGGTGCCTGCTTTATGGTGCTGGGTGCTGGCCTCATCGTAATGGGCGTGGCAGGTGCGGTGCTTTCGAGTGAAGTCGTCGCCGCGGTGATTGCGGTGCTGGCGTTTGGTTCGGTTGGAGCCGTCTACGTCTACTCGTATCTGCTGTGGCGCAAATCGCAGCGAGCCGCTCGCTAAGGTTGCGGAAAACTAGCGTACGCAGTTCATAGTATGTTCCGGGGGAACTTTTCCCAGGTAGTATTAGGGGGTATGGGCAACCATGCCCCTATTTCGTTACGTTTCAGAGCTGGTTTTTTCATTTCGTTTCCACTAAAGCGAAACAAGAATAGGAAAACAGCAGGTAGAAAGGATAAAACAGGCATATGGCGGAGTTTATCTACCAGATGTATCAGGCTCGCAAGGCCCATGGCGACAAGGTGATCCTTGACGACGTGACCCTGAGCTTCTACCCCGGTGCCAAGATCGGCGTTGTGGGTCCCAACGGCATGGGCAAGTCGACCCTGCTCAAGATCATGGCCGGCATCGAGGAGGTCTCCAACGGCGATGCCAGGCTCACCCCCGGCTACACTGTGGGCATCCTGCAGCAGGAGCCGCCGCTCGATGACGACAAGACCGTCATCGAGAACGTGCGCATGGCGTTTGGCGACATGATCGCCAAGGTCGATCGCTTCAACAAGATCGGCGAGGAGATGTGCGATCCGGACTGCGACATGGACGCCCTCATGGCCGAGATGGGAAAGCTCCAGGACGAGATTGACGCCGCCGACGGCTGGGATATCGATTCCAAGCTCGGCCAGGCCATGGACGCCCTGCAGCTGCCCGATTCCGACATGCCGGTCAACGTGCTCTCTGGCGGCGAGCGCCGTCGCGTGGCCCTGTGCAAGCTGCTGCTCGAGGCTCCCGACCTGCTGCTGCTCGACGAGCCCACGAACCACCTAGACGCCGAGTCGATCCTGTGGCTCGAGCACTTCCTGCACAACTACCAGGGCGCGGTGCTTGCCGTCACACACGATCGCTACTTCCTGGATAACGTTGCCGAGTGGATCTGCGAGGTCGACCGCGGTCACCTTTATCCCTACAAGGGCAACTACTCCACGTATCTGGAGACCAAAGCCGCCCGTATCGAGGCACAGGGCAACCGAGACGCCAAGCTCGCCAAGCGCATGGAGGCCGAGCTCGAGTGGGTGCGCAGCTCGCCCAAGGCCCGTCAGGCCAAGAACAAGGCCCGTCTGGCCCGCTACGAGGAGATGGAGGCCGAGGCGCGCGCTAGCCAGAAGCTCGACTGGACTGACATTCGCATCCCTGTCGGCCCGCGTCTGGGCAACAAGGTGCTCGAGGCCCATCACCTGCACAAGGAGTTCGACGGTCGCGTGCTCATCGATGACCTTTCGTTCACCCTGCCGCGCAACGGCATCGTGGGCGTCATCGGCCCCAACGGCGTGGGCAAGACTACTCTCTTCAAGACGATTGTGGGTCTGGAGCCGCTGACTTCGGGTGAGCTCGAGGTGGGCGAGACCGTCAAGATCTCTTACGTCGACCAGAACCGTTCCGGTATCGACCCCGATAAGAACCTATGGGAGGTCGTCTCGGACGGCCTGGACCACATGATGGTCGGCGAGACCGAGGTTCCGAGTCGCGCGTACGTGGCGAGCTTTGGCTTTAAGGGCCAGGACCAGCAGAAGCGCGCCGGCGTACTCTCCGGTGGCGAGCGCAACCGTCTGAACTTGGCGCTCACGCTCAAGCAGGGCGGCAACCTGCTGCTCCTCGACGAGCCCACGAACGACCTCGACGTCGAGACGCTGTCCTCGCTCGAAGCGGCGCTGCTCGAGTTCCCGGGCTGCTCGGTGGTCATTAGCCACGACCGTATGTTCCTGGACCGCGTCGCCACGCACATTCTGGCGTGGGAGGGCACCGACGAGAATCCGGGCAACTGGTATTGGTTCGAGGGCAACTTCGAGGCTTATCAGGTCAACCGCATCGAGCGCCTGGGCGAGGACGCAGCCCAGCCGCATCGTATCCACCGTAAGCTGACGCGCGACTAGATCGTTACGCGGTTTTCCAAACCGCGTAACTGCTCGACGCGGCGCGGGTCGCAAGCACCCCATCTTGCCGTTCAGGCCGTCGCTCGCGCGAAGTACGCGTCGCTCCTCTTTTACGGCAACCTGGGGCACTTGCGGCCCGCTCGCTGTTGGTTACGCAACATCAACAAATAAAAACGGCTCAAATCCTGATTTGGATTTGAGCCGTTTGTCGTTACTGCTCGGGTTCTTCGACTTTATCGATGGCCCAGGTGGCTCCGAGACCGCCGGTGGTGTTGCGGCGGATGCGCACGGTGACTTCGTGGCGCTCGCCGGCCTGCGTGTAGTGCAGGGGGAAGCTTGCGCGGTTTCGCGCGGCCTCGATGGTACCGCGCCCGCGGGCGATCCAGTAGTACTCGCCGACGATGCCGAGCGTGTCGGCACCGTAGGGGAGATAGGTCGACAGCTGGTGTAGCAATGGGCCGGGGCAGAAGACCTCGGTTGCGAAATCGATGGGGAAGTCCTCGGGGATGGTCGGTGCTGCGGGTGCGGGGACCGGAGCCGGTACAGGTGCGGATGTGGACTCGATGACGGGTACAGACTCAGGCACCGGTTCCGGATTAACTGCGGAATCTGTCGGTTCCACGGAGACGGATGTGTCTTCAGTCTCGGTTTTGGCATCGGCTTCTGGGGCGTCCTCCGCCTCGATAGACGGCTTTGCCTCGATGGGCGTGGATGCCATGGTGGTGATGCCGGCGTTGGCGTTCTCGGGGTCATAGACGACCGTGAGCGAGATGGCGGGCTGCGGCGTCTCGGGCTCCGGCGCCGACTCGGTAGCGCCTTGATCGTCGGGCTCGTCGGGCTGATCGTCCTCGGTCTCGTCGCCAAAGACATCGCTGTTTTGGAACGCAGGCGTTTCGGGCTGGTCAGCGGCTTCTTCGGTTGTCGACTTGGGAGCTTCGTTGAGCTCCGCAGTGGCTTCCTGCTCGGATATGACTTCGGGATCGGTCGTGGCGGTGATTTCGGTGTCGGCTTCTGCCGTTACCTCAATAGCGACTTCGATCTCTGCCTCGGGCTCGGGCTCCGGAGCGACTTCGGCCACGGGCTCGGGCTCGGCGCGCTTAACGTGCTTGGGGCGCACGGCCTTGAGGTCCTTCTCGCCGCGCTTTTTCTTTTTGTAGGACTGCTTGGCACCCTTGGCAGCCTTGGGCTTGTCCTCGCCCTTGGCAAGGGCGGCATCCCAGGCCTCGTTGGCGATGAGCGTGGCATACAGGCGACCGCCCTTAAAGACGGTCAGCCTTATGCAGTCGTCGAGCTCCTCGAGCAGCTCGCGCGTGGACTCGAAGCCCAGGTCATAAGCGGCCATGTCACCAGCAGCGAGCGCCTCCTCGACCTGCGTCATAAACGTTTGCTTGCCGCACCCAATCGCATCACGCAGCAGACGATACAGATAGATGTGGTTGCCCAGCGATAGCGTGGGCTTAACTATTGTCTTGCTCATGGCAAATCTCCTCTTTACACACCAAAGCATCTTACCATCGCGCGGGGCTTGCTACCTCGGCGCCCAAGGCAAACGGGCGCGACCGTTGCCGGTTCGCGCCCGTTATACAGGTCGATTATCTATGAGGGGCAAACGTGCTTAGTTGCCCGATGCCGTGCCTTGGCTCGAGCTGTCAGATGCCGTGCCGGACGCGGTTCCACTCGAGCTGTTCGAGTTGCTGGTGTTGCTGCTGTCTGCTGAGCCCGTTCCCGACGTGGTGTCGCTCGTCTGGTCGCCCGTGCTCGGTTGAGAGCCGTCAGTCGTTTGGCTTGAGTCGGTTGTGCCGGATTGCGTACCGTTGTTGTTCACAGAAGAATCGGCGCCCTGCGACTGATCGGGGGTGTTCGAGGACGAGTCGGTGGATGCGGAGGTGCCCTGCGAGTCGTCCTGCTGGCTTTGCGATTGACCAGTGCTGTCCGCGTCGTGCTCGGTCGTGCGTGACGACAGAATCGGCTCGGGACGCTCGCCCAGACCCTCACCGGCGGTGGTGATAAGGATGGCAGCGGTGCAGGCGATAACCGCGACGATGGCGATGGCGATCGAGAAGATGATGACCTTCTTTTGCGTCTGGCTGCGCTCTGCCGCCGCCTTGGCGCGCAGGCTGTCGGGGGCGACGCGCGCCGTGGTCGCGCGCCCTGCAATCTGGCGCATCTCCTGGGTAGTCGCGGCGCCGCCTAAGTGCTCCTCGGCATTTAATTCAACGGGTTCATAGGCGCCGGCGGGGTAGTCGACGGTGGCGTGCGTACCTTTGAGGGCTTCGGCGCTGGCAGAGATAAAGTGGCGGTAGACCTGCGAGGACACAACGGTGATGACCGAGCTCACAGCGGCACCGATCACCGATCCGGCGATACCGATCTTGGAGGCAAGCGCGACGCTCGTAGCGGCAGCTGCGGCGCCGGCGATGATCTGGGGAATGGAAATGTCGTCAAACAGGCCCTTTTTGGGCGCGATGGCCATGGTCTGGCCGATGGAATGGTTTTCGTGAACGCCGTTGTTGAGCGATGCCGGCGTCATGACACGTGTGCGCGGCGCGTCGGTGTACTTGGTTGTCATACGGGGTCCTCCCGGTGTAAATCTGCTTCGTTTCGTGTAGCCATCAGGGTACCCACCAGATGTGAATCGTACGTGACATTTAACAGATACCATCAACTCATCAAGGGGGCTTGCTGTCTTTGGTGCAATAGCTTGATGCTAAACTGGATTAACGATTGCGAGGTGGTTTACGTGATGTACCCGTATATGACATTCGAAGACGGTACCGAGGTCGTTCATTCTGACCTGATAACAGATGGGGATATCGAAAAGGTTATCGTGCATTTTGAACGACCGACGGTAGAGGGCTTCGACTCCGCTCGCTGTGAGTTGCCTTCCTGTTCGTGGACTGACTGGGAAGGGCATTTTACTCAGAGTGAAAAACGAGCTTTCGAAGAGTGTTTGAGCAAATAATTTAGATTAGTTCGAGTTTAGTTCGAATAAAGAAGCCGAATACGATGACCTAAAGCGTATGCATTTTTAGTATTAGATGCGTATGAAATGGAGGATGTGAATGGATGAGCTAATAGACTTTAAAAAACGATTTCTCAAGAATGGCGAGCTGGTTTCAATTCCAAAAAAGGAAAGCTATAAAAGAATCATGCTGCTATGGGCCGTCTCTTTCTTTGAATTAAATACAAGTTATACGGAGCTTCAGGTTAATCGTGTGCTGTCACAGCTCTATCCTGATTATGCCGTGTTGAGGCGGTACTTGGTTGATTATGGATTCCTATTAAGGGATGAGCGAGGCCTGAAATACGAGGTTAATCCTGATGTTCACGGTATTGAGAGCTAGCCGTCCGGTTCGGGTCCTATATATTGCTAGAGGGATAAGCGAAATAGGCAATTGGTGTGCGAATATTGCTTTGCCAATGCTGATTTACGAGGTAACTCACGATGTTTCTGCAACTGCTTTGATGGTCTGCTGCAGATTTGCCCCCGCTCTGTTTTCAGTTGCGCTCGCGCAGCTGCCTCAGAAGATGGGTATCGGGACACTGCAGGCCATGAGATTGGCAGACTTAATTCGCGCGGGATTATTCGTTTGCTATATTTTTGTTGATAGTAAATGGAGTATGTTTGCTATTACGTGCGCGGTATCGCTTTGCCGAACGGTTGAAATGCCCTGCTTTTACTCGTTGTTAAGAGCCAATACGAATAGTATCAATCGCGACGTAATTAATAATTCGTTTGGGTTTCTGCAGAATTTGATGATGGTTCTGGGGCCAGTTGCCGGCGGTTTTGTTGTCGCTCAATTTGGGGCGGAGGCTGTTCTTGCATTAGACGCGCTTTCTTTTGCCGCGTCGTTCTGGTTGCTGCGAGATGTTCCGTCGGTTATCGAGGTTAATGATAAAGAGGGGATAAGCAAAAATGAAAAAAACTGGACTGCATTTAGTGATCTTAACGCGAAGCACTTGGCAATTGGTTTCCTATTAATCGATATTTCTAGTGGCGTGGCATTCGGCTCTCTGAATTCTCTTTTGCCAGCTATAGCGCAATTGCAATTTGACTCGTCATCGATACAATACGGATTCCTTCAGAGTAGTCTTACAATCGGACTGTTGTTCGGAAATACAATATACGGTCGTTTAATCAGTGGTTCCGATTGCGTTAAATCATATTGTTTTGTGACGTATCTTGCGCTCGGTGCGTATCTGGCGTTTGGCTATCGCTATGCGTCTGGGATATCGTTTATTTTCCTTTTTATCGTCGGTGCCGGAAACGCCATTCAAGATGTGCTTCTCATAACATCGCTGCAGGATTTGGCGAGAGACGGATCTGAATCGATGAGCCTGTTTTCAATTAGGGAGTCTTTGCAATCGGTTGCTGTTGTTATTTCAACACTCCTTGTTTCGCTGTTCACGAGCATCGCGATGTTCTCAATTCTCGTTACAGGACTTGGTGTATTTTCAATTATGATGGTAGTTGTGTTTCAATTGAATTATTTGCGAAAGATGTGACGTTGATATGCCTAAAACGCTTTTAGTATTTCCCCCAGGATGGAGTCCAGTGGGGCCGTATCTTGCCTTGCCTGTTTTTGAAGTCATATCTTCAAGAGGTTGAACAATACAAAGTTGACATTGTTGACTTAAACGTGGAATTTTACGATGACCTCCTATCTTTTAGACATGTCGAAGAGTGCTGTAAAAGGTATCGGGAATCAAAGGATTCGTTTAGTTCGAATGTTCAATTAACAATCGAGTTGATACAAAAGTCAGCACTTAATGTTGACGAGGCAAAAGATATTTTCAGATCGAAGAGATACTTTAATCTAAAAGAAAGACAATATGCTGAAAACATTTTTAGAAATGCACTCTATATCATAAATCACGTCTCATATGGAGTTAAATACACGTTCAACTCCATAGATCTGCCCTATGATTATTATTCGACACCAGAAATAATGAAATCGCTTGCGGATACCTTGCATAATCCGTTTATTTCCTTCTATGAAACTGCCTTTCTTAAGCGTATTCAGAGGGAAAAAATCGAGTTTATTGGGATTTCGGTGAGCGGCTGTTTCCAATTGATTTCTGCAGTTACGTTAGCGAAACTGATTAAAGAAGAATGTCCATCTGTTAAACACGTCTCATTGGGCGGCAATTACATTACTCGTTTAGCAGATGACTGCATGAAAGAATGACATCCCTTTTTTGAATACATTGATTCGATAATGATGTATGACGGCGAAGAGCCGCTTGCACGTCTTCTTGAGGCTCTTGACTCTGGTGATGACAATCTCGACTGTGTTCCAAACCTTTGCCATGCTAAAGGTGGAAAGATATATAAAAACCATCGGATTGAGCAAACATTTATCAACGATACAGTTCCCGATTTCGATGGCTTCGCCCTTTCTAAATACTTCATGCCTGAGTTAATATTGCCGGTTTATTCCTCTAGGCAGTGTTTTAATCATTGCGCCTTCTGCACCATTCCCGGTGCTACCGGTGGTTGTTACCGAAAGATGCCTATATCGAGAGTATTTGAAATAATGTGTCGGTTAAATGAAAAATACGGCACGAGAGTTTTCTCTTTTGTGGATGAAACATTCGAAGGCAAAAGAATGGAGCAACTCGCGGATGAAATAAACGCATCGGGAAAAACGTTTTTCTGGCATGGAGAAACGAGGTTCTCTCCAACCCTAAGTACAGACGTTTTCAACAAGATATACCAAAGTGGATGTAGGCAGATTCAGTTTGGCCTCGAGTCATACAACCAAAGAGTTCTTGATCTAATGAAGAAGAACACGAGAGTTGATTGGATTGATCGCAATATCCATGATTGTCTCAATGCGGGTATTCCTGTTCATCTATTCTTTATGATTGGCTTTCCGACCGAAACTAAAGAAGAGGCTCTGAACACCTTAGCTTATACAGAGAATGTTTTGAATTATTCAAAACAGGTATGTGGTGTTCCATATTCCACGAGAGGATTTACGAATTTTGGTCTCGTTATGGGGTCGGATGTTTGGAATCATCCCGATAAGTATGGTGTCTCTGTAATGCCGAAGTCCCAATATGAGGATTTGCGCCTCGAAGTGGATTATGTTTCAGGCACTGGTTTAACTTTAAATGAAGCAAAATCCTTATCTGATGAGCATCATATTGATTTTTATATGCAAGAGGTCATAAACGGTAGCGACACAATTGACTTGCCCCAGCGGCTTCATATTTCAGAGGTGACCTGGATCCTAGATTCTATTCACGCTGTCAGGTATAAGGGACATTTGACCAAAGTAAAGCGACGGCTAACTAGTCTAAATCCAGCTGATCGAATCTGGCTGGATTCCAAGACCTCTGTCGTGCTCGTTGAGCCATTTGCCTACTTCTATAATTCTGAATACCATCATGTCTATGCTGTTTCCCAGTTGGTATACCTTAAGTTGGCCCGTTTATTGGAGGCCGATTGTAGCATTTCTCTTATCCTTGATCAGGGCGACCTCGAGCTGACAAGGGCGATAGAAGAACTGTTGCATTATGGATTGCTGAATACAAATATCGATGCCGATTATGTAATGCACGATAATGGTTTTCAATTGGTTAAAAGTTCGTTTGTGAAAGAAGTCGGACGCTCAAAAGAGGGGTTAAGAGTACTGCTGAGTTGTGCCACCCATAGAATGTGTGCGGTTAATGATTTTTCGTTCGCTTTGCTTTCGTTGTTTGAAAAGCCGATTACTAAGAACGAGGTGCGCGACATTTTGAAAAAAGAGGGACTATCGGCAAACGAGGAGCAACTAAACAAGTTGGTTGATAATTGCATGAAAGCAGATATACTACAATTGATTAGATAGAGGAGGTTTCTGCATGGACGTTATTAACAAAGATCTCTTGGAGCAACTGAAAGAGTTTCAGGAAGAGGGCGTCGTGGTAGAAGTGTTCGACTTTGAGGACTACATGGATAAATTCTGCCATTAGTTTCGAAATTTACTCGCCTCGCTTAAAGGAGAAGTCGATTATCGATTTCTCCTTTTTAATTAAAGATATTATTGAAATACATGCTCTTAGCACAGGTTGGCCTCTCAGTAAACTGGGAGGTTGCTTTGGCTAGTTAGAGATATGTGAACGTCCGTTAGACTGAATCTCAGGGTAGAAGGGGCCTCCAGTGTCCAGATCAACAAGGCAATGCTGCGTTTCGGCTAATAAGAACGATGGCTTTTTGCGTGTGGCGGCGGCGTCGCCGCAGATTCGCGTTGCCGATGTCGAGGACAATGTCGAGGTTGCATTGGCGGCTGTTCGCGAGGCTGCCGAGCGCGGCGTTCGCGCGCTGGTGCTGCCCGAGCTCAACTTGTGCGGCTATACCGCGGCCGACCTGTTCCATAATCGCACGCTGCTGCATGCCTGCGAGGCTGCTTTGGTGCATATCCTCGATGAGACTCGAGAGCTGCCGATTGTCTTTACCATCGGTCTTCCCGTTGCGGTTGCCGAGAATATCTACAACTGCGCCGCCGTGTGCTGCGCGGGCGAGCTTTTGGGCCTCACGGCCAAGAAGTATCTGCCCAACTATGGCGAGTTCTACGAGCGCCGCTGGTTTGCTCCGGCGCCCGCAGATCCTGTGTGGGTCGAGTTTGCCGGTCAGGGTCCGGTTCCGCTGGGTTCGGAGCTTGTCTACCGCTGCTGTGACGAGGGTGCCGAGGATATGGTGCTGGGCGTTGAGGTCTGCGAGGACCTGTGGGTGCCGGCGCCCCCTTCGACCGAGATGGCGCTTGCCGGTGCGACGGTGATCCTCAACCCGTCGGCCTCGGACGAGATTATCGGCAAGGCAGATTACCGACGCAGCCTCATATCCAACCAGAGCGCGCGCCTGTACTGTGCCTATGCCTATGCAGATGCGAGCGAGGGCGAGTCCACGACCGACATGGTCTTTGCGGGCGAGAACCTCGTCTATGAAAACGGATCTAAGCTCGCCGCCACGAAGCTCCTCACCTGCGATATGGCGGTGGCCGATGTCGATCTTGACCGCCTGGTTGCCGAGCGCCGTCGCTCGACGACGTGGACGTGCGCGGACGATGCGCCGGAGGCCACGACCGTTGAGTTTTCGTTTGAGGGCGTGCTGGCCAAAGAGCCTGTCCTGCGCGATGCCTGCGATATCGACCGTGTCTTCCCCCGCGCGCCTTTTGTGCCGGCCGACCACGGCGACCTGGCCGAGCGTTGCGAGACCATCCTCGATTTACAAACCGCCGGCCTCAAGACCCGCCTTGCCCATACGGGTACCAAGGCTGCAGTCATCGGTCTTTCGGGCGGCCTGGACTCCACGCTGGCACTGCTTGTGACCGTGCGTGCCTTCGATGCGCTGGGGCTGCCGCGTACGGGTATCACGGCGGTCTCCATGCCAGGTTTTGGCACGACGCATCGCACCAAGTCGAATGCCGAGTCGCTCGCTCGCGACCTGGGTGTAAGCTTCCGCGAGGTTTCGATCCACGCGGCTGTGGAGCAGCACTTTAAGGACATTGAGCACGATTCGGCCGTGCAGGACGTGACCTACGAGAACAGCCAGGCCCGCGAGCGTACGCAGATTCTGATGGACCTGGCCAACCAGTCTGGCGGCTTTGTCATCGGTACCGGCGACCTGTCGGAGCTGGCGCTCGGCTGGGCTACCTATAACGGCGACCACATGAGCATGTACGCCGTCAACGCGAGCGTGCCCAAGACGCTTGTGCGCCATCTGGTGCGCTATGCGGCTGATGTCTTTGGCGGGCGTATTGCCGAGGTCTTGCTCGATATCCTCGATACGCCGGTGTCCCCCGAGCTTCTGCCGCCCACGGGCGATGGCGAGATCGCACAGAAGACCGAGGATTTGGTGGGCCCGTACGAGCTGCACGACTACTTCCTCTACTACCTGCTGCGTTTTGGCTTTGAGCCGGGCAAGATCTACCGCATGGCGCTCAAGAGTTTCGAGGGCGTCTACGACGTCAAGACCGTCCACACGTGGCTGCGTACGTTCTATCGTCGCTTCTTTGCCCAGCAGTTTAAGCGCAGCTGCCTGCCCGATGGTCCCAAGGTGGGCTCGGTGACGCTCAGCCCGCGCGGCGATTGGCGTATGCCGAGTGACGCCAGCTCGCGTTTGTGGCTTGCGCAGATCGACGCGCTCAATCCAATTGACTGAGGTTGGCCAAATTGAACCAATGCGGGGGTTGCAAGCGTTACACTTTTGCAATCTGATGGCCCGTATCGCGCGGCGCTCTTGTCGGAGCGCCGCGTTTTTTATATCGAAAGGTGGCACCATGCAGGCATCGCAGCGTCTCGACCGCTTTGGCGCGGAGGTCTTCGCCTCGCTCAACAACAAACTGCTCGCGCTGAAGGCTCAGGGCAAGACCATTTACAACATGAGCGTGGGCACGCCCGACTTTAAGCCGTACAATCACGTGGTCGAGGCACTCACGCAAGCAGCCCAAGATCCCGAGATGTGGAAGTATGCCCTGCGCGACCTGCCCGAGCTCAAGCAGGCTGTGTGCGATTACTATGAGCGCCGCTTTGGCGTTTCGGGCATTACGCCGTCCATGGTGCAGTCGTGCAACGGCACGCAGGAAGGCGTGGGTCATTTGGGTCTGGCCCTGCTCGACCCGGGTGACACCATCCTGGTGCCCGATCCGTGCTACCCGGTCTTTGAGGCGGGTGCCAAGATCGCCGATGCCAAGCTCGAGTACTATCCGCTGATTGCCGAGCACAATTACCTGCCCTATGTGGCGGGTATCGATCCCGAGGTTGCCGATCGTGCCAAGTATATGATCGTGTCGCTGCCCGCCAACCCGGTGGGCTCGGTGGGCACGCCCGAGGTCTACGAGGAGATCATCGCTTTCGCCCGCGAGCACGACCTGCTCATCGTCCATGACAACGCATACTCCGACATCGTGTTCGACGGCGAGCCGGGTGGCAGCTTCTTGCAGTATCCCGGTGCGCTCGAGGTGGGTGTGGAGTTCTTCTCGCTTTCCAAGTCGTTTAACGTCACCGGTGCCCGCATTGGCTTTTTGGTCGGTCGCGAGGACGTGGTCTCGGCCTTTGCCAAGCTGCGCAGCCAGATTGACTTCGGTATGTTCCTCCCGATCCAGAAGGCTGCTATCGCGTGCCTTAATGGCCCGCGCGATGAGGTCGAGGCGCAGCGTCTGAAGTACCAGGAGCGCCGCGATGCCCTGTGCGATGGTCTTGAGGGTCTGGGCTGGGAGCGTCCCAACGCGCATGGCTCTATGTTTGTGTGGGCCAAGCTTCCCGGTGGTCGCACCGATTCCATGGCGTTTTGCGAGGAGCTCATGGAGAAGGCCGGCGTTGTGGTGACGCCGGGCGCGAGTTTTGGTCCTTCGGGCGAGGGACACGTGCGCATGGCGCTGGTCCTACCGCCCGATCAGATCGCTTTGGCTGTCGAGGCCATTCGCGAGGCGGGCCTGTATTAGAAACCTATTTCGACTCGTCAATAGCTCGAAACCGATTTCGCGCAGTTATTTTACGAATACTGCAAACAATTTCGGTAAACGGTCGATTTTTGGCTGCGAATAGGGGCATAATCAAAGTCCCGATTGGATGTATTGGGATTACGACAAGCCGCTCGGGTCGTTCCCGGGCGGCTTGTTTGTGGAGAGAGATGGGAGTTTCTAATGGTTAACGAGAAAAAGGTCGCTATTGTCGGCTGCGGTTTCGTCGGTTCGTCTTCGGCGTTCGCGCTGATGCAGAGCGGTCTGTTCTCCGAGATGGTCCTCATCGACGTGGACAAGAATCGCGCCGAGGGCGAGGCTCTGGATATCGCGCACGGCATGACGTTTGCCGAGCCGATGAAGATCTACGCCGGCGATTATTCCGATGTCGCCGACGCCGCCATGATTGTCGTCACCGCCGGTGCTGCCCAGAAGCCCGGTGAGACCCGCCTGGACCTGGTCAACAAGAACGTCAACATCTTTAAGTCCATTATCCCCGAGATTAAGAAGTCCGGCTTCGACGGCATTCTGCTCATCGTCTCCAACCCGGTCGATGTTCTGACCTATGCTGCCATCAAGATGTCCGGCCTGCCCGAGGGCCATGTCATCGGTTCCGGCACCGTGCTCGACACCGGCCGCCTGCAGCAGATGCTTGGTGCCCACGTCGAGGTTGACCCGCGCGATGTCCAGGCCTATGTCATGGGCGAGCACGGTGACTCCGAGTTTGTCGCTTGGTCCAGCGCTCAGGTTGCCGGCGTTCCGCTGAACACCTTCTGTGAGCTTCACGGCCACCTGGAGCATGAGGCTGCCGAGAAGCGCATCGCCGAGGACGTCAAGAACTCCGCCTACACCATCATCGAGAAGAAGCACGCCACCTACTATGGCGTCGCCATGGCCGTCAAGCGCATCTGCACCGCCGTTATGCGCGATGAGCAGACCGTTCTGCCTGTCTCCTCGCTCATGGTGGGCGAGTATGGCCTGTCCGATCTTGCCATCTCCATGCCGACCGTCGTTGGCCGCGACGGCGTTGTCTGCCGCGTCCCCGTGCCGCTGAACGACGACGAGCAGCATGAGCTCACCGTCTCTGCCAAGGCCCTCAAGGACATCATCGACAGCGTCGATTTCTCCTGCTAAATCAAGCTCGCTAGAGCGAAAAGCTATAATGAAGGCGCCCGGGCCCACACGGCCCGGGCGCCTTTTTGGTGCAAAGTAACCTGACCCCAATGCACCATAGTTGATGGGAGGGCCATGCCGGATTCGCCTAATTTTTTGACCTATGCCCAGACGGCGTTTGATCCGTTTGAGGAGCGGCCGTTCTGCGCGGTGGATAGCCTCGTCTTTGCGTGGTTGTCCTATTTGCGTTTGCCGGGTGATATGTCGGAGCTGACGAACTGGCAGGGCCTAGACGTACGCGAGCTGCTGCGTGCCGAGTGCTACCGGGACATGATTGGCGACCTGTGGGATCCAGAGGGGAGCAGGGCCTTGTTGGAGGCCGTGGCAGCAAGCCCTCGCTACCGTGGCGTGCACGTTTGCGGCTATCGTGCCGTGAGCGATGTGGTGGCGACAGAGCAGTTTGCAGCCATGGCGTTCCGGTTTCCGGCGGGGTTTAGCTATCTTTCCTTCCGGGGGACCGACAGCACGATTGTGGGCTGGAAAGAGGACTTCAACATGGCGTTCCGGTGTCCCGTGCCCTCCCAGGAATCTGCGGCGCGCTATGTGGACGAGGCGGCGGATGCGATTGACGGGCCGCTTTTGTGCGGAGGTCATTCCAAGGGTGGAAACCTTGCGGTGTACGGTGCGGCGATGTGCTCCGATGTCGCCCGTGAGCGAATCGAACGGGTGTATTCCCATGATGGTCCGGGCTTCGTCGAGGAGTTTCTGAACGGCAATGCCTTTGCCGATCTTTCCGGTCGAATCGACAAGACGCTACCTCGGTCGTCGATCTTTGGCATGATGTTCGAGACGCAGGAGGACTATGCCATCGTTGAGAGCACCGAGTTCAGCCTGCTGCAGCATAATCCCTTTAGCTGGGTGGTTGATGATCGCGACTTCGTGTACTGTGAGCGCCTGTCCGCCGGTGCTCGATACGTTGATGGCTCCATTCGCGAGATGCTGTTTGCAGTGTCACCTAGCGAGCGCGAGCGTTTTGTAGATGCGTTGTTCTCCGTGTTTGAGGCTACGGGTGCTGAGCGGTTTGCGGATATCGCCGGGAATCTGCGCGAGAGCCTGCCCGTGATGCTCCAGGCTGCGCAAGGCTTTGACGAGGATACGCGACGCTTTGTCTCGCAGACCATCGTGGCAATCCTTAAATGCGCACTGCTGCCCAAACGACCCCAGATCGACATGCCCGCTGCCGGCAAGAGTTTGGCAGAACAGCTCGAGGCTTGGCAGTCCGAGCTCCTGCGCTAACCATTGGTGCAAAGCAACCTGTCCCCGATGCACCAAGCTTCGATGCGCCTGGGGCGGGCTCGACCGCTATACTGGTTCGTGCCGAAATCGATCTAGAACGGAATGCCGTATATGAAAATCAATCACGCGATTCTGCATATCCTGGACTTTGACTCTGCCGTCAACGTCATGAGCCAGCGCGAGCTCGATATCGAGAGCCGTACCGTGCGCAACTTTGTGACCACGCATCTGCGCCGCGCACGAACCTCGGCCGACAATAAGCGCGCCACGTTTGCCGAGAACTCTGCGTTTGGCGGCGAGCTCAAGGGCTATTTCTTTGGCGAGCGCGAGTTCGTAGACCTGTCGCAGCAGATTGCGGAGTTCATTTCCTCCGAGCTTACCAAGGCCGAAAAAGCCGAGTCCACCGATGTGCTCGTGGCCGACTTTGACGACGACGAGGATGCCCGCTGGTTTGCCGTGATGCTGCTGGGCTCCAAACAGGCCTTTATGCACGAGGTGGGCCGCGAGGAGGGCGAGGTACGCAACGACATCGCGCGCCACTATGCTATCCTGCCGAATCCTTCCCAAAAGGTGCCAAGCTATGCCATCGTGCGCGCGAGCACCATGGAGATCGGCTATGTGGACAAGAAGCGCAAGATTGCCGGCGAAGACCGTATGCTCATTCCCGACGGTCTGCTGCAGTGCGATACGGGCGTGTCGGGCAAGGAGGTCATCGACACCGTGACGCGCGTGGTCGAGGAAGTCGCCGAGGAGCATGGTGCCAATACAGCCGTAGCGCTCGCTAAGGTTAAGGCTGCCGTTGCCGAGAAGGTTGAGGACGATGAGGAGCTGCCGCCCTGGGATATCGTCGATGAGGTCTTTGAGGACGAGCCGGTCATCAAGGAGAGTGTACGTGCGGCGCTGACCGAAGAGAAGGTGCCCGAGCGTGTGCCCGTGGAGCGCAAGCAGGTCGAGCGTGCGGCCGTGCGCAACCACAAGATTCGTACCGATACAGGCATCGAGATCAGCTTTCCGGCCGAGATGGGCTCGAACTCCGAGTACATCGAGTTCGTCAACGAACCCAACGGCCTCATCTCCATCGAGCTCAAAAACATCGGCAGCATCGAGAATCGATAAGTTGCGTTACGCCTACAGCGGGAAAGCAAAGGCCGAAGCCCTTTGGGTCTTCGGCCTTTTTGCTTTGAGCTCAATTGAGTTGCAGACTGAGCATAAGTCAGCGAAAGCGCGGTTTGTCAAAATCGCGTAACTATTAAAGTTGACGTAAGCCCTCTTCGAGACCGGTCTCGCTGTCGGTCTTCTCGTCGCGCATCTTGATGACGCGGGCGGGGACACCGGCCACGACGGCGCCGGCGGGGACGTCCTCGACGCACACGGCGCCGGCGGCAACGACAGCGCCCTTGCCCACGCGCACGCCTTCCAGGACCACGGCGTTTGCGCCGATCATGACATCGTCCTCGATGATGACGGGCGTGGCGCTGGCGGGCTCCACAACGCCTGCCAGCACGGTGCCGGCGCCGATGTGGCAGTTCTTGCCCACGGTGGCGCGACCGCCCAGCACGGCGCCCATATCGATCATGGAACCCTCGCCGATAACGGAGCCGATGTTGATGATGGCGCCCATCATGATGACGGCACGGTCGCCGATCTCGACGCGGTCGCGGATGATCGCGCCTGGCTCGATGCGGGCGTTGATGCCCTTAAGGTCGAGCATGGGCACGGCGGAGTTGCGGCAATCGTTTTCAACGTCGTAGTAATCGATGGAATCGGCATTGGCATCGAGGATGGCCTTAAGCTCATCCCAGTCGCCAAAGACGGTCTTGCCGCGACGGCCGCCGTAGACATGTGCGTCGCCCCAGGCAACCTTCATGCCGGGCTTCTCGCGCACGTACAGCTTTACAGGTGTCTTTTTGGGCGCGGTGGCGATGTAGTTGATAATCTCCTGGGCATCCATCTCGGCTGCGTTACTCATATGCTGTTTCTCCTTTGCGTGGATACGGTTGATACCTGGTTAGGCAAACATGACCTGGTCGAAGGTGTAGAAGCCGGGGTCGCGGGTGACGAGCTTCTGAGCGGCGGCCAGGGCGCCGTTGACGAAGATCTGACGGCTCGTGGCGCGGTGGGTGAGCGTGACCTCCTCGTCCTGGCCAAAGAAACTCACTTCGTGGACGCCGGCGACAGTGCCACCGCGCAGCGAGTGCATGCCGATCTCCTTGGGATCGCGTGCTCCGCACATGCCCTCGCGGCCATAGACGGGGTGGTAGCCTGCCTCGGGTTCGGCTTCGACGACGGCGTCGAGTAACAACTTGGCAGTGCCGCTGGGGGCGTCGACCTTTTGGTTATGGTGCGTCTCGACGATTTCGCAGTCAAAGCCGGGCAGCTCGCGTGTAGCCTGCGCTACCAGATGGCGCAGGGCTGCGATACCGATGGAGTAATTGCCCGAGTGCATAACGCGGGTGTTCTGGCCCAGCTCACGCAGGCGGTCCATCTGCTCGGGGGTGTAGCCTGTGGTGCCTGAGACCAACGCCGCGCCCGTGCGCTCGACATAGGCGACGACGGCGTCGAAGGTCGCGACGTTCGAGAAGTCGATAATCACATCGGCAGCCGGTGCGTTCTCGAGCTCGCTCAAATCGAAGCCAATCTGGGCCACGAAATCAAAAACGGGCTGCCCGGCGGCATCGACAATGCTTTCGGCGGTGGTGCGGATGAGCGAGCCCATGCGGCCCGTTCCCATAATGACGGTCTTAATCAAGCAGACCAGCTCCCTTCAGAGCATCGGTAAGTGCGGATCGCGTGTCGTCTGCCATAGGGCACAGCGGCATACGGTAGTTTGCCTCGATCATGCCCATCTGGGCGAGCGCTTCCTTAACGGGGATGGGGTTGACCTCGCTAAAGAGGGCATTGATGAGCGGCTGACCGGCAATCTGGATATCGCGGGCGCGCTCCACGTCGCCGTCCAGATAGGCGCGGCACATGTCGTGCACGAGCTGCGGCTGAACATCGGCCCACACGCTGATGGTGCCCGAGGCGCCCAGGCTCATGAGCGGCACGGTAAGCGCGTCCTCGCCCGAGTACATGCGGAAGTCATCGGATAGCAGGTGGGCGATCTTGGCCGCGTAGGCGACGTTGCCCGAGGCCTCCTTGATGCCCATGATGTTGGGGTGCGCGGCCAAGCGCTCTACGTTGCGCTCGCTGATGCCGCAGCCACAGCGGCCAGGGATGTTGTACAGAATGCAGGGGATGTCCACGGCGTCGGCGACGGTCTTAAAGTGCTGATAGATACCCTCTTCGTTAGACTTGTTGTAGTAGGGGGTAATGAGCAGCAGACCATCGGCGCCCAAGCCCTGGTAGGTGAGCGACTTGGTGAGCATGGTCTGCGTGGAGTTGGAGCCCGAGCCGGCGATGACGGGGACGCGTCCTGCAACATGCTTGACCACGGCGGCGACGACGGAGTTGTCCTCGTCATCGGTCATCGTGGCACTCTCGCCGGTGGTGCCCAGGGTGAGGATGGCGTCGGTGCCGTTTTGCAGGTGGAAATCGATAAGGCGCTCGAGCGCGTCAAAGTCGACGCTGCCGTCTTTTTTAAACGGCGTAACCAGGGCGACGATTGAGCCCTCGAGATTGCGGATGTCCATGTTCTTCTCCTTCGCCTCCGCGATCTGGATGCGTTTGTTCCATTGAGCTGCGACTGCTAGGCGCTCGTCTTGGGCGCGACGGCGGGCACTTTCGGCGCGCGACTTGGCCAGCAGCTCTCGGCCGCACGGCAGCACGTCGAGCGTGGCAAAGTAATCGCCCGGGCGCTCGGCGCGGCGGATAAGGTCGGCCGAGCCGTCGGGGCGCAGCAGCACCTCGGCGGAGCGCAGGCGGCCGTTGTAGTTGTAGCCCATGGAGTAGCCATGCGCACCGGTATCATGGATTACAAGCAGGTCACCCATGTCGATATGCGGCAGCTCGCGATCGATAGCGAACTTGTCGTTGTTCTCGCACAGATTGCCCGTGATGTCATAGGTGTTCGTGACGGGCGCTGTGGCCTTGTCGGCGCCGCCCGGCTGACCCATCACCGTGATGTGGTGGTAAGCGCCATACATGGCGGGACGAATGAGGTCGACGGCACTGGCGTCTACGCCGATATAGTCCTTGTAGATATGCTTCTCGTGGATGGCCTTGGTGACCAGGCAGCCGTAGGGGCCCATCATAAAGCGGCCCATCTCGGTGCAGATCGCCACATCGCCCATGCCGGCGGGAACCAGGATCTCGTCGTATGCCGCGTGTACTCCCTCGCCGATGGCGCGAATGTCGTTGGTCTGCTGCTCGGGCAGGTAGGGGATGCCGACGCCGCCGGACAGATTGATGAAGGCGACGTGTGCGCCGGTCTCGCGCTCCAGGCGTACGGCAAGCTCAAAGAGGATGCGCGCGAGCTTGGGGTAGTAGTCGTTGGTGACAGTGTTGCTGGCAAGGAATGCGTGGATGCCAAAGTCCTCGGCGCCCTTGGCCTTGAGCATGCGGAAGGCCTCGAAGAGCTGCTCGGTGGTCATGCCATATTTGGAGTCGCCCGGGTTGTCCATGATGCCGTTGGAGAGCTGGAACAGGCCGCCTGGATTAAAGCGGCAGCTGACCGTCTTGGGGATGGGCCCCGCAACGCGCTCAAAGAACTCGATGTGGCTGATGTCGTCAAAGTTGACGATGGCACCCAGCTTGTCGGCGAGCTCAAAGTCGGCAGCCGGCGTGTCGTTGGACGAGAACATGATGTCGTGTCCCGTGATACCCAGCGAACGGGCGATCATGAGCTCGGTATAGCTCGAGCAATCGCAGCCGCAGCCGTATTCGTTGAGAATGGAGATGAGCGCCGGGTTGGGGTTGGCCTTGACGGCAAAGTATTCCTTAAAGCCCGGGTTCCATGCAAAGGCGTCGCGCACTTCTTGCATGTTGCGGCGGATGCCCGCCTCGTCGTATAGATGAAACGGCGTGGGGAACTGCTCGACGATATGCTCGAGTGTCTCTTTGTCCACAAACGGCTGCTTGGCCGCATATGCCTCGTTGGGGGTCAATGCCATGTCCCGTAAACCTCGCTATCCAGACGGCGCCATCTGCGCATCGAATCCGCATAGCGTGGACCCAATGTCCGGATAGCGCTCCCGCATTGCTGCAGACAGTCCTGTGGGTGTTTCCCGCAGGCCCACCAGGTTGTTCGTGCCCGAAAAGCCCAGTTCGGCGGGTTTCGCCTCCCCACGGGGTCAAAGCCTGCCGGCTCGCCCGCGGTTCTTCGTGCCCGCGCCTCTATCAAGTGGTAAAGACCCTATCACGTTGCACTTTACCAAACAAGAGTATTCGTATATAACGTTTAAAAAATGCAGGGATATGCTGGAAACATGTGCGCCACAATCCTGTATCACAATAAGTTGCAACAGATGTGCCTCACGAAGGGATCCTCTATGACCGAGCTCCAAGAACTCCGTCGTTATCGTCGCGACTTGCACCGCATTCCGGAGCTCGATTTCGATCTTCCGCAGACGATCGCCTATATCGAGGGCGTGTTGGCGCCGCTCGTTTGCGAAGTGACCCATCCGTGCCCCAGCTGCGTCTGTGCTTTCTTCGATGCCGGCACGGGCGCCGCGCATGCCACGGCGATTCGCGCCGACATGGACGCCCTGCCCATCGCGGAGGCAACGGGCGCGGCCTTTGCCTCGACGCATCCCGGCAAGATGCACGCCTGCGGGCACGATGGGCACATGGCTATGGCACTTGCTGCGGCAACCTACGTTGACCGTACGATTCGCGAGCAGCCGGGTGCCATCAAGCGCAACGTGCTCTTTGTGTTCCAGCCTGCCGAGGAGACGACCGGTGGCGCCAAGACAGTTTGTGAGAGTGGGGTGTTTGAGCGCTACGGGGCGGACCGCATCTTCGGGTTCCACGTATGGCCCGACCTGCCTGCGAACACGTTGGCGAGCTGCTCCGGCCCATTGCTGGCGCGTTCGAGTGAGACACACATTCATATTCACGGGACGAGCATCCATATCGCTAAGACCTATGGCGTTCCGGTCGAGGAGTCGCACGATGCAGCGCTGGCGGCTGCCAAGTTCTTGGTTTTCGAGCGCGAGCTCATGGACGAGTTGGGTGTCGACGAGCCCTGCATTGGTAAGTTCGGCCTGCTGCAGGCCGGCACCGTCTGCAATGCGGTGGCGGGGGAGGCCCATGTTGCGGGCAGCTTGCGCGTGTTTACGGACGATATGTTCGACCGCGCACGCGAAGGCGTACGCCGTGTGCTCGATGAAGCATGCGCTGCAACGGCCTGCACGTACGATCTCGATTTTGCCGAGGGCTATCCGCCGGTCGATAACGACCCCGAGCTGTTCGCCCACATTGCGCCTGCCTTGTCCGAGCTGCAACTTGTGGACGAGCCGCTGCTAATCGCCGAGGATTTCGCGTTCTATCAGCGCCATCTGCCGGGCGTGTTTTTCCTGCTGGGCACGGGTATGCCAGAGGACCAAGACAACCCGAGTGATTCGGATGGCTGCCCCGCCTATGCCACAAGCGCTCTGCATACCGATAGCATGCTCTTTGACGAGGAAATTCTACTCAAGGGCCTCGATGTCTACAAACGATTGCTTTTGCTTGACTAAGGTGTGAAGGACTATTTGTTCTAGAAAACACGAACAAACGTACGATATAATAGAGATGTAAGTCTATAGAAACGTTTGACGTTACTAACGTAAGGCGATACTATGATTGCATCGTATGAAGATGAGGATACCGAACGCTTTGCCATGGGTGTGCGGGTCAGGAGGTTCGTGCCCTTTGAGCGTGTTGCGTTGAGGAAGATTCGCCAACTGCAGGTTTGTGCTTCGCTTGATGATCTTCGCGTTCCGCCGGGCAATCGCCTGGAAGCTTTGAAGGGCGATCGTGCCGGTCAATATAGCATCCGTGTTAACGAGCGCTATCGGGTCTGTTTTGAGTAGAGACAGGAGATGGCTTGGAATGTCGAAATCGTCGATTATCACAAGTGATGAGACCTCGTCCGATTTGCTGTCGCCAGTGACTCCTGGTGAGCTTCTCAAAGAGGAGTTTCTTGTTCCCATGGGCATTTCTCAATATCGCCTTGCGAAAGAGACCGGGATTCCGGCTCAGCGTATCGGGCAGATTGTCTTGGGAAAACGTCGCGTGACGGCCGACACCGACCTCCGTCTTTGCCATTATTTTGGCCTGACGGATGGTTATTGGCTGCGCGCTCAGGTGGCGTTTGACCTTGAGGCCGAGAAAAGGCGGATCGAACCGGAACTCGATAAGATCGTTCCTGTTCAGCAGGCCATTGCGCTGTAGCGCTCAGAGATGATGGGGGTGGCGTGACGATGAGGCGACGCCGACAGCCTGCCGTATATAGTCCGGGTGGATGCGGGTGCGGTTTGCTGCTGCTCCCGGTTATTGCTGTGAGCATTGGCGTGATGTTTGCGCTTGCTGGACTGGCGGCAGCGGCACTTGTGCTGTTGATTGTGGCCATCGGCGTGACGATTTGGCTGTGCCGTTCTCGCGAGCAACGTCGTGCCGACGGTAAGACCAATGTAGGATGGATTGCCTTTTTGGTCATCGCCTATCTGCTGAGCATCAGCTACCTGGCGTTCTTTGTCCTGTTGATGATCAGTGCTTTTACCGGGGAATCCGTCGCGGTGGTTTGATGCGCTGCCAGCAGACGGTCGCGCAAAGTGCGTTTGCTCGGCGTTTGGATAACTGCATTGGCCGTTTACCGCAACCTTAGCTCTCAGCTAATGAATTCAAGTTTAATCCTTCCTACGATGTGCTGTGTGCCGGCACGGTAGCCGGATCGTAGAAAGGATGCATAATGAAAAAGCTCGAAAACGAAGTGCTGCTGAGCCGTCGCACTGCACTTGGCGCATTCGCCACCGTCGCCTTGGGGACTGCCGGTCTTCTTGCCGGTTGTGATAGCGATAAGGCGACCGTCACCGAGGACGCTGGCGATGACGACAAGAAGGAAGAGGCGAAGAAGGAAGAGCAGTCTACGACTGACCTGGCGGTTGGTGCGACGGTGACCACGGCTTCCGGTCTTTCCGTCGTTGTCGATTCCGTCCAGCCCGGCCTCACAAATTATGACGGTTCGACCATGACGGGCATTCACGTCACGTACGTCAACAATGGCGATGAGGGCGCAGATTACAACATCTACGACTGGAAGGGCGAGGACGCCAACGGCGCTCAGCAGAATCAGGGTTACTACAGCGAGGGCTCCGATGAGCTGCAGTCTGGTACCCTTTCCGCCGGTGGCTCCGTGGCGGGCAATATCTACTTTGATGGCGATATCAAGAAGGCACTGTATTTTGCCAACATGTTTGATAAGTCTGCCACTGCAAGCTGGGTGCTGGCCTAGCATGTCGCTACCGTTGCGCCGTATGGGAGGTGAAGTCGTATGCCCGATAAAAAGCTGACTGACGAGTTACTCAATGAGCTTCTCGACGCGCCAAACATCGATGGCTATATCAAAGAACACGACTTTGCCGCCCCGTCGCTTTCGAACTACCTGAAGCAGCTACTGCAGGAAAAGGGCTTGGAGCGCTCGCGCGTGGTTCGTATGGCCGATCTCAATGAGACCTTTGGCTATCAGATCTTTACCGGTGCGCGTCACCCAAGTCGCAATAAGGTGCTGCAGATTGCCTTTGCGATGGCGCTGACGCTCAAAGAGGCCAACCGTGCACTGACGGCTGCCGGGGTAAGCGTCCTTAACTGCAAGGATCGCCGTGATGCGATTATCATCTTTTGCATCGATCGCGGGTGCAGCCTCCAAAAGGTCAACGAGGAGCTGTATCGCTTTGGCGAGGAGACGGTGAGTTAGCGGCTGATATCTGAGCCGGCGGAGCTGCCGAACAACGATGCAAACGAACGGGGCGCGGATGCCATGGGGTGTCTGCGCCCTGCGCTATGATGGAGGCTATGGATACTCAGACCCCAACATATTCCGATGACGAGCTGACCGCAGCGCTTGCCGAGCACCTGGCGTCGCTCGATTGCGACGACAGCTATCGCGTGGAGCGTGTACTTAAGCGCTCGACCGTTGAAACAACCGAGCTCGTGTACTTTGAAGGAACCGGCGGTGGCTCGCTCGGCCCCTTTGTCCGTAAACGCATCGATGCTTCGGCTCAAATCGGCGGGGCATACGAGCGTCTGTTTGCCGCTCAGCGGGCAGGCAGGCGTTTTGAGCACCTGCCCAGAATCGTCGATTGTCGTCGTGTGGGCGACGAGCTCAACGTGGTTATGGAATACATCGAAGGGGAGACGCTCGGGGCGCTGGTGGACCGTCTGGGAGCCACCCCCGATTATGCGCGTGAATTGTATCCTGTCCTTTGCGACGCCGTGGGCGAGCTCCACGCCGGTTTTGCAATGGCGGGGGAGACGTCGGCGCCGGTGATCCATCGTGACCTCAAGCCGTCGAATATCATCGTGACAGGTGCCAACTATACGCCTGATGACGGCCTGACGTTTTCATCGCTGGTGATTATCGACCTGGGGATCGCGCGCGTATGGCACGATGGCGCCGATGCCGACACCGTCAAGTTTGGCACGCGACCCTATGCGCCGCCCGAGCAGTATGGGTTTGGGCAGACGAGCGTGCGAAGCGACGTCTACGCACTTGGCGCCCTGTTGTTCTTCTGCTTGACGGGAGTCGACCCTAAGCCAGGGCTCGACATGCGCGAGCAATGCGAGGCGCGCGGCATTCCCACTCCACTTGCCGATGCCGTCTGCATGTCGATGGCGCTCGACCCGGCCAAGCGTTTTGCGAGTGCGGAAGCGTTGGGACGGGCGACGCGCGCGGCATACGATCTGAGTCGCCCCGTGCGGCCTCCTGCGCCGCCTGTCCGAACTCCGGCCTCGGAGACGGTGTTGACGCCCCAAGGGCTCCAGAACCCCGCAGGGCCTCCTGGCCCTGCCGCCTCCGCTGCATGCGGCCTGCTCTCTCGCGTTCCGGAGTCTCTGGGCCGCATTTGGAATACGCTCGTCTGCTTCTCGCTGCTTGTGTTCTTTGCCGGAAGTCACTTTGCCGTCTTTCACCCCACCGGAGCAAACCAAAGCTACCCGACGTGGCTTCTCATAATCGAGTATTTTTTCTTTGTCGATGGCCTTATGGTGCTTATGCATTTCGCACTGCTCGATAAGCGCCGTCTTCGTCGGCGATTCGCACTGCTCGACAGCTATCGCGGCAAGAAACTCGCGAAACTCTGGCTCAAGGCATTGGGTGTGCTGCTCCTATGCATGATTGTCATAGTCGCGGTTGCCAATGCGACCGGCGTCGTCGATACCTCCGCTACCTAAAAGAAAAGGACCCCATTGGGGCCCTTTGCAGTTGCACTTAGATGCGGTTCATCTGAGCGGCGACTTTGTTGTACCAGTCCTGCCACGTGGGCGGGCAGTACTTTTTGGCCGCTGCCGGGGTAAGGGTGGAGCCGTAGTTGGCGCCCAGATAGGCAACGTGAGCGGAGATGCCCTCGCTCCAGCTGCCAAAGCTGCGCCAACCGCCGCCACGTGCACTCCAGCCCCAGGCGTTGTAAGAATTGGCGCAATAAGCACCCTTGGTGCTCTCGATGCAGGCGATGGCGGGGGACCAACGGGGGTCGACACCGGTATTCCAAGCGGCGACGGCAAAGTTATAGCCCTGGCCTGCCATGGGGGAGCCGGCGAGATAATTGTCGATGCGGCCTGTCCACTCATTAATGAACGAATCGTAATCGGAGCTACCAGTATTGGAGCTGTTCACCGTGGTGTCGATGGTGGTGTTGGTGTTGGTGGCCTGGCTGCTGGAATTGCTGCCGCTTACGCCCTCGCCTGAGAGCTTCTCGGCGGCAGCGGCCTTATCGGCCTCAAGCTTGGCAAGCTCGGCGGCATTTTCCTGCTCGGCTTTTGCCTGTGCCTCGCTGCGGAGCTGCTGGGCCTGTGCCAGCGCATCCTCGGCGTTTTTCTGCTCTGCCTCAAGCTGAGACTTGGCCTGCTGGAGCTCAGCCTTGTTCTGCTCGAGTTCGGTTTGCATGTTATTGAGCTGTTCGATCTCGTCGACGCTCGAGCTCGTGATCTGGTTGGTGTATTTGCAGGTCGTGATGAACTCACCCAGGCTCTGTGCGTTGACCAGGAAGCTCACGATGGGATTGGTGCCCTTCTGATACTTGTACAGATCGCGCATGGCGGAGCTTGCCTTGGCCTGCTGCTCGGGAAGCTTGGCCTCGATTTCCTCGATGCTTGCCTCATTGGAGTCAATCTGCTTTTGCAGGTCATCGAGTTTGGTGCGGGCGTCGTTGTAGGCGCTCGTGGCGGCTTCGATCTTCTGCTGGGCTGCGGAAAGCTGGTCCTGCGTTGCCTGCGAGGCGGCATACGCCGCAACGGGGGAGAGCATCGGCGTGGCCGTCAGCGCAACGGCGAGCACGGCGCTCGTGATGATACGAGCCGGCTTCGACGCAATGAACGCTGCGGTGCGATGATTCGAATGCTGCATCCAGTCCCTCTGCAATCAATCGTAGGTTATGGTTCGAACGGTATTCTACTACTGCTTTCGACCTCAACTTGAACCTTAAAGGTTCCAAAGGGTCAAGTTGAACTTGAGGCTTTGGCTTTGACCTGCAGTTATGATGAATTGTTGAGAAACCATAGAGTTCAACTTTAACGTTACGGGGGCCTGTTTAAGAGGAACTTTGGGCTGTAAAAGCTATCTCAACGTGGGGTTTTACAACTACAGCGTGCCCTCCTGGCGAGCCTGCTCAATCTCTTCGAGCGCCTCGGCGGGGGTGAACGAGCAAGTGCCGTCGCCGAGCTTGACCACCTGGATTTCGTCGCCGGTATGGACCTCTCCGCCCTTTAGCACCACGCCAAAAACGCCCTCGTGGGGAAAGATGCAGTCGCCGGCGAGATAGTAGATGGCACAGCGGATGTGGCAGACCTTACCGATCTGACTGATTTCGACCAGGACATCGTTGCCAATCTTGAGCTGCGTTCCCAGGGGGAGCGAGAGTAGATTGATGCCTTGCGTGGTGAAGTTCTCTCCAAAGTCACCCTCGTGTACGTCGAGCCCGCGTGCCTGCGCCGTCTGGATGGACTCCGCGGCTAAAAAAGAGACCTGGCGGTGCCAATGTCCGGCGTGCGCATCGGTAGCGAGGCCAAATTGCTCGATGACGGTGTCGCGTCCATCGGCGACGGGCGACTTGCGAGTGCCTTTGTGCTCCGACGTGTTGATTGAGACGATACGGGCAGGCCCGTTGTAAGCATCGTTTGCGGTGCGTAGGGGAACTGCCGTCTGGGCACGATCCGCAAGTTCGCGCTTGGCGGCGTCAATGATGGGGTTGTTGATCGGATGAGCCTGGGGCACGGTGCACCTTTCGACGGGGCGGGCAACATGTTGAATCCTACAACAATGGTAGGGTTATTGCCCGTTGTCATACAACGGTGAGCGCCGTCTTCGTGCTGGCCTTCGTGCTGGACGATTACGTTGATTGCCATAGATACGGTGGAGCTTTGGGCGCCGGCGGCTTGGCACGCTAGAATAAATCAGTTGCGCAAAGACCGCCCGTTGTGTGGGCAGTTCATGATAGGAAGTTTCCATGGCATTGCAATTTTCAGAGCGCGAGTTCATTCCCGTGCTGCTCGGTGGCGACATCAACGCCTATTCGGTGGCGCGCGCCTTCTACGAGGAGTACCAGGTCAAGAGTCTGGTCTTTGGCAAGTATCAGACGGGTCCCGCGTACCGCAGCCAGATTATCGACTACACGCCCAACGTGGATATCGACACCATGCCCGTGATGCTCAAAACCGTCAACGGCATTGCCCAAGCGCATGCCGACAAGACGATTGTCCTTGTGGGCTGTGGCGACAACTATGTTGCCCTCGTGGCTCAGGCCAAGGATGCTCATGAGTTGGCGGATAACATCGTCGCGCCTTACGCTCCCTATAGCATGCTCGAGCAGTGCCAGAAGAAGGAGATCTTCTACGAGCTGTGCGAGAAGCATGGCGTGCCTTATCCGCATACCTTTACCTTCACCATGGCGATGCTGAACGACCAAGGCGAGGCACCTGCCGAGGTGCTCGATCAGATCGATTTTCCCTACCCGATGATTCTGAAGCCTTCTGACGGCATCATGTGGTGGCAGCACGAGTTCGAGGGCCAGAAGAAGGCCTATGAGATTGCCGACCGCGCCGAGCTGGAACAGGTCATTCGCGATTCGTATGCCAGCGGCTACACCGACGACCTGATCTTGCAGGATCGCGTGCCCGGCAACGACGAGTACATGCGCGTGCTCACCAGTTATTCCGACCGCAACGGCAAGGTGCGCATGATGTGCCTGGGTCACGTGCTGCTCGAGGAGCATCAGCCTCACGGTGTCGGCAACCACGCCTGCATCATCACCGAGCCCAATGACGAGCTCATGGGCGGCGTGCGCAAGTTGCTCGAGGACCTTCACTTTGTGGGCTATTCCAACTTTGACGTTAAGTACGACGAGCGCGACGGCTCGTTTAAGTTCTTCGATTTCAACACGCGCCAGGGCCGCAGTAACTACTACGTCACTAACAGTGGCTTTAACGTTGCCAAGTATGTGGTGGACGAGTATGTGTTCAACCGTCCATTTGAGCCGGAGTTTGTGACGGCTCAGGACGAGGCCCTGTGGATGGTCGTCCCCATGGGCGTCGTCGACAAGTACGTCAAGGATCCCGAGCTGCGCGCTAAGGTGCATCGCCTGGACAAGGAAGGCAAGGGCGCCGACCCTTCGTTTATGAAGGGCGACTTTGTCTTTAACCGCTGGCTTCGCATGTGGCACACCAAGCTGCGCCACTTTAAGCTGTTCAAGACGTATTACAAGTAGATGAGTGCGGCGCCCGCCCGGTTTGCATCGGGCGGGCGCGGGTATGATACGCGCAATTGCGCAAGCGTCACCAAGGAGGCGGCGATGGAAAAGCTGGGAGTTATCGGCGGCATGGGCGCCGAGGCCACGTCGTATTACTACGACCAGGTGGTGCGCCACACGGCTGCTGCCTGCGATCAGGAACATATCGACATGGTGGTGCTCTCCAAGTCGACCATGCCCGACCGCACGCTGGCCATTAAAACCGGCGAGCATGCCAAGCTGCTGGCGACCATGAAAGAGTGTGCCCAGGCACTCGAGTCGCTGGGCTGTGCGCACATTGCCATTCCCTGCAACACGTCACACTACTTCTACGACCAGATCCAGTCGTTTACGAAGGTGCCGATTATCCACATGCCGCGTGAGTCGGTGCGCTATGCTCTGGCCGGTGCGGTGATGGGGGAGTGCGAGTTCGATCCCAACCTGAGTATGCCGGCAGAGCCGGTGCACAAGATTGGCATCATGGGCACCGACGGAACCGTGGGCGCGGGCGTCTACGGCCGCGAATGTAGGGCTGCGGGTGTTGAGGTCGTCTATCCCAGCGAGAAACGTCAGAACGATGTGATGTCGCTTATCTACGATGATGTGAAGGCCGGACGTGAGCCCGATATGGATAAGTTCGACCGCGTGATGTGGGAGTTCGCTCGTAGTGGCTGCGACCGTGTCATTCTGGCCTGCACCGAGCTATCGGTGCTGCAGAAGTATCGAGAGATGCCCGAGATCACCCTCGATGCCATGGATGTCCTGGTGCGCGAATCCATCATCCGCAGCGGCGCCCCCTACCGCCTCTAGCTTTCGACCTGTCAAAAAGGGACAGGTTAATTTTGGCAGGTTTTATCTGGTGAAACAGTAAAGGCCTCGGCTCGTTTGGTGCGAGCTGAGGCCTTTTGCGTTGGGCGGTTGCTGTCGGTGGTGAACTAGAACAGGAAGCCGATGGCGATAAGGGCGATGCTGATGATAAGTACGGCAATGTCCAAGCCTTTGATGGGGTAGCGCTTATACGAACTCGCACGCGTGCGCAGGTAGAAGCCGCGCTGCTCGGCGGCAAGCGCGGTGGCATCGGTCTTGCCCACGCTCGAGATAAGCAGCGGCACACACAGCGGCAGCATGAGTTTGAGTTTCTTGACGGGATTCTTAGTGTCGTATTCGACGCCGCGTGCAGTCTGCGCCTCCATGATGGCGTTCATTTCCTGGCCAAATACCGGCACAAAACGCAGCGCCGTGGTAAAGGTGAAGGCATAGCGATATGGCACGTGCAGCACCTCGACGCAAGCGTTGGCGAGGTCGTTGAGCTTGGTCACCATAAGCATGAGGATGAGTGGCAGCGCCACGCCCAACAGGCGTAGGCAGGCCTTCGATCCGGTAATGAGGCCCGTGTCGGTGATAAAGCCCCACACCATGTTGCCGTCGCGCATAAAAGCCAGCTGAAGCACCAGCATGATGAGCGCGAGCGGAATCAGCAGCTTGAGCAGCGCGAGCAGGCGGTCGACGACACCGGCGTAGGCGCCCAGTGCAAGGGTGAGCGCCAAAAAGCCCAACAGCGCCACGTAGGTGTCGGACAGGAAGATGCCGATGATGATGGCGGCGGCAAGGCCCAATTTGACGACCGGGTTCAAGCGGTGCAGCAGTGTATCGCCCGGCATATAGTCGATGACGTTAACCACGGTGGACCATCTCCTCGGTAATGCGAACGATATCGGTGACCTCGCTCACCTGTGCAAAGGCGGGAGAGACGGAGGATGCCAGGCGACGAGAAAGCTCTATGACCTGGGGCGGCTCAACGTAGGCTCGCTGCATGAGCTCGATGTTCGAGAACAGCTCGTGCGTGCGGCCGCGCTCGAGGATGCGGCCGTCGGCCATTACTACAATGCGCTCGGCAAAGTCGGAGACGACTTCCATGTCGTGGCAGACCATGATTACAGCGCAGCCGCGCTCGGCCATGGTGCGAACGGTTTCCATGACGGTCATGCACTCGCGGTAGTCAAGGCCGCTCGTAGGCTCGTCGAGCACCACGATTTTGGGCTCTACGACCACGACGGAGGCGAGTGCCACCATCTGGCGCTGGCCGCGCGAGAGCGAGAAGGGCGCCTCGTCGGCCGGCAAGCCAAAGCGGTCGATGACGAGCTGGGCGCGACGCAGCGCCTCGGCACGGTCGATGCCGGCAAGCTCCAGGCCAAAGGCGACCTCGTCGAGCACGGTGTCCTTGCAGATCTGGCGGTCGGGGTTTTGGAAGAGCGTTGCGACCTCGCGGGCGATACGGCTCGTGGGGACGGCTGCGGTATCCAGTCCCGTGACGCGCACGCTGCCCGAGGCGGGCTTAAGCAGGCCTGTGAGCAGCTTGGTGAGTGTGGTCTTGCCGGCGCCGTTTTGGCCGACGATGCCCACGAGCTCGCCGGGATAGAGGGTCAGGTTGAGGTCGTGGACGGCGGCGCCGCCATTGGGATAGGCAAACTCAACGTGATCGAAGGCGAGCACGGGCTCGGCGTCCTTGGCGTGCGGGCGCAACGACGGTGCGTGCGGTGAGCCGGCGGGTGCCTGAGTGTCGCTGTTTGCGTGTGCGGGGTCGACGATGCCCGTAATCAGGCGCTCGGCCTCATCAACATCCAAACAGGGAGTGCCGCTGGCCAGGCCATCGGCCTCGAGGCTGTTGAAAATGCGCGTGACACGCGGGCAATCGACGCCGATGGCGCGGAGCTCATCGGTGTGCGCGAAGACCTCGTGCGGCTTGCCCTGTAGCGCGATTTCGCCATGATTGAGCACGAGCACGCGGTTGCAATACTCCGAAAGCAGGGCGACTTTTTGCTCAACGACAACGATGGTGATGCCGAGTGCACGGTTGGCCTCACGCAGGGTCTCGAAGACCAGCGTGGAGCTGGCGGGGTCGAGCGCCGCGGTGGGTTCGTCGAGCACGAGCACGCGCGGACGCATGGCGAGGATGGCGGCGATGGCAACCTTTTGCTTTTGGCCGCCCGAAAGCGTGGGGATCTCGCGGTCGCGCAGGTCGCTGATACCGACGGTCTTAAGCGTCTCGCTCAAGCGCTGCTCGATCTGGTCGTGCGGAACGCCAAAGTTCTCGAGGCCAAAGAGCATTTCGTCCTCAACGACCGAAGCGACCATCTGGGTATCGATGTCCTGCAACACGCTGCCGACGATCTGCGATATGTCGGTGAGCGAGACCTCGCAGGTGTCGTGGCCGTCAACTAACACGGAGCCATAAAAGGCGCCGGTGTAGTGGTGAGGTACGGCGCCCGACAGACAGGCGGCAAGTGTGGACTTACCGGCGCCCGAAGGCCCGATAATGCCGATAAAATCTCCCCTGTTCACGCCGAGCGAGATATGCTTAAGCGCCTGCTCGGTCTGCGTGCCATAGGAGAACGAGACATCGTCGACGTTGATGATCGTTTCCATGGATACCTTTCATAGTCATTGGGGACGTTCTTACATGACTAGTCGTTTAAGAACGTCCCCAAAAGCTCGTTGTTTGGGACAGTCTTTGGTGGTGAAGTACGGAGGCGGCTTTACGAGGTGCCCCAGGTTGGCGCGAAAGAGGAACGAAGCGTACTTGGGTACGCGAGCGACGAATGAACGCCAAGATGGGGTGGCTCGTAAAGCCGGGCAGGTTAGTTGAGCTTAAGGGACTTCTGGATGGGCAGGTAGAGAGCGCCGACCAGGATGGCGTTAAAGACGGCGGTCATGGCGACGACGGGCAGCATGGCAGCGGCGAGCTCGCTCACCACGCCGAGCATGGCCATCTTGATGACCATGAAGATGACGCCCGAGACAAAGGTGGTCACGAAGGCTGCGACGATGGCGACGGCGGGCTTAACCTGGCCGTCCTTGGCGGCAGCGTTGACAATGACGGCCATGAGCATGGCAGCGATGCCCTCGGCGGCAAAATCGACAAACGGCGAGGTGGTGGTGATCTGGATCACGGCGGCCGAGATCAGGCCGATGACGAGTGCCTGACCGATGTTGGGGCGCACGACCAGGATAGTGAGGCAGAAGGCCGAGATAATGAACTCGGGGCTGATCATACCGCCCGAGATGCCGGAGATAGCCTTGCCGACGGTGAAGTTGAGGATGAAGCCAGCGGCAAGCAGGATGGCGAGCAAGACAAGGGCACGGACGTCGAGTTTGCCGCGGTCGGCGGTCTGGACGGTGCGGGGCTGGGCGGTGGTGGTGTTCTGAGACATGGTGAAAATCCTTTCGGAGGGGAAGTGAAAGAGAAGAAAGCGGAGGCGCGCGATGCGAATGCGATCGGGCTCGAGATAGAAAAAGGCCCCCGGTCGAAACCGGAGGCCTTCTAATCACCTAGAGCGCAAAAACAGGTGTGAGGGACTCACCGTCGACCGATCGTATTCGCATCACGCCACCACCAGTTGTTGAGAGACTTCATCGTGTTCTTCATGTTGGTGGCTCCTTTCGTGATGCCGTGGCGCGGTCGCACCTAGTTGCTGTTGCGCTGCACTATAGCACAGCGAAGTGTGTGCAGGGAATCTTTTTTGAAAAGATTTCGGCGATGTTTCCCGCCGGTCGAATGGGTGGCTGGGCGGGCGGGCGACCTTGGCCATCCCGCCTGCGCCTTAAGGTGGGGGTTCTTAGGCCTTCTTGCGACGATAGAGCACGAAGCCGCAGACGCCGATGATGACGACGGCGCCAACGGCCATGGCGGCCATGTTGTTGCCCTCGGACTTCTCTTCGGTGGCCTCTTCCTTCTCGACCTCGGGCTCGGCTACGTCCTCATCGGAGAGGGCCTCGTCGGCGTAGGTGATGGACTTGACCAGGCAGTCGTTGTCGGCATCGTAGTCGCTCGGGACGAACTCCTCGGAGAAATCCTCCTCCTTGAGGTAGTCGCGCATCTCCTCGAGCATGGCCTTGCACTTGATGTAGGTGTTTTTGGTGGCAGCCTTGCCGGCCTTGTTGGCCAGGGCGGTGCGGGCCTCGGTGTTCTCGGCGGCCTGCATGGCCTCGTCGACGGTCAGGTTCTGCTCGATGAGTTCCTTCTGCAGCGCATCGAGGTAGGCGCGGACGCCGGTAGCGCAGTGGTCGCGGTTCTCATAGGCGAGCGTGTTGATGTCCATGAGGACGTAGTTGATGGAGTTCTTGGGCTCCTCGTTGTTCACGACGTCTTCCTCTTCGCAGTGATCGAAGGAGACATCCTGATCGCTAAAGTAGGGGCTGACCTCGGTGAGCAGTGCAGAGTAGAGGGGGATAGCGACGGAGAACTCGGCGTTGGAGAGCATCTCCCACTGGATGGTCGCGATCTCGGGATCCATGCCGTGACGAATCTGGAAGGTGTGGATCTCGGTGTTGCGGTTGGAGCCGATGGCATAGGCGCCGTCGGTGTTGGCGTTGAGGCCGGCGACATTCTCGCCGCGGGCGGCGAAGGAACGGATCATCTCGAAGGTGTTCCAGTCGGACTTGCCGGGCTGGAAGAACAGCGGCTGCATCTCGTGGACCAGGGCGCCGGTCGTGGCGCGAGCATCTTCACGCTCGTCCTTCACGATCTCGTAGTCAGTGCCTTCAGCCAGCGGGGCCATGAAGTAATCGCGACCCTGGATATAGCGCGACCACTGGTGCATACCGGCCTCGCCGATCTCCTCGCCGTAGGTTTTGGCGACGTCGAACTTGCCGTCGGTGTACTCGGCAAAGCCCTTCTCCTTGGGCATGGACTCGATGCCCTCGGAATGGAGACAGTTCTCGGTGTCATCGAGGTCTACGTTATAGGTGAGGTTGCCGATGTTGGGGTTGAGCGAGGCGATGTCATCGGCGAGCTTCATAGCAATCCACTGATGGCCGGAAAGCGCGGCGAACAGCCAGGTCTCGGTGCTGTCGGCGATGATGATCTGGTCGTTGGAGCAGACGCCCTGCTCGTCGATCAGGCTGCCGATGAGCTCGACGCCCTCGCGGGCCGTGGCACTCTCGCCCAGGATGACGCTGGCATAGCTGTACTCGCCAATGCCAGTCTCCTCGGTGATGGGATCGGCCTCTTCGGCCTTCTCGTTATAGGAGGTGCTCAGCGTGGCAGAGCAGGAAACGCCCTTCTCGTTGATGCCAGCCTCGGAATATGCGTCGTAGCGATCTTCCCACTGAGAGGGGTTGTCGCGAACGAAGGTGTAGCGGTAGGTTGCGCCCTTGGACTTGTACTCAAAACCGGACTCGACCGAGGTGTACTTGTTGCCGTCCTTGTGTGCGGGCTCAATGCCAAAGTGCTTGACATAGCGCGGACCGAAGTCCTCGGAACGGCCGTAGTACGTGTTGCCGTCTGCCGTAAGCTTGCTGCCCATGTAGATCTGGGTGCAGGCGAGCGCCGAAGTCGGCATGGCCATGATGGCCGCTGCTCCAAACGCAAGGCCGCAGCCGAGCTTTTTGAGCGTGTTGACAGGATGAGTAAACCTCATGATCCCTCCCAACCGTTGAAACCCCGCGGAACCGTGCAGGATTTCAGCTAATAAATACATCTATTAGCCTATCGGAAGTCTAAATAGTATTCATCTATTTCGATGAAATACTCGATGAGCGTCCTAAAATATGCGATGAGCGGACAAGAATACTCATTATCTAGCTTTAGTTAAATAAAGACGCCCTGCAATTACTGTATCTGAATAAAGCGCCTTGCACGGGGCACAAAGAAAAATCCCCCGCTGTCTGGCAAATGCATAAACAACGGGGGAGACGATAATTGGATGAATATCATACCAATGTGGAATTACTTCTTCCGGCGGTGGATCACGTTAATCGCATAGCCGACGAGCATGGCCAAGACGATGACGATAAAGCCAATCAGGGGGTTGTCGTTCATGGGGTCCTCCTATTTTTCGAGCGGGGAGAATTCGTCGACGATGAGATCGAGGCATTGCGGAAGCGCGCGGGCACCAAAGACGCCCGAGTTGCTGGAGATGATCTCGCCATCGAACTGCATGCCCAGCGACGGCGTGCAGGTGATCTTGGCTTCCTTGGTCTGGATGATCTTGAACTGCGGACGGCCGAGCACCTTGCCGGCGGGGTCGAGTGCGGCGGTGATCACGGTGGGCAGGAGCTGGACGGTTTTTACGGGCTCGATGACCGCGATGTCGACCATGCCGTCGTTCATGCGGCAATCGGGGAACAGGTTGATGTCGTTTTGAATGACCGAGGTGTTGCCGGCCATGCAGCAGATGCCATCGAGCTCCTCGACAATGCCGTCATGCTCAATCGTAAAATGCGCCACCGTGGGGTTGGGTGTGGCGAGCGCCGACAGGAAATAGGCGATCTCGCCGATGTCGTTTTTGGCGGGGGCGGCCTTCATCATGATCTCGGCATCGAAGCCCGAGCCGGCGATGATGATAAAGCCGTGGCGCTTCTCGTTGCCGTTCTCGTCGAGCCAAAAGAGCTCGCCCATGTCCACTTTGACCGTGCGACCGGCGCGGCAAGCCTTGGCAAGCGCCGCTGCCTCGGGGGCATTACCGATGTTGTTAAAGAACAGGCAGGCTGTGCCGGAGGGGAAGACGAGCGTGGGGACACCGCACCCGCGCATCTGGTCGAGCACGTTGGAGACGGTGCCGTCGCCGCCCGAAACGACCACGCGATCAAACTCGCGCACGTCTGCCACGGCGTCCTCGGGTTCCATGCCATCGCCGATAAAGCGCATCACGACCTCGTCGCCGCCCTGCGCGAGGGCGTGCGTGAACGCGTAGATTTCATCTGAGCTAGGGCCCGATGCCGGGTTGTGGATGATAAGGCAGCGCATACTTACGTTCCCGTTCTGTGACTAACCGAGTATAGTTGTAAGGCAATGCCGATATCCTACCCGTGTTTTTCGGGCCTAACCTTATTCGATGGGTTGATATGTACATTTCCACACATCAGGCTCTACTCGACTTTTGCCAGCGCGCCCGCGAGTTCGACGCGATTGCCGTCGATACCGAGTTTTTGCGCGAGCGCACGTTCCACCCGCGCCTGTGCTTGGTCCAAATCGCCACCCCTGCCGAGAGCGTCGCGGTCGATCCTTTGGTGATCGACGACCTATCGCCGCTCGCCGAGCTTACGGGCGATGAGAGCGTGACCAAGGTGTTTCACGCCTGCTCGCAGGATATGGAGGTTATGCTCCATACCGTGGGCGTGCTGCCGCGTCCCATTTTTGATACACAGGTCGCCGCCGCCTTTTTGGGCGAGCGCCAGCAGATTTCCTACGGCGCGCTCGTGCAGACGTTTTGCGGCGTTTCGTTGCCTAAGACCGAGTCGCTGACCGACTGGTCGCGCCGCCCGCTGACCGACAAACAGATCGAGTACGCGATCGATGACGTCAAGTACCTGATTGTCGCCTATACCGAGATGATGAGCCGCCTGCGTGAGCTGGGCCGCGTGGACTGGGTGCTCGACGAGTTGCGACCGCTGGCCGACGAGTCACACTATCGCGCCGATCGTCACGAGGCATTCCGCAAGGTCAAGCGCATCAACTCCTGCAGCCGCCATCAGCTGGGCATTGCGCGCGAGCTCGCCGCCTGGCGCGAGGACCGCGCCGAGCGCCGCAACATCCCGCGCAAGTGGGTCATGTCCGACGATACGCTGCTGGCCCTGGTTAAACGTAATCCCGTGCGTGTTGAGGAATTCCGCAGCATTCGCGGTACCGACCAGCTGGGGGAGCGCGACGTGGACGGCGCGCTTATGGCCATCAAGCGCGGTGCGAGCTGCCCGCACGATCGCCTGCCGCTCATGGTGCGCGGGCATCGCCAAATTTCGCCGGAGTTGGAGAGCGTGACGGATCTCATGTACGCGCTTATTCGTCTGGTTGCCGAGCGTTCGGGCGTGGCGACCTCGGTCATTGCCTCGCGCGATGACCTGGCCGACTATATTGAGCACCCCGAGCAGAGTCCCCTGCGCGAAGGCTGGCGCTTTGAGCTCGTGGGCTCGCGCCTGGACGATCTGCTCTCGGGCAACATGGGACTCACCGTGAAGGACGGAAAGATTGAACTGTTATAGGGAAGCCTAGCCGGCTGAGTGGGTAGAATGCCTCCAACGTGTAACTCGATTCGGAGGAATTCGCATGCCTTATTACTATGGATACGGCTTTGGCATTGACCCGCTGTACCTGCTGGTTGTTCTTGTCTGCACGGTGCTTGGCCTTGCCGCGCAGAGCTATATCAACTCGACGTACAAGACGTGGTCTAAGGTGCGCTCGGACGGCGATACGGGTGCCACGGTCGCTCGCCGCATGCTCAATGCCAACGGTTGTAGCGCCGTGGGCATCAAGGGCGTTGCCGGCGAGCTCACCGATCATTACAACCCGCAGGACAACAACCTGTATCTGTCGGATGCCAACCGTTCGGGCGGGTCGGTCGCAAGTGTTGCCGTCGCCTGCCACGAGGCGGGCCATGCCGCCCAGCGCCAAAGCGGTTACGCCATGATGAAGGTACGTACCGCTTTGGTCCCCGTCGTCAACTTTACCCAGAACACCTGGACGATCGTGCTGCTCATGGGCCTGTTCATGAACATCGCGGGGCTCACGACCCTCGCGCTAGTCTTCTTCTCGTTTAGCGTGCTGTTCCAGCTGGTTACGCTGCCGGTCGAGATCGATGCCAGTCGCCGCGCCGTGGCGTATATCGAGCAGTCGGGCATGAGCTCCAAGCAGGTCAACGGTGCCAAGAAGGTCCTGACGGCGGCCGCGCTCACCTACGTGGCGGCGGCGCTCACCTCGATTATTCAGCTGCTCTACCTGATGGCTCGCTACAACAGAAACTCCAACCGATAACAAATAGGACCGACGGGCGCCGTGGGGATTTGTGTCCCCGCGGCGCTGTACTATGTGTTGGACTTGAATTTGCGCAGGGCCGGAGCCCATGTGCACGATGACGAAAGGGGGCTGCGTGGCAGGCTGGAATCTGACCGGCAATACCGTTTCCGCCGAGTTCGACGGTTCGGATGAGCAGGAGCGCAAAGAGCTCAGCGTGAGCCAAGCGGTGGAGATTGCCGCCGGCGCGCTCGATGCCATTCCGCAGCTGAGCGTTTTGGGTGAGGTCACGGGTTTTCGTGGTCCTAACGCCCGAAGCGGCCACTGCTACTTCCAAATTAAGGACGACTCGGCGGCCGTCGACTGCATCATCTGGAAGGGCGCCTACCTTAAGCGTACCTTCGATCTGCGTGATGGCATGCAGGTGAGCTTTAAGGGCAGCTTCAATCTCTACAAGCCTACGGGTCGCATGAGCTTCGTCGCCCGCTCGTTCTCGCTGGCGGGGGAGGGCTTGCTGCGTCAGCAGGTGGCTCAGTTGGCCGATAAGCTACGCCGCGAGGGCCTGATGGACGAGGCGCGCAAACGTCGCATTCCGGTGTTTTGCTCACGTGTGGCGGTCGTTACCTCGCTTTCGGGCGCCGTAATCGACGACGTCAAGCGTACGCTGCGCCGTCGCAACCCGCTCGTCGAGCTTGTCTGCGTGGGCGCAAAGGTCCAGGGCGAGGGTGCGCCGGCCGAGCTTATTGAAGGCTTACACCGCGCCGCTGCCATTACGCCGGCGCCCGATTGCATTTTGCTCGTGCGTGGCGGCGGTTCCTTCGAGGACCTCATGACCTTTAACGACGAGGAGCTTGCCCGTGCGGTGGCAGCCTGTCCCGTGCCCGTGGTGACGGGCATTGGGCATGAGCCCGATACCTCGATCTGCGATATGGTGAGCGACCGTCGCGCCTCCACGCCAACGGCAGCGGCAGAATCGGTGGCGCCGGCTATGACGGAGCTGGCCGATGTGCTCGAGACACGCCATCAGCGTCTGGGTGCTGCGATGGCATCGATGATTGGGTCGGATCAGGTCGATCTGGAAATGCTCGACCAGCGCGGTCGTCGTGCCTGGGGCACCTATACGGCTCGTCTGGGCGACGCGCTCGATGCGGCCGCATGCCGCCCGTGCCTCAACGATCCGACGTTTATGGTCGAGCGTCGCGAGTCTGAGCTTGCCCTGACGGCCGATCGTCTGTCCGGCGCCATAACGCGTTCGGTTGGGGCCTTCCGCTCCAACTTCGAGCGTCTGCCCGAGCGCTTGGTCGCAAGCACCTCGGGGCTCGATGGCAAGCGTCATGCGCTCACGCTTGCGAGTTCCCGTCTGGAGCATCAGGGACGTACGATGCTTAGCAAACCCGCGTCCGAACTGGGCCGTGCGGCAGCCTCGCTCGATGCCCTGTCGCCGCTCAAGGTTCTTGCCCGCGGCTATTCCATTGCATATAGCGAAGCCGGTGTGGCTACGAGCGCCAAGACCTTTAAGCCAGGCGACGCCATTCGCGTGCGTATGGTAGACGGCAACGTGGCGGCAACGGTCGATACGGTCGAGTAAGCCGCGTTTCATAGCGATAAACCTTTAGGAAAGGAAACAGATATGGCAGAGAAGACCCCGGTCGAGCAGCTTACGTACAAGCAGGCTTCGCAGGAACTGGAGCTCATCATCCGTAGCTTGGAGTCGGGCGATATGGAGCTCGAGGAGTCGCTCGAGAGCTATACCCGCGGCGTCGAGCTCCTCAAGAGCCTGCGCACCCGCCTGTCCGATGCCGAGCAGAAGGTCTCGGTGCTCCTTAAGGACGTCGACGGCAACGACGTGCTCGCCGACGGCGAGGCCGCCAACACCGACGACAACCTCTCGTTCTAACCATCCCGACCAAATAAAATTACCTTGGTCTGTGAGAAAGGAACCAACCATGTGTGATTGCATCTTCTGCAAAATCGCCAACCACGAGATCCCCTCGACCGTTGTCTATGAGGACGACCAGGTCATCGCGTTCGACGACCTCAACCCCCAGGCGCCGGTCCACACCCTCGTGATCCCCAAGAAGCACTACAGCGACATCGCCGACAACGTGCCTGCCGAGACCATGGGCTCCATGGCTCACGCCATCCAGGAGGTCGCTAAGGCCAAGGGCCTGGAGGACGGTTTCCGCGTCATCTCCAACAAGGGCGTCAACGCCGGTCAGACCGTCATGCACTTCCACATGCACGTCCTCGGCGGCAAGAACCTGGGCGAGAACCTCATCTGAGGACGCGCAGCCCGTCGCCTTGGCTGCCTTTGGAGTAACCTATGCAGCTTTCTCAACTCGAATACCTTCAAGCGGTAGCGAACTACGGCGGCGTGCGCAAAGCGGCTCGCGCCGTTCACGTGAGCCCACAGGCCGTTTCGTCGGCAATCAAAAAGTTGGAATCTGAGTATCAGATTGTTTTGCTCGACCGATCGGCGGGGGAGGCTGTTTTGTCTCCGGCGGGCAGAGAATTTGCGCGTCGTGCACGCGTGATCCTGGCACAAGTCGACGATCTCAAAAAGTACGCTCAATCGGGGAACGGCGGCGTTTCGCCCGACGGCCACTTCCGTCTTTACGCCCCCTGTCTTCACGGGCGGGGGCGTCTTTTTTCCGAAAACTGGTACGACTCGTTTGAAAGCTCGCACCCCCAGATTCACCTTGATGTTTGGCATCAGCCAACGGCCACATGCTTTGAATCACTTGTGCTTGGCATTTCGGATGCGGCCATCTCATTTGAGGAACCAAGGGATAGTGTCCTTTCTTCGAAATACTTGGGTGAAAAGGAGCTCAAGGTTCTTTCGTGTCCAGCGGGTCATCAATCTGTGGGTGCTATGACCGTTCGTGAGTTGCTGGGCGGCAGGCTGGCTGTTCCCATTAATTTGTCACCCTGTCTCAATGCAATCAACCAATGTCCCGAGGCTCAGCTGGTTAATTTCCGCTTCCGCGACGTCGAATACGGAAACAGGGCGCAGGCTGAGTTCCTCCAAGCCGGGGGATTGATATTGAGTTTTTCTGGCTCTTCTCTCGCATCAGATGGACTGGAAGTGAGCGAGTGCTCCATCGAAGGCTCGCATGACGTAGCCTTGCCCATCTATTTTTGCTATCGACAAAATGCCTGGACCGATCGACACCAGACGGTATTTCTTCACCTATTGCGTCATCTCGCTTCGTGAGGTCATTTGGTCTCGTGGCGTCAAGTGAATGTTGACGCCTTGTAACACATGACTGACGGCTTTGCCCTCATGCTTTTCCAAGATTTCGATTTGGGCTATTGGCTCTTGGAGGGCGGAGCATGAAAAACCGTACGGTTTTGCTTTATATGACGTTCGTTTTTCTGTCGAACTTCAGCACCATTTTGTATTTTCTGACGGTTTACCTTGAATTCGTCGGACTCTCCATGGTAGCGATTTCTAGCATGATGATTGCATACCAAGTGAGTAAGTTCATTCTTGAGGTTCCTACTGGTTATATTGCTGACAGGTTTGGACGAAAGACAAGCGGTCTCGTTGGCGTCGTGGGAATGCTTGGATACTACGCCGCCCTACTTTTCGCCCGTTCTCCTCTGCTTTTAATCGGCGCGTTTGCTCTCAAAGGATTTGCAGTTGCATGTGTGAGCGGATCCATAGAAGCGATTTACATTGACAGCGTCTCTCAGGACCAGCTCGTAAGACTTAATGTCGTTGAGCGATTTGTTTTCTATGTCTCTTATGCCATCTCCGCTTGCGTGGGCGGTTTCATTTCGTCTGTCGGTGCATATCTCATTGGTCTTTCGGCAGATATCATCGCAATGGTGTTGACGTTGGTTGTCGTTGTCTGCATTCCTGAGATGCGAAGAGAGGGCGCTGCGGCGACACCTGAACGTGGAATTAGCCCGAAGATGATCGGTGCCGCTATTGCGTGTAATGGTATTCTTCGTTCGGCGTTCATCATGGACTATTCTCAGGCATTTGCTTTAGTCGCCCTGGAAGACTTTTTCTCACTGCTGCTTGCGGGTCGCGGAATGAATGCCGTCGCTTCGGGCGTGACCATTGCGATCCAGCTCCTTGCCTCCGCCTCCATAGGGTTTATCGTGCCCAGTGTGATTGCTCGTGTCGACAAGGGCCGTTTTGCGCGTATTTGCGGCATCATTCGCTTAGCGTTGACAGCTTTGTTTTTGATTCCCCTTACTCCGGCTAATTTGCTGCCCGTGTTCTATGTGCTGCAGACGGTTGCGTACTCGTTGTTTGCCCCAATCAAATACTCAGTTTTCCAAAATGCTGCCGATTCATCGATGCGCTGTTCGCTGATTTCGGTTCAAAGCCAGATGGTGGCGGTGGGTGCCATCCTTTTCTATCTGCTCAACGCTGTGTTGAGTAGCGTTGCGGGCATTCGAGTCGTATTGCTTGTTGCGCTCGGGATTTCTTCCCTGGTGTATATCCCCGCGCTATTTCGTCTTACAAGTCAAAGGCCGTGAGTATTTGGGCACCGATAACTTATATATCAACGCAATAAACCCGAGCGCGAGGGCGTTTGGGTTTATTATTGAAGCGTATGTAACCTGGCGGCGCCACACCGCCTGTTAGTAGGGAGACACATGAACGTTCTGGTCGTCAACGCAGGATCTTCGACCCTTAAGTATCAGGTCATCGATACCAAATCCCACAAGGTGTCCGCAAAGGGCTCCTGCGAGCGCGTCTGCTTTACCGGCGGTACCTTCACCCACGCTGCCAACGGTTCCAAGAAGGTGACCGAGAACATCGAGTTCCCCGACCACAAGGTCGCCATCGAGGTCGTCCTGAAGGACCTCGAGGCCAACGGCGTCAAGATCGAGGGCATCGGCCACCGTATCGTTCAGGGTGGTTGGTACTTTGGCGACTCCTCCCTCGTCGACGAGGACGTTCTCGCTAAGATCCGCGAGGTCGCTCCGCTCGCCCCGCTGCACAACAACCCCGAGGCCAACGTTATCGAGTACTGCCTCGAGCAGTATCCCGACCTGCCCAACGTCACGGTCTACGACACTGCTTTCCACTTCAATATGCCCAAGGTCGCCAAGACCTACGCCCTGCCCAAGGACGTCTGCGACAAGCTGCATATCCGTAAGTACGGCGCCCACGGCACCAGCTACCGTTACATCTCCAAGAAGGTTGCCGAGATGACCAACGGCGAGGCTCGCAAGGTCGTCGTGTGCCACATCGGTTCCGGCGCTTCCCTGTGCGCCATCGAGGACGGCAAGTGCATGGACACCACCATGGGCCTGACCCCGCTCGACGGTGTCATGATGGGCACCCGCTGCGGCTCCATCGACCCTGCTACCGTGTGCTACCTGCAGCGCGAGGGCGGCTACACCTTCGACGAGGTCGACGAGATGATGAACAAGAAGTCCGGCCTTTTGGCTGTGACCGGCGGCAAGACCAATGACTGCCGCAACGTCGAGGAGCTCGCCGCCGCTGGCGACCCCGAGGCTCAGCTCGCCTTCGACATGTTCGTCTACAAGATTGCCGCCAAGGCCGCCGAGATGGCCACCTCCATGTGCGGCATGGACACCCTGGTCTTTACTGCCGGCATCGGCGAGCACGCTCCGGCCGTTCGCGCTGGCGTGGCCGATCGTCTGGCCTTTATGGGCGTCAAGATGGATCATGCCCGCAACGCCCTGCGTGGTGACGGCGCTTGGTGCCTGTCTGCCAAGGATTCCAAGGTCAAGATCTTCGTCATTCCCACGGACGAGGAGTTCATGATCGCTTCCGACGTCGAGCGCATCGTCAACGGCAAGTAATTGCAAGAGGGGAGGGGCTGGACGACCGAGCGCCGTTCGGCCCCTCTTTTGTGCTCGTTGGGCGATATGCCTGATAGCTATTTATCAAGTTGTGATAACTTCTTATTAAAATGCGGCCGCCTTAAGGGGTCTGCGTCGACCGTATTGCACTGCAAAGGAGTCTCATGAACGTACTTGTTGTTAACGCCGGCAGCTCAAGCCTCAAATATCAGCTTTTGGATACCGATACTCGCGAGGTTTTCGCCAAGGGCAACTGCGAACGTATCGGTTCGGACATGGGCATCTTTGGCCACTCCGAGAACGGTGGCGCCAAGCAGACCGAGGAGGTCCCCTTCCCGGATCATCGTTCGGCTATCGCGCGTGTGCTCGAGGAACTCGAGAAGACCGACTTTACGATCGATGGCATCGGCCACCGTATCGTTCAGGGTGGCTGGCACTTCGATGATTCCGCGGTCGTCGACGACGAGGTCATGGCTAAGATTCTCGAGGTGGCCCCGCTCGCCCCGCTGCACAATTACGGCGAGGCCGCAGCAATCGAGTATTGCCGCGAGAAGTATCCGGAGCTGCCCAACGTCGCCGTCTTCGATACCTCGTTCCACATGACCATGCCCGAGGTCGCCTACACCTACGCGCTGCCCAAGGACGTGTGCGATAAGTACCACGTGCGCAAGTACGGCGCCCACGGCACGAGCCACCGCTATGAGTGGATGATGGCCAAGGAGATCCTGGGTTCGCGCTGCCACCGTCTGCTTTCGTGCCATTTGGGTAACGGTGCTTCGCTTGCTGCTATCGAGGACGGCGTGTGCCGCGACACCACGATGGGCCTCACGCCGCTTGACGGCCTGATGATGGGCACCCGTTGTGGTTCCATTGACCCGGCCACCGTGTGCTATCTTCAGCGCGAGGGCGGCTACAGTTATCAGGAAGTCGATGACATGATGAACAAGCAGTCTGGTCTGCTTGCCATCTCGGGTATCTCCAACGACGCCCGCGACATCCGCACGCGCGCCTCCGAGGGCGACGAGCGCTGCCTGCTCGCCTTCGATATGTTCGCCTACAAGGCCATGCAGCAGGCCGGCTCTATGATTGCTTCCATGGCGGGCGTGGACACCATCACCTTTACCGCCGGCATCGGCGAGAACGACTGGTCGATCCGCAAGGCCTTCTGTGACTGCTTTGAGTGGCTGGGCGTGCGCATCGACAATAACAAGAACCGCGAGGCCGTGGGCAACGGCCCGCAGGTCATCAGTGCCGCCGGTTCCGCCGTCACGGTCATGGTCATCCCCACCGACGAGGAATACATGATCGCCCACGACGTCGAGCGTCTGACCAAGAACAACTAACGCGTTCGCTTGTGATCGAACGAAAGGCCTCCTGAGCAGCAGCTCGGGAGGCCTTTTTGCTAGCAGGCGGACGGCGGAAACCCCAACCCATTTCGAGCGCAAATACTGGGACACGCTTTCCGGTTGAGGCACGTTGCGGAAAGTGCGACCCACAATAAAGCAAAATTCCGTCCCAAAGTTTCCCAAACAGGTCCCAAGCGGAAGCCACATCCCACAATCCGCCTCCAAACTAGGATGTAGTTTCCGGCACAACAACCGCCGAAGCCCACCGGCCTTTCAATCTCCAAAGTGATCATCATCAGCAACGCCTGCGCTCCCAGTAGCGGCATCCAATCATTCAGATCTTCAGCCCCAGCTCGTAGCCAAGCCGCCGTCCACCCCAGATACCCTGATTGCTACGTAGCGGTAGAAGGCCGTACGGGCTAACCCCTGAAAACAATCCGCAGACCAGAAACGCCCCCGTTCGTAGCTCCGAAGGAGCAGAACGAGGGCGTTTCAATGGTCGAGGACGTTTTCAGGGGTTAGCCCGTACGGCCTTCGGGCGAGTGCGTACGCTACTCAGCCATCTGAGCCTGGACGGCGGTGATGGCCACGACACCCACGATGTCGTCGGCAGAGCAGCCGCGCGACAGGTCGTTGACCGGCTTGGCGATGCCCTGCAGGATGGGGCCGTAGGCGTCGGCGCCGGCGAAGCGCTGGACCAGCTTGTAGCCGATGTTGCCGGCCTCGAGGTCGGGGAACACGAGCACGTTGGCCTTACCGGCAACGGAGGAGCCGGGAGCCTTGAGCTGGGCGACGGTGGGGACGATAGCGGCATCGAGCTGCAGGTCGCCGTCGATGGCGAGCTCGGGAGCCTTTTCCTTGCAGAACTTCACGGCCTCCTGGACCTTCTTGGCGACCTCGCCGCCGGCGGAGCCCATGGTGGAGTAGGAGAGCATGGCCACGTGCGGCTCAACATTGCCCATGAAGGTGGACCAGGAGTGAGCGGAGGCGATGGCGATCTCGGAGAGCTCGTCGGAGGACGGGTTGATGTTGAGGCCGCAGTCGGCGAAGATCAGCGTGCCGTCGGTGCCGAACTGCGGGGTGTCGGTGCACATCACGAAGAAGGCCGAGACCAGCTTGGTGCCCGGGGCGGTCTTGAGGATCTGAAGCGCAGGGCGCAGGGTGTCGGCGGTGGAGTGGCAGGCGCCGGAGACCAGGCCGTCGGCGTCGCCCATCTTGACCATCATGGTGCCAAAGTAGGTGGCGTCCATCACCTGGGCGCGAGCCTGCTCGATGGTAACGCCCTTCTTGGCGCGGAGCTCGGCAAACTTTTGCGCATACTCCTCGTGCTTCTCGGCATTGCGCGGGTCGATGACGGTGGCGCCGGGAACGTTGATCTCGTCGGGGTTGCCCAGGATGACGATCTTTGCCAGGCCCTCCTCGATGATTTTGGTGGCCGCGACGATAGTGCGCGGATCCTCGCCCTCGGGCAGGACGATCGTCTTAAGGTCGGCCTTGGCGGCAGACTTCATACGGTTAAGGAAATCGCTCATGTTACTCCTTACAAGCGTTTCACTAAGCTCCAGGCGCCCGGCTGTTCACGAATAAACCCGCTGCTAGCGGGTTTACCTTTCAATAATGTACGCCGCGGTGCTTGAGCTTTCCTTGTGTGGCAAGCTCATTATAGGACGCATTAGCGCTATAATCGCTCTGATAAATATGTCTCGAAGAATGTTCGAGAAAAGCCCAGCTAACGAGCACGTGGCTTTTGACAAGGAGTATCGATGCAGATTACCTCAGGCCTGCCTGAAGGCTTTAATTCCGGTGCGTACGACATGATTGTTGTCGGTGCCGGTTATGCCGGTGCCGTTTGCGCCCGCCGTCTTGCCGAGACCATCGGCTATCGTGTTGCCGTTTTGGAGCGCCGTAGCCACATTGCGGGCAATGCCTATGACTGCACTGACGAGGCCGGAATCCTTGTCCACGAGTATGGCCCGCACATCTACCATACCTTTAACGAGCGCGTGCATAACTTCCTGTCGCGCTTTACCAAGTGGACGGACTACCAGCACAAGGTGCTCGCCAACATCAACGGCACCCTTATGCCCGTGCCCTTTAACCATGCGAGCCTCAAGCTCGCCTTTGGCGATGAGCGCGGCGAGGAACTGTACCAAAAGCTCGTGGAGACCTTTGGCAAGGACGTCAAGGTGCCCATTATGGAGCTGCGCAAGAAGAACGACCCGGATCTTGCCGAGGTCGCTGATTATGTCTATGAGAACGTCTTTTTGCATTACACCATGAAGCAGTGGGGCCAGACGCCCGATCAGATCGACCCCTCGATCACCGGCCGCGTTCCCGTCTTTGTGGGCGATGACGATCGCTACTTCCCGCAGGCTCCTTTCCAGGGCATGCCGCAGGACGGCTATACCGCGCTGTTCGAGCATATGCTCGATCACGATCTGATCGACGTATTCTGCGACGTGGACGCCCGTGACCTCTTTGAAATCGACGAGACCACCGTCAAGATCGACGGCAAGGTCTATGGTGGCGAGATCGTCTACACCGGTCCACTCGACGAGCTGTTCAACCTCGACCTGGGCGCGCTGCCGTACCGCACGCTCGATATGAAGTTCGAGACGCTCGATATGGACCAGTTCCAGCCTGTGGGCACCGTCAACTACACCACGAGCGAGGACTACACGCGCATCACCGAGTTCAAGAACATGACCGGTCAGGTTTTGCCCGGCAAGACCACCATCATGAAGGAGTACTCCAAAGCCTATACGCCCGGCTCGGGTGAGACGCCGTACTACGCCATTCTTCAGCCCGAGAACCGTGAGCTCTACGAGCGCTATCTTGAGCGCGTCCAGAACCTTACGAACTTCCACCCGGTGGGTCGTCTGGCCGAGTATCGTTACTACGATATGGACGCCGTGACCAATTCCGCCCTCGATCTTTCGGATGAGATTATCGCCTGCCATGCATAAAGTCATAACATTCGGTATTCCCTCGTATAACGCCGCCAAGGACATGGACCATTGCATCACCTCCATCTTGGAGGGGAGCAATTACGCCACCGATATCGAGATTATCGTGGTGGACGACGGCTCCAAGGACGAGACGGCCGCCAAGGCCGACGAGTGGGAGGCCCGTTATCCCGGTATCATCCGCGCGGTGCACCAGGAGAACGGCGGCCACGGTATTGCCGTCCTTTCGGGTCTGCGCGAGGCGCAGGGCACCTACTACAAGGTTGTCGACTCGGACGACTGGCTCGACGGTGCGGCACTTTCGACCATGCTGTCGATTCTGCGTGGCTTTGAGGAGCGCGACCAGCGCGTCGACCTGTTTATCTCGAACTACGTGTACGAGAAGGTTTACGAGGGCACGCATACCGCTATTGGCTACAAGTTTGCCCTGCCGCGCAAAAAGATTTTCTCTTGGGACCAGATCGGGCACTTCCGTCCCGATCAGAACCTGCTTATGCATAGCCTGTGCTATCGCACCGATGTGCTGCGCGAGTCGAATCTGCCTATGCCGGCACACACGTTCTACGTGGATAATATCTACGCATACGTGCCGCTGCCGCGCTGCAAGACCATGTACTACGCCGACATCGACCTCTATCGCTACTTTATCGGTCGCGAGGGCCAAAGCGTCAATGAGGCTACGATGGTCAAGCGCCTGGGTCAGCAGTTCCGCGTAACGCGCATCATGATGGAATCGTTCCACCTGTACCAGGACGTTGAGTCCTCGCGTCTGCGTTCGTACATGATGGGCTACTTCACCATGATGATGGCGATTTGCTCGGTGCTCACCAAGCTTTCCGAGGAAGATTGTGCCGATGAGCGCCTGAAGACGCTGTGGAAGGACCTGAAAGAGTACGACGAGCGCATGTATCGTCGCGCTCGCTACGGCGTGGTCGGATTCTTTACCAACCTGCATGGACGAGCCGGAGACAAAACCACACTCGGCCTATACCATCTGGCCTCAAAGATCTTCAAATTCAACTAACTGCTGAGTAATCGCTGCTGATAGGTTGACTGGGCCCCTTGGCCTTTAGTTTTCTACTGCGAACAGTCCTGCTCGCACGGAAAGCACATTAAGTGCTTTCCGGCTCGTGCGGAACTTGTATCAAACTAAAGGCCAAGGGGCCTCTGCTATAAGAATCGATTGTCAGACTGTCTGAATTTGAAGATCTTAGACGCGCGGTACACAGGGGCCTGGGCTGAAAATAATTTAGTTGGTAGTCGGTTGGGGACGGGCGGGCGTTACGTTTGTCGCGAGTTCCGCATGCAAAGAAGGCCACTTAATGTGGCCTTCGTCTTGCATAGGACTGTAGAGCAGCAAACGTAACGCCCGCCCGCCTCCGACCGACGGTCGAGTGGGCTACTTTGCGGCGCCGGGGATGCCGTGGGAGGTTTTGGCGGTTTTGGCTCCGTTTACGATGGCGGTTTGCAAAGCCCTTACGGCGAGCATGCCCAACAGGTCCAAGGGAACGGCGGCGCTTGCCTGGGTTCCCAACTTGCCGCTGGCGAGGGTGTAGATGGTGTCGCCGTCGTTGGTGGTGTGCGTGGGGCGGATGGCGTGTGCGTAGGCGTCTGCGGCCATCTGGGAGACCTTGGTGGCTTGTGCCTTAGTGAGTTCCACGTTGGTGACGATGCAGCTGATGGTGGTGTTGGTGCGGTCGAGCGGCATTTGCATGGAGCCGGCGGCGGCAAAGGCTGCGAGCTCCATGTCGACGATCTGGTCGCTGTCTGCTGCAGCGCGCATACCAGCGACCCATTCACCGGTGAAGGGGTCGACGACGTTGCCGCAGGCGTTGACCGAGACCACGGCACCTACCTTAACAGGGCCGAGTGCCACGGCGGCAGCGCCTAGGCCAGCCTTCATGCAGGTGGCGGGGCCCATGAGCTTGCCCACGGTGGCACCGGTGCCGGCACCTACATTGCCCTGCTCGAGCGTGGTGGGGGTGTTGTCGAGCGCTTCGCGCACGGCGGAGATGCCAGCCTCAATGTCGGGGCGTACGGTGGGGTCGCCAAAGGCGAGGTCGAAGATGCAGCTAGAGCACACGATGGGCACCTGAGTGGGGCCGACGGGAAGGCCGATGCCGCGGCTCTCGAGCTCGCGGGCGACGCCGCTTGCGGCCTCCAGACCAAAGGCCGATCCACCCGAAAGGCAGACGGTGTGGACCTTGTCCACGGTGTTCTCGGGACGCAGCAGGTCGGTCTCGCGCGATGCCGGGGCACCGCCGCGAACGTCAACACCGCCGGTGGCGCCCTCGGGTGCCACGATTACGGTGCAACCGGTGCCGGCCTCCTCGTCCGTATAGTTGCCAAAGCAAAAGCCATCGACATCGCAAACGTCAATGGCCTCAAGCAGTGTATCCATGTTTTACTCCTATCGGTTTTCCGCCGGGCCTTATGCCCGGTCGGGATCCGTACGGTACGCCGAAATTGTAGGCGCTGGGGGATACCCAGCGCCAGATGCAATTACGATAGTTTTTGAATCGCACGCGCGACGCGAGCGATGGGCAGGCCCACCACGTTGTAGAAGTCGCCCGAAATATCATGCACGAGCATGCGGCCGCCTGTGCCTTGGATGCCGTAGGCGCCCGCCTTGTCCATGGGCTCGCCTGAGGCGACGTAGCGCTCAATCTGCTCGTCGGTGAGCTCATAGAACGTCACGTCGGTCACATCGACAAACGACAGGCTCTCGGCGGCGTGCGGGGCTGTGACGTCTCCGGCTCTAACGATGCAGACGCCGGTTGCGACCTGGTGCGTGCGCCCCGAGAGCTCGTGGAGCATGGTGCGGGCTTCGTCCTCGTTTGCCGGCTTACCCAAAATCTTGCCATCGAAGGTGACGATGGTGTCGGCCGCGATAGTCAGCTCATTGGGCTCGGCGTGCTCGGCGGCAACGGCGGCAGCCTTGGCGCGAGCTAAGCGCTCGACAAGCGTAAGCGGGGCCTCGTCATCAAAAGGAGTCTCGTCGATGTCAGCGGGAATGACGCGGATGTCGTAGCCCGCTTCGCGCATCAACTCGATGCGGCGCGGTGATTGCGAAGCCAAAATCATAGCTGAATGCCCTCGGCAACCTTCTCGACAGCCTTGTCGCCGGCGAGCGTGCGCAGCAGCTCAAGCGCAAAGGGGAGCGACTGGGCCATGCCGCTGGCGGTGATGATGTTGCCGTCGTGCGTGACCTTGTCGCCGGTATAGACGCCCTCGGGGAAGCTCTTCTCAAAGCCGGGGAAGCACGTAGCGTGGCGTCCCTCGAGCAGGTCGAGCTCGCCCAGGATAAACGGGGCGGCGCAGATGGCGGCAACATGCTTGGTCGCGGCGAACTCGCAGGCTACGTCGCAGACGCGTTGGTCAGCGCGCAGGTTGGTGGCGCCGGGCAGACCGCCGGGCAGCACGACGCAGTCATACTCGTCAAAGTTGATCTCGTCAAAGAGTGCATCGCAGGTTACGGGAATCTGCAGCGAGCTTACGACCTCGCGCGTGGGCATAATCGAGACGAGCGTGGCGCGCACGCCGCCGCGACGCATGACATCGACCATGGTCAGGCATTCAATCGTTTCAAAGCCATCGGCGGCAAGAACGGCAACGCTGGGCATAAGGGTTCCTTTCATAGGGCGGCATACAATTAGCCGTCTTATACCCCGATGACCCCCGCTTGCCACGCACCATTCCCCAATGATTTTTCTGGGTAGCTAATTTGGGACGGGGCTGTTTTAGCTACCCCGGGAGCCCCGCTCCAAAAAGACTGGTCGTGCCTGGGTGTTGCGCGCTAGGAGGGGCTTGCGGCGCGGCGATAAAATCTCGGCATCCGTCATCTTTCGCTACATGAGGAGCTGATTTGCGATGATAGGCCTTAGTGTATTCGATCTTCTCGTTTTGCTAGTTGTATTTGGTGGTGTCGCGGCTGTTGCCTTTGCCGTTATCTTGAACAAGGAATCGTCGAATAAGCCTCAGCCTCCGCAGTCCAATTCGTACCAGCAAATGCCTCCTGTGCAGCAGGTCCCGCCGACGCAGCAGGTGCCGACGGCAATCGATGATGCTCAGCCAGTTGAGTCCGCTCATTTTTGCCCACAGTGTGGCTCAATGTTGGAGGCAAACGCATCCTTCTGCCAAAACTGCGGCGCTCCGATCAGCCATCAGTAATGAAATAGGGCGGGGTTCAGCAATCATTCACCACTCGATGATTGCTGAACCCCGCCCCCTAAAACAGATTAGTTTAGTTGCGCTTGAGGTGGACGACTGTTTCGCAGTGGAAGGTTTGCGGGAATAGGTCGACCGGCGTGATCTTGACGGGGGAGAAGGTGCCTTCTTCGACAAAGCGTTTGAGATCGCGCGCCAGGGTGGCCGGATCGCAGCTCACATAGGCGACATCGCGTGCGCTTGTGCTGGCGATGAGGTCGATAGCCTCGGGCGCCAGACCTGCACGCGGCGGGTCGACTACCAGGACATCGGCATCCTGGTCGGGGAACTCGCGCACGGCATCGCCGCCGATGACGTCGACGTTATCGAGCTTGTTGATCTCCAGGTTGCGACGCAGGTCGCGCACGGCCGGGCCGTAGGCCTCGACGGCGGCGACGTAATCGCAGCGGCGGGCGAGCGGCAGGGTAAAGGTGCCGGCACCGCAGTACAGGTCCACGGCCAGCTCGTCTTCCTGCGGGTCGAGGGCGTCCATAACGAGCTCGATCAAAATCTCGGCACCCTTGGTGTTGACTTGGAAGAACGACGGAGCGGACAGGCGCATCTGGCCTTCGGCGATGTTCTCGGTCCACGAGCCCTCGCCGGCGAGCATCTCTACCTTAGAGACGCGGCGGGCCTTCTTCTCGCCCTTGCTCATCACGCGCACCACGCTTGTGGGGTGCGCGGCGTCTGCCAGCACGCGCGAGACTTGCGAGCGCGGGAAGGAACCCGTGGGCGTCCAGAGTGCGACTTCGAGCGCCTTAGTGCGGCGCGAGGCGCGAATGCCCACGCGCTCGAGGCCCAAATCATGGCTGCCGCTTAGATAGTTGAGTGCGCCGACGACCGATTTGAGCGCCTTGGGAAAACGCTTATCGAACAGCGGGCACGCATCGACGGTCACGATCTTGCTGGGGTCGACACCGTGCATGCCAAGGCGCACGCGACCGTTGACGACGGTCGGTTCGAGCTCGATTTTATTGCGGTAGCCCCAGTCGTCCTTGGTGTGGCGGATGGGCTGCACCAGCTCATCGACCTGCTCAGGAGCGAACTTGCCAATGCGTTCGAGCGTGGAGCGCAGGTTTTGCTCCTTGGCGGCGAGCTGTGCCGTGCGTGAGAGATTGCCCCACGAGCAGCCGCCGCAGATGCCCACGAAGGGGCAGGGAGGCCGAATGCGATCGGGGCTTGGCTCCAGAATCTCGGTGGTGCGGGCACGCATGAATGACTTGCCGTCCTGCACGACCTCGGCCTCGACGGTGTCGCCTGCCACGGCGCCCTGCACAAAGACGGCCTTGCCGTTGTCGGCGTGCGCCAGCCCATCGGCGCCGTAGGTCATCGATTCTATAGTGAGCTTCATATCCCTGCCTGTCATTCGCGTTGTTGTCCGCACCATGGTAGCAGGGAAAAGCGCCCCGCATCCGAGGCTTTCCTCAAATGCGGGGCGCTTCTACAAACGTCTATTTCGTCTTGCCGGTAATGAGCGTCTTAAGACCCAGGCCGATCAGACCCAGTCCCATGCGCACGCGACCGGGGCGATGGCGCTCGATGGCCTTGGTCTTGCCAGCGGGCTTCTCGCGGCGGGCACTCGTCTCGGGTGCGGGTTTGGTGACCTGCGGCTCGGGCTGAGGTGCAGGTGCAGGCTCGGGCTCAATGACGGTCGCCTGGACCTTCTGAACCTCGGGCGCTTTCTCCACGGCGGGCTCTGCGGCAGCCACGGGTTCATTCACCGGGGGAGCGGCAACCGTTTCCGGTTTGGCAACTGCCCCATGTTCAACCTCGGCCTGAATAGCTTCTTCGGCCACGCGTTCCTTCTCCTGTGCGCGCTGCTGCCCGGCGGACTCGGCGTTGCGATAGGCACGCTCCAGCAGAGCTTCCTGCGAGTTGAAGGGCTTCTCGTCCTCTTTGCGCTCCACGGGGACCCAGGTGCCGTCGCTCGTGAGGCTGCGTGCCTTTACGTTGTCGCGCAGCTGCATGCCCATGTATTCGTGCACCAGGGCGCGGCAGGTGGGGTCGAGCACGGGGAAGGCGATCTCCACGCGGTGCTCGGTGTTGCGCGTCATCATGTCGGCCGAGCTCAGATAGATCATGTCAGAGTCCACGCCAAAGGCGTAAACGCGCGCATGCTCCAAAAAGCGTCCGACGATAGAACGGACATGCACGTTCTCGGTCTTGCCCGGAACGCCCGGCTTGAGGCACGAGATGCCGCGGATGATCATGTCCACGCGGACTCCTGCGCACGACGCCTCGGCGATCTTGTCGATGACCTCGCGGTCGGTGAGTGAGTTGAGCTTAAAGAACACACGGGCGGGCTCGCCAGCGAGGGCGCGCTGGATCTCGCGATCCAGGCCGCGCATGATGAGCGGCTTCAGGCCGACCGGCGCCACGCCCAGGAAGCGGTAATCGCCGCGCAGGTTGCCCAGCGACAGGTTGCGGAAGAACAAGTTGGCGTCCTCGCCGATGCCGGGATGGGCGGTCATGAGCATAAAGTCGCTGTAGAGCTTGGCCGTCTTCTCGTTAAAGTTGCCGGTGCCCAAAAGCGTCAGGCGTGTAAGCGCCATGCCCTCGCGATAGGTGAGCTGGCAGATCTTGGAGTGGCACTTAAAGCCCTCGGAGCCGTAGATGACGGTGCAGCCCGCTTCTTCCAGACGCTCGGCCCACTCGATGTTGTTTTGCTCGTCGAAGCGGGCGCGGAGCTCCATGAGCACCGTGACCTCTTTGCCGTTCTCGGCTGCATCGATCAGCGACTCGCACAGGCGGCTCTGCTTGGCCACGCGGTAGAGCGTGATTCGCAGCGAGATGCACTCGGGGTCGTAGGCGGCCTCGTGCACCAGATCCAGGAAGGGGTTCATGGCCTCATAGGGATAAAAGAGCAGCTTGTCGTGCTGAAGTACCTGCTCTCGGATGGAGCGGGTCATATCGATGGTGGGGTTGGGCTGCGGCTTAAACGGCGTAAAGAGCAGCTCGTTGCGCAGGTGCTCGGGAATCTTGCCCTCAATGCCAAAGACATAGCCCAGGTTGAGCGGGATATCGCAGGTAAAGACCGAGCGACGCGAGAGCTCGAGCGCCTTGCGGATAGTCTTGAGCGTTGGCTTTTCGAGCGAGCCCGATACGGCGAGCACTACCGGCTGCAGGCGCAGGCGTTTCTTGAGGATGCGCTTCATATGCTGGCGGTAGTCCTCTTCCTCCTCGACGCCCTCGCCGTCCGGATCGATGTCGGCGTTGCGGGTGACGCGGATGAGCGCGCGGTCGAGCGGCTTATAGGAGCCAAAGCAGCTGTCCAGGCAGGCGAGGATGACGTCCTCGAGCAGAATGTAGGAGTAGGTACCGGCGGGCGAGGGGATCTCGACCACGCGGTTCATCGAGGCGGGAATCTCGATCAGGCCCAGCAGGCTTTCCTCGTCGGTGACGCCGTCCAGGCCACAAGCCAGATAGAGCGCGCCGTTGCGCAGGTTGGGGAAGGGGTGGCGCGGGTCGATCACCAGCGGTGAGATGACCGGAGACACGTAGGCCTGGAAGTAGCGGGTTACAAAGGTGCGTTCCTCGGGCGTAAGCGAATCGACACGCGCGCGGTGAACGCCCAGGGTGTCGAGCTTGCCCTCGATGTTCTTAAAGATGGACTCCCAACGGGTAAGGAGCCCGGGCATTTCGGCCATGACAGCATCGACCTGCTCCGAGGCGGTCATATTGCTCTTGTTGTCGACAGGTTGCTTTTTGAGCTCGGCGAGGTCGGACAGGCCACCCACGCGCACCATGAGGAACTCATCGAGGTTTGACTCGAAGATCGAGACAAACTTAAGGCGCTCGAACAGCGGCACGGACTCATCAAAAGCCTCGTCGAGCACACGGTTGTCAAAGCGTAGCCAGCTGAGCTCTCGGTTCTGCGTGTACGAGAAGTCGCGCGGCGGTTTGCGCAGCTTTGCGGCGGCTTGCTTTTTTTCGATTTTGCTCGGCATATGCATCTGTCCGTTCAGTCCCCGCAGGGGACGGTAGCCTAACTCTATCCACTATTGTCTCAATTTAGTCGACTTGTGGCACGGACGTATTGTGCGAACGGTATCTTAACCTACTTCTTACGCTGTCAAGGCATGCGACTAACTGCCCGACTCGTTTTGAAAACAATCTATATCCATACTCAACTGGTGAGGATGTATGAATAAGAATGATTGCGAGCTGAATATAATCGAATCCAAATCGAATCGTGGACAAACGACATATATATGCAGAAAACCGTTTTGGCTATGCAATTCCTAAACATGAAAATATTTGTGCAATCTGGCTTAATTCCTTAGAAAAAAGACGTTTACCTTTGAAAACCTGCTTTAGAGAACTGAAGTGCATTATGGGGGAATCATATGCGATATACCGTTCATCTCACTTTGCTGACCGTTCAGGGGCGAGGTGGAATTGCGGGTGGTTTTTGGATATAACTAGAGCTGTCAGCAAGCAGCGTCCCATACGGAGGGGCGCTGATACATTCGGCCAGTAAGGCCCGAAAGAAAGGTAGGAGGCCATGACGAAAGGTCTGCACGTGCCTTCCGAGATCGGCAAGCTCAGGAAGGTCTGCCTGCACCGTCCCGGCGACGAGCTCCTCAACCTGCCGCCCGACGAGCTCGAGCGACTCCTGTTCGACGACGTCCCGTTCCTGGAGGTCGCACAGCAGGAGCACGACACCTTCGCCCAGATCCTGAGGGACCAGGGCGTGGAGGTCCTCTACCTCGAGAACCTCGTCGCCGAGGTGTTCGACCAGGTCCCCGGCGCCCGCGCCGAGTTCACCGACCAGTACATCGCCGAGGCCGGAGTCCGCGGCCAGCACATGCCGCAGATCGTCCGCGAGAAGCTGGACTCCATCGAGGACAACCTCGAGTTCGTCAAGAAGACCATGGCCGGCATGACCAAGGCCGAGATCGACATGCCCCTCACGGCGTCCACGACCCTCGACTCCCTGGTCAACTCCGAGTCCGAGTCCGACCTGATCATCGACCCGATGCCCAACCTCTACTTCACCCGCGACCCGTTCGCGGTCGTCGGCGAGGGCGTCAACCTCAACCGCATGTACTCGGTCACCCGCAACCGCGAGACCCTGTACGGCAAGTACGTCTTCAAGTACCACCCCGACTACAAGGACGTCTCCCTGTACTTCCGCCGCGACTGCCAGTTCCACACCGAGGGCGGCGACGTGCTGAACATCAACGAGAAGACCCTCGCCGTCGGCATCTCCCAGCGCACCCAGGCCGCCGCTATCGACGTCATGGCCCAGAACATCTTCTGGAACTCCGACTCCAAGGTCGAGCGCATCCTGGCCTTCGACATCCCGGTCTCGCGCGCCTTCATGCACCTCGACACGGTCTTCACCCAGATCGACGTCGATAAGTTCACGATCCACCCCGCCATCATGGGCACCCTGCGCGTCTACGAGCTGACCGCCGGCAAGAACCCGGGCGACGTGAACATCCGCCTGATCGAGGACACCCTCGAGCACGTCCTGGAGGACGCCACCGGCGTCGACCAGGTCAAGCTGATCCCCTGCGGCGGCGGCGACCCGATCGCGGCCTCCCGCGAGCAGTGGAACGACGGCTCCAACACCCTGTGCGTCGAGCCCGGCAAGATCTGCGTCTACGCCCGCAACACCGTCACCAACGACGTGCTGTACAAGGAGGGCCTGGACCTTCTCGTCGTGCCCTCCGCCGAGCTCTCCCGCGGCCGCGGCGGCCCGCGCTGCATGAGCATGCCCTTCTGGCGCGAGGACCTCTAAGGTCTTCAAGGACCCGTACAGGTCTTAATACATACATCTAGCTGCCATTAGATGTCTCCCAATGGGGCGGTGCGGGTATTCGCACCGCCCCAATCTTGTTTGAGGAGCGTCAACACGATTGGATGACTGCTTTTGTAAGGAGCTTGGCCATGGATATCAAGACGATCGGCGTTGAGGAATGGCTTAACGTTTGGGAGAAGAGCGCTACGTGGGATATCGCCCAGTCGACGATTTCGTCGCTTACCATGGGCGAGCTGCGCGCGCTCGACGATCAAGATGGTGCCACGTTCTACGAGCGCCTGGACCGCGAGAAGATGAACTACGGCTGGATCGAGGGTTCGCCCGACTTTAAGGCCGAGGTCGCCAAACTGTATCGTCGCGAGGTCAATCCCCATCTCATTCTGCAGACCAATGGCTGCACGGGCGCCAATCTCAACGCCATCATGGCTGTAGTCGAGCCCGGCGACCACGTTATCGCCGAGTGGCCTACCTATGCGCCGCTCTACGAGATTCCGCGCACGCTGGGTGCCGAGGTCGAGTATTGGGAGCTTCGCGAGGAGCTCGGGTGGAAACCCGATATCGAACAGCTCAAGCGCTTGGTGCGCCCCAACACCAAGCTCATCTGCATCAATAACGCTTCGAACCCCATCGGAACGGTGCTCGATGCCGATACGCTCGGCCAGATTGCCGAGATCGCCCGCTCGGTGGGCGCCTATGTGCTGTGCGACGAGGTGTACCTGCCGCTTGAGAACACCGAGGACTTTTTGTCGATGGCCGATGTGTACGAGAAAGCCATCGTCACCAACTCGGTGTCCAAGACCTATTCGACGCCTGCTGCCCGCGTGGGCTGGGTTGTGGCAGACGAAGAGGTATCTAATCGCATTCGCACGTACCGCGACTACACCATGATTTGCGGCGGCGTGTTCAACGACGCCCTGGCGACCTATGTGCTCAAGCACAAGGACAAGATCCTCAAGCGTAACCGCAAGATCGTGTTTGGAAACCGCCATATCGCGCAGGCTTGGATTGATACCCAGCATCGCGTTTCCTGGACGGCCCCGCAGGGCGTGTCTACCTCGTTTATCCAGCTTGATATTCCCGAGGACGACGAGGAGTTCTGCAAGCGCCTGCTGGCCGAGAGGGGAGTGCTGTTGGTTCCCGGTAGCCGCTTTGAGCTTCCCTGCGGCGCACGCCTGGGCTACTGCGCGAGCGAGGACGTTCTGCGCGAGGGTCTGAGGCTCCTGGGCGAGGCACTGGCGGAGTTCGATCGCTAGGATTCCGACGGCTCTCAAAGCCGCTCAAATCTGTCTACGATTATCGATAACAGTCCCGTTTCCCATGAGGGGAGCGGGACTGTTTTTCTATACCGAGAAGTCAAGTTGTTACAAATGAGGCCGTAAGGTGAGCCGGTATTCGCTGGGCCTTATACTGAGCTTCCGGTGAACGGTACAAAGCGTCTGGTAAACGGTAATATGCTTACCAGAAATGAATAGGACAAACTTTTTTTTGAATAAAAATGAAAATGGTTGAGACGTGGTATGAATCGCTAATTCTATTCATAGCTTTATTAGAAATATGCAATTTGAGGGTGGTTTAATAAAGTTTAGTTCCATTTGCTATCTGGATTGAAAACGCGTTTAAGCACGTAAATAAACTTTATTAAATCAAAGTGTGCCATGCGTGAAGTATATATGTATGCCGTTTACCCCTCATATAAAACCGTTCGGGGGCGAGGTGGAAGTATGAACTGATTTTGGATATAAATATGTCGTCAGCAATAACGCCTCACACGGAGGGGCGCTAACGAATCGGCCCTGACAGGGGCCCGAAAGAAAGGTAGGAGGCCATGACGAAAGGTCTGCACGTGCCTTCCGAGATCGGCAAGCTCAGGAAGGTCTGCCTGCACCGTCCCGGCGACGAGCTCCTCAACCTGCCGCCCGACGAGCTCGAGCGACTCCTGTTCGACGACGTCCCGTTCCTGGAGGTCGCACAGCAGGAGCACGACACCTTCGCCCAGATCCTGAGGGACCAGGGCGTGGAGGTCCTCTACCTCGAGAACCTCGTCGCCGAGGTGTTCGACCAGGTCCCCGGCGCCCGCGCCGAGTTCACCGACCAGTACATCGCCGAGGCCGGAGTCCGCGGCCAGCACATGCCGCAGATCGTCCGCGAGAAGCTGGACTCCATCGAGGACAACCTCGAGTTCGTCAAGAAGACCATGGCCGGCATGACCAAGGCCGAGATCGACATGCCCCTCACGGCGTCCACGACCCTCGACTCCCTGGTCAACTCCGAGTCCGAGTCCGACCTGATCATCGACCCGATGCCCAACCTCTACTTCACCCGCGACCCGTTCGCGGTCGTCGGCGAGGGCGTCAACCTCAACCGCATGTACTCGGTCACCCGCAACCGCGAGACCCTGTACGGCAAGTACGTCTTCAAGTACCACCCCGACTACAAGGACGTCTCCCTGTACTTCCGCCGCGACTGCCAGTTCCACACCGAGGGCGGCGACGTGCTGAACATCAACGAGAAGACCCTCGCCGTCGGCATCTCCCAGCGCACCCAGGCCGCCGCTATCGACGTCATGGCCCAGAACATCTTCTGGAACTCCGACTCCAAGGTCGAGCGCATCCTGGCCTTCGACATCCCGGTCTCGCGCGCCTTCATGCACCTCGACACGGTCTTCACCCAGATCGACGTCGATAAGTTCACGATCCACCCCGCCATCATGGGCACCCTGCGCGTCTACGAGCTGACCGCCGGCAAGAACCCGGGCGACGTGAACATCCGCCTGATCGAGGACACCCTCGAGCACGTCCTGGAGGACGCCACCGGCGTCGACCAGGTCAAGCTGATCCCCTGCGGCGGCGGCGACCCGATCGCGGCCTCCCGCGAGCAGTGGAACGACGGCTCCAACACCCTGTGCGTCGAGCCCGGCAAGATCTGCGTCTACGCCCGCAACACCGTCACCAACGACGTGCTGTACAAGGAGGGCCTGGACCTTCTCGTCGTGCCCTCCGCCGAGCTCTCCCGCGGCCGCGGCGGCCCGCGCTGCATGAGCATGCCCTTCTGGCGCGAGGACCTCTAAGTCTTTCCGTTTCCGGTGCGGTCCCCCTACAACCGCACCGGTTTCGCCCGTCAAACGGGCAACACTAATACTTACGTAATTCATTTTTTCGAAAGGAAACGAACCATGGGTGTTAACCTCTCCGGCCGTAGCTTCCTCAAGCTTCTCGACCTCACCACCGAGGAGATCGAGTACCTGCTCAAGCTTTCCAAGAACTTCAAGGACATGAAGCGCGCTGGCGTTCCGCACCGCTATCTCGAGGGCAAGAACATCGTTCTGCTCTTCCAGAAGACCTCCACTCGTACCCGCTGCGCCTTCGAGGTCGGCGGCATGGATCTGGGCATGGGCGTCACCTACCTCGATCCCGGTTCGTCGCAGATGGGCAAGAAGGAGTCCATCGAGGACACCGCCCGCGTTCTCGGCCGCATGTATGACGGCATCGAGTTCCGTGGCTTTGCCCAGGACGACGTCGAGGAGCTCGCTGCCAAGTCCGGCGTGCCCGTGTGGAACGGCCTGACCACCGAGTGGCACCCCACCCAGATGCTTGCCGACATCCTGACCGTCCAGGAGAACTTCAACTACGACATCAAGGGCAAGACCCTCGTCTTCATGGGCGACTGCAAGAACAATGTCGCTCGCTCCCTCATGGTTGTCTGCTCCAAGCTCGGCATGAACTTCGTGGCCTGCGGCCCCGAGGAGTGCATGCCCGCCGACGACGTCATCGAGGCCTGCAAGCCCATCGCCGAGGCCAACGGCTGCACCATCAAGCTGACCACCGACGTCAAGGACGGCGTCACCGGTGCCGACGTTATCTACACCGACGTGTGGGTCTCCATGGGCGAGCCCGACGAGGTCTGGGCCGAGCGCATCGCTCAGCTCACCCCGTATCGCGTTACCTCCGAGGTCATGGCTATGGCCAACCCGGGTGCCATCTTCCTGCACTGCCTGCCCAGCTTCCACGACACCAACACCACGATTGGCGCCGAGAAGTGCGAGCAGTTCGGCATCACCGAGCAGGAGGTCACCGACGAGGTCTTCGAGAGCCCCGCTTCCAAGGTCTTCGACGAGGCCGAGAACCGCATGCACACCATTAAGGCTGTCATGTACGCCACGCTCAAGTAAGAGCATCTAGCATCTCGCTCGGGGTGTCTTGCTGCACACCCCGAGCGGCTTTGTCTGGTAAATATCTCGCGTCGGGCGGTGGGCACGGCACGGAAGATCCGCTTCGCGCGAGAAAGTTAAATGATTTATGAAGGGGGGATGAGAACCATGACTGAGACCGCTAAGAAAAAGCGCGGTATGCCTTCATCGTTCACCATTCTTCTTGCTCTGCTGGCAATTGTCGCAGTGATTACCGTTATCGTCTCCGGCACGTCCGGTGGCGCGGTTACTGCCGCCCGTCTGAGCGATTTCTGCACCGCCCCGATCCTGGGCTTCGCTGACGCTCTGCCCGTCTGCCTCTTCGTTATGATCCTGGGCGGCTTCCTCGGCATGATGACCGAGACCGGCGCCCTGGACAACGGCATCGCCGTCCTGGTGCAGAAGCTTAAGGGCAACGAGATTATGCTCATTCCCGTGCTGATGCTCATCTTCTCCCTCGGTGGTACCACCTATGGTATGTGCGAGGAGACCGTTCCCTTCTACGCCCTGCTCGCCGCTACCATGATGGCCGCTGGCTTCGACCCCATGGTCGGTGCCGCTACCGTCCTGCTCGGCGCTGGCTGCGGCTGCCTGGGCTCCACGGTTAACCCGTTCGCCGTCGGCGCTGCCGTCGACGCTCTGACCGGCGTTGGCATTGAGGTCAACCAGTCCATCATCATCGGCCTCGGTGCCGTCCTGTGGATTGTCACTACCGCTATGTCCATCTTCTTCGTGATGAGCTACGCCAAGAAGGTCAAGGCTGACAAGGGTTCCACCATCCTGTCGATGCAGGAGCTCAAGGACGCCGAAGAGGCTCACGGCAAGGCTGCTTCCGAGGTCCACAAGGAGGTCAAGCTCACCGGTCGTCAGAAGGGTGTTCTGATCGCCTTCGCCTTCACCTTCGTCGTCATGATCGTCGGCTTCATTCCGCTGGCCGACCTCAACGAGGGCGTCGCCAACTTCTTCGACGCCGGCGCTGTCTACGACGCCGACGGTAACGCCGTCGTCCAGGGCTGGTCTGCCCTGATCACCGGCCTGCCCATTGGCCAGTGGTACTTCGACGAGGCTTCCACCTGGTTCTTCCTCATGGCCGTCCTGATCGGTATCATCGGTGGCCTGTCCGAGAAGCAGATCGTCAACACCTTCATCACCGGCGCTGCCGACATGATGTCCGTTGTTCTCGTCATCGCCCTCGCCCGTGGTATCTCCGTCCTCATGGCTAACACCGGCCTCGATGTCTTCGTCCTCGACGCTGCCGCCAATGCCCTGGCTGGCCTGTCCGGCGTGATCTTCGCTCCCATGAGCTTCCTGGTCTACTTCGGCCTGTCCTTCCTGATCCCTTCGACCTCTGGTATGGCCACCGTCTCCATGCCCATCATGGGACCGCTGGCTGTTAAGCTCGGCTTCTCGCCCGAGGTCATGGTCATGATCTTCTCCGCCGCCATCGGTGTCGTGAACCTGTTCACCCCGACCTCCGGCGCCATCATGGGCGGTCTCGCCCTGGCCAAGATCGAGTGGACGACCTGGCTCAAGTTTGCCCTTAAGCTCATCGTCGCTCTCTCCGTCGTCTGCGCCGTCATCCTGACCGTCGCCTGCGTGCTGCTCTAAGTACCCAACGGGTACCCCACGGAAACCTTGACGATCCTGTAGAGGATCACCTGGTCATCGTCTGTCCGGTGGGGTAAACCCACCGGTAGACTCCTACCTTTAGCCCCCTTCCGTTCCGTGCGCGGGAGGGGGCGCTCTTGTGTTCCGGCGTTTTACCAAACGCCGGAACCACTCGACGCTGCAAGCCCGCCAGAGCGGCAATCTGACGTTCAATCGTCGGGCATGGCCAAAAGGCCTA
>CALAMG010000035.1 GCA_937925715.1 uncultured Collinsella sp.
GGGGTAGTTCTGTAGAGAACACCGTTGTCGCCGGTAACCAAGCGGTCGCAAAGACGGCTGCCCAGTTGGCCGAGGAGTCGGCAAAGCAGCTCAAGGACGCTCAGGCCGCCTACGATGCCGCCCGGAAGAACGCCGATGCGGCGGGCCAGTCTCAAAAGCAGGCGCAGCAGCAAAAGGATCAGGCCTCGCAGGCTGTGAGCGACAACGAAATCGAGCAGAACGCAGCAGAAGTCGCCGCGCTCCAGGAGAAGATTGACGAGCTCAAAGCCGCCGTCGAAAAGACCGAGCAGCAGCAGAAGAAGCTGGGCGACCTGAACGATCAGCTCGAACAGGCCAACAAGAGTGTCGAGGATAAGACCCAGGCGCTCAAGGACGCCAAGGCAAAGCAGGATGAGGCCAAGAAGGCCCTCGATGATGCCCAGGCCAAGCTCGAGGCCATGGGTATGGACGAGTACGAGGCCGCCAAGAAGGCCGTCGAGGACGCGCAGGCAAAGCTCGATGACGCCAATAAGGCCGTTGCTACTGCACAGGCCAATCTGGACCAGGCCAAGGCCGCCGAGGCGAGTGCTCAGCAGGAAAAGAAGGACACTGAGGCCGCTCTGACTTCCGCCCAGGCCAAGAAGCAGGAGACTGCCGCTGCTCTCGCAGCCGCAACCACCGCGCGCGATAACGCCCAGCAGAAGTTCAACCAGGCGCAGGCCGCGCTCGATGCTGCCGTCTCGGGTACGGGTGTCGACCTGAGTGCGCTTGAGGCCGCCAAGAACGCTGCTGCTGGTGAGCTCAAGACCGCGCAGGCGGAGCTCAATGCCGCGACGGATGCCGACGCCACCGCACAGACAAATCTGCAGGCCGCCCAGGCTGCCGTCGCTGCCGCGCAGGAGAAGGTCAACGCCGCCAACGCTGCTGTGGCATCTGCCCAGTCTGCATACGATGCGGCAAACAAGGAGTACAAGGACGCGGCCAGTAAGCGTGACGCCGCGAAGACGGCATACGAGCAGGCTCAGCAGACCGAGGCCGACAAGAAGGCGGAGTACGACCGACTCGTCGAGGTTCGTCAGCAGAAGCATAACGAGTTCGATCAGGCTCGTGCTGAAGTAACCGACGCGAAAAATGCATACGACACCGCAACCGCCGAGGTCGAGAAGCTCAACCAGCAGATTGCTGACCTAAAGTCGAACATGATCGTGGATCAAAATGTCATCAGCCAAGGCATGCTCGGTTTCATGAATTACATCATCGGCGGCAGCCAGTTCACAGCCACGCAGAAGCAGAACGCTCAGGACGCCGTATCGATGCTGACCGGTGCCGATGACAAAGCCGAATGGTATGACGATTACGTCGATCAGGACATGTCTCACGACACCAATCCGCTCTCCTTGGAGCAGCTGCGCAACGCTTTGACCTATCTCGATACCCAAAATAATCTCCGCAAGGCTAACGGACAGTCCGAGCTGAGCGTCAGTCTCCGCATGACTGTTGCCGCTGCACTGAACGCGTCCTATTCATCGAATAATGATTTGAGGCACTCGAACTGCTATTTCGATAATGCGGAGAACCTCGCCGGCGGCGGCGGAGCATACACCGGCGGTGAGACCGAGGATACCCTCGGCTGGCCCTACACTGGTCTCTACACTCAGGAGAAGGTTAATTACGAGAATTGGATTAAAAAGTACGGTGCGGATAGCGAGGCTGGCAAAGATCTCATAGCTCATCGCTATGATTCGTACTATATCTACCAAAACTATAACGATGTGTATTCCGGTACAAAAGATGAGAACGGTAAGGAAAGAGGAGACGGCTGCGGGCACTATCTCAACATTATCGATTCCGCTACGGCGGCTATCGGTATCGCAACCGGTAGCGGAAAGAACACCGATTCCGAGGTAACCGCATTCGATTACAGCGATGATGACACTCAGGCCGATTTCACGGTCTCTGAGTTCAAGAAGCTCGTCAACGACTACATCGATTCTGCCTATAACGCTGGCGGCACGCAGGCGCAGAAGGCGCAGCTCAAGAAGCTTCAGGGCAAGCTCGCCGAGGCGCAGAAGAACTTTGGAACTACTAGGGAAGCTTACTTCGCAGCTGTAAACGGGCAGGATGCCGCCCAGGACGCTTTCACCGCAGCCGATGTGAACATGAACACCGCCAAGGGTGAGTACGAGAAGGCCAAGTCCGGCACCGCCGCCGCGAAGACGGCATACGACGCCGCGAAGGACGCACTCGGCGGAATCGACATCGAGTCCCTCAAGCAGAACCTCGATGCCGCCAAGGGCGAGGCCGCTACTGCCCAGGCAGCTCTCGATAAGGCAAACGCCACGCTTGCTGACAGCAAGACGAAGGCAGCCGAGGCCGCTGCTCACAAGGCGAAGGCCCGCAGCGCCCGCGATGCCGCCAAGGCAAAGTCCGAACAGGCCAACGAGGCGTATGACAACGCTACCGCTTCGGTCAAGGACCTTGCCGCCAAGTGCGATGCCGCCAAGACGGATCTTGCGAACAAGCAGGGCACGCTTAACGATGCCAAGAAGGCCGACGACACTGCCCAGGCTGGCGTTGACAAGGCTCAGGCCGCAGATGTGCACGCCGCGACCGCTCTTTCGGGCGCCAAGCAGGCAGTTGCCGCCAAGACGCAGACCCTGTCCGACGCACAGGCGAAGGCCAAGGCCGCCGAGGACGAGCTGACCGGCGCAAACAAGGCCTTCGAGCGCTTCGCCGGCGCCCAGAAGGCGGTCGACGACGCCAAGGCCGCCTATGACGCTGCCGTCGCCGGTGTCGCCGATGCCCAGAAGCAGCTCGAGGCCGCCAACGAAGCCGTCGTCGATGCGAACCTCGATATCGTCAAGGCCAAGGCAGAGCTTGCCAACGACGAGGCACTCAAGGCTGATCTTGAGGCTGTCGACCACAAGGCATCCCTTGCCGCGGGCACGACGGGCAACGAGAAGCTGGTCAAGCTGAACGCTGCCTACGCTCGCTATAAGGCCGCCGTCGATGCCGCCGCTGGTCTCAAGGCTGCTCTGAGCGATGCCGATGCCAAGCTGTCCGATGCCAACGACGCCTATGCCGCCGCGCTTGCCGAGCTCGGAGATGCCAAGGATGCCCTGGCTGCCGCTCAGGCCGAGTACGACAAGTATCATCCCAAGGCTGAGCCTCAGGCCAAGCCCCAGGTTACGCAGGCCGCCGCAAAGGCCCCCGTTGCCAAGAAACAGGCTGCGCCTGCCGCGCTCGCCCAGACCGGTGATGACTCCGCTCTTGCGGGCGAGGTGTTCGTCATCGGCGGTATCACCCTCGTGGCCGCTGGTGTGACGCTGAGTGATCGTCGTCGCAAGCAGATGTAGCGTTTCGAGCGTAGTTTCTGCAACGAACTTCGGTTCATAGCAGGAGCGCTTCGATGGCTTAACCGATAAGGCCGGCGCGCTGTCATACGCAGCGCGCCGGCCTTTCTTTGTTTCGATATCAAAAAGCCCGGTCGGTAGCCGCGAAAGCTACCGACCGGGCAAATCGTAGGCAATATGGTTGCTGTCGAGCAGCTGCTCAGCTTAGCCCAGCAGGCTCAGACCCACGGAGACAAACGCCAGGATAACGCCGACGATGGACTCGCCGCCGAGCAGGCCGCTGGCAACGACCAGACCCTGTTCCTGGAAGGCGGCGTCCTTGGCAGCCCTCTCCTCGTCGGAAAGACCAGCGGTGGCGTCGCGGTGGGCGGACCACTTGTCGTAGGCGAGTTTGACGCAGGAGCCCAGGAATGCCGTGAGCGACATGTAGAACGGCAGGTACACGCCCAGGCCGATCATCATGGCCGGAATGCCGAGCCAATACATGACGATGCCGGCAATAAAGCCGCCCGCGAACCACGGCACGCTCGGGATACCCGAGACCATGGTGGCAACCACGCTTGCCTGCGCGGCCACAAAGCTCTTATCGGGACCAAAGGCATCCGGACCATAGGCGGTGACGAGCGCGACCATGACGGCGGCGGCGACCAGGGCGCCCACGATGCCGCCAATGGCCTGGCCGATCCACTGCGCACGCGAGTTGGTGCCCAGCACGGCGCCAGCCTTAAAGTCGTTCATGACGTCGCCCGCAAGGCCGCACGCCACGGCTACGATGCCGGCGATAAAGAACAGCTTGACCTGAGCGATCTGTGCGAAGGCAGCCACGATGAGCATGACGATGAGGCCAAAGATCTCCATGGGGTCGATACCCGTCTGGCCGCAGCTCTGCGCGCTCATGATGGTGGTGACAAAGGTGAACAGCGTGACGATGACGGCCGGGACGGGGCCAAGGTCGAGCACGATGGCGATGATCACGGCGATGGCGGCAGCGCCCAGGCCGATGATGCCGGCATCGAGCTTAAGGGAGCCCGAGATGAGCGACTGCTCGTTGGTGTCGGTGGAGCTGTCGGCGGCGAGGCCGCGGACGATGCCGGTGACCTGCGGCAGGATGTCCTTAAGGACGACGGCGACGCCAAAGCCCATCATAAGGCCCATGCCGAGGGACTTGACGATACCCTGCGCGGTCACAACATCGAACAGACCGGCAGCGGTGCCGCCCACGATGATGCCAAAGTTGCCCAGCAGCGCGCCGGCAAACCAGAACGCGACGGGGGCGAAGCCCACCAAAAAGCCGATGGACAGCAACATGGGCGAGTTATAGATGGCAAAGGTCACGCCGGGGATATTGAGCGTGCACAGCATGCTGGGCACCACGCCCAGAGCGTCGCGAAGCACGCTGTAGATGCCTGCGATGGCCATGGAGCCAAAGAGCTGCTTGCCGGTCTTGCCGCCGGCCTCGGTGGCGCGCAGGGTCTGAGCTGCGGCGTTGCCGGTGGGGAACTCCAGCGCGGCGTCCACGATAAAGTGACGGTGGATGAGCGCTGTAGCCAGAAGGCCCAAGATGGTGCCGGCAAGCGCCACGATAAACATGTCGAGCCAGCTGATCTGGTCGGCATAGCCCAGCATCCAGGCGCCCGGGATGGTAAACGCCAGGCCGCCGGCGACCATGGCGCCCGCGGACATGATGGTGTGGGTAACGTTGGCCTCGTTGAGGCTGGCGTTGCCCATGAGCTTCAGGAAGAACAGCGAAATGACGGCAGCGAAAATGATCGGCCAGGGGAGTGCGCCCATCTTGAGGGCGGTGTAGGCCGAGCTTGCCGTGATGATCACGCAGCCAAGGACGCCGATGACGACGCCGCGCAGCGTGAGTTGCCCGCGCATCGAAGCGCGGTTCGAGGGATTGCTCATATAGAACTCCTTTGCGTATATCCGCTTCCCCCGGGAGCGCCGCTACGGATACGGCGCGGGAAGTCGGGTTACCAAGGGCCGCCGCGTGAGCTCGCGCGCGACCGCGCACCAGTATAGCCGCAAGCTAGTCATTTTGGGATGACTGGTTTAGGTAGGCGATATACTGCTGGGCAGACGAAAGGAGCGCCGACGATGCTTAATGGGTGCGCATATATATTGACGGTCGACGTGGGCAATACGTTCATTCGCTTTGGCCTGTTTGCCGAGGATTCGGCCGCGGCGCAGGAATGCCCGCTTGCGACGTGCGAGATCACGACGCCGTCGAGCATTACGGCCGACGAAGCGCGCATGAGGCTCGCGCAGGTCATGGGCGCACTGGCAGCCGATGCGGGCATGCCGGGTGCACTCGTTCCCGCGGCCGCAGTGCTGAGCTGCGTGGTGCCGGCGCTCGAGCGCCCATGGAAGGCGGCGCTTTCCCGCACCTGCACGGGGCGCGTGCTCACCGTGGGGCCGGGCCTCAAGACCGGCATGCCCGTCCACTACGACGACCCGGCCGAGATCGGCCCCGACCGCATCGCCGATGCCGTGGCGGCCCGTGCCGTCTACGGCTCTCCGTGCATCGTGATCGACCTGGGCACAACGACCAATATCGAGGTCATCGATACGCACGGAACCTTTGTCGGCGGCGTCATCGCGCCGGGTCTGGCGCTCGGCGCCCGCTCGCTCTCGGCCGCTGCGGCGCGTCTGCCGCAGGTCGAGCCCTCGGCGCCCACGCATGTGATCGGCCGCAACACGCGCGAGGCCATGCGCTCGGGCGTGGTCTTGGGCGAGGTGGCACGCATCGACGGCATGCTCGACATGGTGCTCGCCGAGATGCGTGCGACCAAGGCCGCGGGGGAAGGCGACGTGCCCATCGTCATCACCGGCGACGATGCCGAGGCACTCGCGGCGTTGGTCGGCCACAGCCTGACGGTAGACGACGCGCTGACGCTGCGGGGTCTCGCCGAGCTCTACCGCATCAACCAAAAGCCCCGCCGCGTGTAAAAGTGAGGGCGCCGGTGGGACAAACGCCCCACCTTTCACCTGCTACAATGGGTCAAACTATTGCGATTACGGAGGTGTCTGCCATGTCGGACGATCTTCATCAAACTTCGTCAGGCAAGCGCCTGGACGTCATTAGCTGGGACGAGTTCTTTATGAGCGTGGCCATCGCCGCGCAGCGCCGCAGCAAGGACCCCAACACGCAGGTGGGTGCGTGCATCGCCAACACCAACCACCGCATCCTTTCGGTGGGCTACAACGGTACGCCCTCGGCGCTCAACGATGACTTTTTCCCGTGGGGTACGAGCGACGACCCGCTGCAGGACAAGCACAACTACGTGGTCCATGCCGAGGCCAACGCCGTGCTCAACTACCGTGGCTCGCTTAAGGACCTCGAGGGTTCCACGGTCTACGTCACGCTGTTCCCGTGCCACGACTGCGCCAAGATTTTGGCTCAGGTGGGCGTGGGCGAGGTCGTCTACCTGGACAACAAGTACGCCGACACCGATGACGGCCGTATCAGCCGCCGCATTCTCGACTCCTGTGGCATCAGCTACCGCCAGGTCATCGTCGATGTCCAGATTGGTACCGGGGGACAGGCTCGACAGTAATATGCGTTGTCGCTATCTGACGACGAACGCAGCTCAAAGAGCCCCGTCCCAAATTGACTACTCGTGAAAGTCGCGTCTGCGCGCATGGACGGCTCGTGAGCGGGTACATGGCTGTAGTAACATAGCTTCTGTCCGCGGGCGTGCCCGCGTTATTGTGAGAAAGGAGCCCCTGTGGCTGTTAACGAAGAGCTGCTTAAGAAGGTTCTTGAAGAGATTCGCCCCAACCTGCAGGCCGACGGCGGCGATATGGAGTATGTGGGCGTCGACGACGAGGGTGTCGTCAAGCTGGAGCTGCAGGGCGCTTGCGCCGGCTGCCCCATGAGCTCGCTGACCCTGTCCATGGGCATTGAGCGTATCCTGAAGGAGCATGTGCCCGGCGTTACCCGCGTTGAGCAGGTCAATGCTTCCGGCGAGGCCGAGGACCTGTACGACGAGTACGCGCCGTTCTAAGATGCGAAAGCTGCGGACGGCATACTCCGCATAGACGTTACGCCCAAATATGCGGCTGCGAGCGCAAGGCCCGCGGCCGCATTTGTATGTAGGGAGTAGGAGGGTCGATATGCTCAACGACCTCTACCATATGCTTGATCCCGTCGCCATCTCGGCGGGGCCCATCACCATCTACTGGTACGGCTTGGCCTATGTGGTCGGAGCTCTGCTAACGGCGGTCGTCATGTACCGCACGCAGCGCCGTTGGGGTTTTGACATTACGGTCGACGACCTGACGAGTGTCGTGGTCGGCGTGGTCTTTGGCCTTATCATTGGCGCCCGCCTGTTCTACGTCATCTTTTACGGCGACGGCTACTACTGGGCGCATCCGCTCGAGATCTTTGCCACCAACGAGGGCGGCATGAGCTTCCATGGCGGTTTGGTGGGCGGCATTATCGGCGGCATCATTGTGTGCCGCATGTATAAGCTCGATGCATGGACTTTGGCAGACCTTGCCGTTATCGGTGCTCCGCTGGCCTTATGTCTGGGCCGTTGTGCCAACTTTGTCAACGGAGAGCTGTGGGGCAAGCCGACCGATCTGCCATGGGGCGTGGTCTTTGGCGGGACTGCGGGCGATATGCCGCGTCATCCCTCCCAGCTCTACGAGGCATTCCTCGAGGGTATTGTGCTCTTTTGCATTCTGCAGGTGCTCAGCCGCAAAATGCCGCTACTGCCCCAAGGCACGTTTATGGGCGTCTTTGTGATGGGTTACGGCATCGTTCGCTTTTTGATTGAGTTTGTGCGTGTGCCCGATGCGCAGCTGGGCTATCTGCTGGGCGGCGTCATCACCATGGGTCAGCTGCTGAGCCTGCCGCTCGTAATCGCGGGCCTGGCGCTCATCATCTTTGCTCGTCGCCGCAACCAACCCCAGCGCATCTACCTCGACGCTTAACTACCACAAAGGGGACAGGCACCTTTGTGGTGATTCGCTGGGCAACGATGACAGAACCGTAACGTTTCCCCAGATAAAACCTACCAAAATAAACCTGTCCCTTTTTGGCAGGTTTCTAGAAAGGCTCTTTGGACTGTGAAGGATTCCGATCTCTCCACAACGGCTGCGCGCGACGCTGCCCGCATCGTCTGGTTTAAGCGCTACCCTGCCAAGCAGACGCTCATCGCATTTTTGCTCGCGCTGTTGGCGACCACGGCGTTTTCCATCGATCCCGCCCCGGTGTCGAGCAACGCAGTCTTGGCGATTGACCCCAAAGCCTCGGGCATGCTGTACGTGTGCTACGAGGTGCTCCTCTCGTTTGCCGGCCATACCGACGCGGTCATGCTACTTGCACTTGCCTGCCTGCTCACCTTGCCGTTTCGCTACGTGTTCTTTGGCCGTGGCGACACTTGGCGTCCATCGATCATTCTGCCGTCGCTGTTCTTCGCCATCTGCATGGTGTTCGGCCGCAGCTACGATCTAACCGACTCGGCCGAGATTGTCCTTGGCGACAAAGCCCGCATCATCTGCGCCTGGATTGGCGGCGCGGGCTGGATGCTCTTGGCGGTCGTTGCCTTCTACCTTGCCTTTGAGTGTCTAGATTGGCTGAGCTCTCGGCGCATTCCGTTTTCCGAGGCGCACTTTGGCCGCGTATGGCGTGTGACTCACGCCGTGCTCTCGGTCCATCCTTTTGCCGGGCCCTTCCTGGTGCTTATGATCGCCTGGGCGCCCACGCTCATCGCTTCGCTGCCTGGCCTTTTTATGGGAGATACGGGCGCGCAGATTCGCCAGTGGTTCAACTATCCCAACGGCACGAGCGACTACCTGCGCCTACTCAACCCCAACGTGCTGCTCAACGGGCATCATCCCGTAGTGCACACGGCCATTATCGGCTCGTGCGTTCAGCTGGGGCTTTCGCTGTTCAACAGCGCTAACGCGGGCCTCATCATCTACACCTGTGCTCAATTTGTCATCACGGCCGCCTGCATGGCCTATTCCATTTCGTCGCTGCGCAAACTGGGCGTGAGCCTGCCGGTTCGCGGTGCGATCCTTCTGTTCTTTGCGTTTATGCCGATGTTCTCTAACTACGCGGCGTTGCTCACCAAAGACGTGCTCTTTGCCGACGCGTTCTTAGTGCTGCTGGTACAGACCGTCAAGCTCGTGGCATGTGGCTTACCCCGTCGTGATGCCAATGTCGAGCGAGCGGGCGAGAAAGCCCCCGTGCTCTTTGCGCGCCACGACTGGCTGCTGCTCGCTCTGGGCGCCATGGGTTCCACGTTTCTGCGCAACGGCGGCCTGGTGTTTCCCCTGGCGGCATGCGTAATCGCGGCGGCGTTTTGCGCATGGGACGCGCATGTGGCTCGTCGTGCAGCCAAGCAGGCTGGTGCTGCGCCTTCGGGCGCCATCCCGCGTTTCCGCTGGGTTGGCGTTCTCGCGGTGCTCGCGCTCTGCCTTGCCTCTAATATGTACTTCACCAAGGTCTTTATGCCGGCGCACGATATCACGCCTGGTTCCAAGCGCGAAATCCTCTCGATTCCGTTCCAACAGACGGCTCGTTTCGTCCAAAAGCACGACGGCCTCAACTCGGGCGTCAACCCCACGGTTAAGGAGGACGGCACCATCGTGGAGGCTCCTTGCGACGGTTCGGTGACCGACGAAGAGCGTGCCGTGATCGATCGCGTACTCAAGTACGAGAACCTGGGCCGCCGCTACAACCCCGACAAGTCCGATGCCGTCAAGAACTGCTTTAACGAGTACGCCTCGCAGGAGGACATCGATGCCTATTTTGAGGTATGGGCTCAGATGTTTAAGAAGGATCCCGAGTGCTATATTTCGGCGCTTATCAATAACTACTATGGTTATTTTTATCCGAGCGCGCGCGATGCCTGGGTCTACAGCACGGCGCGTAGTGCCGAGATCATGGCGCGCCCCGACAACCTCAAATTCTTCGACTTCCATCCGGTTGACAGCAACGTGGTGCGCTGGTGCGACCACCTGATCAATTTGTACCGTGTGGCGGTGCAGCGTGTTCCCTTTATCTCGCTCACCATGAGCTCGGCCACCTATGTGTGGATCATGATCGCCGTGGTGGTCTACTTGCTGCGTCGTCATTCATGGCGTGCGCTGGCGATCTGGGTGCCGCTGTTGGGCGTGCTCGCTGTGTGCCTGATTGGCCCGTGCAACGGCTCGACTTACATGCGCTACCTGTATCCGGTCATCGCCTGCATGCCCTTCGCCATCGGCGCCACCGTCACCCGCAGCGACTTCTTCTGGTTCTAATTTGGTGCATTGAGGGCCAGGTTTCATTTGCACCAAAGGGGACATCATCACGACGCCTTCATTTTGGGGTTTATCTCGCAGGCCAGTAGGTATATCATAACGACGTTTGTTTATATTGCCCGAGCATCTGCGCTGGGCTTTAGGTCGAAACCGATAGGAGACACGTATGTCCGGACACTCTAAGTGGGCCACAACCAAGCATCGTAAGGGCGCGCAGGACGCCAAGCGTTCCGCCCTCTTCTCCAAGCTCAGCCGCAACATCACCGTTGCTGCCCGTCTCGGCGGTGACCCGCTGCCCGAGAACAACGCCAGCCTCGCCGCTGCCGTTGCCAAGGCCAAGGCTCAGTCCATGCCTAAGGACAAGATCAAGTCCGCTATCGACAAGGCTTTTGGTTCGGGTGCCGACGCTGCCGTCTACGAGAACATCGTGTACGAGGGCTACGGTCCCGCCGGTGTCGCCGTCTACGTCGACTGCCTGACCGACAACCGCAACCGTACCGCCGCTGATGTCCGTTCCGCCTTCTCCCACGCTGGCGGCAACCTGGGCACCTCCGGCTCCGTCGCCTTCCAGTTTGAGCGTAAGGGCCAGATCGTCGTCGCCAAGGAGATCCTGGACGAGAACGCCAAGAAGGAGACCATGATCGCCAACGGTGCTGCCGGTGACGAGGATGAGTTCATGATGGCCATCGCCGAGGCCGGCGGCGAGGACTACGAGGACGCCGGCGAGGAGTGGATCGTCTGGACTACTGCCAACGAGGTCATGGCTGTCTCCAAGGCGCTCGAGGAGCAGGGCGTCCAGGTCAAGGGCTCCGAGACCACCATGGTCCCGACCACCCCGACCGAGGTTTCCGGCGCCGACGCCAAGAAGGTTCAGCGCCTCATCGACCGTCTTGAGGAGCTCGACGACGTCCAGGATGTTTACAGCACCATGGACATGACCGACGAGGTCATCGCTGCCCTCGAGGAGGAGTAGCGCCCGCACGGGTTAAGCCGTGCATATCTGGGCATAATGAAGCGAGCATGCAAGCCTCGTGGAATAGATGAGCCGGATCCGCGTGCGTAGAGCACCGGACCCGGCTCTTTTATAATGATGCGAACCGTTTTGCATTTCGAGAGCCGAGATTTGAAGGGAGCGCCACGTGCGCGTACTCAAACGAGCCCTAGCGATCGTGTATCTTGCCGCCGCCATCGTGGCGCTGGGTACGCTTGTCTGCCAGTTTTGGGGGCCGTATACGTATCGCTTTATGCTGCTGATGCGCGACCCCATGCCGCGCGTCGTCGTTACGGTGTGTGCCGCTATCGTGGCGCTTGGCGTGCTCATCGGTTTTTTCCGCCTGATGTTCGCGCGTCGCGAGCCGTCCTGCGTGCATCCGGCGGGGGAGCGCAATATCGAGGTCACGCTCGCAGCGCTTTCCTCGTGCGCCCGTGCCGCGGCAGAGTGCGATGATCGCGTGATGGTTGAGCATATCGAGGCACGCGTTCAAGGCTCCGACGAGTCGCGCGTTCGTTTTAAGGTCGAGGCCATCGCGCTCGATGACAAGGACGTTGCCGCTCTTGCCACCTCGATGCAGCAGCGCATCGAGGTGGCCTGCGACACCATGCTCGGCACGCCGGGCACGACCGCGCGCGTCCGTTTTTTGCCGTCCAAGACTACCGTCCAGACCGTGGAGGTTTCCGGTGAGTGATACCAATCAAGACAAGACCGCCCGCACGCCGCGCCTGACGATCGACCAGAACGCTACGCCGGCAGGCGAGTCCGCCGACACCAAGCCCGAGGCCGGCGAGCAGCACGACAGCGCCGCCAACGACTTTGACGAGGCCATGGGTCTCATCAAAGGTACGGGCGCTGCTATCTGGAGCTACGCCGTGCGCCACCCCAATACTACGCTTGGCGCCTTGGCAGGCTTTATCCTCGCCGTGCTGGTACTTACGTTGGGTCTGTGGGACACGCTCGTCATCGCATTCTTTGTGCTGATCGGCGCCGTGATCGGCCAGATTCGCGACGGCGAGAACGGTATCGTCAACTTCTTTGGCCGTCTGTTTAGCGGCCGCTAATATGAATTCGACTGTCGCATCTGCGGCAGGCATAAGGAGGAACCATGGCTTTTAACACGAAGGTCGATGTGGCCGATACCGAGCTCGAGGCGAATGAGGCCGTCGCCGATGCCGGGGACGTGACGCTCGAGGACGAGGCACTCGTCGAGGCCGAGTCCGACACGGACGAGGACAACGAGGAGATGGACGAGGAGGCGGACGAGTCCGAGGACTCGCTGACCTATTCCAACGGTGTGATCGAGAAGATCGTTGCCATGACCACCCGCGAGGTGCCGCATGTTCTGGGCATGAAGGGTAACCTTATGCACTTTGTGCAGGAGCAGTTTGGTGCCGAGAACCTGACCAAGGGCGTGACGGTTGAGGTCACCGATGACAACCGCGTGGTCGTCAACATCTCGGTCATCATCGAGTACGGCGCCTATGCGCCTGCGATCTTTGACGACGTTAAGGCGCGCGTCACCGAGCGTCTGGCCGCGATGACCGGCCTTGAGGTGGCAGGCGTCAACCTGCGCATCGAGGATGTCATCACCCCCGAGGAGTACGAGCACCGCACCAGCCAGCACGAGTAACCTACCAAATAGGGACAGGTTTGTTTCGATAGGTTTTACCTGCGAAAACGCTAAACGGTCGACCGCGCAAGCAAAAGTGCGGTCGACCGTTTTCTATATGCCCCCGATGCAGGCATACCGCTCGTCTAACTAAGGGTTGCAATCTTCGCGTTCCGCGTTACCCTAATGGGCGCATTGTTTCCAAATTGTTAACGAGGGGTTGCCGTAATGGCCGACGAACACGAGACCGAAAGCAAGGCATGGGCGATTGAGGCCGCTGCGGCAGAGGCGGCATCGCGTGCTGCCGAGGAGATGCATCGTCCTCCGGTGGTGCCGATGGAGCGCGTTGTCGGTCGCGAGGATATCGAACGTGGCGAGCGCGCCGGCCGCAAGCGCAGCCAGGAGCCCGGCTTTCCGCGTTTTTTTGCCGAGCTCAATCTGGGCCTAATCCTCACGGCGTTCGCCATCGTGGCCTTTAAAACCCCCAATCACTTTGCCTTCGGCGGCACCTCGGGCGTGTCGGTCATTCTTTCCACGCTGTTCCCGACCCTGCCCGTCGGCGTCTTTATGTGGATTATCAACGCGGTCCTGGTCATCCTGGGTTTTATTTTTTTGGAGCGCAAGGCAATCCTTTGGAGCGTCTTTGCCTCGTTTGCGCTTTCGGCCTACGTCTCGCTGTTTGAGCTCTTCATTCCGACTGATGTTTCGATGACGGGCGATATGTGGCTCGACCTGTGCTTTGCCGTCATCTTGCCGGCGCTGGGCAGTGCCATTGTCTTTGACATTGGTGCCTCGACGGGCGGCACGGACATTCTCGCTATGATCCTCAAACGCCGCACCACGCTCGAGATTGGTCGCGCCCTGCTGTTGGTCGATATCGGCATCGTGACCATCGCGGCCTTTTTGTATGGCCCGCGTGTCGGTCTGTATTGCGTGCTCGGCCTGTTTGCCAAGACGCTTGTGGTCGACAAGGCCATCGAGAGCATCCATCTTCGTAAGGTCTGCACGGTCATTTGTTCCGAGCCCCTTAAGGTCGAGGAGTTTATCGTCAAGCATCTCAACCGCACGGCGACCATCAGCCGCGGCTACGGTGCCTTCTCGGGCAAGTGCGTGACGGTGATCATGAGTGTGCTGAGCCGTCGCGAGGCTGTGCAGCTGCGCCGTTATGCGCGCGAGGTCGATCCGGGTGCCTTTATCACGATCGTCGACAGCTCCGAGATCGTCGGCAAAGGCTTCCGCGGAACGAACTAGCACAGACGTATTCAACGAACCGCCTGCTGGCGCCGTGTATCTTGCAAATCGGTCATCTTTGAGTATTTGACCCCACATTGGGCAATAATGATGCTAAAGACATCGTTTGCGATCCAAGTGATTTGTTCAAGATACGAAGGGATGATTCTATGTTCTGCTCGCAGTGTGGCGCCCCCATGGGCGATAACGACAAGTTCTGCGGCGTGTGTGGTGCTCCTAATGCCGGTGCCGCTGGCCCCGCTCCCCAGGGACAGCCTCAGCCCCAGCAGTTTGTTCCGCAACCGCCCGTGGCGAATGCGCCAAAGGGCTGTGTGGCTCAGGCGTTCCAAGATATGACTAAGACTCCGGGCGTGCTTCAGCGTGTATGCCAAATCGCGTTTTTGCCGGCGCTGATTTGCGTTGTGTCGGTGCTCGTGTTGTTTATTCCCGTTATTGGCGGCATTGCAGCTGCCATCGGCTTTTTGGCAGCTTGCATTGCGAGCGTGTGCGGTTCCGGCTTTGGTATCGAGTGGGGCCGTGATCTGTCGCTCAAGGTCGATGACGGCATGGACCGTCCGCTCATGCGTTCCACGTCGTTTGGTCTCGGAGTCTTTTCGAGCGTTATTTCGATCGTGCTCGAGGTTATCGCTGCCATTCCCGTTATCGGTGTAGTGCTTTCGCTGGTGGAGGGCGTGGTAATTGGCGCCGCGGGCTCGTATTCTTATTATGGCTCCTATGCGCTCGAGGCTGCGCTGTTCGGTTCGCTCGGCCTGCTTGTCCTGGCTCTGATTGCCTCGGCGATTCTGGGTGTCTTCTTTAAGATGTTTGCCGATATCGCCGTGATGCACTTTGCGGTGACCGGTCGTGTGGAGAGCGCGTTTTCGCTCGACAAGGTCTGGGCGGCGTTTAAGCACAACAAGACCAAGCTGTTCTGCGCTTCGTTCCTTCCCGAGTTTTTGACGGGCCTGGTTTCCAACGTTGTCACCTGGATTCTGACGTTCGTCTTTGGCACCATTGCCTCTGTCGGTATGTATAGCTACTACTACCGTCCTACGGCTATTGAGGCGCTTGTTACCGGCGGTGGCATCACGCTCGTATTGTTCTTGGTGCTGACGGCGTTTGTCACGGTATTCCTCACGGTCTTTGGCAAGATGCTCAAGCACCGTGCCGTTGGCTATTGGGTTGCACGCTATGCAAGCGAATGGGCCGATGAGGATAAGGACGACGTTCTGACTTTTGTGCTGCCGTTTGAGAAGAAGTCTGCTCCGGCTGGTTTTAGCGCCGACGCAGCGCCCGTATCCGATTCCGCTGCGGCGCCCGAGTCCGAGCCCGCGCCTGAGCCCGAGCCTGAGCCCGAGCCTGAGCCCGAGCCTGCGCCTGAGCCCGAGCCCATGCCGGAACCGGAGCCCGAGCCCATGCCGGAACCGGAACCGGAGCCCGAGCCCGAGCCCGAGCCTGCACCAAGCTCCGACGAGGACCCGCAGGACGAGTAGCCCTGCCGCCTGCCATTTGGGGACGGGGTAGAAACGGTAGAAATAGCGCTTGACAAATGAGCGGGGGCGGACGTGTCGAAACATCCGCCCCCGCTTTGACATCGCGATGTGGCTATGACTGCGAGATGCCAGCGAATCGACTACTCGTCGTGCTTCTCCTCGCGGCGTGCAGCAGCGCGTGCGTCGTGGATGCCCTTGATCGCGGCATGGCGAGCCGTTCGGGCATCATGGATGGCGTCGCGAGCCTCGGCGGTCGTCGCCTTGGCAGAGCGCAACTTGGCGGCCAGGTCGGGGTTGGTTTCGGCGACCGCGGTAATCGCGGGGCCGTCGAGCTCCTCTTGCGTGGGCTCGGCCAAAAAGTCGATAGCATACTGGGCGGCCACCATGGAGCCCTTTGCCAGCACGGTCTCGTCGATCTTGTAGAAGCAGGAATGTTGGGCGTACGTGGCGCCAATCTTGGGGTTGCGCGTACCTACAAAGGCGAGCACGCCCGGTACGCGACGCAGGTACTCCGAAAAATCCTCGCCCGAAAGCGTGCCGCGATAATGGCCTTGGCCGGTGGGGCCCAGGCACTTCATTACAGCCTGACGGCAGCGCTCGCTCGAGGCGGCGTCGTTTTCGACCTTGTAGTTGGCGATGGTGTAGTCGGTGAGCTCTGCCTCGGCGCCCAGAGCTGCCGCGGTATGCTCCACGATGCGGCGCATGAGCTCCGGCATTTCCTCGTGGGTCGAATCGCCGTAGGTGCGCACTGTGCCGGCGAGGTAGGCCGTGCCGGCGATAACGTTGCGCGCGGTGCCGCCGTGCAGCTCGCCGACGGTGATGACGGCCGGCTCGTAGGGGCTGATTTCGCGCGAGACGATGGTCTGCAGGGCGTTGACAATCTCGGCGGCAACCATGACGGCGTCGTGGCCGCGTTGGGGCATGGCGCCATGGCACGAGGTGCCGCGGACATCAATGCGGAACCAGTCGGTATTGGCCATGCGCGGACCGGGCTCGCAGCTTACGGTGCCGGCGTCGACCTCACTCCAGATGTGCGCGGCGTAGGCGCCATCGACGCCGTCGAGCACGCCCGTGCCAATCATGAGTTTCGCGCCCTGGCCGTTTTCCTCACTGGGCTGGAAGACGATGCGGACCTCGCCGTGGATGTCGTCGGTCATATGGCGCAGGATCTGCAGCGTGCCGAGCATCATGGCGATATGGCAGTCGTGGCCGCAGGCGTGCATGCAGCCCTCGTTGACGCTGGCGAACTCTTCGCCGGTCTGCTCGGTGACGGGCAGGGCGTCGATGTCAGCGCGCAGCAGGATGCGGCGGCGTGGCGTGCCGTCCTCGCGGTAGGCATCCGGTGCGGTACCGCGAAGCGTTGCCACCAAGCCGGTCTTGAGCGGACGCTCGTAGGGGATATTCATGGCGTCGAGCTGGTTGGCGATGTCGGAGGTCGTGCGCTCCTCGGCAAGGCTCAGCTCCGGGTGCTTATGGAAGTGCCGGCGCTGCTTGATGATGTAGGGTTCAAATTCGGTAGCGATATCTTTGATGGCTGCGGTGACGTCGTCAGCCGCGCGAGCCTCGGTCGCCGCCATAATCTGCTGTGCCTTGGTCTTCGTCATGGTCGATTTGCTCCTTGCTGGGTTGATCGCAAAATCGTACAGGCTCTCTCCAGTATGCCACCTGCCGCTAGGGCTGGTAAAGTTGCCGTTTGCCGCTTGGGGTTTTGTTACAAGGGCGGGGGAGTACACTCGGGGGTGTTGAATTTCCTGCCAGAGATGGGGATGCCCATGCAACATGTCGATCGGATTATCCGCTCCAAGAACGTTTTTACCGCCCAAGGCGGCATCGATACCGCCCGCGAGCTGGCGATTGCCATCGCAGGCGACCGTATCGTCGCAGTCGGTGCGCCCGATGACGTGATTGCCGCCGCGCCTGCCGCCACGTTGGTTATCGACTACGGCGAGCAGTTTGTCTGCCCCGGTTTCCATGACGCTCATCTGCACTTCTTCCATACCTCGGTCGGTTCCTCGCCGTATATGCTCATGGATATGGGCACGTCCGAGGCGGCGCTGGTGCAACATGCGCTCGAGTTTTCCAAGGACCTGCCCGATGACGCTTGGGTTGTGACGCAGGGCTGGCGCGACTACCGTTGGGACCCGCCCGAGCATCCTACCAAGGCGTCGCTCGATGCGGCATTCCCCGATCGTCCCTGCGCTATGTATTCGGGCGACGGGCACACGCTTTGGCTCAACAGCCGCGCACTCGAGGCACTCGGCGTCACGCGCGACAGCGAGCCGCCAGCGGGCGGCAGCTACGACAAAGATGCAAATGGCGAGCTCACGGGCATTGCTCACGAGGCAGCTGCTATGCAGCTGCTGCCGCGCTGTCTTGAGTGGCTGGGCGAGGACCGCATCGCGAGCGCTTACGCCGACCAGATGAAGCGTATGGCCGAGCAAGGCATCACCTCAATCTGCGATATGTCGCTCATGCCCATGCCGGGCTGCGATTTTATCCGCGACGATGTCTATGACAAGCTGCAGACGGCCGGCAAGCTGGGCATCCGAGCCCATCTGTTCCCCACGCTGCTGGATGACCAGTCGCGTCTAGAAGAGCTCCAGGTACGTTACGCGAACAACGCGCTGCTTTCGGCGCCGGGCTTTAAGCAGTTCTTCGACGGCGTGTCGAGCGAACACACGGCGTATCTCACCGAGCCCTATACCAATCCGCGTTTCCCGGGCGACCGAGGCCGTCTGACAGTTCCTGCCGAGCGCATGCGTAAGCTGGTTCTGGCGGCAGCCGAGCGCGGCCACACCGTGCGCATTCACGTTATCGGCGACGGCGCCATACATGCCGCACTCGATATCTTTGAGGAGGCCGCCGAACTGTACGGCCTGCCCCAGCACGGTCATAACACACTCGAGCATCTGGAGAACCTCTTGCCCGAGGACATCGACCGCCTGCGCAAGCTTAACGTCGTTGCCTCGAGCCAGCCCTGTCACATTACACTCGACCCGGGCGGCCCCGAGCGCGATCTGGGCCTGGAACGCAGCCGCATCATGTGGCCGTTTGCGACCTATAAGCAGCGCGGCATCCGCCAAGCCTTCGGCACCGATAGCCCCATAACAGCTGTTACCAGCATGAACGTGCTCTATACGGCTATCACGCGCCAAGACCCCAAAAGCCACTGGCCCGAGGGCGGCTGGTTGCCGAGCGAGCGCATCGATGCAGCAACAGCCCTGCGCAACTACACCCTGGGCAGCGCCTACGCGGCAGGCGACGAGCAAAACCTCGGCAGCCTGGAACCCGGCAAATACGCCGACCTGGTAGTCCTGGACCAAAACCCGCTCACCATCGACCCCCAAGAACTCCAAGCTACCAAAGTCCAAGTAACCTACCTAGCCGGCAACCTCATCTACGAGCGTTAACCCCGCATCCCGCCCCTCAGTTGCGGTGAAATAGTCCCTAAAATCGGCCTTCAAGCCCAAAAACAGGAACTATTTCACCGCAACTTAAAAGAGCGCGTCCCAACAACGTGCCCCTATCTTGTGCATTCCATCCGCATCGCCATTTTGCTGCACTGACTTTTCTGAATGTCGGGCCCGAATTAGTTAACCTGCCTCCCGTGTGGCTCCGGAGGGGCGGGGCATAAGGTTTATCGCGAGTTCCGCACGAGCCGAAAGCCGCTTAATGTGGCCTTCGTGCGAGCAGGACTGCCCGAGCAGGAAACCTTATGCCCCGCCCCTCCGGAGCCACACGGGAGCCACCGCTAAGTTATCCCCCGGCATTCAGAAAATCTAAGTGCCAAAAAATAAGATTTTTTGACTCCGTGTTGTATAACCCGCCATTCGTGGGTACCATTCAACGCGTACGCAAACAAAAAGGGTTAATTCGCGTGGTATAACCGCGCGGCCCAAAAAGGAGGAGACAAGCATGTCGTCTTTGAAGCCGCTTGCAGATCGTGTTCTGGTCAAGCCCGACGAGGCCGAGCAGAAGACCGCTTCTGGTCTGTATATCGCCAGCAACGCTCAGGAGAAGCCGCAGCGCGGCACCATCGTTGCCGTGGGCGCCGGCAAGGTCAACGACAAGGGTGAGCGCATCCCCATGGACGTCAAGGTCGGTGACGTTGTCATCTACGGTAAGTTCGGTGGCAACGAGGTCAAGGTCGACGGCGAGAAGTATCTGCTGATGCGCGCCGACGACATCTACGCTGTCGTCGAGGCCTAGTCTCGTCAGAATCTCTGATTCGTCTTTGAACGCGCCCGCCGCATAGGACTCGGAAGCGGCGACGCGAGTCACATTTCTTTTGGAGGATTACCTACCATGGCAAAGAACATTACGTTCAACACCGATGCCCGCGCTAAGCTTGCCAAGGGCGTCAACACTCTGGCCGACGCCGTTACCGTCACCATGGGCCCCAAGGGTCGCTACGTTGCGCTGCAGCGCACGTTCGGTGCCCCGACCATCACCAACGACGGCGTTTCTGTCGCCAAGGAGATCGAGCTCGAGGACAACATCGAGAACATGGGCGCTCAGCTGGTGAAGGAGGTCGCCACCAAGACCAACGACACCGTGGGTGACGGCACCACCACCGCAACCCTGCTCGCCCAGGCCATCGTCAACGACGGCCTGCGTAACGTCGCCGCTGGCGCCAACCCGCTGGCCATCCGTCGCGGCATCGATAAGGCCGTCAACGCCGCCGTCGCCGAGATGAAGAAGCAGGCCAAGCCGGTCGAGACCAAGGAGCAGATCGCTTCCGTCGGTACCATCTCCGCCGGTGACCCCGAGGTCGGCGAGAAGATCGCCGAGGCCATGGAGGTCGTGGGCAAGGACGGCGTCATCACCGTCGAGGATTCCCAGACGTTCGACATCACCATCGACACCGTCGAGGGCATGCAGTTCGACAAGGGCTATGTCTCCGCTTACTTCGTCACGGATAACGACCGCATGGAGGCCGTGATGAAGGATCCGTACATCCTCATCACCGACCAGAAGATCTCCAGCGTTCAGGACATCATGCCCGTTCTCGAGGCTGTCCAGCGCGCTGGCCGTGGCCTGCTCATCATCGCTGAGGACATCGACGGCGAAGCTCTGCCTACCCTGGTCCTCAACAAGATCCGTGGCGCCCTCAACGTCTGCGCCGTCAAGGCCCCGGGCTACGGCGATCGCCGCAAGCGCATTCTCGAGGACATCGCCGTCCTCACCGGTGGCCAGGCTGCCCTGGACGAGTTGGGCGTGAAGGTCGCTGACATCACCGCCGATATGCTCGGTACCGCTAAGTCCGTCACCATCTCTAAGGACAACACCGTCGTCGTCGGCGGCGCTGGCTCCAAGGAGGCCATCGACGCCCGTATCGCTCAGATTAAGGGCGAGATGGAGAACACCACCTCTGACTTCGACCGTGAGAAGCTCCAGGAGCGCCTGGCCAAGCTCTCCGGTGGCGTTGCCGTCATCAAGGTCGGCGCTGCTACCGAGTCCGAGCTCAAGGAGATCAAACATCGCGTCGAGGACGCCCTGCAGGCCACCCGCGCTGCTGTCGAGGAGGGCATTGTCGCTGGCGGCGGCGTCGCCTTCATGGACGCTGCTCCTGCGCTCGATGCCGTCGAGATCGATGACCCCGAGGAGAAGATCGGCGTCGACATCGTCAAGAAGGCTCTGACCGCTCCGGTCGCCACCATCGCCAAGAACGCTGGCTTTGAGGGCGCTGTCGTGGTCGACAAGGTCGCCGAGCTGCCCGCCGGCCAGGGTCTCAACTCTGCCAACGGCGAGTGGGGCGACATGATCGAGATGGGCGTCCTCGACCCCGTCAAGGTCAGCCGCGTCACCCTGCAGAACGCTGCTTCTGTCGCCAGCCTGATCCTCATCACCGAGGCCACCGTCTCCGATGTGCCCAAGAACACTCAGCTTGAGGACGCAATCGCTGCTGCTACCGCTGGTCAGCAGGGCGGCGGTATGTACTAAGGCCGACAAGGTCTAGAACTCCCACCGGGGATCCGGGGGCGTGACGGGGTTTCTCTCCGGAACGTCCTCGGACATGCAAAGAGGCTCCGCATCGCGCTTCGCGCTGCGGAGCCTCTTTGCGTCCTGCGGAATGTTCCGGAGAGAAACCCCGTCACGCCCCCGGATCCCCTGCGTTTACGGCCTTGAGGTCGGCGTGGGCGGAGATCGTGGCTGATGGGGATACGTGTCCCGGTCGCTGTTTCGCGGCTTTGCCGCGAAAGGCGCGTTACTTTGGCGTGGACGGAGAACGTGGTTATCGCGTTAACTTGTCCCGGTCGCATTTCTGGAGCGTTCCCCCCCGCCATAAATTAGCCTCAGCATACTTGCACGAATACCCTCTCGTGCTACACTTGCAGTTGCTGTTTCAGGGCGGGGTGGAATTCCCCACTGGCGGTAAATTGGGCGGTGCCAAAGGGGTGCCGTGGCGCAGGCGAGGACCTGCGTCGAGCCGATGAGTCCGCGACCCGTGCGTGTGTTGGTTCGCATGCCGGCTGAACTGGTGAGATCCCAGTACCAACGGTTAGAGTCCGGATGAAAGAGGCAGGTGATCTTAATGTCTGAACAGTCGCAGCATATCCATTTTGAGAACACGAATAGGTGGAGCACCAAACAGCTCGTTACCATGGCGTTAATGTGCGCCTTGGGCGCCCTGTTTATGTACGTCCAGCTGCCCATTCTTCCTTCGGCGCCGTTTTTGACGTACGACCCGTCGCTGGTACCGGCGATGGTGTGCGGGTTTGCGTATGGTCCTGGCGCCGGCACTGCTGTTGCCGCTATGGCTATCGTTATCCATGCGCTCACCACGGGTGACTGGGTCGGCGCGCTTATGAACCTGGTTGCCACGCTGGGCTACATTCTGCCTGCGGCTATCGTCTATCAGAAGATGCATACCTATAAGGGTGCCGTGATTGGCCTGGTGCTCGGCGTTATTGCCGCTACGGCGTTGTCTATGGTCGCAAACCTTACCATTGGCGTATGGTTCTGGTATGGCTCGGTCGATGTGATCGCCCCGCTCATGATTCCTGCCGTGCTGCCGTTCAACCTTATCAAGACCGTGCTTAACTCGGTGTTGACACTGGCGGTGTATAAAGCGGTCTCCAACCTCATCACGCCTAAAAAGGACCAGGTCAAAGGCCGCGCATGATTGAGTGTCGGGGCGTTTCCTTTAGCTATGACGGTGCCGTACCGGCGCTCGACGGCGTCGATCTGAATATCGAGGACGGCGAGTTTTTCTGCATCCTCGGTGGCAATGGGTCGGGCAAGTCGACGTTTGCCAAGCATCTGAATGCGCTGTTGCAGCCCGATGCGGGCACGGTACGCATCAACGGCATGGATGCGTCCGACCCCGAGCTGGTCTACGACATTCGTTCGACCGCGGGCATGGTATTCCAGAATCCCGACGACCAGCTGGTGGCAACGCTTGTCGAAGATGACGTTGCGTTTGGTCCCGAAAACCTTGGCGTGCCATCGGCGCAAATTGCGCAGCGCGTACGCGAGGCGCTGAAGGGTGTGGGCCTGGTGGGCTTTGAGCGCCACGAGACCCATGCGCTTTCGGGCGGCCAAAAGCAGCGCGTGGCGCTTGCCGGCGTGCTCGCCATGGAACCGCGCGTGCTCATATTGGACGAGGCTTCCTCGATGCTCGATCCGCGTGGACGCAAGGGCCTCATGAAGGCTTGCCGCGCGTTGCACGCTCGCGGCATGACCATCGTGATGATTACGCACTTTATGGAGGAGGCTGCCGAGGCCGATCGTGTCGCCGTGTTTCAGACGGGACGAGTTGCCATGCTGGGCACGCCCGATGAGATTCTGACGCGGGCGAATGAACTCGTTCAGCTCAACCTTGACATGCCAGAGTCGTGCCGTTTGGGCATGGCACTTCGTGCGGAGGGCGTGCCCGTTTGCGCGCAGGTACGTGAGGCGGATATGGTCGCCGAGATTGCGCAGGCTTATGCCGAGCGAAGTGGGGCAGGCATCGCGGGGCAGTCTTCCGTATCCCAGTCGGAAATCGCTGACGGCACTGTTCCGGTAGACAACGAGGGCAACGCGTCGGAGCCCGTCATCGAGCTATCCCATGTTTCGTACAGTTATTCGCTCAGTCCGCGCGAGCGCCGCCGCTGGCATAAGCGCTCGGCCACTGCGGGCAAATCGAGCAAACAGGCTCTCTGGGGAAACGACCCAAGCAGCCCGTGGGCGCTGCGCGATGTATCGCTGACGGTGCGTCGCGGCGAGTTCCTGGGCTTGGCAGGTCATACCGGTTCGGGTAAGTCGACGCTGGTCCAGCATCTCAACGGTTTGATTCGCCCCCAGGAGGGATCCGTTCGCGCGCTGGGGCTCGATCTGTCAAACAAGAAAGACGCCGCCGCGGTTAAGGCCAAGGTCGGCGTGGTGTTTCAATATCCTGAGCGTCAGCTGTTTGCCGAAACCGTGGCGCAGGACGTGGCGTTTGGTCCGCATAACCTTGGCTTGCCGCAAGATGAAGTCGACCGTCGTGTCGAGTCATCGCTCTCACGCGTGGGCCTCGACCTTTCCACGGTCGGCGACAAGAGTCCCTTTGAGCTTTCGGGCGGTCAGCAACGGCGTGTGGCATTCGCCGGCGTGCTCGCCATGGAGCCCGAAGTCCTGGTGCTCGATGAGCCCATGGCGGGGCTCGATCCGGCTGCGCGCAGGGATTTCCTTGAGCTTATCGATCGACTTCACCGCGATGGCCTGACCGTTGTCATGGTTTCGCATAGTATGGATGACCTGGCCAATTGCTGCGACCGTATTGTCGTGATGAACGAGGGCGCGGTGTTTGCCGAGGGCACGCCCGCTCAGGTTTTTGCGCATGCCGATGAGCTTAAATCAATCGGCTTGGGCGTTCCCGCCGCCCAGCGTATGGCGCTGGCGCTTACGGAGGCGGGCGTGCCGCTGCGCTTTGACGGCCTCTATACGGTTGAGTCGCTGACAGACGAGTTGGTGGACCTGCTAATCGGTTGCTCGGGCGGTCCTTCTAACGTCGCGGACATTGCTAAATTCAAGACGGTCGCGCGAGAGAAGGGCTGCTAATGGAGGCGTTTTCGTTTGGCAGCTACTATCCCGGCGATAGTGCGATCAACCGCCTGGACCCGCGAACTAAGTTGCTCTTGGGCTTTGTGTTTCTGATCACGACGCTGACCGTCGGCGGCTTCCGCGGACTGGCCCCTGTCGCAATGTTTGTCGTGCTGATCTATGCCGTGTCTCGGGTGCCGGTTCGTCGCGTTCTGTCGTCGATGGCGCCGCTGCTGGCAATCGTCGTCGTGGTCGCGGTGCTCAACTTGTTTACCGACCAGAGCGGGCGCATTCTGTGGCAGCTCGGCTTTTTGCAGATAAGCGAGGGCTCGCTGCATTCCGCCGCCTTTATGGCGTGCCGCCTGACCTTGATGATGGCCGGTATGAGCGCTATCACGCTCACCACGCCGACGCTCGACCTCACCGCGGGCTTTGAGCGCCTGCTCGCACCGTTTGCGCGTGTGGGACTTCCTGCGCACGAGCTCGGCATGATCATGGGTATCGCGTTGCGCTTTATGCCGCAGTTTGCCACCGAGATGAAGCAGACGGCGGACGCGCAGGCGAGCCGCGGTGCGCGCGTGACGGGGGGCCCGCTCGGCGGCGTGCGTATGCTCGGCAGTGTGGCGATTCCGCTGTTCACCGGCGTGTTCCGCCATGCCGAGACGCTGTCTGCTGCCATGGATGCACGCTGCTATCACGGCGAGCAGGGCCGCACGCGCCTGCATGCGCTTGCATTTGGCCGCGGCGATGCGTTGGCGGCGGTGGTGACGGCGTTGCTGCTCATCTGCGTCATCGTCATCAATCTTCAACTTGTTTAGGCGCGATTCGAGCGCAAGAAAGGGGTCCCTATGACCGACAACGACCGCACGGCTCAGCTTGAGCGCGCCTGTTCGTATCTCAGGCGCATTCCGGCGTGGTATCTGGCCACGACCGATGTGGCCGACGGGCATCAGCCTCGCGTGAGGCCGTTTTCGTTTGCCATGGTCGATGACGGTAAGTTGTGGTTTTGCACGTCGCGCGACAAGGATGTGTGGGCGGAGCTGAGCGCGAATCCCAAGTTTGAGCTCTCGGGCTGGAAGCCGGGGGAATGTTGGATCGTATTGACCGGCGAAGCCGCACTTGAGGACGACGCAGTTGCGAGCGACAAGGTGCGTCAAGCGGGTTTTAAGCACATGGTGGGCATTGGCGAGGAACACGAGAGTGCCAACGACGGCCGCCTTGCTTTCTTTTCGGTCCGCAACATTGCTGCGCGCTTCTGTGATATCGACGGCAGCGAGGAGCGCCTGGAGCTCTAGCTCGCACAAACCAGGTTCCCAAACTAGCTAGTACAGGAGGAAACGTGGACGGATTGAATACGGTTTTGGAGTATCTGACGTCGGTGCCGGCGTGGTATCTGGCGACGAGCGTGGATGGGCAGCCGCATGTGCGTCCGTTCTCGTTTGCTCAGATTCAGGACGGTAAGCTGTGGTTTGTGACGGCGCGCACCAAAGACGTGTGGCAAGAGCTGCTGCAAAATCAGCGCTTTGAGGCCACGAGTTGGTGGCCGGGCCATGGCTGGCTCATCTTGCGCGGGCGTGCCGGCTTGGATGACCGGGCTTTAGACGAAATGCGCGAAGCCGGGTGGAAGCATCTAGAGCACCTGGGCGAGCACTATGAGGGGCCTAACGACCCCACGCTCGTCTTCTTTAGCGTCGAGGATCCCGAGGCTTTTATCTGCAATCACGACGAATGGGTGCCGGTCGAGCTCTAGCCAGCTGGCGCATCCTAACAACTTGGTTTTCGCATGGGCGGGCCCCGTATTGCCCGGCGCCGTTAGGAGCGCCGGTCAATACGGGGCCCGCTCCATTTGTCAATTCCTTCAAGCGAATGTGTCGGGAATGTTTCAATGCATGAATATGCAAGCCATTTACGTATTCATGCATCTTTTGGTGCTAAAGTTTCAACCCACTTCATAACGACCGCTGCGAAATGCGCATCGGTGCATAAATCGCAGACAAGGAGTCTGATATGTCTTTGAAGGTTGGAATCGTCGGCGCGGCTGGATATGCCGGAGCCGAGCTCATTCGCCTCGTGCTCGGCCATCCCGAGTTTGAACTTGTTGCCATTACGTCCAACGCCGATGCCGGCCAGCCGCTGTCCGCGGTGTATCCGAGCTTTGCTGGCGTGAGCGATCTGGTTTTCACCACGCATGACGCCCCCGAGCTTAAGAGCTGCGATGCGGTTTTTCTTGCCGTGCCGCACACGGCTGCCATGGCACAGGTGCCCGCGCTGCTTGCATCGGGCGTCTCCTGCTTTGATCTTTCGGCCGACTACCGCCTGAACGACGCGTCCGTCTTTGAGACGTGGTATGCCGCCGAGCATACGAGCCCCGAGCTGCTCAAGACCCGTGCCTTTGGCCTGCCCGAGCTATTCTGCCGGGACTTGGAGACCGCCGCATCCGACCATGCCGACGGCAAACCCGTGCTGGTCGCCTGCGCCGGTTGCTATCCCACCGCAACGAGCCTTGCCGCCGCGCCCGCCGTGCGCGCTGGCTGGGTTGCCCAGAGCGGCCCCGTGATCGTTGATGCCATCAGCGGTGTGACGGGTGCCGGCAAGTCCTGCAACGCTCGTACGCATTTTTGCAGCGCCGACGAGAACTTGGAGGCCTATGGCGTAGGCAAGCATCGTCATACGCCCGAGATTGAGCAAATCCTTGGCCTGACCGATCGCGTCGTCTTCACCCCGCATCTGGCACCGCTCAAGCGCGGTCTGCTCTCCACGGTGACGCTGCCGCTCACGCCGCAGGCCATCGACTCCCTGGCTCTTGAGGATGTCGTCGACTATTACAAGCAGTTTTACGCTGGACGCACCTTTGTGCGCGTGCTCGATGCCGGCCAGCAGCCCAAGACGGCTTCGGTCGTCGGCACCAACGCCGCCCAGATTGGCCTTGCGTTCAACAAGCGCGCGGGCGTGCTGGTGGCGACGGGCGCCATCGACAATCTGTGCAAGGGCGCTGCGGGCCAAGCGGTCCAGTGCGCCAATATCGTCTTTGGCTTTGACGAGCGACGAGGCTTGCCCACAGTGGCGTGCCCGGTGTAGCACATTCGATTGTTAACGATTTGGTAGTCGGGCATCGAGTGGGGCGCCACTCTTAAGCTGGTCTCATGATCACGACTGGCATGGCGCACCAACCGATGCCCGCTTTTTTGTTTGATATAAGGAGTCGTAGGGACGATGAACACCGACCTGATTGATATCAAGATTCGCGCCGTCGAGGGCGGCGTTACGGCGGCTGCCGGCTTTAAGGCCGCAGGCATCCATGCGGGATTCCGGAAGAATCCCGAGCGCTTGGACTATGCGCTCGTCGTGCCTGATAAACCCTGTCCCGGCGCCGGCGTGTTTACGACCAACCGCTTTTGTGCGGCGCCCGTGCAGGTGAGCCGTGCCAACCTGGGCGGTGCGGACAAGGGCTATGGCATTATCGCCGGTGTTTCAATCAACTCCGGCAATGCGAATGCCGCCACGGGCGAGACCGGCCTAGCCTGTGCGCGCGAGACATGCAACATCGCGTCGCAGGTCATCGGCTGCGAGCCCCAGCAGATTCTGGTTGCCTCCACGGGCGTGATTGGCCAGATTCTGCCGATCGACACGTTTGAGACCGCCATTCCTGCTGCCTACGAGGCGCTCTCCGCTCACGGTGGCGCCGATGCCGCTCGCGCCATCATGACGACCGACACGCACTCCAAGGAGTACGCCGTGTCCTACGTCAGCGAGGCTGCGGGACACACAGGCAATGCCTATACGGTGGGCGGTATGTGCAAGGGCTCGGGCATGATCATGCCCAACATGGCCACCATGATCGCGGTCATCACTACCGATGCCCCCGTCGAGCCGGCGGCGCTCCACGCCCTGTTGCTCTCCACCGTCAAGCAGACCTTTAACAAGGTAACGGTCGATTCCGACACCTCGACCAACGACACCTGCATCATGCTTGCCTCCGGCGCCGCTGCCGCAGATGCCGAGCCTATCGTCGAGGGCTCCGATGTCTTCGACGAGTTGGCATTTGCCGTGCACGAGGTGTGCGAGAGCCTGGCGCGCAATATTGCCGCCGATGGCGAGGGCGCATCCAAGCTTGTTACGGTCAACGTTACCGGAGCCGCCAACGACGAGGAAGCTGATATCGCCGCTCGTGCCGTTGCCAACTCGCCGCTCGTTAAGACCTGCATCGCCGGCCACGACTGCAACTGGGGCCGCGTTGCCATGGCGCTTGGCAAGTGCGGCGTGAAGTTTAATCAGGAAGACGTTTCCATCGACATGATGGGTATGCCTGTCTGTCGCGATGGTCTGACTGTTCCCTTTGACGAGGACGAGGCTCTACGACGTTTCGAGGCGCCCGAGATCGTGATTTCGGCCGACCTGGGCGCAGGCGACGCGGCAACAACCGTGTGGACCTGCGACCTCACGCACGAGTACATTTCCATCAACGGCGACTACCGTTCCTAGATTCCGGGCACGCTGCGCATCTTGCCGCGATTGCGGACAGCGGAGCACGGCGCGATAACGATACGAAAGACGAGGCAGATTATGAAATTCGCACGCGATTGTCGTTCGAGCGAATCCAACGAAGCGACCGCGCAGCTGCTGTTCGAAGCGCTGCCGTGGATTAAGAACCTGACCGGCAAGACGGTTGTTATCAAATATGGCGGAGCCGCCATGGTTGATGAGCAGCTGCGCCGCGACGTGATGAGCGACATCGTTTTGCTCAAGATCATCGGTATGCGCCCCGTCATCGTGCACGGCGGCGGTAAGGCTATCAACGAGGCGCTGAGCCATTACGATATTCCCGTCGAGTTTAAGAACGGCCAACGCGTGACCACGCCGGCGACTATGGATATCGTGCGCGAGGTGCTGGGTGGTAAAGTCAACCAGGAGCTGGTTGCTGCCATCAACCACCACGGCAACCTGGCCGTGGGCGTGTCGGGCAGTGATGCCGGCACGCTCATCGCCGAGCCGCTCGACCCCGAGCTCGGTCGTGTGGGCAAAGTGACGCACGTCAACACCGACTATATCGAGCGCTTACTCGATAGCGAGTACATCCCCGTCATCGCTACCGTCGCGGCGGGGGAGGACGGCGGTTTCTTCAACATCAACGCCGACACCGCCGCCGGTGCCGTTGCCGCGGCGCTCCACGCGCATAAGGCGATCTTTTTGACCGATGTCGATGGCCTGTACAAGGACTTTAGCGACAAGGACTCGCTTATCTCCAACCTAACGCTCGACGAGGTTAACGAAATGCTCTACGGCGGCGAGGTCGATAAGGGCATGATTCCCAAGCTGCGTGCGGCCGTCGATGCGCTTACCGGCGGCGTATTTCGTGCCCACATCATTAACGGTACTACGCCGCATTCGCTGCTCCTGGAGCTGCTGACCGATGCCGGCGTCGGCACCGTGATTCATTCCACCGAGACGGCTTACGAGTTCGATACGCATCCGCATCCGCTTTCGACGTTTGCTGCGCGTCTGACCGAGAACCTTGACGAGGTCGAGAAGCTTCAGACGGTCTAGCTGACCCGCAGCCGCCCCATTCCTGCACCCATAGCCCCGCGCCGTCTGGCGCCCAACGAAAGGCATCCCATGTCACTTGCAGCTCAGCAATCGCTTGAATCCCATTACGTTATGCATACCTTTGGCCGCTCTCCGGTCGAGTTTGTCGAGGGTCACGGCATGAAGCTCACCGGCGACGATGGCCGTGAGTACCTCGACTTTCTTGCCGGCATCGGCGTGTGCAGCCTAGGTCATGGCGACCCGGCTGTGCTCTCGGCGCTCGAGGCACAGACCAAAAAGCTCATGCATGTCTCCAATTACTTCTACATTGAGCAGCGCGGACAGGTCGCGGCGCTGTTGTCCAAGCTTGCTAACGACGACGTAGATGGTGCGCGCGTGCTTGCCGATGCCATTGTCGCCGGCGATGAGACCACGGCAGCTGCTCTTGGTGCCCCGGCTGCGGATGAGCAGGTTTGGGAGACCTTCTTTGCCAACTCTGGCGCCGAGGCCAACGAGGGCTCGATGAAGCTCGCGCGCCTGTACGCCAAGCGTGCCGGTAATGGCGGCAACACCATCGTGTGCATGCGCGGCGGGTTCCACGGCCGTACGCTCGAGACCATTGCCGCCACCATGCAGGATTGGCTGCAGGACAGCTTCCGCCCGCTGCCGGGTGGCTTTGTGGCCTGCACGCCCAACGATGTCGATGAACTGCGTGCGATCTTTAAGCAGCTGGGCAGTGAAATTTGCGCCGTGATGCTCGAGCCGATCCAAGGTGAGAGTGGCGTGCACCCTATGACCGAGGAGTTTATGGCGGCAGCGCGCGACCTGGCACACGAAGTGGGCGCCGTGCTTATCGCCGACGAGGTCCAGTGCGGCATCTTCCGCTCCGGCAAGCCGTTTGCGTTCCAAACCTATGGCGTGGAGCCCGACATCATGAGCCTTGCCAAGGGCATTGCCGACGGCGTGCCCATGGGTGCCGTTGTGGCAAAGAAGGAGATTGCCGACGTGTTTAAGCCGGGCGACCACGGCTCGACCTTTGGCGGTAGCTGCTTGGCCATCGCGGCGTGTGCCGCGACGCTCTCCGCGCTTGTGCGTGGCGATTATGCCGAGCATGCTGCCAAGGTGGGCGCCTATATGGAGGCAAAGCTCGCCAAGCTGCCGCACGTGACCGAGGTGCGTGGCCGTGGCCTGATGCTCGGCTGCGATTTGGATGATGCCGCGGGCGACGCGCATGATATTGTTGCCCGCGCGCTGGCTGCCGGTGCCGTGATTAACGCTACGGGTGCCCATACGCTGCGTTTCCTGCCGCCGCTCGTCTGCGAGGAAGCCGACGTGGACAGCCTGATCGAGATCCTGTCGGGTGTTTTGGGCTAACGCGGCGCAATAACTCAATTTGGACCGAGTTCCGGACTGCGGACGTGCCCTATGCGGCATGATTCAGCGGTCTGGAGCCCGTTTTGCCTTAGATTTGCTAAGGCAGGGAGACCTGCTGGTCAAAAAACATCAAATATGAGTACTGTTACCGATTTGGTAGCAGCAATTTTGGACTAATAAGGCCAGATGGCAAGTCGAAATGGCGATGAATACACGATTTTGATCTGACTGTTAGTCCTTATAATGGACATATGTTGCGTAACCTAAGCAAACACTATCTGTTTATATGTTGCAAGCAAAGTAGCAGTACTCATTTTTGCCATTATTTGGCCACGGACCTTGAAATAAGGGGTCCTTAGGGTTCGAATCCCATGCGCTGGGCCCAAACAAAAAACGGTCCCCTTGCGAGGACCGTTTCCAATTCAGTGGTGGGCGATGAGGGATTCGAACCCCCAGCCTTGTGCGTGTAAAGCACCTGCGCTAACCGTTGCGCCAATCGCCCGTGCGGAGAGAGTATAGCAAAACAATCGCCCCATTCACCTCATATCCATTAAAGGTAACCGGCGCGTGTCACAGCGGAGCTGATTCAGTTGAGATTGCCTGAACATTCCGCCCCTCTTTACGCCCTCGGGTATACTCAAAAGCTACTGATTCGATTTGATGCCCAGCAACAGCAGAGGGGATAGTATATGTGCGGTTTTGTCGGTTTTGTCGGTGGGACGGATAACCAATCCGAGGTGCTCACCAAGATGATGGACCGCATCGTCCATCGCGGTCCCGACATGGGCGGTCAGTTTATCGACGGCCGCGTTGCCCTCGGCTTCCGCCGCCTGTCGATCCTCGACCTGACCGAGGCCGGCGCTCAACCCATGGCCAACGAGGACGGCAGCGTCGTCATTGTCTTCAACGGCGAGATCTACAACTTCCAAGAACTTCGTTCCGAGCTCGAGGCCAAGGGCTACAAGTTCCACTGCGGCGCCGACACCGAGAGCCTCCTGCACGGCTACGAGGAGTGGGGCGAGGCCGTTCTCGATCGCCTGCGCGGTATGTATGCCTTCGTCATCTGGGACAAAAAGAAGAACAAGCTTTTTGGCGCCCGCGACATCTTTGGCATCAAGCCGCTTTACTACTATCCCATGGCCGATGCGGGCGACGGCGCTCCGGGCGTGCTCTTTGGTTCCGAGATTAAGAGCTTCCTGGACTACCCGCACTTCCACAAGGCGGTCAACAAAAAGGCCCTGCGTCCGTACATGACGCTGCAGTATTCGGCAACCGAGGAGACCTTCTTCGAGGGTGTCTACAAGCTGCCGCCGGCGCACTACTTTACCGTCGATATCCCGACCGGCAAGATGAACATCGAGCGCTACTGGGATTGCGATTACTCTGCCGTCGAGAAGCCGTTCGAAGAGTATGTCGATGAGCTGGACGAGGTCGTGCACGAGAGTGTCGAGGCCCATCGTATCGCCGACGTCAAGGTCGCGTCGTTCCTCTCCGGTGGCGTCGACTCCAGCTACATCGCCGCTTGCCTCATGCCCGACAAGACCTTCTCGGTGGGCTTTGACTACAAGAACTTCAACGAGACCAACTACGCCAAGGAACTTTCCGATAAGCTTGGCGTCGAGAACGTTCGCAAGATGATTACCGCCGACGAGTTCTTCGGTGCGCTCGAGGACATCCAGTATCACATGGACGAGCCACAGTCCAACCTGTCTTCTGTGCCGCTGTGGTTCTTGGCCGAGATGGCCCGCAAGGACGTCACCGTCGTGCTTTCGGGCGAAGGCGCCGACGAACTCTTTGGCGGCTACGCCTACTACGAGGACACGGTCCCGGTCCGCAAGTACAAAAAGATGGTGCCGCTGCCCATCCGTCGCGCGCTCGGTAACCTGGCGCTGCATATGCCGTACTTCAAGGGCCATAACTTCCTGGTCAAGGGTGCCGAGATCCCCGAGAAGTCGTTCCTGGGACAGGCTTTGGTATGGCCGGAGCGCGAGGTCGACGGCGTGCTCAAGCCCGAGTACAACACCGGCGACGGCGCCTTCGAGCTCGCTGCACCCATCTACGCACGCGTGAAGGGTCAGCCCGAACTGGTCAAGAAGCAGTACCTGGATATGAACATGTGGCTCCCGGGCGACATTCTGCTCAAGGCCGACAAGATGTGCATGGCGCACTCGCTGGAGCTGCGCGTGCCCTTCCTGGACCGCAAAGTCATGGAGTTCGCCGAGCACATTCCCGACCGCTACCGCATCAACGAGAACGGCAACAAACAGGTACTCCGCCACGCTGCCAACAAGTCGCTGCCCGATGAGTGGGCCACCCGTCCCAAGGTGGGCTTCCCGGTGCCGATTGTCTACTGGCTGCGCGAGCAAAAGTGGTACGACTATGTCAAGGAGTACTTCACCGCGCCGTGGGCAAGTGAGTTCTTCAATACCGACGAGCTCATGCACCTGCTCGATCTGCACTTTGCGGGCAAGGGCGATTTCCAGCGCAAGATCTATACGCCGCTCGTGTTCCTAGTGTGGTACAAGCGCTTCTTTATCGACGAGGACCAGCCCGCTGTTCAGGCTGCCTAGCCTCGGCTTACGAACGCCTGCGCGTAACGGCTCCTCCGGGAGCCGTTTTTGCGTGGGTGCGTTTCAGTTACTATAAAAACCGTCCCTGCCAAATGGCTGAGAAAGGTGAAAGATGCACCATTCGGATTCCGCGACCGTGACCACGGTCGATACGCTTGCCAAACTGCTCGATGTGTGCGGCGAGCTGCGCGCATCAGAGCAGGTTGACGAGCGTGCCGTGACCGGCTGCTCGTTTGATTCGCGCGCGGTCTCGGCAGGTGACGTATTCTTCTGCAAAGGTGCTGCCTTTAAGCCCGCGTTTTTGAGCATGGCGCTCGATGCGGGCGCCGTCGCATTTGTGTGTGAGGAGTCGCTGGTCGAGTCTCTGGAGCCGCTGGCGAAGGAGAGCGGTGCTGCGATGCTGGTTGTTGATAGCGTTCGCACGGCCATGGCCCTGTTGCCGCCGGAGGTCTACGACCGTCCCGACCACGACGTCAAGATCGTGGGCATCACCGGCACCAAGGGAAAGACCACGGCCGCTTTTATGCTCCAGTCGATTATCAAAGCGGCGGGCGAGTCCTGCGGCATGATCGGCTCGGTGAGTACCGACGATGGTATCGAGTGCTACGAGAGCACCAACACCACGCCCGAGGCCCCCGAGGTTTGGCGCCATATCGCCAACTGCCGCACGTCCGGTCGCCAGTCCATGGTCATGGAGGTCTCGAGCCAGGCGCTCAAGTACCAACGCGTCGAGAATCTGCCGTTTGACGTGGCGTGCTTCCTCAACATCGGCCGCGACCACATCTCGCCGATCGAGCACCCCACGTTTGAGGATTATTTTGAGAGCAAACTCAGGATCTTTGACCAGGCAAAGACCGCCGTGGTGAATCTGGGCACCGAAGAGGTCGACCGTGTGCTGGAGGCAGCGTCGACGGCCGAGCGTTTGGTGACCGTTGGCGTCGAGCATCCCGAGGCAAGCCTGTGGGCGAGCGACGTACGCATGGTCGGCTTTAGCATCGAGTTCAACTTGCATGGCCTGTGTGCCGACGAGTCCGAGGCGGGGGAGAAGATCCTGCTGGGTATCGCGGGAGACTTCAACGTGGAGAACGCGCTGGTCGCTACCGCCGCTGCGCGCGAGATCGGCATCGGTATCGAGGCTATCAAGAAGGGCCTCTCCAAACTGCGTGTGCCGGGCCGCATGGAGGTCGTGGAGTCGAAGGACGGCCGCGTGATCTGCGTCGTTGACTATGCGCACAACCAGCTTTCGTTCCGTTCGCTTTTCTCGTCGGTCAAGCGCGCGTTTCCCGCTAGCCCCGTCATTGCGCTGTTTGGCGCCGCCGGCGGCAAGGCGCAGGAGCGCCGCGAGCAATTGCCACGCGAGGCCGCACCGTATTCCGACCTGATGATCTTTACGAACGAGGATCCGGCTCACGAGGACCCGATGAAGGTCTGTCGCGAGCTTGCCGAGCATGTTCCCGACGATACGCCGAACAAGATCATCCTCGATCGCGAAGCCGCTGTGCATGCGGCGTTCAAGGCGGCGCGCGAGGAGTACGTCAACCCCGATGCTCCTACCATTGTCTTGCTGCTGGCAAAGGGTGACGAGGAGCTCATGCACGTGGGCGACGAGTTCGTGCCCATCGAGAGCGACCTTTCGCTGGCCAATCGCCTGATCGATGTTACCCAGTTTGACTAATGAACCATGATGGCGGCGGCGCCCTGAGTGCGCTGTCGCCATAAGCGTGTTCCCTCAATCAAAACATGCCGTCCAAGTCCAAACCCTTCTATACGTAAACGGAGTAACCATGTCCCACAATACCCTGCCGACCGTTGCCGAGCTTTCGGGCGAGATGCGCGAGCGCTTGGCCAAGGTCAAGTACGTCTTTACCGACCTGGATGCCACGATGCTCGCACCCGGCTCGTGCGTGCTGCGCGACAACGACGGCAACCCCTCGACCAAACTCGTCGAGGCCGTCGTGGCGCTCGCTCGCGCTGGTATTCAGGTGGTTCCCACCTCGGGCCGCAACCGTACCATGATCCACGAGGACGCGCGCGTGCTCGGCCTCAACTCCTACATCGGTGAGATGGGCGGCCTGGTCATGTACGACCTCAAAGCCAACGATTGGGAGTATCTGACCGGTGACATGCCTTACGACCCCGCCTGTGGCCTTACTCCGCACCAGGTGATCGAGCAGACCGGCGTGTGCGAGAAGATCCTTGCCCGCTGGCCGCACAAGATCGAGTATCACAACGACATGTCGACCGGCTACAAATACCGTGAGGTCACCGTCGGCATGCGCGGCGATGTGCCCGACGATGAGGTCCAGGCCATCCTGGACGAGGCCGGCTGCGGTCTGATCTGGGCTTGCAACGGCCATCTGACTCACCTGTCCAAGCCGACGACGCTCGAGCTCGATCGCGTCGAGGACGGTCGCGCATTCAACATCAACCCCGCGGGCCTCAACAAGGGCGTCGCCATTGCGCGCTTCTGCGAGCACCTGGGGATCGAGCGCGAGGAGACGTTGGCGCTCGGCGACTCCGAGTCCGACTTCTACATGGCCGATCACGTGGGCACGTTCTGTCTGGTCGAGAATGGCCTGACGAGCGCCGGCGCGCCCGAGTTCCTGGCTGCTTACGAGAACGCTTTCGTTACGCGCGGCAAAATTGTCGACGGTTGGGCGGCGACGGCAGAGCTGCTGGTCGCGGCGCGTTCGTAGCGCGCCGCCGCCGCACTTGGACATGTCTTTTCGAGAGAGACTGGTGAGGTAATGTCCGATATCGAGAATCCGGCAGGCGACACGCGCCCGATTGGCGTGTTCGATTCTGGTTTGGGCGGTCTGACGGTTGCGCGCGCGATTGCGACGGCGCTGCCGCACGAGTCCGTCTACTACTTTGGCGACACCAAGCGCTGTCCCTACGGCACCCGCACCGAGGATGAGGTGCGCTCGTTTGCGTTGCAGGCGGGTCGTTGGCTTTCGAAGCACGACGTCAAGATTATGGTCATCGCCTGCAACACGGCGACCGCTGCGGCCTTGCGTCTGGCCCAGCAGGTGCTCGACGTTCCCGTGATCGGTGTGATCGCGCCGGGTGCCCGTGCGGCAATCAACAGCACGCGTACGCGTCGCGTGGGCGTGCTCGCCACCAACCTCACCATTCGCTCGGGCGCCTACACGCGCGCCATTCAGGACCTGGATGCCGGCGTCGATGTATACGGCTGTCCTGCCTCGAGCTTTGTCGAGGTTGTCGAACACGAGCTCGCCTCGGGTGCACATCTGCAGGAACAGTGGCTTGAGAACGAGGACATCTTCGATACGCCTGCCGTGCGTGCGCTGGTGGGTGCCACGGTTGAGCCGCTGCGCGACCACGGTATCGATACCGTGGTGCTCGGCTGTACGCATTTTCCGCTGTTGGTGGGACCTATCCGCCATGCGCTGGGGCCTGGGGTGCGCGTCGTGAGTTCCGCCGAGGAGACCACACGCGAGCTGACCGATATCCTCACGCGCCGCGAGCAGCTGGCGGGCGACGCCGCCGAGCCGCAGCATCGTTTTGCCACGACGGCCGATAACATTGCCGAGTTTGCGGTGGCGGGCAGCTTTATCTTTGGTCAGCCGCTCAAGAGCATCGAACACATCGATATCGATGAGCTGCAATAGATGTAAGGCAGCCGCCAAAGCTTTCGCCACATCTTTTGCCGAAAGGATATTTCTATGGAGTACATGCAGGTCAACCGCGCCAACGGCCGCGCCGCCAACGAGTTGCGCCCCGTTAAGCTCACCCGTGGCGTCATGAAGCACGCCCACGGCTCGTGTTTGGCCGAGTTCGGTGACACGCGCGTGCTGTGCGCCGCCACTATCGAGGAGGGCGTGCCGGGCTGGCGAAAGGGAGCTAAGGCCGGCTGGGTGACCGCGGAATACGCCATGCTGCCGGCGTCGACCGGCAAGCGCTGCAAGCGCGAGCACGCCAACCGCAAGGGTCGCTCCATGGAGATCGAGCGCCTCATTGGCCGCAGCCTGCGTACCGTCGTCAACATGAAGGCGCTCGGCGAGTACACCGTCACCGTCGACTGCGATGTGATTCAGGCCGATGGCGGCACGCGTACAGCGAGCATCACCGGCGCCTGGGTGGCGCTGCACGACGCCCTCGCCATGTGGGTCGAGGCGGGCAAGATCGAGCGCATCCCGCTTACCGGCCAGGTGGCTGCCATCTCTATGGGCGTTGTCGACGGCAATACGCTGCTTGACCTCGATTATTCCGAGGACAGTCATGCCGAGGTCGACATGAACCTCGTCGCCACCGATACCGGTGAGATGATCGAGCTCCAGGGCACCGGCGAGCAGGCGCCCTTCGACCGCAAACGCCTCAACGCCCTGCTTGACCTGGGTGACAAGGGTGTCGCCGAGCTCATCGAGCTTCAGCGCCAAGCCATCGCCTAACCTGCCAAAAAGGGACAGGTTTATTTTGGTAGGTTTTATCTGCTGAAATGCTGCGTTGAAAGGTCCGATCGCCTGAGAGGGGAGAGGTCAAGTGCCCAAACGCCCCTCACGCGGCTTGCTATAGAGACAAGGAGGCCAGTTATGGCACTTGAGAAGATCGACATCGACACCCTCGACCCGGCGGCGACCATCGTCGTGGCAACCGGAAACGCTCATAAGCTCACCGAGATCGAGGCCATTTTGGGCAAGGGCATGCCCGAGGTGCGCTTTGTGGCGCTCGGCCAGCTGGGCGATTTTGAGGACCCCGAGGAAAACGGCACGACGTTTTTGGAGAACGCCATCATCAAGGCGCAGGCTGCCGTCGAAGAGACGGGGCTCATGGCCATTGCCGACGATTCGGGCTTGGTCGTCGACGCGCTGGACGGTGAGCCCGGTGTGTATAGCGCGCGCTACGCGGGCGTTCACGGCGACGATACCGCCAACAATGCCAAGCTGCTCGTGAATCTGGATGGCGTGGCAGATGAGGATCGTACCGCGCGCTTTATGAGCGTCGTCGCGCTCATCGACACGGACGGTCTGGTTACCTATGGCGAGGGCGCCTGCGAGGGCGTTATCGCGCACGAGGGCCGCGGCGACCATGGTTTTGGCTATGACCCGCTGTTCCTGCCGGTCGACACGCCGGGCAAGACCATGGCCGAGCTGACGGCTGACGAGAAGAACGCCATCAGCCATCGTTTCCACGCGCTCGAGCATCTGTCCGCCAAGCTGACGGGCGAGGAGTAGGCCATGCGTGCGGTGGTGCAGCGCGTGCTCAACGCCGGCGTGACGGTCGACGGCGAGTGCGTGGGCCGCATTGGACGCGGCTACCTGGTGCTGCTGGGTGTGGGCCATGGCGATACGCGTGCCGAGGCCGACAAGCTGTGGGGCAAGCTCCGCGGGCTGCGTATCAACGAGGACGAGAACGGCAAGACCAATCTGGCACTTGCCGATGTCGACGGCGAGGTGCTCGTGGTGTCGCAGTTCACGCTGTTCGCCGACTGCCGCCACGGTCGCCGCCCATCGTTTACGGATGCCGGCGCACCCGATGTTGCCAACGAGCTCTACGAGTACTTCCTGACGCTTGTGCACGAGGACGTTGAGCATGTGGTGCACGGTATCTTTGGCGCCGACATGAAGGTCGACCTGGTCAACGACGGCCCATTCACCATCGTCTTGGACACCGACAACCTTTAGGTTACGCGGTTTTACCAAACCGCGTAACAACTGGTCATGCGAGGTTGTCGTCTGGTACGTATTCGAGACCGGGCTTTTTTAGCTACTTGCGTATGGCCACAACAGGGTGCTATAGTATTAGAGTTTTGTCTATCTTAGGGGTATTATCCCCTTTTTGAATTGCACCTTCTGGAGGCCCTGTTCATGGAAGAGATGGAAGTCAATCACGTCGACGACATCCACGAGAAGCTGACCGATATGGTGGGCGATCGCGTCAAGGTGAAGGCCAACATGGGCCGTACCCGCGTCGTCGAGCGCATGGGCACCATCAAGAGCGTCCACCCGGCCGTCTTCATTGTCGAGGTTGACGAGCGTCGCGGCCGCAAGTCGCGTCAGTCCTACCAGTACATCGATGTCCTCACCGGCCAGGTCGAGCTGTTCGACCCCGAGAGCGGCGAGCATATCTTTACCCCGCTCGGCAATCAGCTCGAGGAGCATTAACGGTGACCGATCGGTCCCTGACTCTTTCCGCGCCGGCAAAGATCAACCTCTACCTGGGGGTTCATACCGAGCGCGATGACCGCGGCTACCACAGGGTCGATTCCCTGATGGCAGCCGTCGGTCTTTCCGATACCGTGACGGTCACGCCGGCGCAGGCGCTGACCGTCCAGACGGTTCCAGCATCAGATTTTCCCATGCAAAAGAATACGGCGTATCGGGCTGCGGTTGCTATGGCCGAGCATTATGGTCGCGAGGCAAACATCTGCGTGACGATTGAGAAGCGCATTCCATTGTGCGCCGGCTTGGGCGGCCCCTCGACGGATGCGGCCGCGGTCATTGTCGCCTTGGCGGAGCTCTGGGGCATTGATCGCACCGACCCAGCGCTCGACGATATTGCGCGGGGCATTGGTGCCGACGTCCCGTTCTTTTTGCACGCGAGCCCTGCGTTTTACGTAGGTGGGGGAGACGTGCTGGCAACTGAGTACCTCGCGCTGCCCGCGACGCCCGTCGTACTGGTTAAGCCGCGGGAGGCGAGCGTTTCGACAATTGAAGCCTATCGACGTTTTGACGAGGCCCCGGTGCCTGCGGACAAGCCCGGCGCGATAGCTTCTGCCTTGCGTGCCGGTGATGCCGAGACGGCATATGCACTCATCCATAACAACCTTGGTGTCATTTCCGCACAGATGGAGCCGCAGATTCAAACGGTCCTCGACTGGCTGCGTAAACAGGACGGAACCGTTGCTGTAGATGTGTGCGGATCGGGTGCCTGCTCGTTTGCCATTTGCGACACCGCTGCCACGGCCGAAAGGCTTGCCGATGCTGCCCAGCAAAATGGCTGGTGGGCCTGCGCGACTGAGCTTATTCCCAACACGGTTCAAATCGACGCTTCAAAGAAATACAAATTTCTCTAGCACGCGGCGAAAATCTTTGTTACTATAGTCGAGCTAACGGGTTGTGGCTCAGTTTGGTAGAGCACTGCGTTCGGGACGCAGGGGTCGCTGGTTCAAATCCAGTCAACCCGACCAGAGCATGAGGAGGGACCGCTTCTTGCGGTCCCTTTTTTTAGCTAGTGTTGTGATACCGCGATACCCGCGGTATACTCATTCGAGCTTGTCTCGCTGTATTGTGGAGGTCTACATGTTTGGACTGAGGGCTCCTGAGCTCATCATTATTCTCGTCGTTGTCCTGATTATCTTCGGGCCCAAGAACCTGCCGAAGCTCGGCAAGTCCCTCGGCTCTACCGTCAAGAATATCCGTGAGGGTATGGAGGGCGACGATAAGGCCGAGACCAAGCAGGCCGAGGAGGTCGTGGTCGAGCAGTCCGAGGAGGACAAGGAGATCGCTGAGCTCGAGGCCAAGCTCGCTGCTGCCAAGAAGAAGCAGGCAGAGGACAGCGACGCGGACGCAGAGTAGTCCCATCCCTTTGGGGTGAGCACCTGACCGGCTTGCCCGCAGGCTAGCCGGTCTTTTTCGTTTTGTTGACAGTTGATTGTTGATCAGAGTTGGGGAGATATCCGTATGGACGCAAGCCAGATCGTACTGACCGCTGAGGGCCGCCAGAAGCTCGTCGAGGAGCTCGCTTGGCGTGAGGGCGATTACGCCAAGGAGATCGTCGAGGACATCAAGGAAGCCCGCGCGTTCGGCGACCTTTCGGAGAACTCCGAGTACGACGCCGCTAAGGACAAGCAGGCCCAGAACGCCGCTCGTATTGCCGAGATCCAGGCCATCCTCGCCAACGCTCAGGTTGCTGCCACCACGGGCGACCTGACCGTCTCCATCGGTTCCACCGTTTCGCTGATTGATCCCAACGGCGAGGTCATGGAAGTCACGCTCGTCGGTACCACCGAGACCAACTCGCTCGAGCACAAGATCTCCAACGAGTCTCCGGTCGGTCACGCCATCATCGGTCACGGCGAGGGTGATTCCGTCGAGGTCGTTACGCCTTCCGGCAAGACTCGCGTCTACACCATCGCCAAGATCGCACGCTAGACCACGGTCCCGCGTAAAGGTATGTTTTCGCTCCCTGGGACCGAATCCTGGGGAGCGTTTTAGTTTGAGGAGCTAACTTATGGCAGAGAACCAGAACGCCGCCGATCAGGCATCGACGCTCAACGACGAGCGCGCCACCCGCCTGGCCAAGCGCGCCGCCCTGTTCGAGGCGGGCCAGAACCCCTATCCCGAGCACTCTGAGCTTGAGGACTACGTCGCCGATATCGAGGCTAAGTACGCCGAGCTTGCCGATGGCGAGGACACCGAGGACGTCGTGAAGATCGCTGGCCGTGTGGTCGCCAAGCGCGGTCAGGGCAAGATCATGTTCATCGTCGTGCGCGATGCGACTGCCGAGATTCAGCTGTTCTGCCGCATCAACGACATGGACGAGGCTGCCTGGAGTACGCTCAAGGCCCTCGACCTGGGCGACATCCTGGGCGTGACCGGCGTGGTCGTGCGCACCCAGCGTGGCCAGCTTTCCGTTGCCCCTAAGAGCGCGACCCTGCTTGCCAAGGCCGTTCGTCCGCTGCCCGAGAAGTTCCACGGTCTTTCCGATAAGGAGACCCGCTATCGCCAGCGCTATGTCGACCTGATCGCCAACGACGACGTTCGCGAGACCTTCCGTAAGCGTTCGCAGATTCTCTCCACCTTCCGTCGCTTTATGGAGTCCGACGGCTACATGGAGGTCGAGACCCCCATTCTGCAGACCATCCAAGGCGGCGCTACTGCCAAGCCGTTCATTACCCACTTCAACGCGCTCGATCAGGAGTGCTACCTGCGTATTGCCACCGAGCTGCACCTCAAGCGCTGCATCGTCGGTGGTTTTGAGCGCGTGTTCGAGATCGGCCGCATCTTCCGTAACGAGGGCATGGACCTTACCCACAACCCCGAGTTCACCACGATGGAGGCCTACCGTGCCTTCTCCGACCTCGAGGGCATGAAGGCACTCGCCCAAGGTGTCATCAAGGCTGCCAACAAGGCCATCGGCAACCCCGAGGTCATCGAGTACCAGGGCCAGACCATCGACCTTTCTGGTGAGTGGGCCAGCCGTCCCATGACCGACATCGTCTCCGACGTGCTCGGCAAGCAGGTCACCATCGACACGCCGGTCGAGGAGCTTGCTGCCGCCGCGCGCGAGAAGGGCCTGGAGATCAAGCCCGAGTGGACTGCTGGCAAGATCATCGCCGAGATTTACGATGAGCTGGGCGAGGACACCATCGTCAACCCGACGTTCGTGTGCGATTACCCCATCGAGGTCAGCCCGCTTGCCAAGCGCTTTGAGGACGACCCGCGCCTGACGCACCGCTTTGAGCTGGTTATTGCCGGTCACGAGTACGCCAACGCGTTCTCCGAGCTCAACGACCCGGTCGACCAGGCCGAGCGCTTTGCCGCTCAGATGGCCGAGAAGGCCGGCGGTGACGACGAGGCCATGGAGTACGACGAGGACTACGTGCGCGCCCTCGAGTACGGTATGCCTCCCGCGGGCGGCATTGGCATTGGTATCGACCGCGTGGTCATGCTGCTTACCAACCAGGCTTCTATCCGCGACGTGCTGCTGTTCCCGCACATGAAGCCCGAGAAGGGTTTCCAGTCCGGTGCCGCTGCCGCCAAGGCTGCCGAGGCCGGCAACGCCGCGAGCCCGTTCGTTAAGTCGCTTAAGCCCACGCTCGATTACTCCAAGATCGCCGTTGAGCCGCTGTTTGAGGAGTTCGTCGACTTTGATACCTTCTCCAAGAGCGACTTCCGCGCTGTGAAGGTCAAGGCATGCGAGGCCGTCAAGAAGTCCAAGAAGCTGCTGAACTTTACGCTCGACGACGGTACCGGTACCGACCGCACCATCCTCTCCGGTATTCACGCTTATTACGAGCCCGAGGACCTGGTCGGCAAGACCTTGCTCGCCATCACCAACCTGCCTCCGCGCAAGATGATGGGCATCCCCAGCTGCGGCATGCTCATCAGTGCCATCCACGAGGAGGATGGTGAGGAGCGCCTCAACCTGATCCAGCTCGACGCCTCCATTCCCGCCGGCGCAAAGATGTACTAGGGGGTTACGGCGTTTTACCAAACGCCGTAACCGCTCGACGCTGCGCGACGTCCAGAGCGACAATTTGTCATTCAAAAGGCAAGGCATGACCAGAAGGTCTATGCCTTGCCTTTTTCATGCCAACTTGTTCGCTCTGGACGTCGCTCGCTGTCCGTCCTCTATCTGCGGTGTTGCCCTGGTTGGCACTTAGGGACGTTCCTCTTGTGCCGGCACTTGGGTACAGTCCAGTCATTGGGGACGTTCTTAAACGACTAGCCGTTTAAGAACGTCCCCAATGACTACTTAATGGCTATTGCGCACATGGCTCGCATGACAGCCGTCTCTTTTATGTTTCCTTTAGCCGTTGCTGCCTAGGATGGGGTTAGTCGGTAGGAAGGGAGTGCCTGTATGGACGATGCGAGCGAGCGTGCTATCGAAGAGGACATGCTCGATCAGTTCAATTACTTTGATGATGAGGACGAGGAGCTGATCGACCGTCGCGAGCCAGCGCCGCTTGATTCCTTTGATCTGGTCGATGAAGAGCCCGACGAGGACGAGGGCGAATCGGCGGAGCCCTCACAGCCTTCGCGCCTTGACTCGCTGCTTTCGAGAGCCCCCATGCACCACGGTGTCCGTGCCGGCGCGCTCCATATGAAAACTGACTGGCACCAGATCGTGACGGCAGGCGATGAACTTGCCGTCGATGCGCCGCTCACCGATAAATCATCCATCATCTGCCGCACCGGTATGCTTATGCTCGCGAGTGGAACGGGTGCCTGGCGCGTGCGCGATACCATGAATCGTGTTGCTGACGTGCTCGGCGTCACAATTCACGTCGACCTGAGTCTCCTATCGTTTGAGTGCACCTGCATCGAAGATGGCCACTGCTTTAACGAGGTCGTCAGCTTGCCCACAACCGGCGTCAATACCCATCGCATTTGGATGATGGAGAGTTTCCTCAAGGAAATCGAGACCTATGGTCGTCGCTTCACGGTGCACGAGTATCACGAGATGCTCAAGACCGTTGAGAGTTCAAAACCTGATTACGCGCCTTGGCAACAGGGCCTTGCGGCGGCCTGCGCCTGTGGCGCCTTTGTCTTTTTACTTGGTGGCGGTCCTATTGAGATGGCATGCGCGTTCGTGGGCGCGGGTGTCGGCAACTTTGCCCGCTCCCATATTCTCAAGCAAGGCCTTGGTCAGTTCAGCGCGCTGACGACCGGCGTTGCGCTCGCTTGCGTTTCGTATCTGCTGGCATTGCTCGGCCTTGGCCAGGTCATACCGGGGGCAATGTCGCACCAAGAAGGCTATATCGGCGCCATGCTCTTTGTGATTCCCGGCTTTCCACTCATTACGGCAGGCCTCGACATCGCTAAGCTCGACATGCGAAGCGGTATCGAGCGCCTTTCATATGCCGTATCGATTATTGTGATGGCGACCCTCGTAGGTTGGATGGTTGCCGAGTGTGTTGGCCTGGCGCCGGACGACTTTGCCCCACTGGGCCTTTCGCCGCTTGCCCTTACGCTCCTGCGCGTGGTGATGAGCTTCGTTGGCGTATTCGGCTTCTCGGTGATGTTCAACAGCCCGGTAAAGATGGCCGCGGCAGCTGGGTTGATCGGCGCCGTGTCCAATACCCTGCGTCTGACCCTTGTCGATGCGCCGACGATGATTCCCTTCCTGGGCCTCAGCACGGGAATGCCTCCCGAGGCAGCAGCGTTTATCGGCGCGCTGGTATCGGGGCTGCTCGCAAGCTTGGCTGAAGTCAAGCTCACCTACCCGCGCATCGCCCTCACGGTGCCTTCGATTGTCATTATGGTGCCGGGCTTGTATCTGTATCGCTCGATGTATTACATGTGCACCTTCGACACGGTCAATATGCTCGGCTGGTTTGTGCGCGCAGTGCTCATCGTAGCGTTTCTGCCCGTTGGACTGGGTGTGGCGCGTACGCTCACCGACCCTCGCTGGCGCCACACCAGCTAATTGGTACAAGGGGGACAGGTTACTTTGCACCAAATGAGTTGTGGTGAAATAGGGACTGAATTGCTGCTTAAAGGGTCAAAACAGTCCGTATTCCACCGCAACTTATGGGGTCGGGGGATTATCGGTGCCCTGCATCTTCATAAACTCAACGCTTACGAAGCGCATGCGTTTCGTGCTAGGCTGGTTCCACCACATAAGTAGTCGCAGACGCGCGTACCACGGGCGGGCGAGATGAAGTTCCAACAGCTCCATCTTGCCCGCCCGTTTTTGTTGCGTGGCGCCGCGGTACAACACAGAGAGGAATCTGCCCTTTATGCCTATCAACAAACGAGAGAGCCTGCTGTTCACCTTTATCATGTGCTTTTGCATGGTGCTCTGGATGAGCATCTACAACGTTGCCCTGCAGCACGGGGCCATCAACGGCGAGGTCGTTGCCACTGCGTGGCTCGGCTTCCCCGTTGCCTACATTTTTGCCATGTGCTGCGACTGGTTCGTCGCCAGCCCGCTCGCCAAGGGTTTCGCCTTTAAGTACTTGGTCACGCCGGGCAAGAGCTCGCCACTTGCCATGACGCTCGCCGTCAGCTCCTGCATGGTCGTTCCCATGGTCATCATCATGTCGCTGTACGGTGCCTGTGAGGGTCTGACGCACATGCCCGGCGGCATCCTTGCGAACCTGTATTCCGTGCCCGCGATCTGGATGATCAACATCCCGCATAATTTTGTGATGGCGCTGCCGTGGAACCTTTTGGTAGCCGGTCCGATTTCCCGCTTCGTCTTCCGTCGCGCCTTCCCTGTGGGGACGGTTTTCGAGGAGGAGCACGCCGAGCTCTTGGAGCAGGCTATGGCTCCTGAGTGCGAGTAGCTCGCTTAGGGATCTGCTGAGCGCGGGCGACTTGCTTGGTTGGAGCCCTAAGCGTGGATAGCTCTCTCGGCGACATCGCGGGCGTGAGCGGTGCGCATGACCGGAGGGCCCGTGCTGCTCCGTTGCCCGACGTGCTAGCGCGCAGAACAATCTGTTGGTGCATTCGGCGGCTGCTGAAGCGTTTCGGCAGCCGCTTTTTATACGGAGTTTAAATACAACAGTCTGTTGTATTACGTAGAGTGGTATATCTCTAGCGGGAAAAATGCGAGAGACGGAGCATTATGGCGTTGCTAGTAGGACTGGACGTAGGGTCGACGACGACCAAAGTTTACGCGATGCACGAGGATATGACCGAGGCGTGGTGGGGATATCGCCGCCACGGGGCGTGTCAGACAGCGAGCGTGCGCGCCATGCTCGGCGAGCTCGCCGAGCGCTTTCCCCATGAGTCACTGCGCGTTGCGGTGACCGGCTCGGGTGCGCGCGATATCGCGACCGCGCTGGGCGCCTCGTACGTTCAGGAGGTGGTCGCCAACGCGCTCGCGATCAGCAGGTTCTATCCGCAGACGCGCTGCGCCATCGAGCTGGGCGGCCAAGACGCCAAGATGATCTTCTTCCGCACCAACGATAAGGGAGACATCGAGGTTGCCGACATGCGCATGAACGGCTCGTGCGCAGGCGGTACCGGTGCATTTATCGACGAGATGGCAAAGCTCATGGGGGTCGGCACCGAATCGGGCGAGTTCGAGCAGCTCGCAAGCCGGGGAACGACCGTCCACGAGGTCTCGGGCCGCTGCGGCGTGTACGCAAAGACCGATATCCAGCCGCTGCTCAACGAGGGCATTCCTACCACCGACCTGGCGCTTTCGGCGCTTCACGCGGTCGCCCGCCAAACGATCGGCGGTCTGGCCCAGGGTATCGACATCGAGCCGCCGGTAATCTTCGAGGGCGGTACGCTCGCCTACAACCCCACACTGGTCCGCGTGTTCCGGGAGCAACTGAATCTATCGGACGATCAGGTTATCGTCCCGCGCGATCCGCAGATCATGGTCGCGCGCGGTGCCGCCCTGTCGCTGACCGACATGTTCGCATCGTCCCAACCGATCGACCTTCCCGACGCTTTTGTCCGGCTGGATAAGCTCGAGACGGTCGCGCCCGCAAGCGGGGAGGGACGTCTTGCCCAGCCCTTTTTTGCCACACCTGCCGAGCAGGCGGATTTTACGGCACGCCATGGCAAAGAGACGCCGGCAAAGGGTCCGGATGCGTATGCGCCCGGAGAGACGGTGCGTGTGGCGCTCGGTATCGATTCGGGGAGCACGACGACCAAGTTCGCCCTGGTCGATGAGGCGGGTGAGCTTGTCGATTCGTTCTACGCGTCTAATAACGGCAGACCGCTCGACGTCGCCCAACAGGGTCTTGTCAGCTTGAAGAACCGCTGGGAGACAGCGGGAGTCACGCTTGCGATCGATGCCGTGGGCACCACGGGATACGGCGAGGAGCTTTTCGCGCGCGCGTTCCACGCCGACTACCATACGGTCGAGACGGTCGCGCACGCCCGCGCCGCGTGCGCATGCGTTCCCGATGCGACCTTCGTGCTCGACATCGGCGGACAGGATATGAAGGCCATCTGGCTCAACCACGGCGTGCTGACCGATATCGTCGTCAACGAGGCGTGCTCTGCGGGCTGCGGCTCGTTCCTCGAGGGTTTTGCCAAAAACCTCGGAATAGCCGTTGAGGATATCGCGACCGAGGCATTTTCGTCCAAAGCCCCCGCCGTTCTCGGCAGCCGCTGCACGGTGTTCATGAACAGCAGCGTCGTTTCCGAGCAGCGGCGCGGTAAGGGTCCGGGCGACATCATGGCCGGTCTCTGCCGTTCGATTATCGAGAACGTGTTCACCAAGGTCATTCGCGTTTCAAATCTCAACCGTCTGGGCGACAAAGTCGTCGTCCAGGGCGGCACGTTCCGAAACGACGCGGTGCTGCGCGCATTCGAGCAGTATCTGGGCAAACCCGTCACGCGTGCGCCCCACCCGGGGCTGATGGGCGCTATCGGTATCGCCCTGCTCGCGCGCGAGGAATGCCGCAAGGGCGACGCCGGCACGTCGTTTATCGGGCTCGATGCCGTGGAGCGCTTCGAGCATCGCGAGTTCGGCGGCGTTACCTGCCGTCGGTGCAACAACCGCTGCCAGCGCGCGGTCGTGGCATTTGGCGACGGCTCGCTTTACGTCACGGGCAATCGCTGCCCGCGCGGCGGCGCCATCTCATGGGATGAGCTCGTGCGCGAGGTTCCCGCGGCGGAGGAGCTGCGTCCGCAGGGTGCTTGCGAGGCACAGGCACCCGGCACGGGGCGCGACCGGACCGCGGCTGTCCCCAATCTCTTTGTCGACCGCGAGAAGCTGCTGTTCGAGTCGTACCCCACGGTTCCCGTCAGCGGGGGGCGCGATGTCACGATCGGCATTCCCCGTGTGCTCGAGTTCTGGGACACTATGCCGTTCTGGTCGACGTTCTTCAGCACGCTCGGCTTTAAGGTGCGCGTCTCGGGACGCAGCACCAAGGCGATGTACGAGCGCGGTCTGGCGCACGTCACATCCGACACCGTGTGCTTCCCGGCCAAGCTCGTCCACGGGCACATCCGCAATCTCGTCGACGCCGGCGTCGACCGCATCTTCATGCCCATCATCACGACGGTGCCCACCGAAAACACCGCCTCTACCAGCGAGTGGATGTGCGCCGTCGTAAAGGGATACCCCTACGTGATGCGCAATTCCGATAACCCGGAGGAGCGTTTCGGCGTTCCGTTCGATACGCCGCTGTTCCACTGGTACGACGAGGGCGACCGAAACCGCCAGCTCAAGGCGTGGTGCAAGGAGACCTTCGATATCGATGCCGACCTGGTTGCCAAGGCGACCGAGCAGGCGGACCGCGCGCAGGAGACGTTTGAGAACCAGCTGCAGCTGCGCGGCAGGCAGGTGCTCGAGAACGTGCACGAGGACGGCGGCTACGCGGTGGTGATCGCTTCGCGCCCGTACCACAACGACCCGCTGGTCAACCACGGGCTGCCCAAGCTCTTCTCTGAGCGCGGCATCCCCGTGCTGACGCCCGATGCGGTGCCGGGGGTCTGCAACGTCGATCTTTCCAACAGCCGCATCGACATCGTGAACAACTACCATGCGCGCATGCTGTCGTGCGCGGTCATCGTCGCATCGACGCCCGAGCTCGAGCTCGTGCAGATGGGCAGCTTCGGCTGCGGCCACGATGCGTATCTCACCGACGAGATCGCGCGCATGATGGGTGAGATGGGCTCCAAGGTTCCGATGATGATCAAGCTCGATGAGAGCGACGTCGCCGGTCCCATGGGCATTCGCGTGCGTTCGTTTATCGAGTCGGTCAACCGTCGTCGCGCGGAGGAGCGTGCCGAGGGCGCCCGGGTGCACGCGGTCCATCCGCTCGACGACCCGTATAAGGTCAAGTACACCAAGCGCGACCGGCACGACAAGATCGCGCTGGTCCCCAACACCTCCCATGCGTTCTGCAGGCTCATGACCGCGGCGATGCGCAATCAGGGCGTGCGCGCCGAGGCCCTTGATATCGGGCGCGAGGATGCCATCCGCCTGGGCAAACGCTATGTGCACAACGACATCTGCTTCCCCGCGCAAATCGTGATCGGCGAGGCGCTCGCGGCACTCGAGAGCGGTAAGTACGACCCGCACGACGTCGCCGTGGTGACTGGCAAGTATATCGGCGACTGCCGCCTGACGCACTACATGCCCCTGCTGCGCCGCGCGCTCGACGACGCGGGATACGACTATGTCCCGGTGCTCACCAACGACGACGTCGATGCCCACAATGCGCATCCGGGCTTCAAGCTCGGCCTTGGCCCGAGCATCCAGATCGCCTACGGTCTTCCCATGATCGATGCCCTCGAGGCTATGCTTAGGCGCATCCGTCCCTACGAGCTCGAGAAGGGCGCGGCGGACGCTGCGTTCGACCGCGCGCTCGATGAGGTTATCGAGGGCATGGAGCGCTCCGGGCTGAGAGGCCAGGCGACGGGCTTCAAACGCGCGCTTGCGATCATGGACGCCGTTCCGTACGACCGCTCGAACCCGCATCCGACCGTTCTCATCGTGGGCGAGTACCTGCTCAATTTCCATCTCGGCGCCAACCACGAGATCGAGCGCTACCTCGAGGACAACGGGCTCGAGGTCATCGAGGCGCGCATGACCGACGTGATCCGCAAGACCTATTTCTACAAGCATGCGCAGTCGCGCGAGTTCCACGTCGACCTGTCGCTGCCCGAAAAGGCCTGGTACGCCACGGCGGACAACCTGTTCGAGCTCGCGCACGACCGTTGCGACCGCCTGGGCGCGGCGAGCCCGCTCTACGAGCCGCCGACGCGCATGCCCGAGCTCGTGCGCGCGAGCGATAAGATCCTGCACCATACGTTCGATGCGGGCGAGGGCGTGCTGATTCCGGCGGAGATTCTCGAGCACGCCAAGCGCGGCTGCCGCAACTTCGTGATCCTGCAGCCGTTCGGGTGTCTGCCCAACCATGTCGTGGGGCGCGGGCTCATCCATGCGCTCAAGGAGCAGTATCCCACGGCGCAGTTCCTGCCGCTCGACTACGATCCCGACGTGAGCTTCGCCAACGTGGAGAACCGTCTTCAGATGCTCATCATGAACGCCAAGGCGCAGAGGTGCGGTGAGGCGCATGGCGAGACCGCGTAAGGACGCCGATGCGCCCGATGCGCGCACCCGTATCATCGAGGCGTTTTGGGAGCTCATCGAGAACAACAGCATCTTCGAGCTGTCGGTTGGCGAGGTGACCCGCGCCGCCCAGTGCAATCGCGGAACGTTTTACTACTATTTTCACGATTTCGATGAACTCGTCGCCATCGCCATAGCCCAGCTGCTGCAGGATAACGAGCTCATCACCGATGCCCTCTGGCATTTTTCGAGCGAGGGCGACCTTTCGGCGTTCGACCGGCGCGACGTCCGCTGCCTGCTGCGGCGCATCGTCATCACCATGAGGGCGGGTGTCGCCGAGCAGGTCGTGCAGGGCATCCATACGATCATCATCGACCGCGTGAGAGAGATCGTCCACCCCGACGGAGAAGAGCTCAAGGCAGATTCGAGCTTTGCGGTGGGCTTTCTGGTCTCGGGCATCATGGGCTTTGTGATGGCGGTCGGCTTTGCCCGGGAGGGCGGCGAGGAGATAGACCTCGAGCAGCCGGGGGACAGCGCGTGCGCGTACCTGAGGGCGGTCGCCATGCAGACGGTGGAAACGGTCGCGCAAGTCGAGGGCGTCGATACATCCGAGCTGCTCGAACGCGTCTCCAAGGAGGCCGATGCCTATCGCGCATCGCGTGCGACGAGTCCCGACGTGGTGAAAGACGCCTAGGGTTTCTCTTGCGGGGCGCCTGTCGCGCATCGCGCGGTGAGTCCCGCGATGCGGTCATAACCTGCATTCATGTGAGCCGGGTTTATAGATATTCCTCCAGCTGTTAACATAGACAACCTGTGGGTAAAGAGACAAAAGCGCCGCCGACGGGCGGGCGTTTTGATTTCGATGAACTCATGTAAGGAAACGAGCATGTTAGATAGATTTACCGATCGAGCGCGCAAGGTCATGTCGATGGCCAAACAGGAGGCGCTCGATCTGCACTCAAATAAGGTGGGCACCGAGCACCTGCTGCTCGCACTCGCCAAGGAGGACGAGGGCATCGCTGCCGAGGCGCTGCGCTCGCTTGATATCTCCTACGACGACATCATGGACACCCTCAAGGAGGTCCAGACCACGGTTCCCGAGCCCAGCGAGGAGACCGAGGCTGCCAAGCTTGCCTTTACGCCGCTCGTCATTAGCGTGATGGAGCGCTCCTTCCGCGTGGCACGTGAGAACAACCAGACCTACGTGTCGACCGAGCACTTGCTGATTGGCATCGTCGAAGAGGGTAACGGCATGGCCATGGACATCCTCATGCGCCTGGGTGTGTCGTCCGCCTCCATCAAAAAGGCTATCGAGAAACTTACCGCCAAGGACCAGGACAAGAAGCGTCCGCTCGCTGGTGCCGGTGCTGGTCGTCCCGGTGCGGGTCTGCCGTTCTTTAGCGGCTCGGATGCCTCTCAGCAAAAGGGGAGCGGCACCGACACGCTCAAGCAGTTCGCCACCAACCTCACGCAAAAGGCGCGCGACGGCGAGCTCGATCCCGTGATTGGCCGCGAAAAGGAAGTCCAGCGCATGATGGAGATCCTTTCGCGCCGCACCAAGAACAACCCGCTTATCCTGGGCGATCCCGGCGTGGGCAAGACGGCCATCGTCGAGGGCCTGGCGCAGCAGATCGCTGCCGGCAACGTGCCCGAGAACCTCATGAACCAGAACATCTGGACGCTCGACCTGCCGGGCCTCGTTGCGGGCGCCAAGTATCGCGGTGAGTTTGAGGAGCGCCTCAAGAACGTGATCCAGGAGGCCACCGAGGCCGACGACGTCATCCTGTTTATCGACGAGATGCACACTATCATCGGTGCCGGTTCTGCCGAGGGCTCCATCGACGCGAGCTCCATGCTCAAGCCCGTGCTTGCGCGCGGTGCCTTCCAGATTATCGGCGCCACCACGGCCGAGGAATTCCGTAAGTACCTCACCAAGGATCCGGCCTTTGAGCGTCGCTTCCAGACCATCGATGTCGAGGAGCCGAGCGTCGAGGACACGGTCAAGATCCTGACCGCGCTCAAGCCGCGCTACGAGGAGCACCACCATGTGCGCTATACGCAGGGTGCTATCGAGGCCGCCGCGAACCTTTCCAACCGCTACATTCAGGACCGCTTCCTGCCTGATAAGGCCATCGACCTCATTGACGAGGCCGGCGCCCGCGCCCGCATCGCCGCCAACCGCGCGCCCGAGCCGGTGCGCGAGGCCGAGCATCGCGTGGAGGAGCTTAAGGCCGCCGCGCAGGAGGCCACCGAGAGCGACGACATGAACAAGGCCGCTGAGATCACCGAGCAGCAAAAGGCTGCCGAGATTGAGCTCGCCGAGGCCAAGGCTGCCTGGACGGCCGAGCTCGACGCCAGCCCGCTCACCATCGATGTCTCCCAGATTGCCGACATCGTGTCCGTGACCTCGGGCGTGCCGGTGTCCTCGCTCACCGAGAGCGAGAGCCGCCGCCTGCTGCAGGCCGAAAGCGTGCTCAAGACGCGCATTATCGGCCAGGACGAGGCCGTCGAGGCCGTTGCCAAGGCCGTGCGCCGCAGCCGCTCGCCGCTCAAGGACCCGCGTCGCCCCGGCGGCAGCTTTATCTTCCTGGGCCCCACCGGCACGGGCAAGACCGAGCTCGCCAAGACGCTCGCCGAGTATCTCTTTGGCAGCAAGGACGCGCTCATCAGCTTCGATATGTCGGAGTTTGGTAGTGAGTTCGAGGTCTCCAAGCTCATTGGTAGCCCTCCGGGCTATGTGGGCCACGACGAGGGCGGCCAGCTCACCAAGGCCGTTCGCCGTCATCCGTACTCGGTCGTGCTGTTCGACGAGATCGAGAAGGCGCACCCCGACATCTTCAATATCCTGCTGCAGGTGCTGGAGGAGGGCCGCCTGACCGATAGCCAGGGCAAGACGGTCGACTTCCGCAACACCGTGATCATCATGACGTCCAACGTGGGCGCCCGCGAGATCGCGCAGGATGCGAGCGTTGGCTTTGGCACCACCGGCGAGCAGGGCCTCACCTCGAGTGAGATCCGCGGCCGCGCGATGGGCGAGCTCAAGCGCCTGTTCCGCCCCGAGCTGCTCAACCGTATCGACGACATCGTGGTGTTCCAGAAGCTCTCGGGCGAGAACCTGACCAAGATTGCGCACCTGCTGGTGGACGATCTGCGCCAGCGCCTGATCGCAAACGGCATGAACATCAAGCTTACCGATGCGGCCTACGACAAGATTGTGGCGGAGGGTACCGACCTCACCAACGGCGCGCGTCCGCTGCGTCGTGCTATCCAAAAGCTCATCGAGGATCCGCTGTCCGAGGAACTGCTGGCTGGCGAGTGGGGCGAGGGCGATACCGTCCTGTGCGACGTGGCCGATGGCAAGTTTGTCTTTAGCCACGGCACGGGCGAGATCCCGGCACCGCGTCCGGTGGGCACGCTCGGTGGCGATACCGCCCCGGCGGCACCGCACACCGGCAACGCCGCGCCCGTGAGCGGCGGCGTGACCTCGGGCCCCGGCGGCATGATGCAAGCCGGTTCCGGCGCGCTGTAGGGCGTGGCGACAATTTGATACGCGCAATCGAGGCGCTCCGGAAAGGGCGCCTCGATTTGTAGAGCTGCGGAAGTTGTGGCCGTTACGCTATACGGTCCACCGTTAGCCGATGATGCGAGGGCGCTCGGCGTTTTCGACTGGTTTATGCACGCAAAGTCTGGGAATATACAAGTCGCATGTCTTACTGTCTAACCAGTTGCGCCAAGGAGGCACCATGGACTACAAGATTACCGGCTACGAGCCCGCCCAGCTGTTCCATTTCTTTGAGGAGGTCAGCGCGATCCCCCGTGGGTCTGGCAACGAGAAAGGCATCAGCGATTTCCTGGTCGCGTTTGCCAAGGAGCGCGGTCTCGATGTGTATCAGGACGAGGTCTACAACGTCATCATTCGCAAGCCCGCATCTGCCGGCGCCGAGAATGCCCCGACCGTGATGCTGCAGGGCCACATCGACATGGTGTGCGACAAGCTGGGCTCCGTTGAGCACGACTTTACGACCGATGGTATCGACCTGGTCGTCAAGGACGGCGTCCTCACCGCTAACGGCACCACTCTGGGCGCCGACAACGGTATTGCCGTCGCTCTGATGCTCACTGTTCTCGATGATGATTCGATCGTTCACCCCGCCCTCGAGTGCGTATTCACCACCGACGAGGAGACTGGCCTGGTCGGCGCCGAGACGCTCGACAAGTCCCAGATTAGCGCCCGCACCATGATTAACCTTGACTCCGAGGAAGAGGGCGTTGCCACCGTCAGCTGCGCCGGCGGCGTCGTCGTTACCTACACCTGCCCCATCGTGCGCGAGCACAAGACCGGTAGCACCCTCACGCTCGACATCTCCGGCCTGCTGGGCGGTCACTCCGGCAGCGATATCAACCTGGAGCGCGGCAACGGCAACCTCATCATGGCCCGCATCATCGACCGCCTGATGGTTGCCGGCGAGCCCGCCATCGTTAGCTTTAACGGCGGCACCAAGGACAACGCCATCAACCGTGAGTGCAAGGCTGTTCTGGTCTACGCCGACCACGCTGCCGCCGAGGCCGCGGCCCAGATCGCAAAGGGCATCATCGCCGACGTTACTGCCGAGCTCGAGGTCTTCGACCCCGGCTTTACCTGCACGGTTGAGATTGCCGACAACGCTGAGGTCGAGGCCATGGACGAGAAGTCCGCACTTGCCCTTATTCGCGCTCTGCGTCTTGCCCCCAACGGTGTGATCCGCCGCAACGTCGCCACCGACGGCTCCGTCGAGGTTTCCTCCAACATCGGCGTGGTTGCCACCTCCGATGACGAGGTCAAGATCATGCTGTCCCCGCGCTCCTCGATCACCTCGCTGCAGAACGAGTTCAAGGACCGCCTGCAGACGCTGGCCGATGTCCTGGGATTCGACGCCAAGTTTGAGTTCGAGTATCCCGGCTGGAGCTATGCCGAGCATTCGCCGGTCCGCGACATCTTTGTCGAGAGCTATCGCGAGCTCTTTGGCTCCGAGCTGCGCATCGAGTCCATTCACGCCGGCCTTGAGTGCGGCCTGTTTGCCGAGGCCCTGCACGGCCTGGATGCCATCGCCGTGGGCCCGACGCTCTCCGATGTCCACACCCCGGACGAGAGCATGGAGCTCGCTTCTGCCGAGCGCTTCTACGAGCTGCTCATCGACGTCCTCAAGCGCCTTGCCGCGTAAAGGTTGCGCTAGCAGCAGTCCGAGTCACGTGCTAGCGGATTGCAAATGACATTACGAGAGGGGGCATTCGAGCGTTTGCGACGGGTGCCCCCCCTCTTTTGTTTGATAATTGCGAAATTACGGTCACCTAGTCCATTTCTGCCCTGATGAGGTCGAGGGTGCGCTGGCAGTTTTCGCGGACGGGGCCGAGCATATGCTCGCGCAGGTCCGCCATGCCGGGCAGGTCGGCGTATTCGTCCATGACCTCTTCCATGCAAATGGGCACCTCGTAGGCGAGGTCCATCATGGTCGCAAAGCAAAACTTCTCGGATAGCCCGGCATCGGTGAGTGCCGCCTCCAGCGCGGGGTCGCCCATACCGTGGTATCGGCGGATAGCGCCTGGACCGATGCGCCCCACACGATTTTCGCCGCCAACGCTCATGGCAAGGCGCGCCCGGCGGCGCATGCGCTCGTATGCCAGCCCCGATGCGACATCGTACATGGGTGCGAGCGCCGCGTTTGTGCCTTTGCCAAGGATGAGCGAGTAGTTTTTAGCGTGTGCGTCAGGCGCTCCGATAATGGCGTTATAGAACAACATATAGGTAAAAAGCACAAGATTCATGTGGTGGGGGACTGTGTTAATCAGTCGTTCTTGGATGTCTCGTGTAGTTGGTCCTCCGTCGGCGGTGTATTTCTGGATTGGCAATACACCGAGCGCCTGGCAAAAGTCCTCCTGATGCAGCCTTTCGATATTTCCGCTGCTATTGACCATTCTGTCGTACCGTTCAACGACGAGCGCGGCTTCGTCTTCAAATGTGTAATAGGAGACGTTGGCAGTTGGAATGCCAACACGCCGAGCCGTTTTCATGCAGACGAATTCGTTTAAGGCCTGATGTTTGAACCCAACGACACCATTTTTGAAGATATGGGTAGTGGGGGATGACCCTAGACATTCGCACCATTGGCCATCATGCCAAGCTAGTGCAAATTTGCCTTGATTGCCGCCCAGGGACCAGCTTTCGTTGGAGCCCATCCATGTCTCTCTTTCGTCATCGCGAATTGCTTTGAGCTTGTGAGCGATTTGAGAATTGGTAAGCGGGCGGTATGCCGAGACCCTGCCGCGGGCGGCGTCTAATTGATCGGCTCGACAAAACTGAACGGCCCCCGCGCAGTCTAGACCGATATGGCACAAGAGGGCGACGGGGTTGTTGGATGCAACATCATGCTCGGTGGCAATAGCGCGACGCTGCTCTTGACTGTCGGGCAAAAGGCCAAATAGGAACGGGCGGACGATGCTATGGCCATACGTGCGATTGGAAAGCGGCATTGTTAGCGATAACGGTGCTCCGCGATAGGTTGGGACGTATGCAAAGCTGCAGAGTCCATGCTCGTCTTGGCGGAGAGTGCCGGCGATTTCGCCACAAATGAGGGTCGCGAGCTCCATCTCTGCCATTTATTTCACAACCTTGCAGCCAAAGGAGAGGTTTGAAGTGCCGGAAAGGCCTTGCTCGGCTGCGATTTGGGCCAGCAAGGCACCATAGGAAGATGGCGTTCCTTGTCGAGTGGGTCGTCTGCCTGCGCTTGGCTTTGGCAGGGTATTCGAGTTCGCGATAGGGAGGTTCACTATCGTCGTCGGATGTTCGGAGGGCGATGCGATGGAGTCGTTATCGCTTTGCGCGAAGAGACCAATGCCGAGTGCGTTAAAGACGGTCAGCAACTTGTCGAGCCGAATGCCCGTGGCATCTCCCAGCTCGAGCGATGCGAGCAGGCGCTCCGAAACACCGGCCTTATTAGCGAGGGCGGCACGGGTGAGACCCTGAGCCTCGCGTGCCTGGCGCACGTAGATGCCAGCTTGGCGCGGTGTGGTGATGGGAAGGGTATCCACGGCGATCTCCTAACGTGCAGACTTTTGCATCATAGTATGACATGCAAAAGTCTGCATGAAAAGGCCTCATGCAAAACTCTGCATTAGGCCTCATCCGGACGTTTAGTTTTGAAGGGTGTTTTACAGCGCCAAAATCCCCAGATGCTCCAGCAAAATCTTGAGGCCGATGAGGACGAGCACGACGCCACCCACGATGGTGGCGGGCTTTTCGTAGCGCGCGCCAAAGGTGTGGCCGATCGCTACGCCGGCAACGGAGAAGACAAAGGTCGTGATGCCAATGAGCGACACGGCGGGAACGATATCGACCGAGAGCGCGGCAAACGAGATGCCCACGGCAAGCGCGTCAATCGAGGTGGCGATGGCAAGGATTAGATATTCGCCCAGGTCGATCTTTTCGGCATCCTTGCCGTCGCCTTCGTTCTCGTCCTCAGTAAAGGCTTCCCACAGCATCTTGCCGCCGATAAAGGCGAGCAGGATAAAGGCGATCCAGTGGTCGATGGGGCTGATGATGCCCATGAACTGGCTACCAAGGGCCCACCCAATTACGGGCATGCCGGCCTGGAAACCGCCAAAGAACAGGCCGAGTATCACGGCGACCTTAAGGTTGATCCTTTTCATGCCAAGGCCCTTGCAGATGGATACGGCAAAAGCGTCCATAGAAAGGCCGATAGCGAGCAACACAAGCTCTGCGAGTCCCATAGTCTGGCTCCCTCTCTGCGGGCGGGCCCGCGTGTACCTCTTGGGGGAGTAACAAAAAAGACCCGTGGCGTACGCGTTGCGCGCACAGCCACGAGTCTCGTTCATTAAGGCAAGCCAGGCCGCATCGGCCAGTGTGTTGACTTGCCGCGCCACCGGAGGCGAACCCGATCACGCGACTACTCCCTCATTTATGCGAATCCCGATGCTACCACATGAACAGCTGATTTGGGTTGGGCTCTCAGCTGTGTTCGCTCATTCTGTAAGCATCGGATTTCGCAAGCGCCGCAGGGACAAACCGTGAGAAACTATTTAGCGTTTATGGAGCGTATACGATGGGAGCGATGCCTTGGATAAGAACGAGCTGCAAAAGCGTATGGAACAGGCCATCCGCCTGACGGCACCTGGTCAGCCGATCCGCACCGCCCTCGACATGATTATCGCCGGTCACCTGGGCGCCCTTATCTGCGTCGGCGACACCGAAAACGTGCTCGCTGCCGGTAACGACGGCTTCCCGCTCAACATTTCGTTTACCTCGAACCGCCTGTTCGAGCTTTCCAAGATGGACGGCGCCATCGTTATCGATGGCGACCTCACCCAGATCCTGCGCGCCAACTTCCACCTCAATCCCGATCCCTCGCTCGCCACGAGTGAGACGGGCATGCGTCACCGTACTGCCGCTCGCATGTCGGTGCTCACCGATGCCATCGTGATCTCGGTTTCGGCTCGTCGCGCCGTCGTCAACGTGTACGTCCACGGCAAGAGCTACGAGATTCAGCCCGTCACCACCATCATGAGCTCGGTCAACCAGCTCGTCGCCACGCTCCAGACTACCCGTCAGTCGCTCGATCGCTCCCTGTTGCGCCTGACGGCCCTCGAGCTCGACGACTACGTCACACTCGCCGACATTACCGGTATTTTCTCGAGCTTCGAGATCATGCAGCAGGCAAAGACCGAGCTTAAGGATTGCATTGTCAAGCTGGGTAACCAGGGTAAGCTCGTGCAGATGCAGCTCGAGCAGCTCGCGGGCTCCAGCATGGATACCGAATACGACTTGATGATCCGCGACTACGCGAGCGATTCCTCTGAGGCCAACGCCGAGAAGATTCGCGCCGAGCTGAGCCGTATGACGCCTAAGGACCTGTCCGACCCGCAGCACGTGGCGGCAGTTCTGGGCTATGACGACTTGGACGAGGACTCCGTCATGACGCCGCTGGGCCTGCGCACGCTTTCGCGCGTGTCCGTCGTGCGCGACGGCGTGGCCGAGAAGATCGTCGACGAGTACGGCTCGCTGCAGGAGCTCATGGACGACATCAGCGAGGATCCGGAGCGCTTGGGCGACTTTGGCGTCAACAACCCTGCCATTCTTGCGGACTCGCTGTACCGCATGAAGGGCACCAAACAGGGGAACGCATAATGGCGCCCGTATGCGCCGTGGTCGTTGCCGGCGGCAGCGGCCAGCGCTTTGGAAATCCCGGCGGCAAGCAGCTCGTTAATGTGGCGGGCCGTCCGCTCATGAGCTGGTCCATCCGCGCGTTCGATCGTAGCGATAAGGTCGGCCATATCGTCGTGGTTTGCCCTGCCGAGCGCCGTGTCGAGATGCGCCGCCTGGCCATTGACCCGTTTGACTATGACACGCCCATCAGCTTTGCCGATGCCGGCGATACCCGTCAGGATTCCACCCGTGCCGGCGTGCATGCGGTTCCGGCGGGTTTCGAATATGTCGCCATCCACGACGGCGCTCGTCCGCTCATTACGACCGAGGCCATCGACCACGCTATCGACGTGCTCGTGAGCGACCGTGCCCTCGACGGTGTCGTGTGCGGTCAGCCCGCGATCGACACGCTCAAGATCGTTGACGGCGATAATATCGTCGAGACGCCGCCGCGTGAGCTCTACTGGGCAGCGCAGACGCCGCAGATCTTTAGCGTCGATGCTATGAAGCGCGCCCACGCTGCAGCCATTGCCGAGGGCTTTATCGGTACCGATGATTCGTCGCTGGTCGAGCGCATGGGTGGGCGCGTCCGCTGCGTCCAGAGCCTACGCGATAACCTTAAGGTGACGGTGCCCGAGGACCTGCGTCCCGTAACCGCGATTCTGCTTGGCCGCATGGCCGAGGGAGAGGACCTTCCCCATGTTCAGTAACCTGCGCATTGGCCATGGCTACGACGTTCACCGTCTGGTGGAGGGGCGTCGATGTATCATCGGCGGTGTCGACATTCCCTACGAGCGCGGCCTGCTGGGCCACTCGGATGCCGATGTGCTCGCGCACGCCTTGGCCGACGCCATTCTGGGCGCCTGCCGTGGGGGAGACATCGGCAAGCTATTCCCCGACACCGATCCCGCCTACGAGGGTGCCGATTCGATGGTGCTGCTTGCCCGCGTGATGGACTATGCGCGTGAGCTGGGCTTTGAGTTTGTCGATGCCGATTGCACCATTGCCTGCCAGCAGCCTAAGATCACCCCGCATCGCGATGCCATGCGCGCCAACCTTGCCCATGCCCTGGGCGTTGACGTCGAAAACGTGGGCGTCGCCGCCACTACGACCGAAAAGCTCGGTTGGGAAGGCCAGGGCGAGGGAATCGGCGCCTGGGCCGTCTGCCTGCTACAGAAAACCGTTAAGGAGTAACGAATGCGTATCTACAACAGCGCTACCCATAAAAAGGAAGAGTTCCAGCCCATCGAGTCCGGCAAGGTCCGCATGTACGTGTGCGGCCCCACGGTCTACGACAACATCCACATCGGCAATGCCCGCACGTTCATCAGCTTCGATGTGATTCGACGCTGGCTCATCGCGAGCGGCTACGAGGTCACGTTCGCCCAGAACCTCACCGATGTCGACGACAAGATCATCAAGCGCGCCAACGAGCAGGGCCGCACTGCCGCCGAGGTCGCGACGGAGTTCTCCGACAAGTTCATCGGCGTCATGCGCGCCGCCAACGTGCTCGATCCCGATGTGCGCCCCCGCGCCACCAAGGAGATCGGCCCCATGATTGCCATGATCAAGACGCTTATCGAGCAGGGCCACGCCTACGCCGCCGATAACGGCGACGTGTACTTTGCCGTGCGCAGCGATCCCAACTATGGTCAGGTCTCGGGCCGCAACATCGACGACCTTATGGTGGGTGCGCGCATCGAGGAGAACGAGGACAAGAACGACCCGCTCGACTTTGCCCTGTGGAAGGCCGCCAAGCCCGGCGAGCCCAGCTGGCCGAGCCCCTGGGGCGAGGGCCGTCCCGGTTGGCACACCGAGTGCGCCGCCATGGTACACCGCTACCTGGGCACCCCGATTGACATCCACGGCGGCGGCTCCGACCTTGCCTTCCCGCATCACGAGAACGAGCGCGCCCAGGCCACCTGCGCCTGGCACCAGGGCTTCTCCAACACCTGGATGCACACGGGCATGCTGCTGGTTGACGGCGAGAAGATGTCCAAGTCGCTCGGAAACTTCTTTACGCTGGCCGAGGTGCTCGAGCAGCACTCTGCCGCGGCCCTGCGCCTGTTGATGCTGCAGACGAGCTATCGCTCGCCGCTCGACTTTTCTTGGGAGCGCCTGGAGGGTGCCGAGAACTCGCTCACGCGTATTGCCGGTACGGTCGAGAATCTGCGCTGGGCCGCGAACCATGCGACGGCCGATGCCGATGAGGCAGCATCCGAGGCGTTTGCCGCCAAGGCCGCCGAGACCCGTGCCACCTTTAAGGAGTGCATGGACGACGACTTTAACACCGCTGGTGCCATGGGTGCCGTCTTTGGCTTTGTGACCGAGTGCAACCAGTACCTGGAGCAGGCGGGCGACGCTGCCGACAAGGCCGCTGCGCTTGCCGCCGCCGACACGCTGGCCGAGCTGCTCGATACGTTTGGTGTTGAGCTTCCCGAGCCCAAGGTCGAGCTGCCGCTGGGTCTGCTGGGTGTTGCCGCCGGTCTGGTTGCCTATACGGGCGACGACGTGGACGAGGCTGCTGCCAAGATTCTCGAGGCCCGCGCCGAGGCCCGTGCCGCCAAGAACTGGGATCTGGCCGACGCCATCCGCGACCAGCTCAAGGACCTGGGCCTCACCATTGAGGATACTGCCGCGGGCACCCGTATTAAGACTCTCTAGTATTTGTCGACCGTTCGAGGTGCGGCAGATTGCCTTGAAAGAGGAGGGCATAGACCTGGTGGTCATGCCCGACGATTGAAAGGCAAGGTGCCGTGGCTCGGACGGTCGATTCTTGTTCGTTATCTATTTAAGGAGGCCGTCTTATGGCCGACAATCGCAAGCGTGCGCCTCGTGGCGGCAAGCAAGCTGCTTCTGGCTCGCGTCCGATTCGCCGCAATGACCGCGCTGCCGCTCCCAAGGGCCAGCGCGATCGCACCCAGGCCGCACGTCCGCAGCGCGATCGCAACCGCGACGCTGTCCAGGCTCCCAAGGGCGAGTTTATCGAAGGTCGTCGTGCTGCCGCCGAGGCGCTACGCACTGGTTTTCCCATCAAGTGCGCACTTATTGCCGAGGGCGGGGAGCGCGATGCCGCCTTGTCGCGCCTGGTCGACGACCTCAACGCCGCGGGTGTCCGCATTAAGTATGTGCCGCGCGCGCAGCTCGATGCCCTGTCGAGCCATGGCGCTCACCAGGGCATTGCGCTCGAGGTGGGCAACTTTCCCTATGCCGATGTTGCCGATATCCTCGACCGCGCGGGTGACGGCCCGGCACTTGTCGTGGTGCTCGACCATGTGACCGACGACGGCAACTTTGGCGCCATCGTGCGCTCTGCCGAGGTCGTGGGCGCGGCGGGCGTCGTCATTGCCAACAAGCGTGCCGCCGGTGTGACCGTCGGCAGCTACAAGACTTCTGCCGGCGCCGTCATGCATCTGCCCATCGCACAGGTTCCCAATATCGCCCGTGCACTCGACGACCTCAAGGCCGCCGGCTTTTGGGTGGGTGGAGCCTCCGAGCACGCCGAGGGCAGTTGCTGGGACGCCCCCTTCGAGGGCCGCGTTGCGCTCGTCATGGGTTCCGAGGGCGACGGCATCTCGCGCCTGGTGCTCGAGAAATGTGACTTTTTAACCAAGCTTCCCCAGCGCGGCATGACCGAGAGCCTCAATGTTGCCCAGGCGACCACGGCGCTGTGCTTTGAGTGGCTGCGCCGCAACGCCGGCGAGCTTATGAGGGAGGAGTAGCGCATGTCCAAGAAGAACCGCGCCAAGTCCAAGGCCAAGCGCTTTGGCGAGGGCTCGGCCAAGCCGATTGTTTCGGCCGCGACTTATGGCGTGGGCGGCAATGCGTTTGCGCAGGCCATCGCCGATCCGGTCTCGACGGTGCACTCCAATAAGCCCGAGCTGCTGGTGGTCGACGGCTACAACGTGATTCACTGCACGCCGCGCTACGAAAAGCTCGTGTACGACCATTCCGACGATCCGTATTCCAGCGACGTCCATGATATGGCGCGCACTGCCCTCATCAACGACGTTGCCGCCTTTGCGCAGGGCCGCTACGAGGCCGTGATTGTGTTCGACGGCGCGGGTAATATCTCCAGCGAGCGCCCCAACCTGCCGGCCCGCGGCGTGCGCATCGAGTTTTCGCCGACGGGCGTCTCTGCCGATACCGTGGTGCAGAAGCTCTGCATCGAGGCACGCGAGGAAGGCCGCGCGTGCTCCGTGGTATCGAGCGACGGCACGATCCAGGCTGTCGTCATGGGCAAGGGTGTCACGCGTATCTCGAGCCGCATGCTGGTGGACGAGATCAAACAGATCGATAACGACGTTCACGAGGCCGAAGAGGCCCCGCAGATTAAGATGACCCTGGGCAGCCGCCTAAGCTCCGATGCCCTGGCCAAGCTCAAGGCCCTGCGCGGGAGGTAGGGGAGCTGGCGGGGCGATGCTGTCTCGCTAACTCCATTCAGCGAGGTCGATCATTCTTTCGAGGCGCCATGTTAGCGCCTCTTTTAGATAAGGTAGTCTCGCTGTAAGAGCATCGTTTTTAGACAGAATCTCGATTGCCTCGTCAACGAAGCCTTCGAGTTTGTCGCCGTCAAACCAGCCCATGTCCTCGACGAGCAACATTTGTTTGGCGGGGCTTGAATGAAATTGTGCGCTGGTAAAACTGTGCTCTCCTGCCCGAAGCTCCTCAAGAGAAATGTTGCACCAGAGCGATGAGCCCGAATCGAAGATGGGGGCAGGTCTGCAGGCTAGCGTGTTTACGTTTCGCACAAGGCCAAAGTTACGCCAATGACGATCGTAGTTGGCGATGATGTCGTCGCACACGATCATGCGGTCAAGGGCATCCTTGACGCCTGTCACCCCGAGCTCCTCGCAGTTTGCTACGTATCGCTCGTAGTCGGTTAGTCGTTCACCTGCGTTCGCGTACTGGTTTACATAGAACGCAGGGACATACTCTTCTTCATCAGTTAAGAAGACATCGCATATGCTCAGGGCGGAAGTGCCCGTGCCCTCGAGCGAGTAGGGCACATAATCGCAGGTGTTTAGGATGCGACGGTGGAGTGTGGTCGCCACCAGCTCGTTATAAGGTTCCTGGTTCAGGTGCGCTCCTGCCTTATGCAGAATTCGACGCCCGCCCTCGCATGTCCAGTACTTTTGAAGATTGCCGTCCGAGGTGTTATCGGGCTTTGCGGCAGCCGCTTTTCCCTCTGGGGCAAAGGGTGCAATGGACAGCGAGACGTCATCAAAGGCATTATTGAAGAAATTGATATCTTCCCACGCGAGGCCGGAGTCTTGGGGCCTAATCCAATACTGGTCGGATAAGGAGAGGCCAAGATTTCGCTGTACGAGTTCATCGGGAACATCGACTGCGGCTTCTGCAAGCAGGGAGGCTAGCCCAATGCGTGCGAGCGGGATACCGCGGCCGCTCCACCAGATGCGGAAGGAGTCGAGCGATATGGGGCTATTAGGGCCAAATACCCCAATAGGGGCGTGGGCGTAATCGATGTCGGCACCGATGTGGGTAAAGTCTTTTCGCGATGTGCTGTAGACCAGCTGAGCGACTTCGTACGTGCGGTTCATGAGGGTGAACGCGATCTCGCTCTTACCGTGGCCGCGGCGGGGACGTCCCCCCGTTTTGGTCACAGAGCGGAGTCGCGTGTCGACGCTGTCTTTGTCGATGAGCCACACGCCAGAAGCCTTGCGGGCGGTCAGCGCGCCGTTCTTAATGAGCTCCTGCACCCTGCGCGGGCTGATGCCGAGCAGCTCGGCTGCTTCCTTGGTAGTCAACATCGCGAAACCCTTCGCCAGAACGAATAGTTTTATATAGCCAATTGTAATTAAAACTATTCGTTCTGGCGAATGGTTTTAAGATTGAGGGCGCACTGACAGAAATGAACGGGCCTGGTACGCGCTGTTGCTGGATTTTGCATATTTATATAACGCCGTGCGGCCTGTTGCGCCCCGTCCGCAATTCCATTATTCTTAACAGGCTTCGCGCGAAAGCGCCAAGTGTGCCAGTGTGGCGCAACGGTAGCGCAACTGATTTGTAATCAGTGGGTTGCAGGTTCGATTCCTGTCACTGGCTCCATGAGAGTTTCGGGCTCTGTCTCTATATGGGACAGGGCCCGTTTCTATTTAGGTGGTGCGCCATCGGGTTAGCGCCCATCCCGTTTTTGGTTTGTCTCGTCCTCCAGTTTGTCTAAATCTGTAACACCAAGACCGATATTTGGCATCTAACTGTTACAGATTGAGATGAAACTTAGGGTGTTTTAGGAATATCTTGATCTGTAACATGTAGAAGCGGAATAGGCCTCTTGCTGTTACAGATCGAGACAAGGGCGGGTGCGGACCTGGATGTCCTGCTCGAGCGTGGATTTCTGGACACGCGAGCGAAGAAAATCTCCCGACCGGAGAACGAGCGTGGATAATTAACTTGGATAGGGAGCTAAGGTAAACACCGATTGTCTATCGACGGCTTTAGAAACAACGACCCCGATTTCATTGTGGAATCGGGGTCGTTTGTGCCTCAGGAATCCGAATGGATTAATCGAGCTCCTAAGGGACTTCTTGGGTTCTTGCTAATGGTCTGCCGAGGATGTCCCCAATGCAAACAGCGGGCATCTACTCAATATAGCTGGGGTTCTTCTTGATGATTACGCGTGCAGCGATGAAAGAGACGACGATGGCGATGATGGCGACAACGCATGCCAGCACGAAGTTGCCCATGGACCCATCGGGAGCGATAAAGATGAGTGCCGAAAGAAGGCCGGGGCATGCTCCCGCAACATACTCTTTCAGAACAAAGATGCCTGCAGGGAGTCCAGCGCAGAGCGCACCGATTGCCGTGCCGACAAGCAGGCGGGGACGCTCGATGAGGCAACCGTAGAACGCGGGCTCGGTTACGCCACAGAGTGCGGTAACGGCAACCGTGGTGACCATACCCTTCTTCTCCTTGTTTCCCTTCATGGCAGTTGCCAGGGCGAGGCTCGTGCCGCCAATGCAGAGGTTCGAGATGAATCCAAAGATAATGGGTGCCCAACCGAGCTGCGCCAGGCTCGTAACTTCGATTGCGATGTAAGCCTTATCGAGACCGAGCATGACGAAATAGGGGTTAAGGGCTGCCAGGATCGGAGTAGCGATAAATGCCACGTTGTCCATAAGCCACGTGACGGCATCACTCAGCGCGTAGCCCATCATGCTGCCGGCGGGGCCAAGGATAATCAGCTCGACGGGCACGACGATGATCATGGTGAGCAGCGGCTTCAAGAACAGTTTGGTAACGTCGGGAATGATCTTCTGAAGGCTGCGGTCGACAAAGTACATGAACACAACGCCCAGTACGATGGGCACTACCGTACTCGAATAGTCGTTCGTCGGGATGGGGATACCAAGAAAGTCGAGACCCTCGGCACCGCTAATGGACGAGCTGATCATGATCGCGCCCAGCAATGCGCCCATGATGGGCTGCATCTTCATGACGGCTGCGAGCTGATAACCAAGATAAACGGGCAAGAAGCTAAACGAAGCGCTAAAGATCGCCAACAGGACCTGGGCGGTTCCGCTATCGGTGCTTAATCCGCAATAATTGACCAGGAGATTCTTGATCGAAAGAATGAGTCCGCCAACGATGAGCGCCGGGACGATGGGCATGAATACCTGTGCAGAGACGTTCCCGAATTTCTCAATCAAGCCCATGGCGGTGTTACCGCTTTTAATGCCTTCTGCAAGGTCTTTGGCGGTTTGGGCATCGTCGGCAACCGTGCCACCGCCGACTTCGATTCCCGCGAAGTCGAGGAAGTCGTTGTAAGCCTCGGTGACGTTGGGGCCGATGATCACCTGAAGCTGGCCACCGCTGACTACTGCCCCGAGCGCCTGATCGGCCGATTTGGCGAGCTGGAGATCGATGATCGAGGTGTCTCGTGCGTCGATGCGAAGGCGTGTCGCACAATGAGTTACCGATGTAATGTTCTCTTTGCCGCCAACAGCCTTTAGGACTGTTTCGGACATTGCCTGATATTTCATCTCTTTCTCCTAACCTTCCTGCTCCTGATACTTCGAGATAAGGTCTCGGTACCAATACCAGCTCTTTTTGGGGGTGCGCTCCAGATTGTTCTCGAAGTCGATATGGACAAGTCCGTATCGTTTTTCGTAGCCGTTGATCCAGCTATACAGATCCATCGTCGACCAGAGGTAGTAACCCTCAACGCGCGCGCCGTCGCGCTTAGCCCTCATCATGTGCTCGATGAACTGGCCCAGAAGCTCGATGCGGTCATCATCGTGGATCATTCCGTCTGTGTCTGGTTGCTCATAGGCGCCATGTCCGTTTTCCGTAATAAAGATGCGGGGCGCGTCATAGCGCTCGTGGACATCCATGATGGTTGAATACATGCAACTTGGGAGTATTTCGCGGCCCCATTTATTGCGGGGAACATTGCTGTCGCGGGCGCTTTCAAACAAGGGCGCAATGCATTTTCCTTCGACCCTTTTGCTCGAACTGCCCTTATTGTTCGCCGAAACGGCAAGCTCTCCACCGTGCCAGTCGGTTACATACTCTCGGCAATACACGTTGAGTCCAATAAAATCGACTTTACCGTCTCTGAATTCTTTTACGTCATTTGGGGATCGATAGAGCGAGACGCCAAGTTTTTCAAGGATTTCGTCCATTTCTGGCGGCAGTTGACCCTGAAGCGCTGGTGCCAGAATCATGCGATTGGCGAAAAAGTCTGCGTATCGAAATACGTCATCAGGGTGCTCGGTTGCCGGGTCGAGTTCGACAACGCCGCCATCGTGGACGGCGCCGATGATGCCGTCGTAGCCCATTTGACGATATGCTCGGACTGCGAGTGCGCTTGCGCGCATCAGGTTGTACTGAAACTGCATGTACGACTGAACATCGAGCGATCGATTGGGGGGATAGTTGCCCAACATGTTTACGCAGTAGCTGTAGAAATGCGGCTCGTTAACGGTAGCCCAGATTTTGACGCGGTCTCCAAAGCGCTCAAAGCAAATCTTGGCGTATTTGCAGAACCACTCTGCCATGTCGTTGTTCAGCCATCCGCCTTTGCAAGCAAGCGTGAATGGCAGATCGTAATGGAACAGCGTAACGTTGGGCTCTATGCCATTTTCGAGGCAGCAATCAATGACCCGATTATAAAAATCGATACCCTCTTCATTCACTTCGCCGATACCCGTGGGGATGATTCGACTCCATGAAAGAGAGAAGCGATAGGTGTTTTGTCCGCCTTCTTTCATCATGCGGATATCTTCTTCATAGCGATGGTAGAAGTCGCAAGATACATCACCGTCAACATGGTTGATGTTCTTATTGCTTGTGTGGCTAAAGAAATCCCACTCACCAAGGCCTTTGCCGTCTTCGTTCCAGGCACCCTCGCACTGATAAGACGCCGTGGCGGAACCCCAGAGAAACGGCATGTTGTTCACGTTGCCCATGAATCCCCTTTCCATCATTCAACACGGTGGATACGTGTGGCGGAATTATGATTAAGAAGACGTCAACTGATTTGAATCATAGGAGAACGACCAAAGCTGTTTGATTCAATAAATGAACCATGATTTCGAGGAGAGCGGAAAGAGGGATCACGTGAATATCAATGACTTCGATGTGCTCAATCGCATTAGCTCCATCATCAACAGCGAGTTTGGGTCAAACGATGCCGCCATCGCTCGATATCTCATCGCTCACATTAGGCGTTCGAGCGAAATCAATGTTGCCGCAATAACCCGCGATGCATTCGTGACCCGTTCCGCTGTTCGTCGTTTCTGCAATCGATTGGGCTACCAGTCTCTTAGCGATTTGAAAGAATCATTTACTCAGTCAGTCTTTCCAAGCGACTTAAGCCATCGAGAGGAGGAATTTGGCTACGAGGAGTACAGGGCAGAGCTCGACGTTCGCATGATCGAGATGTTCGCTGAGGTTGAAAGCGGCGTGTCCGATATCGCTATTAAGCATCTTGTCGACGAAATTGATGGCCATAAAAACGTTGAAATCTGGTGCACCAATAATGTGAGCGCCAATCTCGTACGATTTCAGCAGGAAATGTTTTATGCGGGCAAGATAGTTCGCATAGTTGCTGGGGCTAACGTCGCGGAATTGAAAAACATGGGAGACGCTTCGCAGTCATTGATAATTCTCGTATCGGTCTCCGGGCTATTTGCGTCACAGGCGCGTGAGTATCTTGATTGCCGTTCGGGCAGGAAGATTCTAATTACTGCGTTTAGCAACGATGACAAATCGAGGTCTTTTGACCGTGTATATCGTCTTGGTAATGCGGGAAACGGAATTGACCGACTCGGCGTTTATTCGAAATACGCCATGACTTATTTTTTCGACTTGCTATCGTCGTGTTACTTGAGTCGCTACCCCTGCACCAAGGGGGAGCCGCTCTATGGGTCTACTTTGGCCTGGCCCGAGTAGTTGCGGCTTTACAGTTCTCTCGCCTGGAGAATGAACGTGGATAATCTGCCACTTTGGCCTTAGAGCCGCGCTAAAAGTGGGAGATAATCCACGCTCGATCGTGGCGTGGAAGCCCGATCTCGACCTATATATAGGTGCAAATAAGCCGTTATCGAAGTTCGATCCTGAAGGTGTACTCCACTACACCAAAGTGTTACCTCGGGAAACGTCACCTCAGTATCCAAAACTATCGACCTTCATATCAAAACTCAACAAAACCGCAGGTCATGGCTATATAGATACGCCCGGCACCGTGTATCTAGAGGTTTTCGTTGACAGCCCCCAAGGTTGCATCGTATTATCTTTTTCGTTCGCGGGGGCGGCGGTCCAAAAGACCAAAGGACCTGCGGATACTTGAACGATTGGGAGTTTGCCCGAGTGGTTAATGGGGACGGGCTGTAAACCCGTTGGCTCTGCCTACATAGGTTCGAATCCTATAGCTCCCACCCGTCAAGTGCCTGTATAGCTCAGTCGGTAGAGCACTTCGTTGGTAACGAAGAGGTCACCAGTTCAAGTCTGGTTGCAGGCTCCATCCGGCGGTGTAGCTCAGTTGGTTAGAGCACACGGTTCATACCCGTGGCGTCACTGGTTC
>CALAMG010000036.1 GCA_937925715.1 uncultured Collinsella sp.
CCCGCGACCCCAACCTTGGCAAGGTTGTGCTCTACCAACTGAGCCATGTCCGCTTGCGGGTTATTAATTTACGCGAGTTGTCCAAAAGACGCAAGTACTTTTTTCAAAAAACTTGTCTGCCGCATGTTCTTAGTAGCTAAACGCGCTAAAGCGATTGGCTAGGCACACGATTCCAGCGCTCCGCTAAACAGCTTCACCATCTGTACGCGCGTGCCGGCGCCGTCCGTACGACGAGCAACCTCCACGTTATCGACGAGCATACGCATAAGCTTGATGCCACGGCCGCGCTCCTCGGATGCGACCGGCTCGCTCGTTTCATCGATAGAATAGCCGGCACCTCGATCAAGCACCTCAACCACAACGCGATCGCCATAGGCCTGAACCGTCAGGACGCACCCGATACCGCCCGCATGGTCATAGGCATTACCCAGCGCCTCCCCCGACGCCAATGCGACATCGTAGCGCTCGTCACGGCGCAACGGAAGCGATTCAAGGAGTTCGGCGATGCGATGTCGGTAGTATGGAAGATTCTCGATACCCTGACGGACCTCGACGCTCTTACTCCAGCGAGGCAGCTCCCCCACCGGAATGGCGGGAATAGACTCCCGTGCCGGCCCCGCGACATGAAGGATATCGACAAGACGAGCAATCTCCAAAAAGCGAACAACTTCACCCGATGCATTGACGAGCGAAAGCAGGCCTTCTCGCCTCATGAGCTCACGAGCGCGCGTAAGCAGGAATGCCAAGCCCGTCGAATCGATAAAGCTAACAGCCTGACAGTTGATGACAACACGACGCACGCCGCGGCCAATCAAAGCATCCAACCGCCGACGCAGCGCAGGCACCGTGGCGATGTCGATATCGCCTGGTGGCGTCAAAACCGCTATGTCATTCCACTCATTCATACGACCATGGTTCCCCAAAAAAGCCCACTCGATGCATTCGTTTCCCCAACCGTACGGATTCAGCCCGCCCAGCGTCGTCTATGAACGACCCCGTAAAAACTCAAGGGACACCAATGCAATGTCATCGTCCAGCGCCGATTCGGTAAATCGGTCAAGCTCGCCCAAGACCTTGCCGCAGATTCCCGATACGCCCTCACCCGAGACAGAGAGCAGAAGGTCACGAAGGCGCTGCTCACCAAAGAACGCTCCGGTGCGGTCGCGGGCCTCAATCGTTCCGTCCGTATACATGAAGAGCATGTCGCCGGGGGCGAACGTAAACACGCCTGTCTCGTACACCATGCTCTCAAAGGCACCGATTACGCCCGATTGGCATCCAAGCAGCTCGACCTCTCCCCCACGGGCCTCGCCACCACCCAGCGGCATCGACTCTGGCCTAATGACCATGGTCGGAGGATGGCCCGCCGAACAATACGTTGCGCGTCCGGCTTTAAGGTCAATCTTGGCGATAAAGGCCGTCACGAACGTCTCGACCCTCGAAAAGCCCATGAGCATGCTGTTAAGGGAGCGTGCCATGCGGGCCGGGCCAGCGCCCTCCCAGGCATATGCCGTCAGGGCCGTCTTGACGAGCGCGGACATCGATGCGGCCTCAATGCCTTTGCCAGACACATCACCCAAAATCATGACGGCGCAGTCGTCGGGAAGTCGGATGAGCGTATAGAAATCGCCGCCGACCAACGCCGAGTTCGTGGCCGACAGGTACACCGAATCGGTTGCGATACCCGGAACATCCCCCAGGGAATTTCTCATGCCGATCTGGAGGGTCTGAGCGATATGGCGCTCCTCGCGCTTTTGAGATTCGCCTTCGTAGATCAGTTCAAAGTCATGCGCCAAGTGCACCAAGTAGTCATATTCAAGGTCATCAATCGGCTCTTGGCTACCATCACGAAGCAGCAGCGCGCGCGTCGTCGGGCTCTTCGCAACAGAAGCAGGAACAATCGCGTCGTTACTGTGCTTGCCATCACCCTCAGAGCGCGGGCGCCCCGCCTCGATGCCGGAGTCGACGTAGAGACCTTGACAAGGCAGACCATGCGCCCTAAGCCAGCCTCCCATAGGCATCGATTCGTCAACGCGAGTTATACGAACGTGTTTAAGGTCCTCGGCACTCGTACCGCCCAAAACAGATGCCTCAAAGCCATCAGGGCCAGCCCCCAGACGTGCCGCTGGCGCCGTCGTGGAAAAGAAAAGCTTCTCAGGGTCGTCCGGCAAGGCAACGCGACTGCCGCCTTCAAAATCTATGACGTAGGAATCCAGACTGGCGTCATACTCAACAGGGCAAAAATGGCAGTTAAGCATATTGCAGATCTCGGACGATACCGCCTGGGTAGCCGCGGCAGAATCGTCTAGAAAGGTAAACAACTCATCACGCAAGACATTGAGCGAGCGGCCAAGCTCGGCCGTGCGACGGGAGCGAAGGCTCGATGCCATGCCGACCAGCTGGATAGACAGGTAATCGCAAATGACCTCGAGCACATTAACGTCATAGGCAAGCGGTGCCTGAGGGCGTTTCCAACCAACTTCCAGCACGCCAAGGATCTGCGTACCGTAAAAAACGGGAAGACAGATCTCGCTGCGGTACGGAGGCATATCCTGCATACGCAACAGGTGCTTAGAACGATTGTCCAGGTCCATAAACATACCGGAGGCGGCCTTATCACCCTTAAGGTCCTGTTGAATCGACAAGCGACAGGCACGCGACTCACGAAGAACATACGTCGGAATGCCAGCGCCATACGGCAAAAACTCAGGCAGGTAGCTGTCGTACAGCTCCTTGGAAACACCGCGAAGTTTAAAACCGCCGCTCTCAGAAAAATAGATAGCAGCACCCGAAGCATCGAGCGTTCCTACAAGCTGGTTCAAAACGGTATCAAGTAGGCTGGGCAGCTCATCGGAGCCCACGGTACTCATAATGACCGAGAGCGTGCCAGAGAGGCGCTTGTTAGCCACTCTAAGCTCCGAAAGAGCACGCTTGAGCTGACGGTCGTGCGAATACTGTTCTTCGATGCTATGGAGCGCCACCAGGACACGTGGCGCGCGGCGCCCAAAGATGCGTGGAGGCGTTACGGAACCCGCACGAACCAAGACGGGGATAAAGGAGCCGTCACTCAGCTTGAGCATCAGTTCGTTCTCGGAGCCATCAGTTTCAAATGGCAGACGATGTTCCGTCGCACGTTCAAAAGCGGACGAGTACAGGACGTCTTTAACATCTCCACCGATGACGTCGGCGCGTTCCTCGCACATCAAACCAAGTAAGCGATTATTCACATGCAGAATGGTTCCGTCGAGCTCGCAGATGATGACAGCATCGCTCGTGATCTCGACTAGTTGGGCAACGTCTGCCCACTCGTTGCGTTCAAGCGTTTCCATCGTGGACCCCACCGTCTATCGGTAACAAAAAAGCCTCCGAAGAGGCTTCTCAAATGCGATGGTGTCGGAGGCGGGACTTGAACCCGCATGACCAAAAAGCGGTCACTAGCACCTCAAGCTAGCGCGTCTGCCAATTCCGCCACTCCGACATGCTATGTTGTTGATTCACGGTTCGTTTTGTCGGACCCGCGCGTTCAACGAGGAATATAATAACCTATGATTCGAGAACTGTGCAAGCACTTTTTTCAAAAAAGTTTACGAATTTGTAAATGCGCTGGTAGATCTATATGTTCGGCCCCGAATCGGTGTTGCCTCCCGGCGCGTCCTCGGGCATGAGCGATATTTTGTTGCGCACTTCGTGCTACAAAATATCGCTCCCCCTGCGGAATGCGCCGGGAGGCAACACCGATTCGGGGCCTGCAAATACATACTTCAGGCACAGTTCTCAAACATGTTCTGGGGGCTGATGCAAATTTGGTGGCTCGGCTTTACCGAGCCCTTATATAAAGAGGCCGGAGCTAAAGCTCCGGCCTCACTAACTTTCCTATTAGATTAAGTGAGCGATCAAGGAATCGCACCCCTCCCTGCCGCGTTGCCGCAGGGCCCGTGCTGGACTTAGTTTTCAGAACATTCCGCAGACCAGGAAACCCCCTTATCCGCGGCTCCGAAGGAGCAGGATAAGGGGGTTTCCATGGTCGAGGACGTTCTGAAAACTAAGTCCAGCGCGGGCCCGGACGATAACAACCGGCTACAGGTCGATGTGCGATTCCTTGATCGGGAACGGCTCCGCGAAGTGGCACGCGCAGCAGTGACCAGGTGCAACTTCCTTAAACTCGGGAAGCTTCTCAGAGCAGATACCCTGAGCGATCGGGCAGCGAGTGTGGAAACGGCAACCGGTCGGCGGATCCAGCGGCGACGGCGGATCGCCAGCGAGGATGATGCGCTTGCGGGTCTTCTGGATATCAGGATCGGGAACCGGCACGGCAGACAGCAGCGACTGCGTGTACGGATGGTGAGGCTCGCTGTAGAGCGTCTTCCAGTCCGAAACCTCAACCATCTTACCCAGATACATAACGGCAACGCGATCGGAGATATGCTGCACGACGGACAGGTCGTGAGCGATAAACAGATACGCGGTACCGAACTTGTCTTGCAGTTCCTTGAGCAGGTTCAGAACCTGGGCCTGAATGGACACATCCAGAGCGGAAACCGGCTCGTCGCAGATAATCAGCTTGGGCTTCAGCGCAAACGCGCGGGCAATGCCGACACGCTGGCGCTGACCGCCGGAGAACTCATGAGGATAGCGGTTGATGTGCTCGGGGTTCAGTCCGACAACGTCGAGAAGCTCGCGGACACGCTCAATGCGCTCCTCCTTGGTGCCCACGCCGTGAATGGTCATGGGCTCGGAGACGATCTCGCCGATGGTCATGCGGGGATTCAGCGAAGCATAAGGATCCTGGAAGATAAACTGCATCTCGCGACGCATGTCCTTGATCTCATGCTTGCTCATCTCGGCAACATCTTTACCCTGGAAGAACACCTTACCGGCGGTCGGCTTGGTCAGGCGCATGATGGTACGGCCCGTGGTGGACTTACCGCAACCAGACTCACCGACCAGACCAAAGGTCTCGCCAGGATAAATCTCAAAAGAGATGTCATTCACAGCAGAGACGACACGCTTGGAGAAGCGCTTGGCGAACATGCCGGACTCAGCGGGAAACTCCTTAGAAAGGTGCTCGACCTTCAGCAGCGGAGTACGCTCGTTGGTATCTGCCATTACGCCTCGCCTCCCTTCTTGGAATCCTTGCGCGTACGGGACGTCTCAGGAGCGTTCTTGAGAAACTCGGGGTCACCGGAGTAGTGGCATGCAGAGTAGTGACCAGACTCGGTGACAACGCGCTCGGGGCGGTGCTTGCGGCACTTATCGGTCGCATAGGGACAACGAGGCGAGAACACGCAGCCCTCGGGCAGGTTCATGAGCGAAGGCGGGTTGCCGTGAATCGGCGTCAGCGGCTTCTTCTCCTCGATGGCCTGCTCCGGGATGGAGCGGATAAGGCCCCAGGTATAGGGGTGACGGCTCTCGTAGAAAATTTCCTCAGCAGTACCGAACTCGACGGGACGGCCAGCATACATAACCATGATCTTGTCGGCCATATCAGCGACGACACCCAGGTCATGGGTGATCATGATGATGGCGTTGCCGTTCTTCTCCTGCATCTCCTGCATGAGCTCGATAATCTGAGCCTGAATGGTAACGTCCAGAGCCGTCGTGGGCTCGTCGGCAATCAGGATATCGGGATCGCAGGCAAGAGCCATAGCAATCATGACACGCTGACGCATACCGCCCGAGAACTGGTGCGGATACTCATTGACGCGCTTCTCAGGCTCGGGGATACCCACGAGGTCCAAAAGCTCGGTAGCGCGCTTGAGTGCCTCCTGCTTGGAGTAGCCACGGTGCAGACGAAGGCCCTCGCCCACCTGCTTGCCGATCTTATAGACCGGGTTCAAGGAGGTCATAGGATCCTGGAAGATCATCGCGATATCGTTACCGCGAATGTGCTGCATCTCTTCCTCGGTCATTTCGAGGATAGAACGACCGCGATACCGAACGTCGCCGCCCTCAATCTTTCCCGGAGGCATCGAGATGAGGCCCATGATGGTCATGGCGGTCACGGACTTACCGGAGCCGGACTCACCGACGACACCCAGGGTCTCGCCGCGATCGAGCGTGTAGGACACACCGTCGACAGCGCGAACGACGCCGTCCTCGGTATGGAAATACATCTTAAGGTCATCGACCTCGAGCAGATGCTGGCCCTCGGGAACCGGCTGGTCCTTCAGGTCCACATAGTTCTTGTTCTTCTTCATCCTTATGCGTCCTTCATCTTGACGTCGAGGGCGTCGCGCAAACCGTCACCCAGCAGGGTGAAGGCGAGCACCGTCGAGAGAATTGCCAGACCGGGCATGATCATCATCCAGGGAGCGGTCAGCAGATACTGCTGACCGTCCTGAATCATGGAGCCCCACGAAGGCGTAGGCGGAATAACGCCCATGCCGAGGAAGGACAGAGCGGACTCGGTCAGAATGGCGCCACCAATGTTCATGGTCGCGTAGACCACGATGGAGGCGACGGAGTTCGGGAAGATGTGACGCACTACGATACGAGCATCAGATGCACCCATCGCGCGCGCAGCGTCAACATAGTCGTTTTCTTTGACCGTCAAGATTGCAGAGCGGAAGACGCGCGCAATCGAAGGCCAGCCGAGAATACCGATGGCGATAAAGACGTTCTGAAGACCACGGCCGATAACGGCGATCATGGCGACAACGAACAGCACGTACGGGAACGCCAGGAAGATGTCCGCACAGCGCATGATGATCGTATCCCAGATCCCGCCGTAGAAACCGGCCAGAGCACCCATGACCAGACCGATCACCGTGGAGATCGCGGTGGCCATAATACCGACGGACAGCGAAACGCGTGCACCGTAGATAACGCGGACGAGAATGTCACGACCAAGGGCGTCGGTGCCAAACGGGTGCTCGGCACACGGAGCCAACAGCGACGTCTCGGCCATGGTGGTCGAGTCGGAAGCCGTCGGCGAACCGAGCCAGGGCTTAGCCCACAGATCTGCGGTCAGGGCAACCAAAACGACGATGATGATCCAGCAGACACCGATAACGGCGAGCTTGTTCTTGCGAAGACGCTTAAAAGCGTCACCCCACAGCGTGCGGGACTTGGCGGGAGCAGATGCGGCCTTGGTGGCGGTAGCCTGCTCCTGAGACTGAGAATCAGTTTCCTGCATGAGACGTACCTCCCTTAGGCCTTATCCGACGGACCGCCAAGGCGGATGCGCGGGTCGAGGAATGCATAGCTAATGTCGACGAGCAGGTTAATCACCATGACGACGACGACGATGAGCGTAACGCCGCCCATAACGATGGGCCAGTCACGCATGCTAATGGCGCGATAGACCTCATAGCCGATACCGGGCCAGTTAAAAACCGTCTCGGTCAGGATGGCGCCCGAAAGCATGCCACCAAAGTCGACACCAATATAGGTAACGACGGGGATGAGTGCATTCTTAAGCGCATGCTTGACGATGATCGCGCGATTGGAGAGACCCTTGGCCTTTGCCGTACGGATGTAATCCTGGTTCATGACGTCAAGCAGCTGCGAGCGCATAATGCGGGCGGCATAAGCGGTCGAAACCGAAGCCAGCGTAATGGTCGGAAGCACATAGTGCATCCAATCCTGATACTGAGAGCTGGAACCGCCGGCACCCGAGATCGGCATGGAGATTGCACCGCCCGTAGCGTCCTTGAGGATGACGCCAAAGAACAGCTGCAGCAACATACCGAGCCAGAAGGCCGGGACCGCAACGAGGATCGACGTGGTGAGCGTTACCAAAATATCCCAGAAGGAATAACGCTTTACCGCCGAAATGATACCCGCACCGATACCCATGATTGCCTCGAGCACGATGGCGCACGCGGCAAGTTTGACCGTATACGGATACTTCTGGGCAAAAATTTCCGTAACCGGCAGCTTGCGCTGATACGAATTGCCCAGATCGCCATGAAGCAGGCCGTTCATGTAATACAAGTAACGGTCCACGAGCGACGTTTGAACGGGGTCGCCGTTCTCGTCAAGGATCGCGTTGCCGTCCTCGTCCGACTGGACCAGGTGATAGCGGACGCGAAGCTGAAGCTCCACCTCGGGGGACAGAGCCTTGTCTCCACCGATCAGCTTGATCGGATCTCCCGGCACGATATTCTGAAGGGCGAACAGAATCAGCGTAACGCCCAAAAATACCGGGATGAACTGAAGCACACGTTTAACGATGTACTTACCCATACCACTCCCCTATCTAGGGATTAACCTAAATGGGATGCCGATCGCCAGACCGGCATCCCAAAATTACCATCAGCCAGTTTACCCCAGGTTAGGGAGAACTGTATGTTTCCCATGAGGTCTACGTAAATACTTGACCCTCACGGAAGCTGCAAACTCTTAGGCGAGCTCAGCGGTACCCAGCTCAGCGTGCTTCTGCGGATCGACATAGAGGTGCTTGATGCGATCGGAGCCGACGATGGTGTGCGTGTAGAACATCACCGGGATGACCGGGCAGTCGGCAGCGACCATAGCGTCGGCCTCCTGCATCTTAGCAACGCGCTCTTCGTCGTCAACCGTGGTGCGAGCCTCGTTGACCTTGGCGTCGAACTCGGGGTTGTTGTAACCGGAGCGGTTGTCGCCACCGAGGGAGTCGGAGTGGAACAGCGGATACAGGAAGTTGTCCATAATCGGGTAGTCGGCAATCCAACCCAGACGACCGAACTGATAGTTAAAGTTCTGGTACTGCTCGAGCAAGGCAGACCACTCAGGGGTATCGGAGACAGCGGTAACGCCAACCTTGGCGAGGTCACCGATGATGGACTCCATGATCTCCTTGTGGCCACCATCCTGGTTGTAGGAAAGGGTCACGTTAATGCCACGATCGCCGTTAGCGCCAGCGGGAGCAACCTTGTCCAGGTACTCGTTAGCCTTGTCGACGTCGTAGGCGCAGAACTCCCATGCGCCCTCCTTGTAGCCATCGATGCCCGGAGGAACAATGCCGTCGGCGGGGGTACGGGTACCCTTGAAGATAGTCTTGCAGATGGCCTCACGGTTGATGGCCAGGGAGATACCCCTGCGCAGGTCGGCGTTGTTGAACGGCTCGGCCGTGTTGTTGCAGGTCAGGTAGTAGGTGGAAGGCTCGGAGCCGAGCAGCATGCGCTCGCCGTCACCCATGGTGTAGCCGTCCTTGGACACGCCGCGATCCTTCTTGGCGGCGTCGATCTGAGCAACGGGAACGTCGCAGACATCGAGGTTACCGGCCTGGAACTCCTTGTAAGCGGTCTCCATGTCCTTGATGACCTGGAAGTGGATGCCATCGATCTTGGCCTTGTCGCCATAGTAATCGTCGAACTTCTTGAGGTTGATCTCCTGACCATCCTCCCACTTGCCGTCCATCATGAACGGGCCGTTACCGACCGGGGCAAGATAGAAGCTCTTGACATCGGACTCGGCGCACTCGGGAACCGGGGCCAGAGCCGGATGAGAGGCGACGAAGGGGAAGTCAGCGTAAGCGGAAGACAGCTTGACGACGAGGGTCTCATCGTCGGGGCACGTAACACCGCTGAGCTCGGTAGCGTTACCGGCAAGCAGGTCGTCATAACCCTCGACCATGGAAAGGTGATAGGAGACCTCGGAAGGACCGTACTCGGTAGCGATGGCCGACTTGGTGTTGACCAGACGCTCCCAACCGAGCTTGAAGGACTTGGAGGTAACGTCGTCACCGTTGTGGAACTTGGCCTTCTTGATCTTGAAGGTAAACTCGGTGGCGTCGTCGTTGGACTCAAAGGACTCGCAAGCCAGCGGAACGATCTCGCCCTTCTCGGCGTCGTAAGAGGTCAGAGCGTCAAAGAGCTGGTACTCGACCTGAGTGCCCTGGTCCTCCTGGACATTGTAGGGGTCGATGCAGACCGGGTTGTTGATGTAGAAGTTCAGCGTCGAACCGGACTCAGAACCGGAAGCGTCGCCACCCTTCTTGCCACATGCGGCAAGAAAAGCCATGGAGCTCGCAGCAAGGGTGCCGCCAACAAAGGCGCGACGACCCATAACGGGCTGGTGGAACATAGAATCAGCCATGCCATCCTCCTTATGAGATAGGACAAAGAAATGTTCAGTCGGACACATGTCGAAACAATCCGATCCGAACCATCAAAACGCCGCCCGCTGCTATGGCTGGTTATGCACAACGGACCAACGTTTTGCAATACAGTAGCGCATTTTATACACAATTTGGGGCTAATTCCGGTTAACGGTCGAGAATTTCTTTAGTTGGGCGAAGTATGTGGGGATATTTTGACTCTGTTACAAATATGTAAACAAAAAGGGTCCCGCACTTACGGGACCCTTTTTGAATATTTATGCGGCTCGTGCTTAGTAGCCGACGATGCCCTGCGGGAAGAAGAACATGCACAGCACGACGCACACGGCAAACACGACAGCCATGATGACGGTCAGGCGGTCGAGGTTCTGCTCCATGACGCCCGTGGCAGAGCTGGAGTTATACAGCGAGCTAGCGATCATATCCGAAACGCCGGTGCCCTTACCGGAATGCATCAGGACGAGAATCGTCAGCGCCACGGCAGAGACAGCCCAAACGACAAACAGAAGAATCTGGAACGGACCCATAGATAAGCTCCTTAATAGAACAGTTTAAACTCCAGTACTGTACCACAATCCCCCGTTCTCCCCTACCCGCCACTCAAGGACGGGGTGGAAATGGCAGAAATACCAAAAAGGGGGTTGTCCGGTTGTGGACAACCCCCTTACTAGAAAACGGTATTTGTTTTCTATTAGGCCTCGGTGGCGAGCACGCGGCCCGTCATCTCGGCGGAAGGCTCAATACCAGCCATGGTGAGCATGGTCGGAGCGATATCGGAAAGACGGCCGTCCTCGATATCGGTGAGCTTGGCCTTCTCATCAACGATGATGAACGGAACGCGGTTGGTGGTGTGAGCCGTAAACGGATGCTTGGAACCGTCGGAAGCAACGTCAAACATGTGATCGGCGTTGCCGTGGTCGGCGGTGATCAGCGCAAAGCCGCCCTTGGCGAGAATCGCCGGGACAACCTTAGACAGGGCATCGTCAACGGCCTCGACGGCCTTAACGGCGGCGTCGAAGACACCGGTGTGACCAACCATGTCGCAGTTCGCGAAGTTCACGATGTAGAAATCAGCGCGATCCTCGTTGATGGCGGCGACAAGCTTCTCGGTAACCTCGGGAGCGCTCATCTCGGGCTGCAGATCGTAGGTAGCGACCTTGGGGGAAGCGACGAGCACGCGCTCCTCGCCCTCCTTGGGCTCTTCGATGCCGCCGTTGAGGAAGAACGTCACGTGGGCGTACTTCTCGGTCTCGGCGGTGTGCAGCTGCTTCAGGCCGTTGGCGGCGATAACGTCGGCCAGGACGTTCTCGGGGAACGTCTTGGGGAAGGCGACCTCGACGTCAAACGTCGGATCGTACTCGGTCATCGTCACAAAGTGCGAAAGCTTGATCTGCTCGCGCTCAAAGCCGTCGAACTCCTTGTCCGTGAACACGCGGGTCATCTGACGAGCGCGGTCGGGACGGAAGTTGAAGAAGATGGCCGCGTCGCCCTCGTGGATGCCCTCGTTGTGGGCAGCGAAGGGCTCGACGAACTCGTCGCCGCGCGGATCCTTCTCGTAGTAGGCCTTGATACCGGCAACAGGGTCGACATCGGCATCGGACGCGTTGACCATGACGTCGTAGGCACGCTGGATGCGCTCCCAACGGTTGTCGCGGTCCATGGCCCAATAACGGCCCGAGACGGTGGCAACGCGAGCGTCGCAACCGGTCTCCTCGGAGATCTTAGCCAGGAAGGCGCAGAACTCACTCATGTAGCCAGCGCCGGACTGCGGGTCAACGTCGCGGCCATCCATGAAGGCGTGGACGCGAACGGTCTTGACACCGTGCTCGGCAGCCATCTTGACCAGAGCCTCGACGTGGTTCATGTGGGAGTGAACGCCGCCAGGGCTCATAAGGCCCATGAGGTGAAGGGTCTTGCCCTCGGCCTTGACATCGTCCATAGCCTTGACGAAAACCTCGTTCTTGGCGATGGAGCCGTCCTTGATGGCATTGTTGATGCGCGAAAGCTCCTGGAACACGATGCGGCCGGCACCGATGTTGAGGTGGCCTACCTCGGAGTTGCCCATCTGGCCGTCGGGAAGGCCCACGTCCTCGCCCGAAGCACCGAGCGTGGTGTGAGGATACTTCTCGTACAGGCTATCAAGGAAGGGCGTCTTGGCAGCGGCGACGGCGTTCTCGCCATCGGCCGGAGCCAGGCCGCAGCCGTCCATGATAATCAGGAGTGCAGGAAGATGACGCTGTGCCATATGTCCTACTCGCCTGCCTTGACGACCATAGAGGCGAAGTCGGCAGCCTTGAGCGAAGCGCCGCCCACGAGGGCGCCGTCAACGTCGGGCTTGGCGACGAGCTCAGCGATGTTGCCGGGCTTGGCAGAGCCACCATAGAGAACGCGGATGCCGTTAGCGAGCTCCTCGCCGAACATCTCCTTGAGGGTCTCACGGATAGCGCCGCAGACCTCCTGAGCATCCTCGGCGGTAGCGGTCTTGCCGGTGCCAATGGCCCAGATGGGCTCGTAGGCGACGACGACCTGCTTGGGGCAGGTGATCTCAAGACCAGCAAGGCCAGCCTTGACCTGGTTCACGACGTGCTCGACATAGGTGCCGGCCTCGCGGACCTCAAGGGACTCGCCGCAGCAGAAGACGGGAACAAGACCGGCGGCAACGAGGGCCTTGGCCTTCTTGTTCTGATCCTCGTCGGTCTCGTGGAAATAGTCGCGACGCTCGGAGTGACCGATGATGCAGTAGGTGCAGCCAGCGGACTTGAGCATGTCGCAAGAGGACTCACCGGTGAAGGCACCCTTGGCCTCCCAGTACACGTTCTGTGCACCGAGGGCGATGGGGGCAGCCTGAATGCGGTCATGAACCGTGGTGATGTCGATGGTCGGAGGACAAACGAGCACCTCGACGCCAGCCGGAACCTCGGGCAGAGCCTGAGCCAGCTCGTCGGCGAGCTTGGCGGCCTCGGCGACGTCGTTGTTCATCTTCCAGTTACCAGCGATAAGAAGGGTGCGATTAGGCATCGAGAAGCGCCTCCACTCCGGGCAGGGCCTTACCCTCGACGAGCTCCATGGAAGCGCCACCACCGGTGGAGATCCAGCTCATCTTGTCGGCCAGGTTGAACTTGTTGACAGCTGCGACAGAGTCGCCACCGCCGATGATCGAGGTGCAGTCGGCCTCGGCGACAGCCTCGGCGATAGCCTGGGTGCCGTGAGCGAAGTTATCAAACTCGAAGACGCCCATGGGGCCGTTCCAGAAGACAGTCTTGGCGCCCTTGACGGCCTCGGCGTAGAGCTCCTCGGTCTTAGGACCGATGTCCATGCCCTCACGATCGTCGGGGATAGCGTCGGAAGCGACAACCTCGGGGACAGCGTCCTCGCCAAAGTGATCGGCAACGCGGTTGTCGATGGGGAGCAGGATCTTGACGCCCTTCTCCTCGGCCTTCTTAAGCATCTCGCCGGCGCGCTCGACCCAGTCCTCTTCCTTGAGGGACTGACCAACGGACAGGCCCTGAGCCAGGAAGAAGGTGTAGGCCATGCCGCCACCGATGATCAGGGTGTCAGCGGAGTCGATGAGGTGATCGAGAACACCGATCTTGGAGGAAACCTTGGAACCGCCGACGATAGCGACGAAGGGGCGCTCGGGCTCGGCGAAGATGCCGGTCAGCGTGTCGACCTCCTTCTCGAGCAGGAAGCCAGCGACGGCAGGCAGGTAAGCGGCGGGGCCCACGACGGAACCCTGGGCGCGGTGAGCGGTGCCGAAGGCATCGAGAACGAAGACGTCACCATAGGAAGCGAGCTTCTTGGCGATCTCGGGGTCGTTCTTCTTCTCACGCTTGTCGAAACGGACGTTCTCGAGAACGAGAACCTTGCCCGGCTCGACGGCGGCGACAGCCTCGGCAGCCTTCTCGCCGTAAGTGTCGGCGACAAAGGCAACGTCGAGACCAGAGAGCTCGGCGAGCTTCTTAGCGACAGGCTCAAGGGAGAGCTCAGGCTGGAAGCCGGTACCCTCGGGGCGGCCGAGGTGGCTCATGAGGATGACGCGAGCGTTGTGCTCAACGAGGTAGTTGATGGTGGGCAGGGCAGCCTTGATACGGGTGGTGTCGCCAACGACGCCATCCTTGATAGGCACGTTAAAGTCAACGCGGACGAGAACGCGCTTTCCGTCGACATCGATGTCGCGGACGGTCTTCTTGGTAAAGGCCATGTTTGCTTCTACCTTTCGTACGTGTCTGCCTCCCATTACGGCAGACGATTTCTTATAAAAAGGGCGCGACCCTAGGGTGTAAGCCCTATAAGGCCGCGCCCTTCTTTAGACGCTCAACGAGCTATTCGCTAAAAGCTAAATTAAGCAACGAACTTCTCGAAGTACTTGATGGTGCGGACCATCTGAGAGGTGTAGGAGTTCTCGTTGTCGTACCAAGAGGTGACCTGAACGAGGGTCTGGCCGTTGCCGAGGTCAGAGCACATGGTCTGAGTGGCGTCGAAGATGGAGCCGTGGGTCTCGCCGACGATGTCGCGGGAGACGATCTGGTCCTCGTTGTAGGCGAAGGTCTCGGAGATGGTGGCGGCGTAGGCCTTCATGGCAGCGTTGACCTCGTCGACGGTGACCTTCTTGTCAACGACGGCGTAGAGGTTGGTCAGCGAGCCGGTCGGCGTCGGGACGCGCTGGGCGGCACCGATGAGCTTGCCGTTGAGCTCGGGGAGAACCAGGCCGATGGCCTTGGCAGCGCCCGTGGTGTTCGGGACGATGTTCTCGGAGCAGGCGCGGGAGCGACGGAAGTTGCCCTTGCGCTGCGGGCCGTCGAGCGGCATCTGGTCGCCGGTGAAGGCGTGGATGGTGGTCATGATGCCGGACACGATGGGAGCGAAGTCGTTCAGACCCTTGGCCATCGGGGCGAGGCAGTTGGTGGTGCAGGAAGCAGCGGAGATGATGTTGTCCTCAGCGGTCAGCGTCTCATGGTTGACGTTGTACACGATGGTGGGCAGATCGCTGCCGGCCGGAGCGGAGATGACGACCTTCTTGGCGCCAGCGTTGATGTGGGCCTGAGCCTTAGCCTTGCTGGTGTAGAAGCCGGTGCACTCGAGAACGACGTCGACGTCGAGGTCGCCCCAAGGCAGGTTGTTGGCGTCGGCCTCCTTGTAGATCTTGATCTCCTTGCCGTCAACGGTGATGGAATCCTCGCCAGCAACGACCTCGTGATCGCGAGCGTAGTTGCCCTGCGTGGAGTCGTACTTCAGCAGGTAAGCGAGCATATCGGGAGAGGTGAGGTCGTTGATAGCGACGATCTCGGAGCCCTCATGACCGAACATCTGACGGAAAGCCAGACGACCGATGCGACCGAAGCCGTTAATAGCAACCTTTACTGCCATTGTGTCTCCTTTCGTAAGGCCCCCGCGAGCTACAGCGCCCGCCGTTGAGGCCCACAAACTAACCACTCGCCTAATATACCTTTTTTTTGACTTGAATTTCACGAGAATGCTCGAAATTGAAAATCAAATTTACGTTAAAACGTTTTAAAGAATAAAATAGCAGCTAAATCCGTATATAAGTCGATACCTCAAACTACTTGTTTGCTTCAATGAGCTTTTCAAGCCTCAAAACGCGATGGTACAGGGCAGACTTCGACAAGGGAGGGTCAGCCATCTCCCCCAAATCACGCAGCGACAGATCGGGATAGCGCTCGCGCAGGTCGCAAAAGACTGCCAAGGCGTCCGGAAGCGTGTCGCGCAAACCCCGCTGTTCGAGCTCATCGATCAACGCAAGCTGATGCTGGGCGGCACCCGCACTTCTGGTCTGATTGGCCAGTTCGGCATTCACGCGACGGTTTACGTCGTTCTTAACCAATTTGACCGCGCGCGCTTCCTCGATCTCGGCAACGCTGCGCTTGGCGCCGACCAGCTTTAGGAGCTGCTCGATCTCCTCGGCGCTCTTAATGTAGACAGCAAAGGATCCGCGCCGCGCGTTAACGCGCGCATGGACTCCAATCTGCTCCAATAGATCGCAAAGTCCCCGGGCATATTGCTCGCCCTGCACCGCGATCTCCAAATGAAAATCGCCGCGTGGATCGGCCACGAAACCGCCGGCGATGAGCGCGCCGCGGATGTAGGCAAGCCTGCAGCAGGGACGGGCAGCGATGTGCCGGGGAACACCGGCGACGAGCCCTCCCCTGCGGTCGAGAATGCCCAGCAGCACCAGAGCCTTGTCCAGGTCGGGTTGATCGGGCAGGGTAATGAGATAGTTACGGACCTTATGCAAGACCGATTTACGAACGGTGAATTCCGTTTTGAGCTTAAGGATGCGATGCGTCAGCGTGATCATCGTGCGCGCGACGGCGCCCGTCTCGGTCGCGACCGTCAAGCGGTACCGTCCCGAGCCCGCCAACGAAAGCGTGCCGCTCACACGCGTGAGCGCAGCAAGCGTCGACAAATCGCAGTATTCGCATTCTGGTTCACAGCGCGCAAGCTCGTCACGCACCTCAGCGGTAAACGACATGTAAACCTATGCCTTCGTGTTGGCACGCGACAGGTCACGATGGGAGATGCTCACATGATACTGAGCACCCTCCAGGTAGCGGGCCGTGGCCTCGGCAATGGCGACGCTACGGTGCTGTCCGCCCGTGCAGCCGATGGCAATGGAAAGCTGCGGCTTGCCCTCCGCGATATAACCCGGCATGACCGTATCGAGCAACTGTGTCCAGGCCTTCCAAAACTCCTGGGTCTTGGGGTGGTCCAAGACAAAATCGGAGACCTTCTTATCGAGACCGGTCATGGTGCGCATCTCGGGATCGTAGAAAGGATTGGGCAGGAAGCGAACGTCGATCATAATGTCCGCCTCGACGGGCATGCCGTGCTTAAAGCCAAACGAGAACACGTGAACGTCCATGAGCTGCTGGTCGGACAGCTCGGAGAACGCCATGCGCAATTTATTGCGCAGAGCAGAAGTGCGCAAGCGGCTCGTATCGATAATCATATCGGCTCGATCGCGCACACCCTGCAGCTGCAGGCGCTCGCGCTGAATCGCATCGGCCGTAGTCTCCCCCGGCTTGGCAATGGGGTGGCGGCGGCGGTTTTCGCTATAACGACGGATCAGCACCTCGTCAGAGGCCTCGAGAAACACGATGTCACAGCTCATCTCCCGCTCCTCGAGTGCGGCAACGGCATCGAGCAGCTCATCGAACAAGCCCTGGCTGCGCAGGTCGCAGGTGACGGCAAGATGCCTGCCCACGCCCGTATTGATGCCGACGAGTTCGGCAAGCTGGGCAATCAGACGCGGAGGCAAGTTGTCGATGCAAAAATAGCCCATGTCCTCGAACACATGCATGGCCTGCGTTCGGCCCGATCCGGACATTCCGGTGATGATGACGATATCGGGGATGCGCTCCGAGCGCTCCGCCGCATCCATGGCATCTCCCTTTTGCACATGTGCCTCCTAAAACAAGCGCGGGACCCGGCCAGCGGATCCCGCGCGATCAATTGCCTTTATTGAGTATACCGCCCCAAGCGGATACGAGGCCTGTCTTACGCCTCAAGCGCAGCCTTGAACCAACTTGTAATACTCGTGGGGTGCGTGATGGCGGTGCCGACGACAACGGCCCAGGCGCCCGCATCAATCGCGGCGCGGGCCTCCTCGGGCGTGTGCACGCGGCCCTCGCAGATGATGGGAAGACCGGGGAATTCCTCGGTCGCCTGACGCAGGAGCGGCAGATCGGGGCCATCGGCCATGGTGCAGTCGATGGCGGCGACACCATGAGAAAGCGTAGTGGATACCAGGTCAAAGCCCATATCAACCGCACGGCGAATGTCCTCGATGGTGGCGCAGTCGGCCATCAGGAGCACACCCTCCTCGTGCAGCGGACGGAAGGTGTCCTCGACGGTCTTGCCATCAGGACGCGGGCGATCAGTGGCATCAATTGCCACGATGTCGGCACCCGCAGCAACGCAGGCGCGAGCATGACGCAGCGTCGGCGTGATGTAGACGCCCTCGTGTCCATCCTTCCACAAGCCGATGACGGGGACCTCACAGCGGCCCTTAATGGCGGCGATGTCGGCAAGACCCTGGCAGCGAATAGCGGCGGCGCCGCCAAGCTCGCAGGCGCGAGACATTTGAGCCATGGTCTCGGGCGTACGAAGCGGCTCGCCCATATACGCCTGAACACTCACGACGAGCTTGCCCTTCAGGGACTGGATCAAAGGATCAACGGTCATGTTCGACTCAACCTTTCTCAAAACAGCCTTCTGAGACACCGCACCTTGACGTTCAAACCGTCGCTCGCGTACCGAACTACGCTTCGCTCCTCTTTCACGTCAATCTGCGGCACCTCAGAAGGCCCACTTGGTAGTTATGTTTACTTCAACGACGCAAGAAGATGCTCAGCGGCACCGATGAGCGGAGCATCGCCCTCCAGAGAACCGATGAGGATCGGCGTGTCCTGAAGCGGATCGAGCGCCTGGCTGGCATAGCCCTCGTGCACCGAATCCTTCCACGTCTGCGAACGCCAATCGGGACCTTGGTGAATCACGCCGCCCGAAAGCACGATGACCTCAGGGTCCAGGATGTTAGCGAGCGAGCCCAAGCTGGCCCCCAGCGCAAAGCCGGCGTCATGGATGACCTCGGTCGCCTTTGCGTCGCCCGCACGGCACAGGTCGTTCACATCGCGACCGACCGAAGGACGGCTGGGGTCGACACGACCAAAGCGCTCATCGTACATACGACCAATGGAAGTGCCCGAAGCAACCGACTCCAGATGGCCGGAACGCCCGCAGGCGCAGGGAATGCCGGCGGCAGCCGAGCACTCGATGTGGCCCATATGACCGGCAGCACCATGGAAGCCCTGCATCACGCGGCCGTTCTCGACATATGCGCCGCCGATGCCCGTACCGATGCCAAGACACAAGACGGAGAACTTGCCCTTGCCGACGCCCCAGTGGGCCTCACCCAGAGCATGAGCCTGCACGTCGCCTACGACGGCAACGGGAAGACCGAGGTCCTCGCGCAGGCGCGGCCCCAACTGAACGCCGGACCAGCCGGGCATGATCTCGTTGGCATACGCGATGGCGCCCGTCTTGGGATCGACGACGCCGGCAGCACCGATACCGACGCCAAGGACCTCGACATCGGGATTCGCCTCGAGAGCAGCCTTGATGGACGCCTCGATACGCTGGAAGACGGCCTCGCCGCCCTCTTGGGCCTCGGTGGGAACCTCGGCCTCAAAAACGGGATGAGGCACGCTACCGTCAGCCGGGTACTCCATAATGGCGGTCGCAATCTTGGTGCCGCCGATATCAACGGAGCAAATGTACTTGTTCTCCATGTCGCTCTCCTTAGGAGATAAAAACAACTACAGGAAATGCGCCGTCAGGCTAGCCGTCACAGCGCGGTAAAGGTTTTCCAGGTGCCCGAGGTTGGGGTGAAAGTGGTCGGGCGTTGACCTAATGGGTCACGCCCGACCACTTGAGCCCCAAGATCGGGTGCCTGGGGAAGCTTTACAGGAGACCGTTGTCCTGGAGGACCTTCTTAATAGCCTCGACGTTCTCGCCGGTCATGGCCTTCACCGGGCGCGGCATGGTCGGGCTGTCGAAGATGCCCATGAGGTTCATAGCGGTCTTGAAGGCGCCGACGCCACCGGCATAGCCCTGGACGCCCGAGGTGACATCCCAGATGTGCGAAATCTCATTGAGGCGATCCTGCTCGGCCTTGACGGTAGCCCAGTCACCAGCCTGAGCGGCCTTCCACTGACGCACGTAGCCCTCGGGCTCAACGTTGGCGAGACCCGGGACGGAACCGTCGGCGCCACCAAGGTAGGCGCCGTCGACAACAACCTCGTGACCGGTGAGGATGCTCATCGGATGGCCGTTCTTCTCGTTCTCCTGAACGAGGTAGCGGAACGAGATGTCATCACCCGAGGAATCCTTGACGCCGGCCAGAACGCCCTCGGCGCCGAGCTTGGCAAGGAGTTTCCAGGGGAGCTTGGTGTGGACGCAGACGGGGATGTCGTAGGCGAAGATGGGCAGGTCGAGTTCCTCATGCAGGATGCGGAAGTGCTCCTCGACCTCGGTCATGCCCTGCAGGGCATAGAACGGGCAGGTGGCGACGAGGGCATCGGCGCCCAGCTCCTGAGCGACCTTACCGTGCTCGATCATGCGCTCGGTCTCGGTGTCGATGATGCCGACCAGAACGGGAACGCGGTGGTCGACGATACGGACGGCCTCGGCGATGATCTGACGGCGACGCTCGTCGGTGGAGAAGACGACCTCGCCCGAGGAGCCCAGGAAGAACAAGCCATCGACGCCGGCATCGATCATGCGGTTGATGCTGCGCTCAAAGGAGACAACGTCGAGCTGGTGATCTTCGGTATCGGGAACAACGACGGGAGGGATAACGCCGGTGAATTTCTGAGTTGCCACAAGAATCTCCTTAGCTGTCTGGCGGGCGGCCCTATGCCACCCACTCTTGTTGGCAGTGTCCAGGCCGTCTAGGCCAAAGAACACGAGTAGAACGTTTGGTTAAAAAAGTCGACGACTTCGTTTTCGAACGCATTGATGCGCTCGTGAGCGTATTTTGCATAGATGATATGCCTCCGGTCACACTCAAGACCGTTGAATACGGCAAACTGATCCTTGGGATCGCTCACGGTATCCATAAGCGATGTGCCCATGAGCACCAATCCGCGCACCCGAGACGACAGCGCCTCGAGGCCGCCAGGAAGCGGATTGGCAACCGCCGTGCAGGCGAGGCCCCGCTCGTCCAGAGCAGAAACCGCCAGCGCGACTCCGCCGCCAAGACCCTCGCCCCATGCAAAGATGCGGTCGGGGTCCATGCCATCAAGATTGCGCACCACCTTCGCCAGCGCGCAACCCCAACGGACGCGCTCGACAAAAGCGGGCGAAGAAATCCCCCGCCGCAGGTCGTCCGCACCAGCAACATCGTCATCCAGCGCGAGGACGGCATACCCCATGGCGGCAAATCTCGTCATGTGATGCCAGCCGCGCACAGGCCGATCGATGTCGTGGAACATCAGGCACAGCGGCACGCGCTCAGATACTCGGGCACGACCGACAGGCTCGATCAAACGAGCGTGAATCGCATCGTCACCGAGCTCAAAGGAGACCTCCGAGTAACGGGCGCAGGGGTTAACAAAGTCAATCGCCGTTATGGCCAGGCCTTGAATCTCAAGATTCGAAGCGCATGTCTCTAAATCAGAAACATCTGCTTGGACATCACCGCGCCAGTCCCGATATTCTGCGAGCCTTGACGAAACCGTTCCAGGAATTCCCACGAGTCCGGGGACAATCAGCTCGTCGACATTGCTCTCGCACTTAGACATGAGCCTCCCCTCCCTTGCAGAAAAACGGAATGATCAGATCGTCAAAATCCTGAATCTCCTCGTGGCCAAAGCCTTCAAAGAACTCATGACGCTTTTCGCAGGTCAGGTTGTTATAGACCGCAAACTGCGTCGCTGGCGGACAGACGATATCGGCTGTGCCGGTGCCAAACAGCACGGGGCATTTGACCATAGGGGCAAAGTTCTTGGAATCGAAGTACGCCAGCTTGGCATAGGCTTCGTCAATACGAGTCGAGTCCTCGTCAAACCAGCGAGACCAATAGCGCAGGCCCTCGTAGGCAATGTCGTCGGCATCCAAATCCCAGACTAGGCGGAAATCTGACAGGAAGGGATAGAGGATGGCGGCACGATTGATAAGCTCGCTGTTAAGCGCACAGGTCGCAATGCCCAAACCGCCGCCCTGCGACGCGCCGTTCACAAACACACGCGCAAGATCGATGCCCTCGAGCTCGCGAACGATGCGGCACAGGATGCGAATATCTTGGTGCAAGCGGACATAGTAGAGGTTGGCCGGGTCGCCGTCGATACCGGCGACGATATGACCGGCAACAGTTGTGCCCTCAAATCCACCAATGTCCTCGGAGGGACCTCCTTGGCCGGGGCAGTCGAGGGCGATGAGTGCCATGCCCATTCCCGCAAACGACGCCTGCTCAAACCAGCTGCGGCTTGCACCCGGATACCCATGGAACTGAAGTACCAATGGCACGGGCTCGTCCGAGACGGGTTTAAGGTACTTGGCATGCAGGCGCGCGCCACACATGCCGGTATACCAGAGGTCGAAAAGCTGGCAGGTCGCGGCATCGGTGACCGATGCCGTCTCGATCGCATAGTCAAGCCCGACGGCGTCGGCCTCGGCCACGCGATCCTTCCAAAAGAGATCGAAATCTGATGGACGGGGCATGGCGCCTCGATATTCATCAAATTGATGTTGTAGCTCCTGAGCACTTGGCATGGCTCGTGAACCCAACCTTTCGAAATCGCAACGGAGGTGCGCCCGGCAAGGGAACCGGGCGCACGGGAGGGAAAGCGAGGCTACTCGCCGAGCTTGGGATGCAGCAGCGACGGCGCAGCGCCGAGCAGCATCTTGGTGTAGGGGTCCTGGGGGTGCTGGAAGACCTGCTTGGCCTCGCCCTGCTCGACGATCTTGCCACCATTCATAACGATGATGTCGTCAGAGATATAGCGGACCGTCTGGATGTCATGGCTGATGAACACCATGGCCAGGCCGAGCTCCTTCTTAAGGTCGGTCAGCAGGTTCAGAATCTGTGCGCGGACCGAAACGTCCAGAGCCGAGGTGGGCTCGTCGGCGATGATAGCGTCGGGGTTCAGCGACAGGGCACGGGCAATTGCCACGCGCTGGCGCTGGCCGCCCGAAAGCTGACCGGGAAGAACCTCGGCAGCGGAGCTGGGCAGACCGGTGAGCTCCAAGAGTTCCTTGACGCGCTTCTCCTGCTCGGCCTCGGTACCCAGGTTGTGGACGCGCATGGGGTCGAGCAGCTGCTCGCGAACGACCATGCGGGGGTTGAGCGCCGTGGCCGGGTTCTGGAACACGACCGAGATGACGCGACCCATGTGGCGACGGTCCTCGGCGGTACGTTTGGTAACGTCCTTGCCCTTAAAGTAGACCTTGCCGCTCGTGGGGGCCTGTAGGCCGCACATGACGTTAGCGGTGGTGGACTTACCGCAACCGGACTCGCCGACGATGCCGATCGTCTGACCGGGCATGAGCTTAATCGTTACACCCTGGACGGCGTGAACCAGGTTGGGGTGCAGAATCGAGCCGGTACGGGTCCTAAAGGTGACGTGGACGTCATCAAGGAAGATGATCGGCTCGACGCCGTTGACTGCGGTCTCGCTCATCTACATCACCTCCGCGTGAGGGGTCAAACCATTTGCCTTGAGCACCTCGTCGGGGAGCTCGGAATAGAAGTGCTCGGTGCCGGGCACGCGCTTGAAGACCGGACGGGTGTCCAGGCCAATACGCGGATGGCTCGAGCGGGGCGCGAAGCGATCGCCCTTGGGGAAATCGCGCGGACTCGGAACGGCGCCGGGCACCTGGTGCAGGCGGCCCGAACCGCTCTCGATGGACAGAACGGAGCCCAGAAGACCGCGGGTGTACTCGTGGATCGGGTTAGTGAGCAGCTCCTTGGTGGGCGCCTGCTCGATAACCTGACCAGCGTACATAACCGTGATGTTGTGGGCGACCTCGGCGACCAGCGCCAGGTCGTGCGAAACGAAGATCATGGCAAAGCCGAGCTTGGCCTGAAGATCGTTGAGCAGCTTGATGACCTGCTTCTGGACGGTAACGTCCAGAGCGGTCGTGGGCTCGTCGCAGATGACCAGCTTGGGGTCGCGGGTAAGGGCCATAGCGATCAGGACACGCTGACGCTGGCCGCCGGAAAGCTCGTGCGGATAGCTCTCAAGCGTGCGCTTGGGATCGAGGCCGACGAGCTCCAGGAGCTCCTCGGCGCTACGGGTTCCGCCGCGCTTGGTGAGCTGCTTCATCTGGGCAGAGATGAGCATGGAGGGGTTGAGCGAGGACAGGGCGTCCTGATAGACCATAGCGATATCGGTACCTCGCAGGCCGAACCACTCCTTCTTGCTCATCTTGAGCAGGTCACGGCCCTCCCAGAGGACCTCGCCGGAAAGGTGCTCGTCCTCATCGGTCAGGCCCATGATGGCCAGCGTGGTGATGGACTTACCGCAACCGGACTCGCCCACCAGACCCATGGTCTGACCAGGACGGACGTCAAAGTTGACATGGTCGACGACGTTGATATCACCGTGATGCTCAAACTGAATGCAGAAGTCACGGACCGAGAGAATCGGTTCGACAGACTCGTCGGGCACATGGCGATCGTCACGCTTGAGCTCAACATCGCGCAGGGCGCCAAGGCGAGCGGAGAGGGACTGGGCCTGCTCCTTGTAGGCGCGAACGGGGTCGGAGACCAGCAGGTCGGCCTCGCGACGCTTGGAGGAATCGGTCGGATCCAGGGCGGCGGAGGGAGCAGCGGCCATGGCGTCGGTAATGCCCTCGGAGAGGATGTTGAGCGCCAGGCAGGTGATCATGATGGCCAGACCCGGGAACAGCGCCTGCCACCAACGGCCGGCAAGCACGCCGCCGCGGGCGTCGGCGAGGATGTTGCCCCAGGTAGCGGTGGGCTCCTGAATACCAGCGCCGATGAAGGTCAGCGAGGCCTCGAAGATGATGGCGTCGGCGACCAGGGTAACGGTGAAGACCATGATCGGGGCGATGCAGTTACGCAGAACATGCTTGATCAAAATCCACGGAGCCTTGGCGCCGGAAACGATGACCGCGCGGACATAGTCCTCGCCGTACTCGGACACGATGTTGGCACGCACGATACGGGCAATCTGCGGAGTGTACATAAAGCCGATGGCGAAGATGATCGACGGCACGGAGTTGCCAAGGATGGAGACGAAGACGGCCGCGAGGGCGATGCCCGGGATGGACATGATGATGTCCAAGATACGCATGATCGTCTCGGAGACGGCCTTGCGCGAAACCGCTGCAAGGGCGCCCACGACCGAGCCGCAGACCAGAGCCATGGCAGTGGCGCCAAAGCCGATAATCAGCGAGTAACGACCACCGTAGAGCATACGCGACAGAATGTCGCGACCCTTATCGTCGGTACCGAAGATAAATCCGTTGCCGGGAGCCTGGCGAGCCGTAAAGATCTCGACCGGGCTATAGGGGGCAAGAAGGGGCGCCAGAATCGCAGTCAGGGCGACCAGCACCAGCACGACGGCGGCAATCTTAGAAGACAACGTCATCTTCTTCCAGCCACCGAGCTTGAGCCCCTTAGAGGCAGCCTTCTCGAGCTGCTCGGTTTGCTTCTCTCGAATCTTTACCATAATCTACACCGTCCTGATGCGCGGGTTGATGAGCAGGTAGAGCATGTCAACCACGATGTTGATGATGATGAAGGCAAGAGCAACGACGATAACGACGCCCTGAACCAGGTTCGCCTCGTTGCCCTGAACGCCCTGCAGAATCGCGGTGCCCATGCCGGGGAGGTTGAAGATAACCTCGATGACGACGGCGCCGCCCATGAGGTAACCGATCTTAAGACCGAGGGTGGTGACCGGGGTGATCAGCGCATTGCGAAGAACGTTGATGCCGACGACGACCTTCTCGGGAACGCCGGCGCCACGAGCCATACGGACATAATCCTTATCGAGCTCCTCGACCATGGCGGTACGCACGATACGAGTCATCTGGCCCGTCAGCGGAAATGCCAAGGCGATAGCGGGCATGATCATACGTCCCAGATAGCCAACCGGATTCGTGGTGAAGTGAGGCAGAGCACCCGATGCCGGGAGCACCTTAAGGTAGGAAGAGAACAGCAGGATCAACAGAACGGCAAGCCAGAACGACGGGGTTGCCAAGCCGGCGATGGAAAAGACGCGGATCACTTGGTCCGGCCATTTGTCGCGATACAGTGCCGCGATGACGCCGAGCAAAAACGAAACGACCGCACCGATGGCAAGACCGATGAAGGTCAGCTGCATCGTGACGGGCAGGGCCGTGGAGATGCGCTTGGCAACGGAGTTGCGAGCAGCACCATAGGTGCCCATGTCGCCATGGATCAGATCGCCCATATAGCGCACGTAGCGCACGGGCCAAGGGTCGTCCAGACCATACTTCTCATGGTACTCGGCAACCGCCTCGGGCGAGGCACCGTCACCCAACGCCGTGTAGGCGGGGTCGGTCTTGGAGAACGACATAAGGAAGAACACCAGGACGGTGACGCCCAATGCCATGATCGGCAGCGCCACAAGACGCCTTCCAATCAAACGTAGCAAGTTGTTCACGTTCTCTCCCCTTTCTTTTGTCGGTAGGACCAACTGGTATATGAGTACGGATACTCATTACAAGACCCGAGCGACATCGTTGCCGCCCGGGTCTTTGTTTCAACTATGAGGATACGGCCCCAATGACCGACATCCTGCATACAGACTCAAGCGAGTCTTACGCCTTGACGGTCGCAACGCCCCTGAAGGACATGCTCGTCGTGCCGATGCCCTTGAAGCCATCGAGGGCCTCGCCGTTGGGCGCAGTGGACGGATCGTCCCAGGAAGCGGAGACGGTCTTGACGTGGACAACGGGGTACAGAACGGCGTTGTCGGCAATGATGTCGAAGCACTCGTTCCACTTCTTCTGCTGCTCGTCGCCCTCGGCGGCAAGAGCCTCGTCCATGAGACTGTGGAGCTTCTGCCACTCAGCGGACTCCTTCCACGGGCAACGGGTCTGCATCCAGACGTTGTCGCCGTACCACCAGTTGAGCAGCAGGTCGGGGTCGGCACCGAAGCAGGAAGGATCGCCAGGGGCAAGGAGGATATCGTAGGCCTCGCCGCCGTCGATGGCAGCGTAGGTGGCCGGCGAGGTATCGGTCTGGATGGTCACATCGAAGCCGAGAGCGTCGAGGTCGTTCTTGACCTGGGCGGCCATGCCCTTAATCTGCTCGTTGTCGGTGGTGCGCAGGGTGATGGCACCCGGGGTGATGCCAGACTCCTCGATGAGCTTCTTAGCCTTCTTGGCGTCGGTCTTGTACACCGTGGAAGCCTCATGATAGTTGGTGAAGCTCTTGGGCAGGTAGCAGCTGGCAGCGGTGGCAAGGCCGGCGAAGGTGTTGCTGACCATCTTCTCGGTGTCGAGCGCATACATGACAGCCTGACGGACCTTGACGTTGTTCCAAGGCTCCTTGGCGACGTTGAACATGATGAAGCGGGTGCCGAAACCCTGAACGTTATCGATCTTGCAGCCGGCGCTCTCAAGCTGGTCGACGGCGTCAGCGGTAACGAGCTCCATAACGAGCGTGGAGCCCTCCTGCTGAGCGGTAACGCGAGCGGTGGGGTCGGTCAGGATGCTGTACTGGATCTTCTTATCCTCGGCAGCATACTCACCGTTGTACTCAGGATTGGGAACCAGGGTAATCTCGGTATCGGAGATAGAGTCGTACATCCAGGGGCCGGAGCCGATCGGCTGCTTGGCGCGATCCTCCTCGGTCTGAGTGGCCGGGGTAACGCGGACGATGGCCAGACGATCCTTGAGCAGGGAGAAGTTGGGGACCTTGGTCTTGACCGTCACGGTGCTGGCGTCCTTGGCCTCGATGGACTCGAAGGGCTGGAAGAACGGAGCATAGGTAGCGGAAGCGGCGCAAGCGGTGTAGGAGGCAACGACATCGTCAGCGGTGACCTCGGTGCCATCGGAGAACTTGGCGCCCTTGCGGATGGTGACCTCGAAAGTGGTGTCGTCCACGGACTTAGGATCGTCGGTGGCGAGCTCGTTGAAGGTGCTGTAGTCGTGGTAATCGATGCCGTAGAGGCCCTCGACGACGTGCCAGTTAGCACCCAGGCCCACAGCGGAGCCGGTGCTGGCGGGATCGAAGCTGGACGGAGCGTAAGCGGAACCAGCGGTGATCACGCCGCCGCCACGGTTGGCGGAATCGGTGGAACCGGAAGCGGAACCCTCGTCGCTAGAGCTGCCACCGCAGCCGGTGAGACCAAGCCCTGCGACAGCAGCGACGCTGCCGGTGAGGCCGAGGAACGAACGCCTGGACATACCCTTGTTGATGATGGCCATGTCTTCTCCTATCAATAGAGAATCTTACTCGGGAGCACCTAGACGTGCCCCCGCGCAACTTGCGGACGATATATACCTTACCTACCGACGAACCCAACTGAGGTGCCGCGCTCGGCGACCGATACATACATACGCTTGAACGGTATTTACTACCGTTCACCGAATTCGTTGACAAACGATTCGCCAGACAGTATGTATCGGCGAGGTGAGATATCAGTCTTCGTCAACCCACAGGATAGCAGGGTTTTTGCTTGGGTTAGTCAAACGTTTTAGCGTTAATAAAACCCGAAACCAGCAGGCAATCATGGCGAAATAAATGGTTGAAAATCGCGCAATCATGTATATCAGTTGTTTGGCTCGTGTTTAGCTATCGGAATGGCCAGCCGCCGCCTCGGCGCGCTCGGCATTCCATGCAACGAGCGCCTCGTGGACCGCCTTGGCAACATCGGCAGGTATGCCGCGAACTTCCGCGATCTCTTGCTCGCTCGCCGCGCGCAAACGCTTCATCGAGCCAAAATGGCGCATAAGGGCACGTTTTCTGGTGGGTCCCACGCCTGGAACGTCATCGAGCACCGAAACCGTCATGGCTTTATCGCGCAACTCACGGTGGAACGTGATGGCAAATCGGTGGGACTCATCGCGTACCTGTTTAATTAGATAGAGCGAAGCAGACCCGGTCGGCAGCACGACAGGAGTCTCGTCCCAAGGCACAAAAACTTCCTCGTCGGCCTTCGCCAAGCCACAAACTGGTATATCGAGCCCAAGAGCCTCAAGTTGCTTGATCGCAGCGGTCAATTGCGGCTTACCGCCATCGACAACGAGCAAATCGGGGCGCGAGCCAAAGCGCTCGTCGGCCATGCGCTCGGGAGCATAGCGTCGTCCCAAAACCTCGGACATCGACACGAAGTCGTTTGCCTCGTCCAATTCGGCCTGAATTTTAAAACGACGGTACTGGCTCTTGTCGGCGCGCCCGTTGGTAAACACCACCATCGAGGCGACCGTAAAGGTGCCATGCAGTGTAGAGATATCGAAGCACTCGATACGCAACGGCGGCGATGGCAGCGCCAACGCACTTTCGAGCTCCAGGAGCGCTTGATTGGTGCGGTCGTCAGCGTACCCCGTTCGCATCATGTAGCGCATGAGGGCATGGCGCGCATTTTTGGATGCCATATCGAGCAGACGGTGCTTTTCGCCACGCTGCGGCCTATGGAGATGGCAGGAACGCTCACGCTTGCCCGCAAGCCACTCCCCCAGCGCCTCCGCATCCTCAAGCTCGACGGAAAGGTTGACCTCAGCTGGAATATCAGCCGTCTCGTCGTAATAGCGCTTAAGAAAGCCCGACTGGAGCTCTTCCTCGTCAACATCAAGACCCTTGTCGAGAATGAACTCGCAGGTGCGAACTGTTCGGCCCTCGCGAACGACGAAGACGCAAGCGGCGGAGATGGTCTCCTCGCGATAGAACCCGATGACATCGATATCGACACTGGAGGGAAAAACGACTTGCTGACGATCGTCCAGACCCCTGATGACCTCCAAACGACGTTTGACGCGTGCCGCGCGCTCAAAGTCGAGCGCCTCGGCGGCATCCGTCATCTCGGAGGTCAGCTCATCGACGACATCCTTGCGATGGCCCGACAAAAAGCGCTCGACACGCTTGACGTTCTTGGCATAGTCTGCCGGGGAAATCGCGCCGACACACGCACCCGGGCCGCGCCCGACATGGTAGTCAAAGCAGGGACGCCCGTTTTGTGCGCAAATCATATTGACGATGTCTTCCTCGCCCTTGTGGGACTCGATGGTACGGCGACAACGACGCCACTCCGCACAGGATGCAGAGCAGATGGGGATAACCTTGCGCAGCGTATCTATCGTCTCACGTGCCGCACGGCTATCGGTATAGGGTCCAAAATAGCGCGTTCCCGGCTTATGACGCTCACGCGTGTATTTGATCGCGGGATACAGGTCGCCCTTTGTAATGGCGATAAAGGGGTAGCTCTTGTCATCCTTGAGGTCGACGTTAAAGTACGGATGGTACTGGCCGATCAGGTTGCGCTCGAGTACAAGCGCCTCATGCTCGGTTTCGACAACGATGTAGTCAAAGCTCGCCACCAGCTGCATCATCAGCGGGATCTTTTGACGCTCATCCTGCAGTGTCACGTATTGACGCATGCGGGCGCGCAGGTTTTTCGCCTTGCCCACGTAGATGACATCGCCCTTGGCATCCTTCCAAAGGTAGCATCCGGGCTGTGTGGGAACGCGCGAAACCTGCTCGGCAAGCGTTGGTATGTTGTCGTGACCGGCCACGCGCACCTACTTGCGACGAAGCAGCGCCGAGACCTCGGGCATCTTAAGGACGACGGCAAGGCCAAAGGTAACAACAAGCGAGGCGACACCCGCAACGCAAACGTAGCCAAGAGTAATCAGAATCGAGCCGCCAAGTGCCCCGACAAAGTGTTCAAGCGCCCACATGACGCCGGCGCCTGCGGCAGCACCTAGGCCACCGAGCAAAAGGCCAAAGAAACCGCCATGTAGGATAGATTTGACCTGAAGGCCACGCAGGCGACGACGCAGCCACCACAGCGAACAGCCGACCAAGATCACGTAGTCGACGACATACGAAAGCGCGATTGCCGGCATACCGAAGCCCAGCACAACGCCAAACAGCAGAACCGAGCCGGCCTGGCCGATGGCGGAATACAGGCAATAGCGGCTATAGGGCTTCATGTCGAGCAAGGCAGAGAAGCTCTTCTGCATCAACACGACCACGCCGTAGAGCGGCAGCGAGAGCGCCAGGTAGACAAGGTACTCGGACACCAGAGCCACGCCGGATTCATCGAACTTGCCAGCACAGTAGATCATATTGAGCGGACGTGCGAAGACAATCAGGTACAGTGCGAACGGAATCAGGAAGAACAGCATCTGGGCGACGCCACGCGAAATGCCCGTGCGAACGCTGTCGTAATCCTTCTCCTGTGCGTCATGAGAGAGCTCGGTATAGAGCGCCGTCGAAAGCGAGGCGGCAATCAGCGCGTAGGGCAGCGTGTACCACAGGCGCGCATAGGCGATGACGGAAGGACCCGTCTCGGGCTGGACCACCAGCGCGGCAGCGTTGGTGATAGAAGTCGAGACAAACATGCACACCGTGGCGAGCAGCGTCGGGATACCGAGCGCAATCGTCTGGCGCAGCGCGGGGTCCTTAAAGTCGATATGGATATGGGGATGCACGCCGTGCTTGCCAAGCGCGGGAATCTGACATGCCATCTGAACAAAGACACCGAGGGTCGTACCGGCCGCAATCAAGATGATGCCGGCACGTTCGCCAAACTGTGCGGACACGGGCGCAAAACCCATAAAGCTCGCAATGACGATCACATTGTTGAGGACCGGGGCAAACGTCGACCAGAAGTAGTCGCGGTGTGCGTTGAGAACGCCCGAGAACACCGAGCCCAAACCATAAAACAGAATCTGGATGGCAAAGAAACGGAACATGAACGCAGCGGTATCCATGCTGCCACCGTCACCCGAAAGGAACGATTGTGTCCAGATAAAGCCCGGGGCGAACACGGTCCCCAGCAACGAAATGCCACCCAGCACTAAAAGCAGAATGCCGAGCAGGTTGCCCACGTACTCGTTCGAGGCCTCGCGACCCTGCTCACGCCTCACGCCCATGTACACGGGCAAAAACGCCGTCACGAGCATGCCGCCCATCACGAGTTCGTAGAGCATATTGGGCAGGTTGTTGGCGACCTGATAGGAGGACGAGAGCAGCGACATGCCGATAGCGGCCGCCATTGCCCACGTGCGGATAAAACCGGTGACGCGAGACACGATAGTCAGGATGGTCATAAGCCCGGCAGAACGACCAACCGTGGAGTAGTCCGACGAGCCCATGTCGTCAGTGTCATCTCGCGACGAAGAAGCTTCGGATGAGGGTGTCTGAGGCGCAGATTCTTTTGCAAAATGAGCTCCGCGCTTCAATTCTTCCTGCGGCATCGCTCAGTCCTCTCTCGTAATCGCGGCAACCGTCGCCCCGCAAAATGCAATTAAATCATCGGGTGCAAGCTCGAGCTGATAACCACGCTTGCCTCCCGAAATAAAAATGGTATCCCAAAGGACGCATGTCTCATCAATGAGCGTCCGGTAGCGTTTTTTCATACCGACCGGGCTGCAGCCGCCGCGAACGTAGCCAGTCGCCGCAAGCAAATCCTTCACATGCATCATGGCCAAGGACTTCTCCCCCGCGGCACGCGCGGCGGACTTTAGATCGAGCTCGTCGGCAACAGGGATGCAGCACACGACATAGTCGTTGGACGGTGTCACGCAGACCAAAGTCTTAAATCCTTGACCGGGCTCCTCGCCAAGCTGCTCCGAAATCGCGACCCCCAGGCCCACCGACTCATCACCATCGTCTTCGTACGTATGTAGAACATAGGAAATGCCGGCGCTTTCCAGCTCGCGCATCGCATTGGTTTTTGGCGTCTTTACAGCCTTTGCCATGACATATCCTTTCCCTCGCATTCGGACGCAAGGATTAAGTATATGTCCAATTCGGCTGCATACGTCACTTCGGCACAGCAAGCGCCATCGAATCACAAGGAGTCGATGGCGCCCATAAACTGAATCGCCTATTTATTGAGCATCAAGTTGAGCCTGACGCTCCCGGTCACGTCTGAGCAACGGCGCCAAAAACTTGCCCGTATAACTCCGCGGACAGTCCGCAACCTGCTCCGGTGTGCCCGAAACCACGACGGTTCCGCCGCCGTTACCGCCCTCGGGACCCATATCGATCAGGCGGTCGGCAACCTTGATGACATCAAGGTTGTGTTCAATCACCAGCACTGTGTTGCCCGCATCGACCAAGCGCTGCAGCACATCGAGCAGCTGGCGGACGTCCTCAAAATGAAGGCCGGTCGTCGGCTCGTCCAAAATATAGAACGTCTTGCCCGTCTGGCGTCGATGAAGCTCCTTGGCGAGTTTCACACGCTGCGCCTCGCCGCCCGAAAGCGTCGTGGCGGGCTGGCCCAGGCTCACGTAGCCCAAGCCTACATCGTACAGCGTCTGGAGCTTTCGCTTGATCTGCGGGATATTCCCAAAGAAAGCCAGTGCCTCGGCCACGCTCATGTCAAGTACGTCCGAGATGGTCTTGCCACGGTAGGTGACCTCGAGTGTCTCGCGGTTGTAGCGTTTACCGCCGCAAACTTCGCAGGGAACGTAGATATCGGGAAGGAAGTGCATCTCGATCTTGATCTGTCCGTCGCCCTTGCACGCCTCACAGCGCCCGCCACTCACGTTAAAGGAGAAACGACCCGGCGAGTAGCCGCGCGCCTTCGACTCCGGCGTACTCGCAAACAGAGCGCGAAGATCATCCCACAGGCCGATATAGGTAGCAGGGTTGGAGCGCGGCGTGCGGCCAATCGGCGACTGGTCGATATCGATAACCTTATCGATGCACTCGATGCCCTCGATTTTTTTATACGGACCCACAGGGCGCGTCGAGCGGTGAATGGCATTCGTAAGGGCAGGCGCAATGGTGTCGGTAACCAGGGAGCTCTTGCCCGATCCCGACACGCCGGTAACAACCGTAAGCGTACCAAACTCGATTTTGGCAGTAACGTTTTTGAGGTTGTTGGCTCGAGCGCCCGTAATTTTAAGGCAGCCGCGACCGGGCTTGCGCCGTTCATCAGGCACCCGGATCATTCGTTTACCGGTCAGATAAGCGCCCGTCATCGACTCGGGACACGCCATGATATCGGCAGGCGTTCCCGCCGCGACTACGTGTCCGCCGTTGACGCCGGCGCCGGGCCCCATGTCGATCACGTAGTCGGCGGCACGGATTGTATCCTCGTCGTGTTCGACAACGATAACGGTATTGCCGATATCGCGCAGGCGCTCGAGCGTCTTGATCAGGCGCTCGTTGTCACGCTGATGAAGACCGATCGAGGGCTCATCCAGAATATAGAGCACGCCCATGAGACCCGCGCCGATCTGCGTTGCCAGGCGAATACGCTGCGCCTCGCCACCGGAAAGCGTCGCCGAGGCACGATCGAGCGTCAGATAGTCGAGTCCAACATCGACCAGAAAACGCAAGCGCTCCAGGATTTCCTTGACGATGCGCCCGCCGATAAACTGTTGGCGCTCGGTGAGCTCCAGGCCCTCAAAAAACTCGAGCGACTCACGGCACGACAGGCAGCAAACCTCATAAATGGACTTGCCGCCCACGGTGACGGCGAGCATCTCGGGGCGCAGGCGAGCGCCATGGCAGCTCGAGCACGGCTCCTCGCGAATGTACTTCTCCAAGCGCGCCTTGGTGTTCTCGTTCGTCGTCTCGGTATAGCGTTCGTACAGGATATTGCGAACGCCCGAAAACTTGGTATCCCACTGGCTGCGACGTCCGTCGAGCTTTTGGTAGTCGACCGAGATCTTCGTATCGCCCAGGCCATCCAAGAATGCACGACGCACGCGAGGGGGCAAGTCCTTCCACGGCGTATCGGTGCTCACCTTAAAGTGTTTGCAGACCGCAGCAAAAATCTGCGGATAGTAGTTCGAATTGCCAAACAGGCTACCAAAGACTCCGTCGGCAATGGACTTCGAGGGGTCCTCGATCAGCGCCTCGGCATCAACGGTTTTCTTAAAGCCCAGGCCGTCGCACTCAGGACATGCGCCATAGGGAGCGTTGAACGAAAAATCACGCGGCTGAAGATCGTCAATGGAGTGACCATGCTCCGGGCACGCCAAGGCCAACGAATACTCCAGCAGCTCGCCCTCGGTCCCCTCGGGAGCATCACGATCGGGCAGCATGTACACGTTTACATTGCCGTGAGCCAGCGCGGTCGCCTGCTCAACAGACTCGGCGATACGGCCCAGAGAGTTCTCACGGATCACGATGCGATCGACCACGACCTCGATATCGTGCTTGAACTTCTTGTCCAGATCGATCGGATCGTCGAGCGAGCGCACTTCGCCGTCGACACGCACGCGGCTAAAGCCCTCGGCGCGAAGGTCCTCAAACAGTTTGGTGTACTCGCCTTTTCGCCCGCGCACCACCGGTGCCAGCACAAACGCGCGGCGACCCTCCCCCGCCGCCAAGACTTTGTCGGCAACCTGGTCGGTCGTCTGGCGCTCAATGACGCGGCCGCATTCGGGACAGTGCGGGGTGCCCACACGGGCGAACAGCAGGCGCAGATAGTCATAAATCTCGGTTACGGTGCCAACCGTCGAGCGAGGGTTTTTAGACGTCGTCTTTTGGTCGATCGACACCGCCGGCGAAAGGCCGTCGATTGAATCCAGGTCGGGTTTGTCCATCTGGCCCAAGAACTGGCGTGCATAGCTCGAAAGGCTCTCGACGTATCGACGCTGGCCCTCGGCATAGATAGTGTCAAATGCCAGCGAGCTCTTGCCCGAGCCAGAAAGACCGGTAATGACCACGAGTTGGTCACGCGGAATGGAAACATCGATATCGCGGAGGTTGTGCTCACGAGCGCCGCGAATAACGATAGAAGAATCAGACATGGAAGCTCCTTGCCTCCTATTGCATCGAATCATACTGCCGATGAGTTTAGCGCACTCGACGCGCACAGATGTTCGTAATACAAGATTCGCAGACCTTTAGCTTTGCGTATCGGGTGCTTTGTTTCTCGAAATACCGTGGAGAGGTTACAGTAATCTAATACTGAACTTAATTTGCCGTAACAGAGGAACGTCCATGACCGAAGATATCCCCCTTGAAATCACTTCGAGCGACATGGCCAATCTGCCCATATTCATCGCCGTCCTTATCGTGGCCATCGTCGTGGTGCGCGTATATTTTTCAATCAAACACAATGAAAAGCCGCCCATTGCCCGCGTCTTTTGGTGCGCGACGCTCCTCATCCCGCTCGGCGTGGTAGCTGCATGGATTACGAATCAATTGCTCGTAAATGAGGACAGTTCCCTATGGCTCCTTTCTTATTCGGCGCTCGGTGCTGCCGCCGTCATACTTCTTGTCGAGCCCTTGGTTTCGGGACTTATCGACCAAACCGATCTTGCGACGGGAACGGTTGCCTGTATTTGCCGTGACATCCTTGTCATCGCCGCTGTTTCAGCGCTCTCGTTCGTTTCACTCGAAATTGCCTGTAACGAAACGTTCTATCGCATTCCCGCCAACTCATTCGGGTTTTCCGTCGGGCTGCTCGCGACGGTTCTGCTCTCCCTTTATTTGCTGGGACAGCGTCATGGAGGCGTCATGGCCCTCGTGCCCGTCGCCTGTTGCATCCTTGGCATTGCCGAGCACTTCGTCATAACGTTTAAAGGCGAGGCCATCCTGCCAAGCGATATCTTGGCCCTTGGCACCGCAATGGAAGTGAGCGAGGGATACGAGTTTACCTTTACCGCCGGAATCGTAACCTCTCTCGCCCTGCTGGAGATTTCCCTGGGGCTTCTTTCTCTTATCCGACCGCGAAAGCTCCGTACGCCCACCCATGTCTTCCCCGCAATCGCCGCTAACCTCTGCGCTTTTCTGCTAGTGACCGTTGTGGGGCTCTCGGGCTTTTCCAGCATCGACTTGGAACAGGCGCTGGATTTTGGATTTGACCGTTGGCAGCCCATCACCACGTATGCGTCTCAGGGTTTTATCACTTCGTTCACCGAAATGGTCAACGAGTTGCCCATTGAGAAGCCCGAAGACTATACGCCCGATGAGGCGCAGAGCATCGAGCAGGAGCTCGCCGCCGCCTACGACAGCACGTATGGCTCGAGCGAGCAGCGCGCGGCGGCCGTTGCCCAGTTCAATGAAATCAAGCCGACGATTGTTGCCGTCATGAATGAGAGTTTTAGCGACCTTTCGTGCTTTGAGCAGCTCCAGGCGGCCGGGTACACCGGCCCCGCATTCTACAACTCGCTTCCCGACACACTTGTTCGCGGCACCATGCTCGCTTCGGTCGCCGGTGGCGGAACGGCGAACTCCGAATTCGAATTTTTGACCGGAGCGACAACGGCCTTTGTCGGATTAGGCAAAATCCCCTATCAGCTATATCAGATGAATGGCGTCAACAGCCTGGCAAAGGACCTTAAGGAGCTTGGGTATACCGCTACCGCTATGCACCCGCAAAACCCCGTCAACTACCATCGAGATAAAATCTATCAGCAGCTGGGCTTTGGAGACTTTCTTTCAATCGGCGATTTCGAAGGTGCGCCCTGTTACCATGCCGGCGTATGCGACTACGCCACCTACGACAAGATACTCGACCTGCTTAGAACCGACGAAGCCCCGCAGTTCATCTTTGACGTCACGATGCAAAATCACGGCGGCTACGACTATGGCACCGTTCCCGCCGAGGAGCTGACAAACTATTGGGTCGAGGGAGCCAGCGAGGGCGCCAATAGCGCGCTCAACACCTATCTCACCTGCATCAACGCATCCGACCGGGACCTCGAGTACTTTATCAACGAGCTCCGCAATATCGGCAGACCGGTTGTCCTTGTCTTTTTTGGCGACCATCAGCCGAGCGCCGCAACGACTCTCAACGACGAGCTGTACCCTCAGGAAGATACGGCAAGCCACGCTTTCCGTATCTATCAGTCGACATATTTTGTCTGGGCTAACTATGAAATCGCCGGCAATACCGAGCTCAACGTCTACGACACCGTCGGGGCAAACGAGGTTGCAGCCATTACCCTTAATAAGATCGGCGCCCCGCTCACCGACTATCAAAAGGCCCTGCTTGCAACAAGGTCAGATGTGCCCACCATCAATGTCGCCGGCTACCTTGGTGCCGACGGGCTGCGCTACGACTTGGAATCTGAAGACAGCCCATACGCCTCGACGATCGACAAGCTGCAGCGCATGCAATACCTCGAGTTCGCCAGCAAAGTTCAGTAAGCCCGCCCATTCGCTTGGACCCATCGTATTGCAAGCACGCTCGGCCCAAATGCATCGTAAATGACTCCCGCTCGCAAACGAGGGTACAATGACGCTCGTGTCACATCACGGGGCCCCGGCCCCAACATATACAAAGGAGTCATACATGGGTTGCGAGCACGCACAGGCCGCCGGCGGACAAACGTCGCCGTCGCAATTTGAGGAGAATACGCTGTCCGAGGTCAAACGCGTCATCGCCGTGCTTTCCGGCAAGGGCGGTGTCGGCAAATCGTTTGTCACCGGTGCCATCGCCACCGAGCTTGCCCGTCACGGCCACAAGGTCGGCGTCCTCGATGCCGACATCACCGGTCCCTCTATCCCCAAGATGTTCGGTATGAGCGGACGCCACGTCCATGCCCTTGGCAACCTCATGCTGCCTGAAATCTCCGAGCACGGCGTCAAGGTCATGAGCTCCAACCTTCTGCTCCAAAACGAGACCGACCCCGTCCTTTGGCGCGGTCCGGTCATCGCAGGCGCCATCAGGCAGTTCTGGAGCGAGACCTCGTGGGGCCCCATCGACTACCTGCTGGTCGACATGCCTCCGGGAACAGGCGACGTCGCACTCACCGTCTTCCAGTCACTGCCCGTCGACGGCATCGTCATCGTCACGAGCCCGCAGGATCTGGTCTCGATGATCGTCGCCAAGGCGGTCAACATGGCCGAGAAGATGAACGTCCCCATTCTGGGCATCGTCGAGAACATGAGCTATATTGAGTGCCCCGACTGCGGCAAGAAGATCGAGGTCTTTGGCAAGAGCAAGCTCCCCGAGGTCGCAGAGCGCTATAACCTCGACATCTTGGGCACGCTTCCCATCAATCCGGCACTCGCCGAGGCCTGCGATAAGGGCGAGGTCGAGACCGCGCTGCCCGATGGCATGTTGCCCAAGGCAGTCTCTGCCGTCGAGGCTATTACCCCGCACGAGACCGACGAGGCCTAAGTGAACACGAGCGCCTTCTATGACGTCCTGGTAATCGGCGGCGGGGCTTCAAGCCTCGCCGCCGCCATTACGGCCGCACGTGCTGGCAAAAGCGTCTGCATCGTTGAGCGCGATGTCGCCTGCGGCCTTAAGCTCCTTGCGACCGGTAACGGCCGCTGCAACCTCTCCAACGAATCGATTGATCCTCAGCGGTATAACCACCCCGCATTCGTCGAATCTGTCATGGGCCCCCAACCCGAACAAGAGCTTATGGGTTTCTTCTCCTCGCTGGGCATCATGACAACCTCCGAGGAAGGCCGGCTGTACCCGCGCTCCCTTCGCGCCGAATCGGTGCGCGACGCACTTCTCAATGTTTGCGACCGCCTGGGTATCACCTTAATCTGCGGAGCCAACGTTGCCTCGGCACACAAAGCTTCCGAAGGCTGGGCACTCCAAATAGACCGTCCAGCGCGGGCGCTCAAGGCAAAAAAGCACGACGACCGAAAATCGGAGCTCCGCTCGCTTCGGAAAGCGCTCGCCGATGTCCCTCGCAAGAACGAGGCCCTGGAGGCACATGCCGTAATTATCGCCACGGGTGGCAACCCCACCGGTATCGCCGATACGTTTCGCCTCCCCCTCACTTCGCTGCGCCCCATCCTCTGCCCCGTATCGGCAACGGTCGTCGGCGATCGGGCGGCACTCAAGACGTTGGATGGCCTGCGCGTCCGCGCCCGCTTGACGCTCGCCCGCAATCATAATGAGCTCTGGCACGAAGACGGTGAAGTCCTGTTTCGAACCTTCGGTATCTCGGGCGTCGCTGTCTTCAACCTCTCCCGTCGTATCCAGCGCGGCGATACGATCCTGCTCGACGTTTTCCCCGACCTCTCTAAAGACGAGTTGCTCGATATGCTTAACCGGCGCGTTGAGCTGCTCGGCGGCTTTTCGCCCCGCGATCCCCGTTGGCTCGACGGTATGCTTGCCCCGCAACTCTCCCGCGTCGTCTGCACAGCGTTCGAGCAGTGCCATCCAGGCTCCAACGATGTCATCCACCTGGTCTCGATCCTCAAGCACTTTAAGTTGCTCGTCGAAGGAACCGCCGAGGAGCGCTCGGCGCAGGTCACGCGTGGTGGCATATCTGTCGAGAGCATCTCAACACCCAGTCTACGCGCGCGCAGCGTTGTCGACGCCCCGCTTTACGTCTGCGGCGAAGCGCTCGACATCGACGCCGATTGCGGAGGCTTTAACCTTGCGTGGGCATGGCTCTCGGGCATTCGCGCTGCAAGCAGCCTGTAGCCGCGCAGTCTATAATCAAAAACGCATTCGGGCCGTCTGGGATACCGGACGGCCTCTTTCTTGCCTCTAAGGAGACCTCGATGATCGAAATCACCCAAGTCAACGCGTCGCTCGATGAAGCCGGCGATGAAAATGCCTGCCTCATTGTTGGCAAGCGAGTCGCCAAGCGCGTCCTACGTTGCAAGGACTCCGAGATCAAGTCCATCGAGCTCCACCGCAAGTCAATCGACGCTCGCAAAAAACGAGACGTCCATTTTATCCTGAGCTTTCGTGTTGAGCTGACCAGTCCCCACCTCGAGCGAGAGGCGGTCGACAGCGTTTCCGAACGTGACCGCTCGCACGTACGCGCGATAGATGACGATGAGCCTTCATTCCCCTTCCCCGTTTCCGGCGCACCCAAAGAGCGCCCCGTCGTCATCGGTGCCGGATGCGCCGGCCTTTTCGCTGCGCTCACCCTTGCCGAAGCAGGTCTTAAGCCCTTGCTCATCGAGCGCGGCGACCCGGCATTTCGCCGCTCGCATGCGATCGATCTCTTTCTAAAGGAGCGCATTCTCGACCCCGAGAGCAATATCCAGTTTGGCCTGGGCGGCGCGGGGACCTTCTCGGACGGCAAGCTCAATACGGGAACCAAAAATCCCGCCCATCGCCTTATCCTCGAAACCTTCGTCGAGGCGGGCGCGCCCCGCGATATTCTGTGGGATGCCAAGCCGCACATTGGCTCCGACATCCTTCCCACGGTTGTCACCGCTATATCCCAGCGCATCGAGCAGCTCGGAGGTGTCGTCCGTTATCGAACAAAGCTCGTCGACATTCACATCGACGCGTCTGGCGCCATTACCGGTATTGATGTCCAATCGTCCCAAGACGCCGCTTGCGAGCCAATCGAGACAAAGCACCTCATCCTCGCCTGCGGGCATTCTGCTCGCGATATTTTTGAGCTCCTTAAGGACCACAACGTGGCCCTCGCACAAAAGACCTTTGCCATGGGCGTTCGCATCGAGCATCCGCAGCGCGACATCGACCGAGCCCAATATGGAGCCTTGGCGGGACATCCTGCCCTCGGAGCAGCCCCCTACAAGCTCGTCGCCCATCTTCCCAACGGCCGCAGCGTGTTCTCGTTTTGCATGTGCCCCGGCGGACAGGTTGTCGCCGCCTCTTCCGAGCAGGGCCACCTGTGCGTCAACGGCGCTAGCCTCAATGCCCGCGACGGACGCAACGCAAATGCCGCCTTGCTCGTTAACGTCACGCCTGAGGACCTTCCCAACGATGACCCGCTCGCCGGCATCGAGCTCCAGCGTGCCTGCGAGGCGGCCGCCTATCGCCTGGGCGGTTCCAACTGGAACGCACCGGCACAACTCGTCGGAGATTTCCTCGCAGGACGCGCCAGCAAGGCGCCCGGAAAGGTAAAGCCCACCTATCCGCTCGGTGTGACCTGGACGGCAATTGACGAAGCCCTGCCGCAGCATATCGTCGAGTCGCTCCGCCTGGGACTTCCCCTACTCGGAAAAAAGCTACGAGGCTACGACCGTCCCGATGCCGTTCTTACCGGCGTGGAGACTCGTTCGAGCTCACCTGTCACTGTCACCCGAGACCGAACGTGCCATGCCGTGTCGACCCCGGGCCTCTACCCTTGTGGTGAGGGAGCTGGATATGCTGGCGGCATCATGAGCGCGGCCACCGACGGCATCCGTTGTGCCGAAGCCCTGATCGCGGACCTCTAACGCACGAATTCCAGCGCGCAAAAGACACAGGCCCCGAGCTCCACAGGGAACTCGGGGCCTGTTCGCTATTTCTTAAACCGTGCACCCTGGCGTTTTCTGCCCGATGCGAACGTGGAACCCTTGCGGGCCTGCGAACGTAAGCGCTCGATCGTCTCGTCCTCAGATGCGCCCTCAAGCATCGCCCGAATCTGAACGACGGCATCGCGCAGACGCGCCGCCTCCTCAAAGTCCATGGCGGCGGAAGCGTTGCGCATGTCTTCCTCCATGGTCTCGACGATCCGCACGAGCTCGTCATGCGGCAGCCCTTCCAGCTGCTCGGCGAGCGTCTGCTCGGGCGCCACCGTCTCCGGCGCGGCGCCCTCGCCGTTTTCGTCGGGCGTATAGAACGCACCGTGACCCAGCGAATCGCCTCTCGAGCGCCCCTTCGAGCCCACAGTCTTTTCGGCCTCGGTAATAAAGCTCGAGATGTCGTTAATGGCCTTGCGGACCGTCTTGGGCACAATGCCATGCTCTTCGTTATATGCCATCTGAATCTCGCGACGGCGCTGCGTCTCTTCGATGGCTTCTTTCATCGAATCGGTCACAACGTCTGCATACATGATGACCTCGCCGTCGGCATTACGGGCCGCACGGCCAATCGTCTGAATCAACGAACGGCGGTTGCGCAAGAAACCTTCCTTGTCAGCGTCGAGAATTGCCACCAGCGAGACCTCGGGAAGGTCAAGACCCTCGCGAAGCAGGTTAATGCCAACGAGAACATCGATCTTTCCCTCGCGCAGCGTTCGCAAGATCTCGACACGGTCCATCGTCGCCGTATCGGAATGCATGTAGTTGACCTTAATGCCGGCATCAAGCAGATGGTCGGTCAGGTCCTCGGCCATGCGCTTGGTGAGCGTGGTCACCAGCACGCGCTCCTTGCGGGCAACGCGCTCGCGAATCTCGTCCTCAAGATCGTCAATCTGCCCACGAACCGGACGCACATCGATCTTGGGGTCGAGCAGACCGGTCGGACGAATAATCTGCTCAACGTCGTTCTGGCTAACCCGCAGCTCATAGTCGCCCGGCGTGGCCGAAACGTAGATGAACTGGGGAATCCTCGCCTCAAACTCATCGAAACGAAGCGGGCGGTTATCGAGTGCCGAAGGCAGACGAAAACCATGCTCAACCAGCGTCACCTTACGCGAGCGGTCGCCTTCGTGCATGCCGCGGATCTGCGGCACCGTTACATGGCTCTCGTCGATGATGCAGAGCATATCCTTAGGAAAGTAATCGATCAGGGTAAACGGCGGCTCGCCCGGTTTTCGGCCGTCCAGATGACGCGAGTAGTTCTCGATACCGTTACAGAAACCCATGGTCTCGAGCATCTCGAGATCATAGTCGGTGCGCTGCTGCAGACGCTGCGCCTCGAGCAGCTTATCAGTCGCCTTGAGCTCGGCCACACGCTTCTCGCACTCTTCGCTGATTGATTTCAGAGCCGCTTTGACCTTAGGCTTCTCAGTCACGTAGTGCGAGGCCGGCCACACGGGAATGGCCTCGTACTCACGCAGCATCTCGCCGGTGACCTCGTCGATCTCGGCAATCAGCTCGACCTCGTCGCCAAAGAACTCAAACCGCAACGGATGCTCGGCATAGGGCGGATACACGTCGACGACATCGCCGCGCACGCGGAAGGTGCCACGTGCCAAATCATAGTCATTGCGATCGTACTGGATATCGATAAGCGCATGGATAAAGTCATCACGCTCGAGCGGCACCTTCTTGTCGACGTTCGGAGCTAGGCCCGCATAGTCCTCGGGGGAGCCAATGCCATAGATACACGAGACCGATGCGACGACGATCACATCGCGTCGAGATAGCAGCGATGCCGTCGCCTGATGGCGCAGCATCTCGACCTCTTCGTTAATCGAGGAGTCTTTCTCGATATACGTATCACTCTGCGGTACATATGCCTCGGGCTGATAGTAATCGTAGTACGACACAAAATAGACCACGGCGTTGTTAGGGAAGAATTCCTTGAGCTCGCTCGCGAGCTGAGCGGCAAGCGTTTTATTGGGAGCCATGACCAGCGTCGGCTTCCCCAGGGCCTCAATAGTCTTAGCCATCGTGAAGGTCTTGCCCGAACCAGTCACGCCCAGCAAAACCTGATAGCGATCTCCGTCCCTCACACCCTGCACAAGCGACTCAATGGCCTTAGGCTGGGAACCGGCGGGCTCGTATGGAGACACGACCTTAAACGGCACCTCAGAGCCCTCAACGCCAAAACGTTTGAGCTCTCCTCCAACACGCTCAACTTCAAATTCCGCCATGGATACTCCTAACTCATATATCTGCAGTATACGCAGGCGGCAGGCATAGTCCTATACGAACCGATCGGGATAGAGGGTCTTGTAGCGAACCCAGGCATTATTGACACGAATCAGATACGCCTGCGTCTCGGGAAAAGTGATTGCATTATGAAGCGACGTGCTCTGCTGCGCCCATCCGTCGACATTGCCCATGCCGGCGTTATAGGCGGCAATGGCACTGTCAGTCGACCCGTTAAAATACGTTAGAAGATACGAAAGATACGCACAGCCAAACTCGATGTTCGTAGCGGGATCGTTAAGGTTGTCGGCTGAATACTCGCTACCATCGACAAGACCCTTGGCAATCATATCCTGGGCAGTCTCGGGCATCAGCTGCATCAATCCCTGAGCACCTTGATTCGACTCAGCCTCGGGATCCCAATTCGATTCCGACTTTATGACAGCACACACCAGATACGGATCAAGATTGTGCGAAATGCTCGATTGCTTTACGTACGCCTCGTAGTCAATCGGATACAAAGGCTTAAAGAAGGCGGCAGGGGCATACGAGTAGACGAGCGAAATAAGGCCGAAGACGAACATAACGGCAAGTGGCGCCACGCGATACCACGTAAAGAAACGTGTCTTAGGCATCGGCCTCATCCTTATCCACTACATCACCGAAGCCATGGCGTGCAAGCCATGCGTCCAGTTGTTCAAAGAGCGAGTTATCGCCTGCCGCATTATCGATTACCGTCGTAGCGAGATTGCAAAGCGAAGCCTCATCAGGTTGGCATGCAGAGCGCGCATCAAAATCAGAGGACTCCATACCACGATGAATGGCACGCTCGCGACGAACTGCTAAAGGAGCGCTGATAACCAGAATTTCATCAGCCAGGCCAAAAGCATCCTCAAAACCAGTCGGGGCAGAAACCTCGACAACCGCAAAGGGGTAACGGGGGGACGAAACCGTGCAGCAAACCGGATCAAGAATCCTCAGTGACAGCTGTTCAATGAGAACCGGGTGAACGATGCCATTGAGCCGCGCAACTGTATCAGGAGAGGCGAAAGCTCGAGCAGCGAGGACATTGCGGCGAATGCCGCCCTCCCCGTCCAGAATGTCCCAACCGAATTCTTCCGCGAGGGCATTGACGATATCGGAGCCTGGCACATACAGAGATTTGGCAAGCTCATCCAGATCGATAAGCATGGCGCCATGGGATTCAAGATAGCGGCAGGCAGTCGACTTACCCGAAGCAATATTGCCCAAGACAAAAACGGTAAACATCAAGTCCTCCCTAACGCCAATGGGAGTTATTATCGCGCAAATACAAAAGAAGGACTCAAAATACAGCCAAACAGTAAGATAAGCTAAACGAAGGCGAGTTCTGTATTACAGCTCTCTATCAAACGCAAAAAAAGGGGGAGGCCGCGAGGCCTCCCCCTTCTTCAGTCCGTTGCGACGGCTCGGTGCCGTCCACCGGTCAGCGGCGCCCTGGCCTCCCACGGGCTGACCC
>CALAMG010000037.1 GCA_937925715.1 uncultured Collinsella sp.
CGGTTCTCGCTACTCGCTTCCCGAGCGTGCCCAACCTGGGAGATATATCGAAGGTCGAGTGGAAGGAGATGCGTGGCGAGATCGACGTTGTCATCGGCGGAAGCCCGTGCCAGAGCTTTTCCGTCGCCGGAAAGAGAACGGGGCTCAAAGGCGAGTCGGGCCTCATGCTCGAATTTATTCGAGCTGTACGTGAGGTCATGCCGAGATGCTTTGTCTGGGAGAACGTCCCGGGAGCGCTCTCGAGCGAGAACGGGGAGGCTTTCCGATGCCTGCTCCGGGCGATGGATGAGGTCGGGTACGGTCTGGCATGGAGAATTCTGGACGCGCAATTCTTCGGCTTGGCCCAGCGACGCGAGCGTGTCTTTCTTGTCGGAGTGCTTGGAAGCGCCGCCCGTGCCTGCGAGGTACTATTTGAGCCCCACTGCATGCGCTGGGATCATCCGCCGGGCAAGGAGAAGAGGGCGCTCCTTGCCGCCGCAGCTGGAGGAGGCGCTCGAACGGCAGGCTTCAAGTACTCCGCCGCCCCCGCCAGCGGGTCGGTAGGCCACGCCGCCGAGCAATCGCCCACCCTCACGGCCGACTGGCACGCGCCCGCCGTCTACGGCATCGTTGGCAACTCCATAGGCCGAAAGCCTGAAAACGGGGGCAATGGCGCGGGCTTCTGCGACCCCGACGAGAAAGGCATGTACACCCTCACCGCCGCCGACCGCCACGCCGTGGCCCTGCCTGCGGGCGGGCCGCCGCGCGAGGCCCTGTGCCTCGCGTCCACCCATGCGAACGCGCACGTGGGCGACGGCCTGTGCGGGTGCCTCACGGCGAACGCCGCCAAGGGGCCGCCCATGGCGTGCCTTTCGGGGGACGCGGCCAACGCGGCGTGCGACGTGGACCTGGCGGGCACGCTGAAGGTGGGCGGCTCCCCGTCGTGCGTGGGCCCCGTCGCGGCGTTCGCCCAGAACACGCGCGACGAGGTGCGCTTCGTCGGCGGGTCGGGCAGCCACGTGGGCGCGCTCGCCGCGCATCCCGGCGTCAAGCAGGCGAGCCACGTCCTGCAGGGTCCGGCGGTCAGGCGGCTCACGCCGTTGGAGTGCGAGAGGCTGCAAGGCTTCCCGGACAACTGGACGAACGTGGAGTTCCGCGGCAAGCCGGCTCCGGACGGCCGTCGTTACAAAGCCCTCGGAAACGCCATGGCCGTCCCGGTCGTCAAATGGATCGGCGAGAGGGTGGAGAAGGCCGTTTAGCCTCGGCGAAAGAGCGGGCCTCTTCCAGGGTCCGCCTGTCCTTCGCTACGACGAAGCGGACGAAGTCCGCCTCGAAGTAGGCGGCGTTGAGCCTGACGACATCGCGCGCGCCGAGCAGCTCGCAACCTCCCATCCCCCGACGGGGGCCGGGGCCGTAGATGACGGCCGCATTCGGGCTGATAGGGCAGTACAGAGAGGAGAGGCGATCCCGCCCCCCTGTTTCCCGAACAACGGGGAGGACGGGGAAAGACGCGGTGGCGAACGAGGCGCACCCGGGCGCGCGCAGGACGATCCCCTCCATTTCGAGCAGCTCTCCTACGATGAGCCCTTGGTAGGACCCGTCGCCCGTATCTAGCAGCAGGCGGCGCGTGACGCCTTCCGCCGCCACCCCCTCGAACGCGCCCTCGTGCCCCAGAGCCCTCATAAGGTCGCGATACGGAGAGAGGTCTTCTTCCGAAGCCGACAACATAAGCTCATTCCGGAGGGGCTTGAACACGCTGGGATGGCGAGCAATCGCATTCGCCACAAAAGACGCGATGATTCTCGCGTCGTCATCGCCGACGCACGTGAACGGGGCGTTCGGCACGCACAGGGCCGCCACCCTTTTCAGGACGGGGGCAAAAGCGCTCTCCAGTTCGCAGAGGCCGTCCTCAGTGTAGTTCGGATAGACGAATTTCCCCTTGTACCAGTTGGGGTCGTTCGATAGGGATTCGTACAGGTACCTCTCCGCACAGAAATCGCCAACCGAGGGTGTAAATATTCCCCCCGACTCCTTATCTAGCGCGAACACCGTGTCGCCGCTCCCGCAAAACCACGCAAGTAGAACTTCGGAACGTAATGCTGCTTCTTCTTTTTCGGCCCTTTTGTGTTCATGGAAGTCACCGCCAAACCGAGCTCCGCCGTCGGGCAAACGAGGGCGATCTGCCGGACGTCGGTTCGGAAGACGCAGTTGAAGCGACGTGAGAGCCAACCAAGCCCAAAAAACTAGAGCCAATCCCAGCGGGATTGGCCCATACAAAACCCGAAGGTTTTTGAATCTGAGGTTATGGTGCCATCAGCCGAGCGCCTTGTCAATGAGATTCGCCAGAAACCTCAGGTACGACACGAACCCGTTCTGGACGCCGTAGCTCTCGCACGTGCCGAGAAGACTCGCGCGCAGCCCTTCCAGCAGCGCCGTCGAACGGGGACAGAGCGCCGGCCCTCCCAATCGGTCGAACATCACGAGCGTCTCGAGGAGCTGCTGCATACGACGGTTCCTTAACTTGGCGCGGCGCGTCTTGCTGTTGCCGACGCCTTTCTCGGCGAGCCAATCGTAGACCAGGCTGGAAAGCGCGTAATCGCACTCGTTGGAGCCGTCCATCCCGTTGACTATGCAGCTGCCGTGGGAACAGCAGTTCCTCACGGCCTTCACGCCCTTGAGGATGTAGTGCTCCTCCCGCATGACGGCGTCGTCCCATCGCTCGGAGCAGAACAGGCAGAAGGCCAGCGCCGTTCCGAACGTGACCACCTCCAAAAACGCCCATACGGGCATCGCGTCTCGGTAATGGCCGATGATGCGCCCGGTGTAAACGTCGCCGACGATGCCGGCGGACATGCGCGAGGAGAGATCCCGCTCGATGTAGCTGCGGTATCTCCTCTGTTGCGCCCTCATGAAATCGGCGACTATGCCGTAGCCGTCCTCGTCGTCGAGCCTGGAGGCGCGCGTCACCATGGAGGTCTTGGCCAGCCGCTCCACGTCTTGCGAGACAGCTAGGAACGCCTTGCGGAGCTCGTCGTCGAGCGCATCGAGAGCCAGCAGGTCGGCGAAGTCAAGCCTCACGTACTTCCCCCGGTCGTCGCCGGACGCGTGCTTCTGGAACAGCCTGCGGCATGACGCGAGGTGCACGAAGGTTCCCCGGCGGGCCAAAGCGTCCGCGGCTTGCTCCTCGCCGCATCGCTCGAACGAGACGCCTTTCGCCTTCAGAAGCGCAACCTGCTCCTCCGGGTTCAGCATCGGCTTGAGCCCCGTCACCTCGTGCGCGCCCTCCCCGATGCTCCATGCAGTGTATGTTTCACTCGGATTCACCATGCCCGCCATTCTACCCCTTTCAGCGTCTCTTGGGCACGCCGCGTTCCGCGCATCTCGAATCGGCATGGCGAAGCGAAGGCGAATGGGGGCACGCCGCGCCGCTCCGGCGGCCACAGGCAAATCCGAAGACAAGAAAAGGACGAAAACATGCCATACGTCGACCCTGAAATCATCGCTGAAGTGAAGCGGGTTGACCTGCTTACTTACCTGCAAGAGCGCGAACCCGACGAGCTGGTGCGCATTTCGCCCGGCGTCTACTGCACGAAGGAACACGACAGCCTTAAGATCTCCAACGGCAAGTGGTTCTGGTGGAGCCGGGATCTCGGCGGCAGGAGCGCGCTCGACTTCCTCGTCAAGGTGCGCGGGATGTCCTTCCTCGACGCGGCCGAGCATCTGCTCGAAGGGAGCCCGGCCATCTCGCCCGCGCGGCTCCGCGAG
>CALAMG010000038.1 GCA_937925715.1 uncultured Collinsella sp.
CGCGGATCCGCACCGGCTTCGCCCGCCTGCCGGCGCGCTCGCCCGCGGGCTAAAAACGCTCCGCGTTTTCTTGACGCCCGCGCCTCGACCGAGGTTCGAATCCATGCGGTGCCGGCGTAAAAGAAAAGCCCCCGTTGCCGGAGGCATTCGATTTTAATTGGTGCGGCGTATAGGATTCGAACCTATGACGTTCTGATTCGTAGTCAGACCCTCTATCCAGCTGAGGTAACGCCGCAGCGCAAGACATATAAAACCACTTTAGCTTATTGGAGTCAAGCACAATCTCAAACTTTTTTGTGGAACGCAGTTTTGTCATGCTGCTCCGCATATACCGCCGTTCCCCGTACGATCGATTGGCTTTTCGATCACGTCAAACTTGGCATCAAGTTCCCTCAGGAGCGATCTCACCCGCTGGGCACAGTCATAATCGGCAAACGAGATGCTCAGCATGCGCGCGACCTGGTTGGAAGTCCCAACTCCATAGAAGTGCTCCAGCGCCACAAGCCCCTCGCGCGTCACAAAGGTCTCGACCACATGCGGCGACTCCTCAAAGCACCATTGGGTCAACGGACCCTCACTCGTCTGTCGAACCACCAGGCCACCCATGCCAGACGGCTCACACGTTACAAGCAGGTACTCCCCGCCCTCGTCGCTCTCAAACAAAACCACCCGATCATCAAACAGCTCCATCGCGTCCCCTTTCTCTCGCTCTTATTTAACAAAAGCATAGCAGGTAGATGGCTGTATACAGAACAGTTGTTCGTGTGTTTTCTATTGAGCTGTCCGCACGGCATGGTATGGACCTACGCACAAAATAGGGCGCCCCCGAAGGAGCGCCCTTGCATATCCCCTATGCAGCCAACTTACGCGACCGGCTCGATCTTCTCGAGACCACCCATGTAAGGACGCAGAACCTCGGGGATCGTGATGGTACCGTCGGCGTTCTGGTAGTTCTCCAGAATGGCGGCCATGGTGCGGCCGGCCGGCAGGCCGGAACCATTGAGGGTGTGCAGGTAGCGCGAACCCTTGAAGTTCTCGGGGTCGCGATACTTGATGTTGGCGCGGCGAGCCTGGAAGTCACCGCAGTTGGAGCAGGAGCTGATCTCCTTGTAGGCGTTGTAGCTCGGCAGCCAAACCTCGACGTCGTAGGTCTGACGGGCAGAGAAGCCCAAGTCGCCGGTGCACAGGCTAATCACGCGATACGGAAGGCCCAGCTGCTGCAGCAGGTACTCGGCCTCGGCGGTCATGCTCTCGAGCTCCTCGTCGGACTCCTCCGGCTTAGCGAACTTGACCATCTCGACCTTGTCGAACTCGTGCTGACGGATGATGCCGCGGGTGTCGCGACCGGCGGAACCGGCCTCCTCGCGGAAGCAGGGGGTGAAGGCGGTGTAGCGGCGCGGCAGGGTGTCGGCGTCGAGGACCTCGCCGGCGTGCAGGTTGGTGAGCACGACCTCGGCGGTGGGGATCAGGAAGTTGTCGCCCGAGACGTGGTAGGCGTCGTCCTCGAACTTGGGCAGCTGACCCGTGCCAAACATGGTCTGACGCTTGACGACGATGGGCGGCCACCACTCCTTAAAACCACGGCTGGTGTGCGTATCGAGGAAGAAGTTGATGAGGGCGCGCTCCAGGCGGGCGCCAGCGCCACCGAGAACGGTAAAACGGCTGCCGGAGAGCTTGTTGCCGCGCTCGAAGTCGAGGATGTCCAGATCGGTGCCCAGATCCCAGTGCGGCTTAAAGTCGAAGTCGAACTCGCGCGGGGTGCCCCAACGACGGCGCTCAATGTTCTCGTCCTCGTCCTTGCCGTACGGCGTGGCCTCGCAAGGAATGTTGGGCAGGTGAGCCATGAAGTCGTACTGCTCCTGCTCGAGGGCGGTACGGCGCTCGGCCAGACCGTCAATCTTCTCGTTGACGGCGCGCACGGCCTCCTTGGCGGCCTCGGCCTCGTCCTTCTTGCCCTCCTTCATCAGGGCGCCGATCTTCTTGGACTCGGCATTGCGCGTAGCCTGGAGCTCCTCGACCTCGGTGATGACGGCACGACGCTCGTCGTCGAGCTCAAAGAACTTCTCGCGATCCCAAGACGTCTGGCGGTTAGCCATGGCGACATCGATGGCATCGGGGTTCTCGCGAACAAACTTGATATCAAGCATTAGATCCTCCGGCGATATACATTCCATTTAGGTTGCAACCTTGTACATGTATGGGCAAGTATATACTTATGAGCGTTTACGACCCAACTCAACTACGCAAGAAGGCACCCAATGGACGCAGTTTTTTCCTTTTTGTTTGGCACCCGCACCGGTTTTGCCATCCTTTTCGCCGGCGGCATCCTGTTATTTGCGATTCTTGCCTTTGTAATGGAGAAGCGTACCCATAAGATGTACGTCGACCGCGGACCCAAGTCCGAGGATGAGGAAGACAGCTTCTGGGACTAACCTGCCGAAAAGGGACAGGTTTATTTTGGTCGGTTTTATCTGGACAAACGCAAGCGCCCCGCAACTGGAATTAGCCAGTTGCGGGGCGCTTTTCGCTAAAAGGACAAAACCGCAGAAAATACCTGCCAAAAATAAACCTGTCTTTTTTTGGTCGGTTTTACTGGAGAGTTGCGTCGATTGCCTTGACCAGAGCGCTGCGCATGCCGGCGTCCTCGAGCGCAACGACGCCCTTGATGGTGGCACCACCGGGCGAGCATACGGCATCCTTCATCGCCGCAGGATGCTGGCCAGTTGCAAGCTGCAGCTTTGCCGTACCCAGCACCATCTGGCTCACAATGCGATAGGCATCGACACGCGGGATACCGTGCTTGACCGCTGCATCGCCCAGGGCCTCGATTGCCATGGCGACAAATGCCGGAGCGCAACCACCCACCGTGCCGCCCACAAACAGCAGGCTCGTATCGAGCTCGACGACGGTGCCAAGCTTACCGAGCAGGTCGAGCACAACAGCACGCTGCTCGTCGCTGAGCGTAGAGGATTTCTCGCAGGCGATGACGCCCTCGCCCACCGAAACCGGCGTGTTGGGCACCGTCGAGATGTGCGCGACACCCGGCAGGACCTGCTCCCACTTGGCACTGTCCCAGGTCCAGGCAACCGACAGAACGACCTTTTTGACAAGAGCATCCTTGAGCGGGACGAATACCTTCTCGATCATGTACGGTTTGACCGCAGCGACCACGATATCGGATGCGGCGACAACCTCGGCGGCATCGTGGCAGGCGACCATGCCGCGCGCCTCGCAGCGCTCAACCAGTGCGTCGTAGCGACCCGCGCAGGCGCACATGTCGCTCGCAGCTACACCGGCAGCGATCCAGCCATCGGCCATAGCGCTCGCCATATTGCCAAAACCGACAAATCCAATCTTCATATCGCATAGTCCTTTCAGACACATTCCTCAAAACGAAAGGTATTGTCCCACGCCATTGTTTCGTATTGCCGACCTATTTGTGATACGGCTCGCCACGACTGATCTTGCAGGCACGGTAAATCTGCTCTAGCAGCACCACGCGCGCCAAGTTATGCGGCAAGGTAATGCGTCCAAAGCTGAGCATCTCGTCGGCTCGTGCGCGCACGTCATCGCTCACGCCGTCCGATCCGCCAATCACAAAGGCGATGTCGCTATTGCCTCGCAGCATAAGATCATCGAGCCGCGCCGAAAGCTCCTCGCTCGAGCGCTCTTTGCCCTCAATGGCCAGCAGGATCACATGCGCTCGAGGCGGCAGGGCTGCAAGTATCGCCGCTCCCTCCTTGTCGCGCGCGGCATCCACGCCGCCCGCCTTGGCCGGGTCGATATCGGCCACCTCGCGGATATCAACCTTGGCATAGGCACCCAGGCGCTTGGTGTACTCAGCGCAGGCATCCTTCCAAAAGCGCTCTTTGAGCTTGCCAACACAAACGACGGTGTATTTCACGCGTGTCTACTCCTTTGACTCGTTCTGAACCTTACCGGCAGCCAGCATCTGCTCGAACATAGAGGCCGACTGCGAAAAGTCGCTCGGCAGCACGACCGTCGAGGTTTTACCCGTGCGAGCGAACTCCGTCATCATCTCGGACCACTGCGTAAACATGAACAGCTGGTTGGCCTCGTCGTTGCCGACACCCGTCTCCTGGATGATCTCGAGTGAATCCTTGATGCCCAGCGCGATGGCCTTGCGCTGGTTGGCGATGCCTTCGCCCGCCTTTTCCATAGCCTCGGCCTCGGCGGTCGCCTCGGTAACGCGCTTGATGCGGTCGGCCTCAGCGAGCTCCTGCGCAGCAGCGCGCTTGCGCTGGGCGGCGTTGATGTCGTTCATGGAGTTCTCGACCTCGGTCGGCAGCGCGATCTTGGTGATGAGTGTCGACACCAGGGTAAAGCCGTAGGCAGCCATCTGCTCGGACACGGTGGCATTAACGTCCTTGGCGATGTCATCCTTCTTGGCAAAGACCTCATCGAGCGTATAGACAGGGATGGAAGAGCGCAGGGCATCGGTGATGAAATCACGCATCTGGTCGACGGGCTCCTGCAGCATGTAGTAGCTCTTGTAGATGCCCGAATCTGCCGGGCCGGCGCCCATGTCATAGCTCACGTGGTACTGAGCAGAGACCTCAAGGCCGATGGTCACGTTGTCCTGGGTCTTAACGTCGATGCCAAAACCGTTTTTCATGGTGCGCAGACTCACCGTGGCGGCCTTGCGGTCGATCACGGGCACCTTCATGTGGAAGCCCGCGTTAACGATGCGGTTAAACTTGCCCAAACGCTCGATGATCACGGCATGCTGCTGTTCAACGACATAGCAGGCGTTGGGGAGCAGCAGCAACAAAATGATGATGGGAAGTAGAAGGCTCGTAAGAGCAGCGATAATACCGGACAACAGCATGGTCTCTCCTCTGATAGGCACACGTTGGCACTAGGATACCCGCACGAAGCAGCCACGTGACACCAACAGGAGGCCCATAACAAAAAAGCCCCCATTGCTGGGAGCTCTTTCAATCAATGGTGCGGGCGAAAGGACGTCCACGTATCCGCTTCGCGGATCCGCACCGGCTTCGCCCGCCTGCCGGCGGACTCGCCAGCTCGCTAAAAACGCTCCGCGTTTTCTTTGCGCTCGCTCCTTCACAGGTTCAAGTCCCCGTGATGGGCCCATAACAAAAAAGCTCCCATTGCTGGGAGCTCTTTCAATCAATGGTGCGGGCGAAAGGACTTGAACCTTCATGGGGTTGCCCCCATACGGACCTGAACCGTACGCGTCTGCCAATTCCGCCACGCCCGCGTGCAGGAATTAGAATAACGGAGCACCATCGCGAACGCAAGAACTATTTTTGAAAAAGTTTGCAGGCATTTTCCCAAGCTGCTCGCGCGATTGCCTCAGCATCCTCGCCGGTACGATCGACACGGTCGTTGACCAGCGTGTTTGCCGTGATAGAAATCATTGCCGGCTCGCACTCAAGACCACGAATGGGCTCCGGCGCCATATACGGGCAATCCGTCTCGAACAAAATGCGATCGAGCGGGGTCGCCGCAAATGCCTCGCGCACGTCGTCGTTGCGCTTAAAGGTGGCCGCGCCGCCATAGGCGATATAGCAGCCCAAACCCACAAAGCGCTCCATCGTGGCTCGATCCTCGCCAAAGCAGTGCAGCACGCAACCGGCCTGAGGCACACCTACCTCGCGCAGCACGTTGTACGCATCAACGTGCGAAGTGCGCTCCCCATCCGAGTCCTCGTGCCGCAGGTGCAGCTCCACCGGCACATTGCGGCGCACGGCAACTTCGAGCTGACGTGCCATGCAATCAATCTGCACGCTATGGGGCGCCGGCGCGATGTCGTCATCGTAATCCATGTGGTAGTCCAGGCCGATCTCGCCGATACCGGCGCACAAAGGATTATCGAGCGCGGCAACGACCTGCGCGTGAATGTCGTCGGTATAATCCGGCGCGCCATAGGGATGAACGCCAGCGAGATACTTGATCTGCGGAATATCCCGCATCGGTAGAATTTCGCGCACCAGCCAGTCGCTATAGTCCGTCACGCTGCGCTTGTCGGCGATGGGGTCGAGCATCGTCACCAACAGGTCGACGCCCGCGGTTTTCGCGCGCACGAGCGTCTCGGGCACTTCTTTGCCCCAAAACGAAAGCAGATGCGCATGCGTGTCGGCAAGCGGTGCCAAGGGCACGGGGCAGGCAACCGTCTTCTTTTTCTTGGTAAACGTCACGCGTTCGACATTAGGCGTCATGGGAAAGCTCCTGAGCCAAGCGGACAAAGGCAGCGACGTCGAGCGTCTCGGCGCGCGTGGTAGGTGCGATACCGCAGGCCTCAAAGGCGGCGTCGAGCGCGTCCTTGGCAAAACCGTTGGCGCTCATGGAATTGCGAATGGTCTTGCGACGCTGAGCAAATGCAGCGTCGATCACGCGGGCCACGAACTCGCGATCGAGTCCTTCGGGCACCACGCCGTCAACACGGTCGATACGCACGACGGCCGAGTCCACGTGCGGCGCCGGCATAAAGCAACGCGGCGGCACCTCAAAGCGACCCGTAACCTGCGCATACAGGCCGAGCTTTGCCGTATAGCCGCCATAGGTCTTGTTGCCCGGCACTGCGGCAATGCGATCGGCAACCTCCTTTTGAACCATGACGACGGCGCGCTTGAGCGCAGGCATCGTCTGGAAGAACTGCAGGATGATCGTCGCCGCCACGTTATAGGGCAGGTTCGCGACAAATACCGTCGGCTCACCGCCCGCAGCCTGCTCAATCTGCCCCGGCGTCACCCTGAGCGCGTCGCCCATGATAAAGCGGAAGTTGGCATAGTCGGCGGCGTGGGCATCGAGCACCGGCTCAAGCTCGGGATCAGCCTCGATCGACATGACGCACGCCGCCTCCTGCAGCAGCGCAAGCGTGAGCGTGCCAACGCCCGGGCCAACCTCGAGCACGCGCTCATCGCCCGCAAGCTCGGAAAGCTCGCAAATACGCTCAATTACATGGTTGTCGATCAGGAAGTTCTGGCCCAGGCGATGCTTGGTCGCAAGGCCAAACTCCTCTAGCAGCTCCCTAGTTGCCGTGGGGTTTGCCAAAGGCGAAGTTGTCATGGTTGCCTCCTTAACATGGTGGCTGCATCGTAAAGCAAAAGGGCATGGACCGTTGCGGCCATGCCCTTACATCTAAACAGCAAATTGCCGATATGGCGCGCAGCGGCTTAGCCCAGACGCGGGAACAGCGGCTCGCCCTTCTCGACGGGCTGACCACCGGCAAGCAGGCCCCAAGCGCAAATGCCCTTGAGGTCGTCGCTCGCGGCCTCGTCCTCGCAGGACAGGCGGCGCAGGGCCTCGGCAGAAGTCTGGGGCATGAGCGGCATCAGCAGGTGAGCGGCAATGCGGATGGCCTCGAGCAGGTTGTAGATCACAAACGCCAGCTCGTCAGCCTTGGCCTCGTCCTTGGCAAGTGCCCAAGGCTCGGAGTCCTCGATGTAGTGGTTGGCGGCATGGATGAGCTCCATGACCTCGTCCTTAGCTCCACCGTAATCGAGCACGTCCATCTTGGCCATGTAACGATCGACCAGGCCATCGGCAATTTTTGCCAGCGGGTTGTCGAACGCATCGAACGATGCGGGCTTGGCGGGCGCGCAACCGTCAAAGTACTTGCCGCTCATGTTGAGCGAACGCGAGATGAGGTTGCCCCAGCTGTTGGCCAGGTCGGCGTTGTAGACCTGCTCCATGCGATCGAAGCTGATGGCGCCGTCGGTGCCGGGCACCACGTCGGTCATAAAGTAGTAGCGATAGCCCTCAACGCCCAGCATGTCGATAACATCCTGCGGAGCAATAGCGTTACCGCGGCTCTTGGACATCTTCTCGGCCTTGCCGGTCTCGGCATTGCGCACGGTCAGGAAGCCGTGGGCAAAGACGTGCTCGGGCAGGGCCTCGCCGATGGCCATGAGCATGGCGGGCCAAATGACGCAGTGGAAGCGGATGATGTCCTTGCCCACGATGTGGAACTGCGCGGGCCAGCGATAGGCCAGCTCGGCACGCGCCTCGTCGGTGTCGACACCGTAGCCGACGGCCGTCATATAGTTGAGCAGCGCATCGAACCACACGTAAGTCACGTGACCCTCGTCAAACGGGACCTGAATGCCCCAGTCAAAGCTCGTGCGGCTCACGGAAAGGTCGTTAAGGCCGCCCTCGACAAAGCTACGCACCTCGTTCATGCGGAACGCAGGCTCGACAAAGTCGGGGTGCTCGTCATAGAGCTTGAGCAGCTTGTCCTGGAAGGCGGAAAGCTTAAAGAAGTAGGACTCCTCCTGCACGCGCTCGAGCGGACGGTGGCAATCGGGGCACAGGTGCTGGCCGACGCTGCCGTACTCCTCGTCGCCCTTCTGGACCTGCGTATCGGTGAAGTAGGTCTCGTCAGGCACGCAATACCAGCCGTCGTAGCTGCCCTTATACAGGTAGCCGGACTCCTTCATGCGCTCCCACAGGTACTGCACGGCATGATGCTGGCGCGGCTCGGTGGTGCGGATGAAGTCGTCGTTGGAGATCTCGAGCTTGCTCCAAAGCTCCTTGAAATGCGGAGCCTGGCTGTCGGTCCACTCCTGCGGCGTCATGTTGTGCTTGGCTGCGGCCTCAGCGACCTTCTCGCCGTGCTCGTCCATGCCAGTCAGGAACTTGACGTTATAGCCGGCGGAGCGGCGATAGCGAGCCTGGACGTCGGCGATGATGGTGGAATAAGCCGTACCCAGGTGCGGATCGGCGTTGACGTAGTAGATGGGAGTCGTGATAAAGAACGAAGGCTTGCTTTGATCCATGGGGTTTGTCCTCCAGAAAAACGTTGCATACAGGGGATGATTCTAGCGCAAGGGCTGGATATCCTCCATCTATTGCATATCGAGCACCATGGCATAGACATCGCGCTTGCGGCGCGAGTACTTCTGTGACAGGCGCTTTGCCACCGCGGAGGCGGGCTCCCCCTCCTCGAGCGCGGTGCGAATGTCCTCGCGCAGGGCTTCGTCGGGGTCTACCGCTGCGGCTCCAACCGGCGCAATGCCGGCATCCTCATCCTCGCTCGGCGGCGCGATGACCAGCGCAATCTCGCCCTTTACCTCGCCACGGGCACGCAGCTCCTCGGCAAGCTGGGTGGCGGGCCCACGCAAGACCTCCTCGTGCAGCTTGGTGAGTTCGCGGCAGACGGCAACCTCACGCTGGGGAAAGACCTCCGCCACGGCCTCGAGTGTCGCCACGATGCGATGTGGAGACTCGTAGAAGATGAGTGCGCCGGGAACCACGGCAAGGCGCTGTAAACGGCGCACACGGTCACCATGTTTGCGACCCAAAAAGCCTTCGAAGAAGAAGTGCTCGCAGGGAATGCCGGACGACACGAGCGCCGTAACGCACGCGGAGGGCCCGGGGATGACCTCAACAGGCACATCGGCCTCACGCGCCGCCTCGACCAGCGCCTGGCCGGGATCGGACACACTCGGCATGCCGGCGTCCGAGGCAAAAGCGAGGGTCTCCCCCGCCAGCAGACGGTCGACCAGGCCGGCGGCGCGGCTGGCGATCACATTCTCGTCGCAACGGACAAGCGGCTTGGAAATGCCCAGGTGCATCAGCAGCTTTGACGTCACACGCGTGTCTTCGCAGCAGATGGCATCGGCAGCGGCAAAGGCCTCGCCAACGCGCGGGGACAGGTCGCCCAAGTTGCCGATGGGCGTGCCGACCACATAGAGTTTGCCCGTATGGGCGCTGTTTTGCGTCATATCAACCTATTCAATCATGCCGCGCTCGAGCGTACCGAGTGCCGCGCGGGCGTCCCATGCTGCAATGCGCTTCTCGGTCTTCCACGTTTGGAAGAACCAACCGGCAGCCGGCGCAAACGAAGCCAGCTGGTTGGCGATAAACACGCGCTCGTAGGCATTGCGGCCCTCGGGCGTAACCGACGAGTTGGCAAAGATCGCCGCGCCCGACCATTCGCCCACCAGCACGGGGAACCCTGTCGAGATCGCTTCTTTAAGCTCGCGCTTGTTACGCGAAATCGCCGTCGTCAGCCCGCGGGGGCTCGTGATGTCGAGCGCATACTCGTCGCGGTAATGGTACAGGTGAAGGTCCATGTAGACGTTCTTGTACTTGGCACCGCGCATAAAATGCTTCCACTCGCTGGGATGCCCCGAAGACGAGAAGACGACGATCTTGTCCTCGGGCATATACGAACGGACGAGCTCGTAGGCATCGCGATAGAAATTGCGCAAGTAGTGGGCCGGAATTCCATCCGTCATGGTAAAGAGGCTCTTGCGGACGCTCATCTGCGGCGTGTCCAGCAGCTCAATGCCCAGCAGGCTCTCGGCCTCGCCGTAGCGATCGGCCAAGCGCTCGAGCACGTCGAGTGCGACATGACGGCCGTTGGTGGACGAATGCCACTCGGCAACAGCCTCCGGCGTGGTGGGCGAATCGTTGGAATCGCCCTGGCCACCGGGCACCGTCGCCAGATCGAGCAGCACGCGGATGTCGTACTTGGCAGCCCACTCAATTGCACGGTCGACGTAGTCGACAACCGAGATGTAGGACGCATCGGCCTCCTGCGAACCAAAGGCATACCAGGGCACCGGCAGACGCACGGCATTGAGACCGATCTGCGCCATGCGGCGAAAATCGTCCTCACTCACAAACGTCTCGTAATGACGGCGCATGCGCTCGTTATAGGCGGCGGTGCCCATGGCCTCCTGCAGCTCGGCCGCGTTGGATGCACCGGTCGCCGCGTATAGCGACGGGGTCACCCAAGGCTCGGGAATAAACCAGCCAGAGAGATTAACGCCGAGTATCCTCTCCATCACTGCCCCCTTCGGATCGTGCAGGCCAAACCTGCATCGTATTGCATAGGAAAAGTATCGTTTTGAGTATACCCGCGCGTGCGGACAGACGACCGAACGGTCTGTAAAGTGGCGCAAAAGCGGGAGGAATGTCTGGGGCGAGCGGGGTCAAGATGACGTACCGAGATGCGCATACACGCCGAGGGCAGGCGCCGGAAAGCGCATTCCATTCTTTCGCTCAATAATGGGATGCGCTTTCCGCGGGTCCACATAAAAGAAAAGGACCCCTTTGCAGAGGTCCTAGTCAATTCAAGGTGGCGGGGAAGGGAATCGCGTCCGCGCGCTGCGCGGACGGACCGCTGCGGCGCCTGCGCGCCTTGCGAGCTACGCTGGAAAACGCTTGCGCGTTTCCTCAGCTCCGCGCCCTCACGGGGTTCGATTCCGTGCATGGTCCACATAAAAGAAAAGGACCCCTTTGCAGAGGTCCTAGTCAATTCAAGGTGGCGGGGAAGGGAATCGAACCCCTGACACGAGGATTTTCAGTCCTCTGCTCTACCAACTGAGCTACCCAGCCATTTGAGGTGTGCCTTGTTTCAAGGCTTGATTAGTATAACCAAGGACGCGCTCCGGTCAACCGAGAATTTGAAAAAAGTTTTTGGGCACGGTGCCAGCCACAAGTCCGACCCTATAGAACAGCACGTTAGAGACATCAACCCGCCGCAAGAAGTTTTTCGCTCAGGGCTGCACGGGCAAACTCACTTGGCGTCATCCCTTCAGCCGCCGCCCGACGACGAATCGCCTCCTTCATCCCTAGGGGAATCTTGACCGATAGCGTTGCCGTCCCTTCGCTTGAGAGCGGAGGCCGCCCGTGCACGATCCCCCCAACGGTATGCTCGCCGTCCGGAAACCCGCCATGCTCGTACGACTCGCACCACGCGTCAATCATTTCATCCGTTACAACCTGACCATTGGCAGCCGTATACGCCTTGCTCATCATCGACCCCTCTGCCGAGCTCGCTCGATCTCTTGCCAGAATTTCTTCTGAACCGGAGACAGGGCATGAACAATGAGCCATCCACGAATTAGTTCGACCGCAACAAGTTCCACACTTCGACCATCTGGAAGCCATCCAATGGCAAGCCATCTCGGCGGCTCATCCTCCGACTCGCGGCGAATGCACTCAGTAACCGCGAACCAGGCACCAAGCACCTGCTTTTCCGTCAAGTGTTTTTTGGCGTTGGGATGGATCTCAACATCCATGCATCTTCTCCTCCATCTTACCCAATTTCGTATGACGAAAGTCCGCTGTCGCCAATTCCTACGCCGGCACTTGTTGAAGGGCGGGAGGTGTAGCGAGGATTGAAGGGCGTTCCAATACCGCCCAGGCACCGGGACAGGAACACATGCGCCAAGGACGGACGTTTTCGTAGCGCGCGAGGACGTTGCCGTAACGGTCAATAAAGGCAACGTCGATGGGATAGACCATAAAGCAGGTGTGGACCGAAGAGCAGCGCGGAAACGCCATGACGAGCGGCAACCCGTTGGCAGCAATCGGAGACCGTCCCAGCATGCCGCGTAGACGCACGGCAAACGACTCCGCCACCACAAACTCGGCAGGCGTCCAACCCAGCCTGTTGAGCGCCCGCGCGTAGGCAATGTAGGATGAGGCTGCGGTCACATAACCACCCCCGGACGCCACGGATCGACCGTCACTGCACGCTCGTGCGACAACTTTGCCGGTGCCCCCAGCGAAACGCCGGCGATGCTGAGCGAGCTCGGCCACGGCTCGTAGCGCATGGTACAGGTATAGGTCCTAAACGTGCCGGAAAGCGAAAGCAGACCGCCATCCGATGTCGTCACACCCTGCTCGCTCGAGACCTCAATCTGCAAGTCATAGCCTTCCATGGCATGTTGGATCTGAGCCTGAACGGTCGCGGAGGCATCGATGGAGCTGTCATCGCCCTCCCCGCTCGGCGCCACGGCATACGCTAGCACGATATCGGGCACCACGCGATCGAAGCGCGCGACCGCGCCGGCAAAGACCATGACGTTGTACACGATAAGCGCCAGAACCAGCAGGACGGGCGTGACCACGGCCATCTCGACCGTCGCCTGGGCGCGCTCCTCGCACAGGCGCGTGCGGATGCCCATTACGACCCACCGCCCAAGGCACCCGCCAGCGTGGCGACATCGACGGTAAGTGGGATGGAACCGCCGCCGGGCAGCGGAATCTCCGCAAGCGTGAACACCGTGCCGCTGATGGTGCGCTCGACTTGATATTCCAGCGCCTCGCAAAGCGCCTTGGGATCGGTCACGCCCAGCGGAATACTTCGTAGCTTGTCCTGCGCATTAGAAAGACCTGTGATGTCAGACCCCGGGCTCTTGATGACGTTGGCGGTGTCGGTCAACACCGGCTTTCGCAGGCGCAAATCGCACGGTTCCAAGCCCAGCGCCGCCACGGACGCCGAAACGGTATCGCCGAGCCACGACGCAATGGAGCCCAGCGCGCCACTGTCCCCTCCCAGGTCATCGATCATCTCATCCATAAGCTCGTCGGCCGAGCCCTGGATGTCTCCGTATCCCACAAGCAGCCGTCCCCAAACATCCATGACGTCATCGAGTACACCGGCAACGCCACCCGAACGCTCCTCCAGCGTCGAGAAAAACCGCGAGAGAACGTTGTTCTGCGCCGTCGCGTCATCGGGCGCCAGCACCGCAGCAGAGATCGCGCCGCGATCGCCAAGCCTGACTGTCGTGTTAAACGAAGAGTTGAGCTCATCGGGGCTCGAGATGGCACCCGAAACCGCAAGGGCAACCACGCCATTGCGGCCGGGCGGGGCGATACGCGGACGCTCGCCCGAAAGCGCTTTAATGGCCTCGTCAAACGCATTGCCCGCACGGTCTGCCTCGTCCTCGGTCTGGCGCATGAGCTCGAGCTCTTTGTTGCGGCATTCGACGTAGTCTTCCAGAGCGCCTTTGAACTCATCAAAGTGGTACTCGAAGCCGTTTTCGATAGAAGTCGAAGGAGCCGCAACGGCGCCGAGCGACGAAACACCAAAATGGCATCTGTTGCATTTGTCCTGCCCGTCATAAGCAGCGACCGAGGCTAGCCCGCCTGGCGTCCCTTTCTTATAGTTGGGGCAGCTCGTTCCATAATGCAGATACGTTTTGCCATCGTTGGTACTAGTTGGCCACGCCACATCGGTATAGAGTTCCGTCGCTCGCACCTCGTCAGTGTTGCGCGGCAACAACGGAATATAGGAAGTGGCCCGGTCTCCGTCTTCGGTTATATATGCGCGATTGACCTCTGCGCTCGCATAGGTGTAAAACGCCTTGCGCGCCGCCGACTCCGCCTTCATCTCGACGCTTGAACCCTGCGGTTTTTCGTCTGCCAGACGCTGGTGATAGTAGGCCTTCGCGCGATCGAGTGCCACTTGCGGCTCCCACGTGATACTCGAGGCTTTGTGCGGATTCTCAATATCCGATAGCTTTGCCAGGCTCTTCGCGCGTTCCCACATGCATGAGCGGCTGCCGACCGAAGCCGGATCCGACCCGCCGCAATCCGCAAGCCAGGCGCGCTCTTTTGCTTTCGCCGTCTCCTCCGAGGCCTTCTGCAGCTCATCTGCTGCGCGTTCCAGATCTTTCGATGTGTCTTTAATGACATCGGTCGAGATCTCGGACCCCTCGAGCGCAACGAAATCCGACTCGGACGTCCTGGGCACGGCAAGCGCCGTACCGGTATAGGTCGCACCCTCGGTATCCTGCGCCGACACGGCCTGCGTAGCTCGCGCGGCAACCAGATACGGTAGAGCCGTCTCGGTTTTCTGCAGGCCCTTGGAGGCGCTTTTGGCAAACTTATTGCGCGTTTTAATGATCTCGATCCCCGTGTCGACCATATCGCCCGCGGCAAGCTCGGCACCCGGAATAAGGATGGCGACCAAGCCGGTGCCGATCGTGGCAAACCCCGCTAGGCCCAAGCTCAATATGCTCGCATCCACCACTGTCGCAGCCGTATGGTAGGACGCCACCACATTGGCGCCTGCCAGCGCGCCGCTATCGGCAGCCGCCTGGGTGTCCCCCGCGCGCGACATGCTCCATATCGCCGCCGCCGACGAAAACAGCAACGTGAGCACCACCAAGATGACCACCGCAGAGGAGAGCGTGGTATAGGCACCGTCTTCGATAAACAGGTCGATCCCGGCTCGACCCATAAAGCCGCCTCGCTTGCAGCGAGCACGCGGTCGGCAACGGCCCGCAAGCCCCCTCGTCACCTTCAACAGGCAGCGCTTAATCCCATGCAGCAATCCATGAATCATAATCTCCCTCCAGCCACTCGGGACGCGATCGATACGAGACGTCGACCTTAAGCTCGACATAGCCGTTTTGGCCTGCGCTACCCATAGCCTGCGCAAACGCACCGATCACGGGCAGCGGTTTAACCTCGCCGGTAACGGAAACGGACGAGACGCCGCCCGCATCGGCCCGACCAAGCTCGATATCCCACGACAGGGGCCCGCCGGCATGGAAAATCGAAACGTCGGGAACCGCGGCAAGACGGCGGCGGGCAAACTCCTTAATATCCTCGTCATCCCCCATCGTCGTCGTGGTCATGAGCCGCGCGGTCTCGGCGGCGGCAGACTCCATGACCGCGCGTGTATAGAGCAGGCACACCGGCTGCAGCGCCAACAGGACGAGCGCCAGAAACGTCGGCAGTAGGAATGCCGCCTCGACCGTAGACTGAGCCCGGTCCTCGCGCGCAACATCAATACAGCACGATGTCCTTAGCACCCGCAGCAGCGTCGACAACCGATGTCGAGGTGACGCCGTGAGATGCCGTCCGCTCGACCAGCGCCGCCAAGCGCCCATCGGCACCGGCACGCCAAAGCCCTGCGATCGCCAGCACGATGGAAAGCAGTGCCACCGTGACGATGGCGTATTCGACCGTTGCCTGGGCAGATTCCTCGCGCAGGACATAATGCATTTCACGACCCCTCCTTTGAGTTCGTTGTCTGCGGGGTCAGGCGGACCACACGCAGGCAACACGAAGTATCGCCAGCATCCGCGGCAACCGTCACCATATCGACCCAGCCGCGTCCGTCACGCACGATGGCGCCCCACACGTTGCCCTTGATGTCGAGATAGCCGCTCAGAGCAAGTTGCGCCGTGGGCACCTCGCGATAGGCACGCAGCATATCCGCCGCCGCCTCGGTCATCGGTCGGCACTCGGACCATGCAAGCCGGACCGCAATCGCGTTGCCCTCAGGCGAATCCGTCGCAGTGCCAGACCGCTTGTCGAGCGTCCGCAGAAAGGTTTGCGCCGTGACAGCGACATCCGAATCGTCCACATCTCGCATCTCATCTTTTTGAGACGCCACCGCCGAATCTGAGCCCAAATCGGAGGCGGTCCCAGGACGCTGCTGCCGCGCGGCGTTAAGCCCCCAAAGCACCGCCGCTATCGCCACGGTCAGGCAAGCAAACACCAGCAGCACCCCGATGGGGCGCTCGCCCTCTACAGGCTGTTGATGCCCTCGCTGATAGCGTTCCATAGATCTTGGACCTTGCCCTTAAATGCGACGATGGCGATAATCGCGATCACCACGAGCACGCCGACCAAGATGGCATACTCGGTGGTACCCTGTGCACTCTCCTCCTGCAATAGTTCCTTGGCGCGCTGACGAACATGTGCCGCCCGGCAAAACGCCCAGCCCTGGACCTTGCCAGCAGCGTCAGTCATCGTGTTCATGTATTCCTCCCTACATCATCCCGCCTGCTCCCAGCAGCGGGCCCAATATGGACAGAAGCAACGCCGGCAAGATGAGCGTGCCGGTGGGAATCAGCAGCTTGACGGGTGCACGCTCGATCTCGCGCTCGACCGCGGCGCGATGAGCCGCACGGATCTCGCGACTTTGAGCGGCCAGCGTCTCGGCAAGTGGGGCACCCAGGGCGAGCGCCTGCCCCACCGTGATGGCAAAGGTCTCGAGCGCTCGCACGTCCAGGTCGCGCGCGGCGGCCAACAACTCGTCCTCACGCGTGTCCACGCCCACTTGCCACGCCATGCAGGCCCGCTCAAGGCGAAGAGCCAGCACTGACCGGCGGTTGGCGCAGAAAATCTCAAGCGCCGCATCAAACGAAAGACCGGCCGAAAGACCCAAGCGCACAACATCGATCATCTCGGACACTTCGCCGAGCGAAACTCGCGCCGGGCCGCCCGCTCCAACCGCGCCCTTCACTCGCGCGGTCAGGGCATCGACCACCGAGCGACCCGCGGCAGCGACCAGCACCGCCTCGCGCTTGCAGGCCCCTGCGATCTCGCGCGCATCCGCCCGATCCAAACCCGTCGCGACAAATACACTCAGGGCACACAGGCAAGCCACAACTGCAACCGGGGCGCTCATAGCTCCACCCGCATAATGCGCCGGATAACCACCAGGGCAACGACGTTGAGGGCTAGACCCAGCACCACAGCGCCCGCACCGGCAGGCGTCGCAAGACCGCGACGAAAATCTGCCGAAAGCAGCGCCAACACCGCGCACATGCCCGCCGGCATCGCCGCGACCATGTGTGCCGACATACGCGCCTGTGACGTCTTAACATCCAGGCGGCGCTTGAGCTCAATGCGCTCCCCTACCATGCTCGACGCCTCGGACAGCAAGTCGGCAAGCGGAGCGCCGGTGCGCTGTGACACCTTAAGCGCCAAGGTCACAAGCGAAAGACCGGGGGCGTCGATGCGCACGAGCAAGTCATCGAGCGCGTCGGTCGCCGAGATACCGCAATCGATCGCCGCCGCCACCCGCAAAAACTCGGTATGCACCGGTTCTTGCGCATGAGCGCCCACAAAGCGCATGCCCTGGGCCAGCGAATGTCCCGAGGCAAGCGACATGGAAAGTGCGGTAAACGCCTCGGGCATGGCCTCTTCTGCATCGTGTTGCTCGCGCCGGCTCTCAAAGCCATCCCGAGCGGCGCCAGCGGCAATCGGAGCAACAAGTCCCAAGGCAAACCCGAGGGGCGATAACGACACCATCGTTAGTAAAACGCAGCAGACACCGCTCGATAGCAGCAGAAACGCCAAACGCCCCGAAGCATCCTCGATCACGAGGCCAAGGCGACGCGCCGGAGCCAGCGATGCCCACGAACGGGCAATCTTTTTCAGCAGATCGTTTTCCACCAGCTCACGCGGCAGATTCTCTGCCACCGTCTCGAACGCCTGACGCGCCAGCTCCGCCGGCGGCACCTGCGGCACACGAGGTTCCGCCCCGCACGCCGTCGCGACAGAAAACCCTGCCAAACCCCCTACGACGAGGGGCACAGCGACCTCCATTCGTCCACCTCCTCTTGTGTGAGCGTCCCCGACCGCAGGCCTTCTGCGATAAACGGCGGCTCGCGGTCAAGCGTCCAGGTGCGCTCGGCGGCATCGAAAGTCACATAGCGCTCGAGCTCTACGCCGCCCGACGCGGCGCGACGCACCCCCGAATACGAGGAGACGAAGCGCCTGCCATCGGCGTGGCGCTCGGACATCACGATGCCGTCGAGCGCCATGGCAATCTGCTCCTCGATGAGCTCGCTCGGCAGATCGATGCCATAACGTGCAAGCAACGTCAGACGCACCACGGTCTCCTGCTCGGAACCCGCATGAAGCGTGGTGAGCGACCCGTCGTGGCCCGTGTTCATGGCCTGCAACATGTCGCAGCACTCGGCACCGCGCACCTCGCCCACCACGATGCGGTCGGGGCGCATGCGCAGGGCATTGGTCACCAGGTCGCGGATCGTCACCGCGCCCTCGCCCTCAATTGAAGCCTCGCGCGCCTCTAGACGCACCACGTGCGGATGATGCGCAAACTTGAGCTCGGCAGAGTCCTCGATCGTCACGATGCGCTCGCCGGTGGAAATCTCACATGACAACGCGTTGAGCAGGGTGGTCTTACCAGATCCCGTGCCTCCCGCAACCGCCAGGTCCTGTCGCAGCGACACCGCGCACGACAACAGCTGCGCATACCAAAGCGGCAGCGACCCCAGCCCCACAAGCTCGTCCAGCGAGCAGATGCGGTCCGAGAACTTTCGGATGGTGAGAATCGGTCCGTCAATCGCCACAGGCGGAATCACCGCGTTGACGCGATAGCCCGTTTTGAGGCGGGCGTTGACGATGGGGCTGCGCTCGTCGATACGGCGGCCAAGTGGCGAGATGATGCGGTCGATAAGCACACGGATCTGCTCATCATCCTCAAACGCATGCTCGATGGGGTGCAAGACGCCGCCGCGTTCAAAGAAAGCCGAGCGGCAGCCGTTAATCATGATCTCGGTAACGGTGTCGTCCTCGATGAGCGGCTGCAACGGCCCCAAGCCCACCACGTCATCCAAAATCTCGTCGATGATGGTCTCGCGCTCGGACGTCGCGAGATCAGTCGGCTCCTCAACATTGAGCGCCGCCTCCACCGCGGGACGCAATTCCGAGCGGGCAAGTGCCGGGTCGATATAGGCGCTGATACGCGCCACTTCGTCGTAACCCATGCGGTCCATCACGGCGCGCTTGGTGCGTCGTTTCACCGCACGGCGACGCCCCGCATCCACAGGCGCTGCCGCCGCTGCAGCGCCGGCAGCCTTAATCCTCGTTTGCAGGCTCATCGCTGATCACCCTCGCGCGACCAGGGAAGGCGGATACGCGGACGCTCGGTACGCGTTGCACGGTCGGCGACCATATCGCTCCAAGGGCCGACGGCACACCCCAGTTCCACGAGCATCTCGCGCGTGGCCTCGCGCACGCTGGTCGCAAAAGCGCTGGTCTGCCCCACTGCCTCGTCAGCGCGCCCAAACGCCATGAGCGCGGCGAGATCCTGCCCGCCATCGGCGATACGAATCTTGGAGCTCAACGCGCAGGCAATCTCAAAGCGCATGGCGACGTCCTCGTCTGCCCCGCGCGCACCGAACCGGTTGAACACGGCGCTCATGCGCGTGCGCGGCACACCTACTCGACTTGCCAGTTCAATGACGCGCGATGCCGATGTCGCGGACGACACCGCCGCATCGCCAACGACCAGGCAACGGTCGCTCGCCGCCACCGCAGCCGCCACGGCGTCGCCCCAAAAGACCGAGGTATCGATAAAGACCACGTCGGATTCGCGACGCAGGACATCGAGCAGTAGCTCCACCGGACATGCCATGAGCTCGGCTTGCTCGGGCGCCGCGACGGGACCCCAGAGCGTAACGCCCGGCGCCACGCGCATCGATGCGGCCACGATATCCGGCTCGGCAAGCGCGCCCGCCACCGACGGCTCGATAAGTGCCGCCATATCGCGCGGAGCATCGACGCCTAACAAGTCGTAAAGGTTTCCAAACATCAGGTCCAGGTCGAGCACGGCGGCACGCAAGCCCAACAGCGACGATGTGTGTGCCATGGTGGCAATGATCGTCGACTTGCCGCAACCGCCTGAACCCGAAATAGCGCAGATGACCGGAGCTCGATGCTGCGGAGCGGCAGCGTCTGCCGGCGGCATCGGAGGCGGCGGGGCGGGCGTCGGTGACAGCGTCCCCGTCTCCCCCGCCGCAACCACACGCTGCGTCCAAGCCGGCATGGCAGCTTGTTCGGTCTGCGAGGCAGGCTCGTTCTGTGCAATCTGCTCATGCTGCATCAGCGACAACTCGCCGCACCCGGCAAAGCCCTCAACTTCGTCGAGTTCATCCGCCAGATTCACGCCGTGCACGTATCCCATATCTACAGCCGGGGAGTCGCCAGCATGCTGCGCCGGCTCTCCAGCGTCATCGTATACAAGGGGGTTCCGGGGGCGCCGACCATGCTCGGCTTCCGCTTTTCCATAATCATCAACACGCGGGCCTCTTGTAGCGCGAGGCGCCCCGGGTTCCCTATCAACAAAAGCATCGGGCTCAATCGTCATGCGCCGATCGGAATCAACCGCTCCCTCGCCCGCGCGCCCGTTGCCGCATATACTGTGCGCAGCGATGACCTCGGTCGCCCCTGCGCGAAACAGCCCCTCGATATCCGACGGATCGAGTGCTTCTATCAACACGACCACGCGACTCACGCGGCCTTCGGCCGTCAGGCGCGCAACAGTCTTGCGCACATCTTCGGTATCAAACAGAGACGCCGCGATGATGGCAGCCCCGCGGCGCGACGGAAACGCCCGAGCCATGGAAACCAGCCCGTCCAGGTCACCTACGCGAAGCACCTGTGCACCCGCATCACGGCCCTCGACTTCCCGCTGCAACAGCCCGTAATCGCCGCACGCGCAGCACGCAAGCCAGATCGCCTTCATCACTTGTCGCCTCCGCTCTTTTTGCCGCGCGCCGTGGCGGGAATCGTCAAGCTGACCGTTCCCTTGCCCGAGGCTCCCAGCAGTTCCTTGACGTCTTCGGGGTCAGCCGCCAGCGTCACCCATTCGATCTTGCCCTCGCGCGTGGCACCGGAATCCTCACTGGTATCGATCACGTACGCGCCGCACAGTCGATCGGTTACGCCGTCTTTTTGCACATACACATCCACGTAGCTGCCCACGCCCGTGGCGCCGCCGACCGAGTGCTCGGCATCGACCGCCACCGAAACGGCGACTTTGCCCTTAGGCACCTCGAGCTTGTGGCTCTCGGCCTTGGTGTAGACATTGCAGATCACGGCGTTTTTGGGAATACGCGAAGTCGTCACGTCGCCGCGCACCTGGCGCAGCTCGGTCGCCGCGTCACGCGGCAGCAGACTCGTCAGCCATTCTTGGGTTATGACATTGGTCTCATCGAGGGTCTCGCCCACATCGATATCACGCGCCGCGACGCATACCTCGACGCGATCGCCACCGTACTTGGCCAAGGTCTCAGCCTGGACCTGTTCGGCTTGCGAGCGGATCGACGAGCCGTAAACCATGCAGAGCAGAGCAGCGAGCACGCCCGCGACCAGACTGATGGCGATGCGCTTGCTCTTGTTCACGGCCGCTCCTCTCATGGCAGTGCCGGGCGGATGCCCGTACCACCATTGTCTGGGCGGTCAGAGCGCAAAGCAGCGCAATCGCGATCTTGGTTTTCGATGTCAAACCAATCGCTGACCAAAAGCTGACCAGCCCGTCAAGCTCGTGGCAAGGTTTTGGCCAGCACGTCAGCAAACTGCATGTTTCGAGGCTTTTCCGCAGCAAAAAAGCCGTCTCCCGAACAGTTGGAAGACGGCTGTCATAGGAAAAATCAATTACAGATGGACATCGGGATCGAGCATTTGAGCACTCACGCGCATGGATGACGCCAGGTTTTGGAACGTTTCCAAACGCAGGCTGTCGATCTGCCCGGCGTCCTCGGCCTCGCGAACAGCGCAACCCGGCTCATGGGTATGCGTGCAATCGCCAAACCGGCACGCGCGCGATGCCTCGACAATCTCGGGGAAGGCGCGCGCCAGACCCCGCTCGTGACCCACGAGCGGTAGACTGCGCAGGCCCGGGGCATCGGCGATCACGCCGGCGTCGCCCGGCAGCGCCACCATCACGCGCGCGACGGTAGTGTGACGGCCCTGGTCGTCGCGTTCGCGCACACCGCCGGTCGCCAACGTATCGTGGCCCAGCAGCGCATTGAGCAGCGTCGACTTGCCGGCGCCCGACTCGCCCAGAATCATGGCGCAGCTCCCGGTAGGCACGCAGGCACGGACCTCGTCCAGGCCGCGGCCCTCGGCAGAGGACGTCACGATCACGCGCACGTCCGGACCCACCAGGCGGCGCACGCGGTCCAGATCGCGCTCGAGCTCCTCGGCATCGCAGCGATCAGCTTTGGTGAGTACCACCACCGGCTCGGCATCGCAGTCGAGCGCCAACACCAGCGAGCGCGCCACGCGGTCGAGCAGCACCTCACCGGCACCGAGCGCCTGCACGATTAGCACGCTATCCACGTTGGAGCAGAGCACCTGACGCTCTCCGCGGGCACGGCCGCGCCAACGCTCAAAGCTCGTACGGCGCGGCAGAACGCACTCAATCACGCCCATATCGTGCCCGGGAGCGCGGCGCACCGCCACACGGTCGCCCACGGCGGGCAGCAGGACCTCGTCCTCGCCGCGCGACTTAGCAAACCCCACGGCATGCTCGGCGCGGAAGGTATCGTTGGCAGTCGCCACCAGCGGAAACCCGCGATCCAAGCGCACCACGGCGCCAAGCTGCATCTGCTCGGGTTCCTCGGCATGTGCGCAAAAATCGTCAAAGGCAGTCTGCTGGGCTTCATCGACCGGCAGGTCATCAAACGCCGGAACGTCCTGCAGCGCGTCGAGTCCCGGCACGCTTGCCAGCAGCTCCTCGGCAGACGCGGGGGCCTCGGTCGCAAGCTTCCGACGACGATCGCGCTTAGCCCGCGCCCCCGTCGTCTTTTTCTTCGCTTTAGCCTTAGCCTTGCCCACAAGCGCCTCCCAGCACCATAAATCACAACTGAGCAGGTATTTTAAATCAAAAAGAGCTGGCCGGGCAAAGCTCGACCAGCTCACAATCTTTCCCTCAGCCCTTTTCATCCGCACGGGAGAAAAGCCAGCAAGGATACCGCAGGGCCCGCCCGCCGGGAGGGGTTTCCTAAGGGCACATCCTTTATTCAAAACGAGCGGCCGAGCAATTGCTCGGCCGCTCACCTTCTTTCCCTCAGCCCTTTTTCATCCGCGCGGGAGTAAAGCCAGCAAGGATACCGTAGGGCCCACCCCGAGAGTGTTTTCTTCTGAGCGATCCCGCAGCGCGAAGCGCGAGGACCAGCGAAGAAGAAAACACGCAGGGGCGGGCCCGGACAGGTTAACTTACTCCTTCTCGACCGCGCGCATGATCGCCTTGTAGATCTCCATCAGCGGGATGATCAGGAAGGCCAGGCCCAGCGCGGCAAGAACGCCCTTGAGCTCAAGCGTCACAGGGCCGAAGAACATCTCGGCAAGCGTCGGCTGCACGGTCACGATCACCGTCAGCACCAGTGCCAGCGCGGCGGAAGCCCACAGCCACTTGTTCTGCTTCTTCATGGTGAACAGCGACGCACGACGGCTGCGCATATTGAAGCAGTGGAAAATCTCGACCATGTTGAGCGTGATGAACGCCATCATCACGCCTTCCTCGTCGGCATTGCCGGCGATCATATCGGCGATGTGGATGTAGCCCATGTCAAAGTACACGCCCACAAAGAAGCTCGCCAGCACCAGCACGGTGATGATCAGGCCCTGGACCACGCAGTCCAGACCCATATGTCCGGCAAAGACGCCGTCCTTGGCGTTGCGCGGCTTGCGCTTCATGATGTCGCCCTCGGCATCCTCCATGCCCAGCGCGAGCGCGGGGAAGCAGTCGGTGACCAGGTTCACCCACAGCAGCTGCACCGGCTGAAAGATGGTAAAGCCGATGAGCGTGGCGATAAACACCGAGAACACCTCGGCAAGGTTGGCCGAAAGCAGGAACTGGATGACCTTGCGGATGTTGTCGTAGATGCGGCGCCCCTCTTCGCAGGCACCGATGATGGTGGCGAAGTTGTCGTCGGCAAGTACCATGTCGGCGACGTTCTTGGTGACGTCGGTACCGGTGATGCCCATGCCCACGCCGATGTCGGCGCGTTTGATGGACGGGGCGTCGTTGACGCCGTCGCCCGTCATGGCCACGATCTGGTCGCGCGACTTCCAAGCCTCGACGATGCGGGTCTTATGCTCGGGCTGAACGCGGGCGTACACGCCGTAGTCCTCGATGTGCGCGTCGAGCTCCTCGTCGCTCATGCGATCGAGGTCGGCACCGGTGATGGCATGGCTGCGATCGGTGACGATGCCCAGCTGCTTGGCGATGGCCACGGCGGTGTCGATGTGGTCGCCCGTGATCATGACGGTGCGGATACCGGCGTCGTGCGCCTCGCGGATGGCGTCGGCGACCTCGGGGCGGACCGGGTCAATCATGCCGGACAGGCCGCAGAAGACCAGGTCGTGTTCGAGCGCAGCGGGGCTGCAGTCGGCCGGGACCTCGGTGTAGGTGCGGCTTGCCAGCGCCAGTACGCGCAGGGCCTCGTCGGCCATGGCCTTGTTGGCGGCCACGAGCTCGGCGCGACGCTCCTCGGTCAGGGGGACGACCTTATCGCCCTCGTAGATATGGGTGCACAGGCCGATCACCACGTCGGGCGCGCCCTTGGTGTACTGCTCGTACTCGCCGTCCAGGGTCTCGACGACCACGGACATCATCTTGCGGCCAGAGTCGAACGGGGCCTCACCCACGCGCGGGTGCTCGGCAGCCAGGCCAGTGAGGCCCGCCTTGCCGGCATCGTTGACGAGCGCACACTCGGTCGGCTCACCCAAAGCCTCGCCCAGTTCCTCGTCCCACTGGGCGTCGGAGCACAGAGCCATGCCGGCCAGGAACTTCTCCTTAGGCGCAGCGAGCTCGTGCTTGACGACGGTCATCTTGTTCTGGGTGAGGGTACCGGTCTTGTCGGAGCAGATGGTCTGTGTGCAGCCAAGGGTCTCGACGGCGGAAAGCTTGCGGATGATTGCCTGGCGCTTGGCCATCTTGGTCACGCCAAGCGACAGCACGATGGTCACGACGGCGACCAGGCCCTCGGGGATGGCAGCGACGGCGAGCGAGACGGCGACCATAAAGGTATCGAGCAGGGCGGTCGGGTCGGTAAGAACGTTGCCCACGCCGTGGCGGATGATATCGACGCCAAAGATAACGACGCAGATGACGATAACCATGATGGTGAGGATGCGGCTGAGCTCGGCAAGCTTCACCTGCAGCGGCGTGAGCTCTTCCTTGGCCTCGGCCAGGGCGCCGGCGATCTTACCCATCTCGGTGTTCATGCCGGTGCCGACCACGACGGCGCGGCCGCGGCCGTATACCACGGTGGAACCCATGTAGCACATGTTCTTGCGGTCGCCGAGCGGCACGTCGTCGGTGCCGGCGGCGAGCTCGATCACGTTGGCATGCTTCTCGACGGGCACGGACTCGCCGGTAAGGGCGGCCTCCTCGATCTTCATCGTGGCGCTCTCGAGCACGCGGCAGTCGGCCGGGACGGAGTCGCCCGCCTCGAGCATGATCACGTCACCGGGCACGAGCTCGGCGCTCGGCAGGTGCACGAGCTTGCCGTCGCGCAGCACCTTGGACTGCGCCGCGCTCATCTCCTGCAGGGCCTCGAGAGCCTCCTCGCTCTTGGCCTCCTGAACCACGCCCAGCACCGAGTTGACGATAACGACGAACATGATGATGGCGACGTCGGCAAAGTCCGCCTCACCCTTGACCATGCCCGTGAGTGCACTGATGACGGCGGCAACGATCAGCATGATAACCATGGGGTCGGCCATCTGCTCAAAGAAGCGCTTCCACAACGGCGTCTTCTCGGCTTCCTCGAGCTTGTTAGGGCCTGTCTTGGCGAGGCGCGACGACGCCTCGTCGTTGCTCAGGCCGAGGTTCTCATCGACACCTTGGTCGCTGAGTACCTCCGCCGCGGCGGACAGGTATTCCTTTTGCATATAGAGTCCCCTCCTGGGATTCGGGCCACTCAGCAGATTGATGCCCGATCATAATTCCCAGGAGAAGGGCAAGGGCTCATCAAGGCTGCCGTGCTGAGCGGCAGTTGATAGTGGGGCTATGGTACCCCAAAGCGGCGCGTCTAGCCAAAACATTCCAATTGGAAACACGGCTCGAGTGCAACGATGCAGACCGTGTGATGCTCAACATTGATAAAACGTTTTTTCTTCGGTGCATCATCAAACTGAAATATCGCCCAGATAGCAGCGGTCAGAACGGTTGGTAAAGATTTTTCATATACCGTTTTTACCGCAAAAAATGAACTTCTAATTCGGCATACGGTCGATTTTTTGAGGTATTCGGTCGGCATTTCGTTATAATCATCTCAGTTTTATTTCTTATGGTTTATCTATCAGCGCAAGACGATGTCAGATGGAGGTCTGAATGTACAAGCGCACCAAGATTGTATGCACCATGGGTCCCGCCTGCGATAGCGACGAGACCATCCGCGAGATGATCAAGGCGGGCATGAACGTCGCCCGTTTTAACTTCTCGCACGGATCCTACGACGAGCACCACGGTCGCATCGAGCGCGTCCGTCGTATTTCCAAGGAGCTCGGTCTGCCCGTCGGCATCCTGCTCGACACCAAGGGCCCCGAGGTCCGCACCGGCCTTCTGGTCGATGGCAAGAAGGTTGCCGTCAAGACCGGCGATAAGATCGTCGTCACCGCTCAGCCCACGTCCGAGGATTTCCACGGCACCTCTGAGCACATCTCCCTCGACTACCTGGCTCTGCCCTCCGAGGTCGAGAAGGGCTCCCTTATCCTGATCGATGACGGTCTGGTTGCCCTCGAGGTCGAGTCCGTCGACGGCCAGGACATGACCTGCGTCGTCAAGAATGACGGCCTGATCGGCGAGCGCAAGGGCGTCAACATGCCCAACGTCAACATCTCGCTGCCCGCCATCACCGAGCGCGATCGTCAGGACATCCTCTTTGGCCTGACCGAGAACATCGACTACATCGCCGCTTCCTTCATCCGTGACGGCGAGTCCGTCCGCGGCATCCGCGAGCTTTGCCGCGAGAACGGTGGCGAGCACGTGACGATTTTCCCGAAGATCGAGTGCGCCCTGGGCGTCGAGAACTTCGACGAGATTCTCGAGGCTTCCGACGGCATCATGGTCGCCCGTGGCGACCTGGGCATCGAGATCAAGCCCGAGCTCGTTCCGCACATCCAGAAGGAGATCATCGCCAAGTGCAACGCGGCCTACAAGCCCGTTATCACCGCTACGCAGATGCTCGACTCCATGCAGCAGAACCCGCGCCCGACGCGCGCCGAGGTTGCCGACGTTGCTAACGCCATCTACGACGGTACCGACGCCGTTATGCTCTCTGGCGAGTCCGCTGCCGGTAAGTACCCGGTCGAGGCCGTCAAGATGCAGGCCAGCATTGCTCTCGAGACTGAGAAGTACCTCCCGGCTCACGCTCCGCTCGAGGTTCCGGCTGACGCTCACGGCACCCGCGTCGTCAACAACGTTGTGGGTATGTCCGCTGTGAACATGGCTACCACCGTTGGCGCCAAGTGCATCACCGTGCCGACGACCACCGGTCGTACCGCTCGCCTGATCTCGCACTTCCGTCCCAGCATGCCGATCTGCGCGTTCTCCCGCCACGAGTGGGCCGTCCAGCAGATGATTATGTACTGGGGCGTTATCCCGCACCAGGCCGAGATTACCCAGGGCACCGTCAACGGCACGATCGTCAAGGCGATCGAGACCGCTAAGGAGCTCGGCTACGTCGAGGCCGGCGATCTGACCGTCGCCACCGCCGGCGACCCCCGCATGAGCGTCCAGCTCGAGGACAAGGTCTCCTCGACCAACGTCGCTTACGTCGCTCAGGTGCGCTAAATCGTACTTGCAAGCACACTTGCATTGCAAAGGGCCCGGAAGGCATTGCCTTCCGGGCCCTTTTTCTGTGCGCCGATGTCTACTGTATGGCATGACACGCAACCAACTGCTTATGGCATGCTATGAGATGTGCAGCTCGTTTGCCGTGTTTACGCCATGCGACGGAAGCTGTTGATCAATTGGGGTGAGCTATTCACTGCCAAGCCGGCCGGCTAGCAGCTAGCGATCAGAGGGGCTGCGGGGACGTCCGAAGCGGCAACGCGAGCCGCAAAACCCGCCTCGGTCAGCTCGATGACCTCGGTAAACGTTTCGTCGAAGAATTCCTCGGTCAGCAGGCGGTATGGCGGATGGTCGGGCTCGCCGGGGTTTTCGCGCACGATCTCGTGCATAACGCCGATGGTCTTGAGCACATACTCCTTATGGATGGGATACTGCCCAAAACGCGTCGCCGCAGTATACAGGCGATCGGTCGCGCGCGGAATCGAAACAATGCCGAGCGTCTTGCCAAACCAGTCAAAGTCGCCTTGCTTTTTAATGCGGAACTCCTCGCACGGCTTGCCGCCGTGCGCCTCCAGGTACTGATTCACGCGCGTATTCCATACGGTATCGGCCACCAGATGCGACCAGACACCCAGCGTCAAATCGAGCAACGACTGCGCCACGTCCTCGGACGCAAGCGAGAACTCACGAGCGCCGGGACCGACAACCGGCTCGGCATCCCTGTAGCGCTGGGGATAGTGCACGCGATTCAGTCGCTCGCGCTCCTCGATAATCGAGGTCGCCACGGCTGGCGCACCGGTGGGCGAACTTTTAAGCAACGGTGCCACATAGGTATCCCAGAACTCATGCTCACGAGGCTTAGGGATAGGCTCGGGCTTTGCAAAGTGCGTAATGCGGTACGGGATGGGATCGGCGATGCCAGGGACCATATAGCCCACGAAGATATCCGGAACCACGCAGCCAAACAAAAAGGCATTGCGGTCGCGCACGCTATTGGCAAGCGCACCGGTGCGCTCCAGCAAACGCTCCGTCTGAGCGATATGAATGTTCCAGCTTGGCATAGCCACCCCCATAAAAAACCTGGATAACTATACCATCACGGCAAAGCCGCGCGGACGGCTACGCACGCTCTACGCAGCAACTAGTCCGTAGCACCGCTTTCGGTTCCATACGACGACGAAGACGCCTCGACCACATGGTGATATCGATCGATATAGATTGCACGGGCACCCAGGCGTCGCACCAAATCCTGGTGATGCGTGCTCATCAAGACCGTCTTACCCGCCGCGACATAAGCCAGCAAGAAATTGACCACGATGTCGCATGAATCCTCGTCGAGCCCATTGGTAGGCTCGTCGAGGACCAAGATATCCGGGTTCATCGACACCACCGCAGCCAGCGCAACACGCTTCTTTTGCCCGCCCGAGAGCTGATAGGGAGAGGCGTCGGCAAGGTCGGCAACCTGGAACAGCCCCATGGCATCGCGCACGCGGCGCTCGAGCTCGTCTGCCGGCAGACCCATCTGCGCGGGACCAAAAGCAACTTCCTCGCCCACCGTGGCGCAGAACAGCTGGGCATCGGCGTTTTGGAATACGAAGCCCACGCGCTGGTGGAACTTCTGAGCAGCAGCAGAATCCTTCAGATACGCCGCATCGACCACGTGCCCGTCAAACAGGTATGCCCCTGCGTCCGCGAGTTCAAGGCCGTTAATAAGACGCATAATCGTCGTCTTGCCGCAGCCGTTGGGACCGAGCAGGGCAACGAGTTCACCACGATCGACCTGCAGCGACACGCCATCGACAACCGTATGCCCCGCATAGGAGAACACCACGTCGCGCAGCTCGATGAGCGGAACGACCTCGGCGCCGCCCACACCGTTCGTGCCCGCCGCACTATTCATATCGATCGTCAAAACGTCGCCCTTCCCCATTTGCATCCCCAGTCGGAACCAGCAGCGCCTACAGCACGGCGCACAACACTGTCAGCAGCGCCACGCCGGCCGCATAGGCCGCATCGCGCCAGCCAAACCTGGCGCGCGCGGGAGCCGGATACGCACCGGCAAAGCCGCGGCAAAGCATAGCCTCGTCCATCGCGCGGCTGCATTTCATCGCCTTGATAAAGGTCATGCCCATGATACCCGCGATCGAATCGGTACGCGAAAATCCCTCGGGCGCACGGCCAACGCTGCGCAGCATGACCGATTCGCACAGATCGTGCGCCGTACGACCCAGCACCTCGATGTGCTTGAGCGCCATATCAAACGTAAAGATAACTTCGTCGGGTAGATGCAGCATCTTGAGCGCCGCCGACATGCGGCTCCACGTGAGGGTCCACGAAACGCCCAGCACCAGCGACACATTAATGAAGGTCTTGAGCGCAATCTTGAGCATGGCGCCCGTAGCGGAAGCGCCCAGCAGCAGGGCAGGCAGCGCCAAAACCACTGCGAGCCCCGCGGCGCCAAGCGCCGGCACAAAGGTCGCGCGCAGCCCGCGTACGGGACGCACGGCAACGAGCACCAGCGCAATGGCCGCCATCAACATGAGGTACAGCGGGCTTTGTGTCAGGCACACGCACAGGACGCAAACGAATATCCCCACCAGGCGCACCGGAGCCGAAACGCAAGAAAGGGCGCGGTCGACCATCGACCCGCCCTCGTGCGCGCCTCCACCCAGGCGAACCCGCTCAAGCAGGCTCGCCAGGTGCAGGACGTTCTTTTGCATCACGCGATGACGAGCGCCCGTGGGCTCGTAACGCTGCTCGACCGCAAGCCAGCTAGGCAGCTCGACCATCGCCATGAGCACCGCTTTCCTTGACCGTCAGCGAGATCAGACGGAATGCGATGGTAAGCACCGCCACGCCAATCACGCCGGACAGGATATACATGGCAGCCTGACCGGCAAAGCCGAGACCCTGCTCCTCGGAATAGGCCTGCAGGTAATCACCCGTAGGCAGCGCATCGGCAAAGGTCGGGGTGTCGAGACCGACTGAAGCCTGCAGGCTGTCGTCGCCAGCCTCCTGAACGGCGGTCGCGGCGCCCTCGGCGTCCCACTCACCCCAGGCGTCACCCGTGGCCAGCAGGCCCAGCGGCGTGGCCACGACAAGCACGGCAACCAAGATGAGCGTGGGGACCAGCGAGGTCTTCTTGGCAGCAGCGCCCTCGGCAGCAAGCTGGCCATCGACGGCCTCGGGGCCGACGATAACGCTCGGCGCCGTCTTCTTGATAAAGCCGTAGATCGCGGCAGTCGCCACGCCCTCGACCACGCCGGCTACCAACATATGCGGGATCATCATGGCCGGAATGGCAATGGACAGCGGGAAGGGGCAGTACAGCGGAGCGCCCGAAGCATTCGTGAAAAGCAACGGCTGAATACCAAACTCGATTGCTGCGCACAGGGCCGCCAGGCACAGGCCGACCCAGCCGCTTACGATGGCCGAAACCGAGGTACCCCAGCTCTTGTCGTGCAAACGGCTGTTAAGCGCGCGGAACACGATGGCTGCGGCAAACGGCAACACGAAGGCCATGTTAAAGCAGTTAGCGCCAAAGGACAGGATGCCGCCGTCGCCAAACAGCAGCGCTTGCAGCGCCAGCGCGACCGAAACCGCGATAGCCGCGGCCTCGGGGCCCAGCAGCAGCGCGATGAGTGCGCCACCAACGGCGTGGCCTGTGGTGCCGCCAGGCAGCGGCACGTTGAACATCATGAGCAGGAAGGAGAACGCGGCGCAGATGCCCAGGAACGCCATGTGCTCGCGATCGAGCGTGGCGCGCACCTTTTTGATGCAATGAACCCAAACGGGCACCATCGCCACCGCCATAACGGCATCGGTCTGCGGGGACAGGTAGTTATCTGGAATGTGCATATACGCCTCCCGGTTATCGACGCACAGAATTGCAACGCCGCTTGAATCACCTTGTCAGTGTTACGCATTGTCAGATTCGTAACACGCCGCGGGCTATCATAGCAAAACGGCGCACTGCCGACAAAGCAGCACGCCGTTATGTAATGCGCGTGTCATATATGAAGGCTCAACGGTGCCTTATACCGAAAACAGCAGTCACGTAAGACTCGGCGGCAGCCGACGCTGGCCTATATCCGGCGCAGGACCTAGCCGCGGACCTCGCCGTTTACGCCCTTGCACACCTTGGTGACGATCTTCTGGTGCGCCTTTTCGACCTCTTCGCTGGTGAGCGTGTGGTCGTCGGAGCGATACGTAAGCGCAAAGGCCATGGACTTCTTGCCCGCTCCGATGCGGACCGGATCGCGGTAGACATCGAACAGGCGCACGCCCTCGAGCAGCTTGCCGCCGGCACTCGTAATACGACGCTCAAGATCCTCGCAGGTCACAGTGTTGTCAACCACGATAGCGAGGTCGTGCTCAACGGCCGGGTACTGCGAGAACTCACGGTAGTTCTCCTGGTTGCGGGCGCCCTTGATCAGCTTATCCAAGTCGAGCTCAAAGGCGACGACGACCTCGTCAATGCCCATAGCCTCGCGCGCCTCGGGGTGGATCTCGCCAACCCAGCCCAGCACGGTACCGCCCGAGAGCACCTCGGCAGCACGACCCGGCTGCAGGAAGGCATAGCTCTCGCCCTCGACGGGACGGAAGCGAACCTTCTCAATGCGCAGCTGGGCGAGCAGCTCCTCGACGATGCCCTTGCCAAAGAAGAAACGCAGCTTGCGGTACTTCATGCTCCAAGACTGCTCGCTCCACTGACCCGAGAGCACGCCCGCGACGGACTTGGTCTCCTTGGGTAGGCTGGCGTTCTCGCGGCCGTGGAACAGGCTGCCGACCTCGTACAGGTGCACGTTGGGCGTGCCGTGGGCCTCGTTATAGGCCACAGACTGCAGCAGGCCCGGCAGCAGCGAGCGGCGCATCTCGGTCTGCTCGGCCACCAGCGGGTTCATGAGCACCACGGGGCAGCCGCGGCCCTCGGTGGACATGCCGATCTTCTCCAGGTCGCCCGGGGCGGCAAAGCCAAAGGTCGTGGTCTCGTTGAGGCCACAGGCGCGCAGGATCTCGCCGACCTTGCGGGTAAGCTTCTGCTCGCGCGTCAGACCGCCGATGTGGTTCTTGGCAGCCGGGATGGTCGCCGTGACGCGACCCATGCCCCACAGGCGCAGGACCTCCTCGATCAGGTCAATCTCGCGCGGCAGGTCGGGACGGAAGCTCGGCGGGGTGACCATAAAGTCCTCGCCGTCGCGCTCGACGGTGCAGCCCAGGCGGGTGAGCGAGCGCTCGATAAAGTCGGGCTCGATGTCGGCGCCGCAGATGGCGTGCACGCGGGCCAAGCGCAGCTTGATGCTGTCGATGGTCTTGGGCGCGGGGAACACGTCCACATAGCCGGGGGCGACCTCGCCGCCGGCGATCTCCTCGATGAGCGCGCAGGTAACGTTGGCGACATCCACGCAGCCGGTCTCGTCGACCTGGCGCTCAAAGCGGATGGAGGCGTCGGAGATCAGCGAAAGGTCGCGGCTGGTGTGCGAGGTGCGGCCGGCGTTGAAGCAGGCACTCTCGACCATCACGTCAACGGTATCGTCCTCGATCTCGGAATCCATGCCACCCATAACGCCGGCCAACGCCACGGGGCGCTCGCCGTCGGTGATGAGGCCCATGCCGGCGTCGAGCACGCGCTCCTCGCCGTCGAGCGTCGTGAACTTCTCGTCCTGCTGGGCGGCACGAACCACCACACGACGGTGGCCATCGCGCTCGGCAAAGGTGTCCAGGTCAAAGGCGTGCAGCGGCTGACCGGTGAGCATCATCACGTAGTTGGTGATGTCGACGATGTTGTTGTGCGGGCGCACGCCCAGGGCGTTGAGGCGCTTGACCATCCAGTCTGGCGACGGGCCGACCTTGACGTTGCGCACGATGCGGGCAACGTAGCGGTCGCACAGGCCCTCGTCGGCGATCTCGACGGAAAGCTCGTCGTCGGTCGCGCGGCCGGTCTCGACCTTGATGGCGGGCAGCTCAACGTGGAAATCGCGGTCGAAGATGGCGCCGGTCTCGCGGGCCATGCCGATCATGGACAGGCAGTCGGGACGGTTGGGCGTGATCTCACAGTCGAGCACGGTGTCGCTCGAGCCCACGTACTCGGCAAACGGCATGCCGCAGGGCGTATCCTCGGGCAGGATCATGATGCCGGAGTGGTCGCCACCCAGGCCGAGCTCGCGCGCGGAGCAGTTCATGCCCATGGACACGACGCCGCGAAGCTTGCTCTTCTTGATCTTAACGTCGCCGGGAAGCACAGCGCCGATCATTGCCGTGACGATGTGGTCGCCGGCCTCGAAGTTCTGCGCGCCACAGACGATCTGCAGCGGGGCGGGGTTGCCGTCGGCGTCGAGGTTCTTGTCACCCACGTCGACCGAGCACACATACATGTGGTCGCTATCGGGGTGCGGGGTCTTGGTGAGCACCTGGGCGGTCACCACGTGGTCGAAGGACTCGCCCACGGTGTCGATCGCCTCGACCTCGGTGCCGGTACGGATATATTCGTCCGAAAGGGTCTTGGGATCCTCCGGAATATCGATCATGGTCTTGAGCCAGTCGTAAGAAACACGCATCTAGCTCTCCTTTCATACTGAAAGCCTGCGAAGAGATGCAGGTGGAAACTTCAACTTTGTGAACATTCCTTACAAAGCGAGGGTTGTCCAAGTGCGGCAGATCGGCCCGAAAGAGGAGCGCCGCGTACTTTGGTACGCAAGCGACGAATGAGCGCCGAGGTGCCGTGCTTGGGCAAGCCGCAGCCTAGAACTGATTCAAGAAGCGCATATCGCCAGTCATGAGAGTTCTAAGGTCAGGCAGGTCGTAGCGCAGTGCCGCGACGCGCTCGGCGCCAATACCAAAGGCGAAGCCGGTGTACTTCTCGGGGTCGATGCCGCAGTTGATCAGGACGTTGGGGTCGACCATGCCGCAGCCCAGAATCTCGATCCAGCCGCTGTGCTTGCAGAAGTTGCAGCCCTTGCCGCCGCAGACGTGGCAGCTCACGTCCACCTCGCAGGAAGGCTCGGTGAAGGGGAAGAAATGCGGGCGATAGCGCGTCTTGCGATCCTCGCCAAACATGCACTTAACAAAGTAGTCGAGCGTGCCCTTAAGATCGCCAAAGGTGATGCCCTCGTCGACGACCAGGCCCTCGATCTGGTTGAACTGCGGCAGGTGGCAGGCGTCGGCCGTGTCGGGACGGTAGACGGTGCCCGGGCAGATCATGTAGATGGGCGGCTTCTGCGACTCCATGGTGTGGATCTGCACGCCCGAGGTCTGGGTGCGCAGCAGCACGTCGGACTCGCCGTGAGCGTGAGCCTCGGGATGCGCGACGCTGCCGGGGTTGTTGTCGACCACATAGAACGTGTCGCGAGCCGAGCGGCTCGGGTGATCCATGGGCGCGTTGAGCGCGGTGAAGTTGTAGTAGGAGGTATCAACCATGGGGCCGGACTCGACGGTGTAGCCGATGCCGCAGAAGATGTCCTCGGCCTCCTCGATGATCTGCTTGATCAGGTGCTGGTGACCGATCTGCGGACGGATGCCCGGCAGCGTGATGTCGACGGCCTCGTGCTCGAGTGCGTGCTTGAGGGCGGCGGCCTTCATCTCGGTGGTGCGCTCGTCGAGCATGCCCTCGATCAGCTGGCGCATCTCGTTGGCGCGTTTGCCCATCATGGGACGATCCTCGGGGGCGAGCTTGCCCATCATGCGCATCAGGCCGGTGATACGGCCCTTACGGCCGAGCAGCTCAACGCGCGCGGCCTCGAGCTTGGCGGCGTCGTCAGCGCTAGTGACGAGCTCCTTGGCCTCTTCCTCGAGTTTGACCAGATCATCAATCAGGCTCATGTCTTCCCTTTCGTCTCTCGCGCATCTCGCTTGCCGGGGCGGCTAGCACCCGATAGCTGCGGATGTGCGGCCCGGTTCGGTAACAAAAAACCGCCCTCGGGCATGTACATTGCCCAAGGACGGTTGAATTCCGCGGTACCACCTTGTTTGACCCGGCGGATGTCTGGCCCGCCGTGCCCACTCTGCGCCCCTTGTCGCGAGGCTCACGGCTTCCCTACTGGGGCTTCGCTGCCACCGGCCGCGCGCCCGTTGAGGTCGCTGCTCGGGAGTGAACGCTTGGCCCTTGCCACCGCAGGAAGGCTTGCAGCCCATGACCTTCCCTCTCTTGCCGGCGACTCGGCGGGCAAAACCCTCTCCGTCAACGCATTGGGCTATAGGATAACACATTTCGCGAGCGCATCGCCGCGTTCCGTTTTGTTCGCGCTGGGTACAAGGCAAGTAGCTGTGCAAATTGGCCGCGCACCCGCCTGCGGCGCTCGGCCTGCGAGATTAAGGATACGGTATGGGAAAGAAACTCGATAAGAAGGCCCAGGCCGCCGTGGCAAAGGCTGCCAAGGGCGTCAAGGCTGCTAAAGTCGACAAGGCCGTCAAAAAGTTCCGCAAACTCGAGGGCAAGCTGTGGACTCGCGAGTACCTGCTCAAGATTGCCGAGTTCGATGGAGCGACGATTGCTCCTGCCAACGGTGCTGCCGCCCGTGCCGACGCCATGGGCACGCTTGCCGGCGAGCATCACAAGCTACTGACCAGCGAGAAGTCCGTTGAGCTCGTACGCTCGTTAGCGCGCGAGACGGTTGCAGGCGGACACGTAGACGACCCGCAGCTGCTCGACGAGATCCGCGTGCTCGGCCGCGACCAGCGCGAGGCAAGCGTTATTCCTACCGAGGAGGCCGAGGCCTGGACCAGGCTCACCTGCGAGGCCGACGCCGTGTGGCGCAAGGCCAAGACGGCCAACGACTGGGCGAGCTTTGAGCCCTATGTGGACAAGATTGTGGGCCAGCTCAAGCATCAGGCCGAGCTTATGGACCCCAAGCGCGACCCATACGACGTTTGGCTCGACCAGTACGAGCGCGGTCTTTCCGCCAAGAGCTTCGATGCGTTTTGTGACGAGGTCAAGGCAACGGTCGTGCCACTCGTGCACGCCATCGGCGAGCGCGGCCAGCAGCCCGATGCCGACTTTTTGCACGCCCGCGTGCCCGAGGCCGCCCAGCGCGCCATGAGCTTCGACCTGATGAAGCTCGTCGGCCTGAACCTGGACGACACCACGCTTGCCTTTACCGAGCACCCGTTTAGCGAGGGCTTTGCCGTGGGTGACGCGCGCATCGCGACACACATCTACGAGGACGATTGCATCTCCAACGTCTACAGCATCATCCACGAGGCGGGGCACACCATGTACGAGCTGGGCGTCAATCCCGCCTATGCGCGCACCTGTCTGGAGGGCGGCACCTCCATGGGCATCCACGAAAGCCAGAGCCGTTTCTTTGAGAACACCGTGGGCCGCAGCCGTGCCTTTATGGGACCGCTGCTCGAGGTGCTGCGCCGCCACGCACCCGAGGTCTACGGCGACGTCGACGAGGACACGCTCTACCACGCCGTGAACATCGCGCAGCCTTCGCTGATCCGCACCGAGGCCGACGAGCTCACCTATCCGCTGCACGTTATGGTGCGCTACGAGATCGAGCGCATGCTGTTTGCCGGCGAGGCCACAGCCAAGGATATCCCCGCGCTTTGGAATCGCTTCATGGATGAGTACCTGGGCATTCCGGTTCCCGACGACACGCGTGGTTGCCTGCAGGATACGCACTGGAGCGGCGGCTCGTTTGGCTACTTCCCCACCTATGCGCTGGGCAGCGCCTACGACGCCATGTTTGTGCCGGCCATGTGCCGCGACGGCGTCGACCTTACCGGCGCCTGCGCGAGCGGCGACCTGACACCCGTCCGCGCCTGGCTGGGCGAGCACATTTGGCAGTGGGGCCGCGCCAAGGACGCGCCGGAGCTCATCAAGGGCGCGTGCGGCATGGCGTTCGATGCCCGCTACTACTGCAGCTACCTGCAGGACAAGTTCACCACGCTCTACGAGCTGTAAGGCATAACCGACACGCCAACGCAAAGGGGACGCCGCGGAACCAATCCGCAGCGTCCCCTTTCCACCTAGTCGTTTAAGAACGTCCCCAATGACTACCTTACAGAGCCTCGAGCGCGTTGGCGATGCGCTTCATGGCGGCATCGGCGGATGCTTGGTCGGGGGCTTCGGCCAAAACGCGAATCACCGACTCGGTTCCGCTCTTGCGCACCAGCACGCGACCCTCGCCTGCCAGCGCAGCCTCGGCCTCGGCGATAGCGTTCTGCACACCCATGTTCTCGAGCGCGGCATCCTTGTCCGCCACGTGCACGGCCACCTGCGCCTGCGGCAGTAGCTTGCACGGAGCCGTGAGCTGCGAGAGTGTCTCGCGCTCGGCACGAATCACTTCCATCACGCGCAGCGAGGTCATAATGCCGTCGCCCGTGCGCTCGATATCGCCAAAGATCGTATGGCCCGTCTGCTCGCCGCCCAGGCTGCAACCGCCCTCGCGCATCTTGGCATACACGTGACGGTCGCCCACGCCGCTGGTCACGGCGCTCAGTCCGGCAAGCTCCAGCGACTTGACCAGACCAAAGTTGCTGGCGATCGTCGGCACCACGGTACCGCCCGAAAGGCGACCGTGCTTGTTCAGGTACACACCGCACACGTACAGGATCTGGTCGCCGTCGACCACGCGGCCGCGCTCGTCCACGGCCAGGCAGCGGTCGGCATCGCCATCGTAGGCAAAGCCCACATCCAGGCCCTGCTCCACCACGTGGCGCTGCAAGCGCTCAATATGCGTAGAGCCGCAGTCGACATTGATGTTAAAGCCGTCGGGCGCGGCATTGATCACGCGCACATCGGCGCCCAGTGCGTCGAACACCGGCTTGGCCACCGAGGATGCCGAGCCGTTGGCGCAATCGATGCCGATCTTGACGCCCTGCAGCGAAAAGTTCGCGCTGGCGATGAGCGAAGCAATGTAGCGGTTGCGACCCTGCATGTAGTCCACCGTGGCGCCGATGTGGTTGCCCGTTGCCAGCGGCACCTCGCTCTTGCCATCGATGTAGTCCTCAATGAGCTCCAGCACGTCCTCGTCCATCTTAAAGCCGTCGCTGTTGACGAGCTTAATGCCGTTATCGCAAAACGGGTTGTGACTCGCGCTGATCATGATGCCGCAATCGAAGCAGCCTTCCACGGTCTGATGCGCTACGCCCGGCGTGGGGATCACGTGCAGCATATAGGCGTCCGCACCGCTCGCGACCAGGCCGCTCACCAGCGCCGCCTCGAACATATAACTCGAGCGACGTGTGTCCTTGCCCACGATCACGCGCGCCTTAGCACTGCGGTTGGCTCCGTAATACCAGCCCACAAAACGGCCAATCTTATAAGCGTGCTCTACCGTCAGCCCAACGTTGGCCTCACCGCGAAAGCCGTCGGTGCCAAAGTACTTCATGCGCTCTCCTTACAAAATGGGGGCGAACAGATTGCCTGTCCGCCCCAAAATGGTACTCGATTATCCGCGCTACCAGAAAAATCCTACGCCGATGCGCTGTCGCGAGCCGCCTGGCATGTAGGAGTCTGACGCAGCGTAAGCGGCTTGTCCCCCGCCTCGGCCGACGTGGTCAGCGTATACGTGATCGTCGTCGTCTCGCCAGCATGCAGGTCAACGGTGCCCGAATAGAAGGGGATTCCATGCCACGTAGCGGCGCCAAGACCAAACTGGGTGCCCCCAACCGTAAGGTCACCGATGTTGCCGCCCGTCGGGGCAAACAGTGAGACATTCAGACGCTCGTCGTCGCGCGCGGCATCGGGTGCGCTCGCCGCAACGTAGTCGGGCAGCTTGCCAGCCTCCTCCTGCGTCATGATGTTCGTCAGGGTAACGGTGATGCGATAGGAGCACGTGCCGTCGCCGTTCTTCACGCCCTGGCCAATCTGCGTGTCGGCGTCCAGATACCAGTCGAGCTTAGAGAAGCTCAGGTTGTTAAAGTAAACGCCGGCAACGGGATCGGCACTCGGATCATCCGGATCGGGCAGCGAAGCGTCAATGCCCGTCTCTTTGATGGCATTCTGCTCATCATCGTTTCTCATCCACGCGATCAGGCGGCCCTCTTCGGCACCGCGCTCAACGGCGCTGACAAGCTTCGTAACATCGACATCGCCGATACCGCCAAGGATCTTGTCGAAGGCAGCGCTGGCGACGGATGCAAAGATGCCGTCCGACTCCTCGACCGGATAGTTCCAGTACACATCGTGCATGAGGACCTTTGCGGCGTTGGTGCCGTCGACAACCGTTCCGTCGGGCAGCGAGACATTACCGACCAGCCCCAGCAGATACTGCAGGAACACCGGGTCGATACCGATGACGCCATCAACGTCCTGTCCATACTGGGACTTCCACAGCGCGGCGACACGCTGCGAGTTGCGGGGCCAATCAGGCGAATAGGTATTGCCCGAGTTGTACAGGTTACTGTGGTTGCCGAACAGCGCCTCATCCTCTTCGTCGACGCTCTCGACTGCCTCATCCTCGCTGAGTCCAATGCGGGGAACAAACTCGCCAATCGACATCTGGCCGTCAGTGACCGAAATCAGGCCCTGCGAACCGCCAAAGCCGCCGCAAGCACGAATCTCGACGTTGTTCATGGCGTACATAAGGTAGTTGCGCGTCTGGCCGTTGGCACCGAGCATCTGGGGAAGGACGGGGGCGACCTTCTCCGCCGCGTCAACCGCACCGTTGAGGGTGGCAAAGCCGTCCTTGGCCTTATCGACCAGCTCGGTCACCTGGGAAATATGAGTATCGCCAATGCCCTGAACCTTCTCGTTGGCGCTCTTGAACACCTTCGAGCTGCTGGAAAGCGAATCGGCGACCGCCTGCAGCGCGGACACGTTAATCATGCCGTCCTGGAACAGCTTGCCGGGCGTGGCCTGCGAGAGGTTATCGGCCATGGGAACCAGCGCGTTGCTCGAGACATCGGACAGGGCATCAATCATGGTGCGGGCTGCGTTGATGTCACTGCCATACACCGGGATAAACGATGCCGCCGTCCACAGCGGGCTCGAGGTCTCCGCCTTCATGCTGTCGCAGAGCTCATCGATCTTCTTCGCGTCGTCAGGCAGCGTCGAAAAATCGCCCGACGTGACCTTGTCCTTAAGGCCACCGACGATCTCGACAGCCTCCTTCGCTTCGCTCTTTACGGTCTTTGCCGAGTTAAGCAGCATAAAGCCGCTTGCGCCAAGCGCAACGAGAAGCACCGCGACTACAGCGGCAATAATGGCGCCGGTGTGACGCTTTTTGCGCTCGCCCTTGCGATGGCGATGACGGACCAGACCGTCAGAGGTCGAACTCGACGAAGCATCGCTACCGTAGTTCAAGCCAAAATCGTAATAATCTTCCTTGGAACCCGAGCCCGCAAACTCGGCACCGCTATCATCCAGGCGGGCAAACGTGCCAGTCTCGGAGGCGCCGGTGTAAATCGTGCCAAGGTTACCCGTAAGCCCCGCGCCACCGGCAGAGGGAGTATTGTTGGCGGCCTTGCCGGCATTAACGTTGCCGGCGCCATTCGCGGCGTTGGCAGCACCCGCGTTGTTCGCGGGTACCGAAGGAGCCCCGCTCGGCTGCGACGTGGAGGTTGCACCGTCCGCAAAGACATTTCCTCTTGCACGGCCGGTCTTTTTTGCCTTTTGAGACTGCTCGTACAGAGCGGTAAACATCGCCGTCTCGCCCGGGGACACGCGCTTACCGGAACCGCCCTGTCCAGCGCCGCCCGGCGTGCCGGCCTTACCAGCCCCGTTCGGACGCGGCGGAACTGCAGGGCGGCCGCTATCGCTGCCCTTAAAGTGATTACCAGCCATAAAGAAATCCTCGCAATTGAGTCGCAATGAAAAAGTCCATAACGTTACTAGTTTATGGCATTTTGAGCATCGACAGCTAAACTCCAGACACGGACATCAATTGGCGAAAATGCGGCACAACACCTTTTCTGTCTTGGCGGCGGCGCTAGCTACACCGTGAGGAACATCATCACGATGATCATGACAAAGCCGATAAGGTCGGTCGGCAAAAACACCGTCCCCAGCATAACGGCGCTGGTGATGGTCGCCGAAACCGGCTCCACAGTTCCGATGAGGCTCGCGCGCACCGAGCCGATGTCCTTAACGCCCTGCATATAAAGCATGTAAGCAAAAAACGAGCCGATAACCACGAACACCGCGAGCGCCTCGATGCCGGCAGCGTCGAGCGCCGGCATATGCGCCCAGGGCTGCACGAAGATGCACGAGACCACGCCCGCCGTGAGCATTGCCGAGCCCGTGACGATGGGGCTGCCGTATTCGGGCAGGATCTTGGCGGGAATCACCGCCATACACGCGGCGCTGACCGCACACATAAGACCTGCTGCCAGGCCAAGCGGCGAGATATTCAGGCTGGTGGGGTCGCCGCCGGTGGCGATTAAAAAGGTTCCACCCAGAGCCAGGCCAATGCCGATGACTTCGCGAGTACGCGGCATACGGCAATCGGTCACGCAGGCGTAGCCCATGATGATAACGAGCTGCAGGCACTGGAGCACCGTCGCGGTTCCGGCGTTCGTCAGGCGCACGGCCGAAAGATAGCAAAACTGGTTGAACAGCAGGCCAAAAGCGGTAAAGAGCAGCAGCTGCTTGCGATCAGCGGGCGTCGTCCAAAGCTTGACCAGGCGTGCGCGGTCGCGCGTGACAACCACAGCCATAAAGAGCAGGCCGGCGAGAATCTGCCGTATGCTCATAAGCCACAGCGTATCGACATGGTAGGTATCGAACAGGAAGCTCGCGCTGGTGCCCGAGAAGCCCCAAAACGAACCGCCCACCAGCGTAGCCAAGACGCCCAATGCCATCTTGCGCGACGACGCATCGTTGAGGCGATCGCGCCATGCACGGCGGGTGCTGCGACTGAGCTCGTCGGTGCCCTCGGGCACATCAATGTTCGATATATCGGTCATCGGCACCGAAGCCTCTGCGCCTTCGACCTGCTCGACGCACTCTTTGCTCATTCCACTCCCCCGAAACAGCCTGGAAACAATTCGGCTTACCTTACCACGGCGAAGGCATCAGCTAGAGGCTTGTCCGCTTATCGGTAGGACAATTCCGCAGGCGTCTTTCCATAGCTCGATACCGCAATGGCCTTGCATTATGCGACAGCCAAATCGCGGCAGCAGGCTCTTTTGAAATGGATATAACAAAGCCCCCGAATTCCACAATGTAAGCGATTTTTAAAAATGTTCTTGCCACCGAGTTCAGGCTCCGTTATATTATCCCTTGCGCGCTTGCGCACCCTTGATCGGGCGTTTAGCTCAGGGGGAGAGCGCTTCCCTGACACGGAAGAGGTCAGAAGTTCAAATCTTCTAACGCCCACCAAATGTTCGCAGCCTAGAGACTATGTCTCTGGGCTGTTTTGTTTTATGTCGCCAAATCCGCTGGCAGCTCCAACCGCCCAAGCAACCACCCTGCCCATGCACAAAACCGCGTCAATAGCCACCGAGGCCGAGACCAACGCGTCTCGAACCCATCCGAGCCGCAACTTCTCGACAAAACGCCGCGATGTCTGCGCCCTGCGGTATCCTTGAGCCACTTGCACCTGCAGCACCAAGGAGCCGCCATGCGCACCGAGCTCGATGTCCCCTTTTCGCACAAAGAAGAAGCCAAGGCGCTGGGCGCCAAATGGGACCGGACCAAGAAGATCTGGTATGTACCCAGCGGCGTCAACCCCGAGCCCTTTGCCGAGTGGCTGCCCGGTGTTGACCGATCCGACCCCTCAGCGCCGTATATATATCTAGTACTGGGCAAGCGCGAGTGCTGGAAGTGTCACAAAGAGACCTCGGTCGCGGCCTTCGGCATTCCCTATCGAACCGATAACGACGAGAGCATCGCCATCGCGCACGCGCCCAACGAAGCCAGGTACATTGCCATCGACACGGCCAACGCCAACGCACTCGCCATCGTGCCCGCTCTTGGCTGCGTGCCGGGCGAGATCCGCGACTACCTTCATAAGCGCTGCGGCTACAAGCCCGTAGGCGCGCGAGCCTCCAAAGCCCCGTCGCTCGGCAACACGTGCACCAGTTGCGACGCGCTGCAAGGCAGCCGCTATCTGTTCGAGGAGCCCTCGTCCCCATTTGCCCTCACTGCCATCAACAAGCTGCCGGCACTGGAGTTTGTGCGCGTCGAAGTTGCCGGCGTATTTGGCGTCCCGGCCACGCGTACCGACTTTGACCAGGCGCTCTTTACCTGGGCACGCGACCATCACGCCGAGTTCCACAGGCAACTCGGCGAGGGGGTTTATTTGTAGAGGCAAAAGACACTCACAGCCAACTCCTCCGCATCACCTATCCCTCGTCGCCGGCGTCGTACACGATATCGAGGCCACAAACAGGGCATTTCTCCGGATACACCGGCATATGAACGCCTGTCCGTTTTCTCACTTCGTCGCTGAGTCTGTCGCGCGCATCGATAAACCGAATGTCGAGACACGGTATTTGCGAGCCGCAGCAAGGGCAGGTGACGACAAACGACGCGCAATCAACCTCTACGCTCGGAAACATATTGTTGTCTATAAGGGCACACGGCAGTTTTCCGTACTTCCCCATCGCAATATCGCCTCGCCAGCTCATATACGCTCCCCTCTCGCTATACAAATCAGGAAGAGCATGCACCGGCGGGCGTGCGCGAGATCGCATCGCCACGCGATCCGATCAAACAACACGATCGTCAAAGAATGCCAAAGCCAAATACGCTAATACGGCAGAAGCCCCGCCTTTTCACGCTTCTTTTCCGAGCGATCGAACTCAATGCGATGGGCCTCAAGAAACACCGTATCGGGTCGCCACTGACGCTCATCCGGCTGCCTTAGCGTCGCACCCGCAAAGGAAGCGTAGTCGGTCTTATCCAGCAGGTACGATCCGCACAGCCGATATTCGCCGCAAACAGGCTCAAACGAAATCAGGTGAGCATCAAATAGGGAATGAAGATCGCGCCGAAGCAGAATACCGTTGCTGGCAACCTGCGATTTGGGTCCCGAGTAATTCTCGATATGTGCAGCCTCCAGAGCTTCACTGACGCCGCAGTCCGACACCGCGCAACGGCCATCATAGGCGGCAACGAGCTGTTTGCGGAACCATTGCTGCCCCAATCGCTCGCGCCTTAACGCATAGCGGACCTTTTCGTCGTCGGTCGCACCCTGTCCGGCAAACTCAATATCGACGGGTATGTGCTTCAGATAACTCATGTCGGGCGCAAAACGAGGGTCCGGTCCGCCTTTATGAACAGGACCGTGCAGAACAAACCATCCATTTTCGGGCTCGAACCGCTCAACAAACGCAAGGCCGAGCACCTTATAGCCCACCTCGGTTGCAAATATGACTCCGACTGGGACGCCACATTCCATGCAGTTGAGCATTTTACGGTTGTAATTCTGGTCTCGAGAACCAACGGCTCCTGGCGCTTGGACCGAATACTTAATGACCCACGTACCGTCATCCAAATAGAGCGGAGGCACATCGGTGTAGAAGCTCTTTTTAGAGTTATGGACCGAAAGCGCAAAGATCTTATTGGGATCTTGCTTCACCCGATCCTGGCCCGGCCAGAAGATCCCTGAATCCCGCGTTACGGGAAAGAAGTCCGAGCCAATTCTCAAACGGTACTGATACTGAGGACTATCTTCCTTGGTGTGGTGCGGAAGGCTGGTCCAAACGCCGCCGCGCTGTTCCTCACCCAGAAACCACTCCCATGCCTCAACGTATTCGGAAGGCACGAGACTGCAGGCGCGGTCATAGCTTGGTCCATCCATCAACGGAACAGCAAGGTCAATGTCGTTCATCGCCAGCACCTACAACCATACGAACGCGAGTCATGCCCCTCAATAATATGGCCGAGAGTCAATTATTACGAGATCTCATTCCGCGATCGGCACATCGTTGATGCTCTCGGTTTGCCGCTGGCGCGCTTGTACCCCGCTACCCCACTTCCCTGTATACTGATGTAGCACGTGTTTCATCCGGGCTTGTTGGGCCGGGTCGTTCATGGGAGGTTCTTGTGGCTGTTTCGAATCCGCCTAAGGGAAGCGTTTCTTCTTCGTCCATCAAGCCGGTTACGCGCAAGGCCGTGCGTTGCCAGCGCGAGGTCGCTTGGCTTGTCACGCAGGCAGCAGGCAGGCTCGTGGCGACCACTCAGGACGTCAACGCGCCTACGCCGAGCTTTGTGCTGGCAGCGGCGCTGGATCAAGTACGCCAGCTGGAACTCGTCGCACAAGAAGACGGCAGCCATCTTGGCTACCAGGACGCTATGGCGCCCGACCTGTTGACCTTTTGTCGCATGACCAAATTGCCCGCCGCGCCCAATACGCTTTCGGACGCAGGCTACATGTTTACGCTCTCGGGCGCGGACCTTATCCGCGACATCTATGCATACTGCAGCGAGCTCGCCGAGCGCCACGTCTTTGACGCGGCAGAAGTCAAACCGGGAAATGTCATCAAGCTGGTTCTTAGGCTGTTCTTGATGGACGGGTTCGGGGCCATGCCGGCGTAAGCCGAGTCTTTAGCATCACCGTCGACTGAGCAACAACCGCTTTACCTTAGTGGACGCCAATTGAGGGTCGATTATTGGGTCGCCTCGTCCACTAACGCATTTATTCCACGCGCTCTGACAGTCGATACTTGCGGTTGCGGCTCGTCGCCGGCGCCGTGGGCTCAAGCTCGCCTTGAGCAATGAGCGCGTTGACGCGCGACCTAACCTGGGAAATTGTAAGCCCCGTGCGTTCTGCCAGCTCACGCGTCCCCAGCTCGCCGTAGTGTTTGAGTGCCGCCACAATTAAGCCCCCGCCATGATCGACCGGCTCGATCTTTGAACGGTAAAGTACGACCTTGAACCGATCGAACCCCGGGCAGAACAGGGGCTCGGCCAGACCATGCGCGCGCATGGCATCGATCATCATCGGGATGCCCGAGCCATTGCCCTCAGCCGGCGAACCTGCGCCATCCGGCAGCGGGACAATCGACATGAGTTTCACGAGCGTCGCGTTACGGCATCGGGAGCTGCCGTCAAACAAGTTCTCGCGAGTCTTTCCCCCGTAAAGGCCGCCAGGATTTGTCACCTCGACACGATCATCAAAGACGTCGACGGCAATCGATTGTCCACAGAACCGATCCCCGTATTCTCGATGGATTACGGCGTTGGCGATTGCCTCGCGCAGAACCTCCTCGGGAATCTCAAGCGAGTCGACACGCGAGACGCCTTGGACGGTCGAGGTTCGCCGCAAATTCTTGGCGACGGCTGCGACGGCATCCGAGATCATCTCGCCCAACGTTCCCTCACAGATTGTGCGGTCCATGAACCTCAGCGACCCCGCCATGCCCTTCTGAGTTCCCGCATGGACAGCCACGTCAATGAAGAGCTTGGGATAGAACTGCTGAGGGTAGGTGCCCACAACTAGGAGTCCAGCCTTGGTGACATTGCCCTGGGAATCAAGGATATTTAGGCGCTCCAGCTTCGTTTGTTTGTCCGGCGCGCCGCGCATTGCCCGGGGCGTCAACGAGAAAGCCCGATCTATCGTACGGTCGACCAGCGTCTCGTCGAGATTGTCCGCGCCCGCACCCGCCACCGCGTCGCGATCGCTCGGAGTCGCTCGACCGTATGACGCCAATGCGAGCACCTCGGTCGATGAAAGCGGCACATCTTTGTCATCGATGCGCTTGTAGCTGCCGCCCTGGGCGCCCCGCTCTATGACATAACAAGGCTTGCTCGACGGGTCGAGCTCCTCAATCGTGATGACCAGAACCACGGTGCCCTGGAGCTCCACGCGCTCAATGGTGTATTTGGGCGGATTGGCCAGCTTTCCGCGACCGCCGGCATCGCCCATGCCCGCCACGAATTGGTTGAGCACTTTCTCGGTCTCGAAGTTCTCAACCGGGACAAAACCTGCGCGCTCACTCACTCCGAGCACGATGGTTCCGCCGGCAGTGTTCGCGAATGCGCTCACCGTTTCCCACACGTCGCGGGAAAGCGTCGTGGCGCTCTCCTTCGCTTCGACGTTAAGATCATCCGAGCCCATACGCCTTAAAGACTCAAGCAGACCGGTCAGCTCGTTTTCGTTCATCTGCACGTCCTTTCGCTCGGTCCTGCGGAGAATGCCGCGGATAGATTTCCCTCGTCTCTCAGTTATCTCTCGTAATTATCTCTCATTTATCTCTCTATCTCTCGGCTTAGAGATAAGAGATAGATAGAGATGGAATGTCTACCATTTGCTTCATCTATACATATTTTTGCTGGTAGAACAATCGGTATTGAGACAATACCATGATTGCCTGTCTCTTTGCTGCTCAGTTATCTCTCATATTTTTCTCTCATCTTCCTGTCATCTCTCATATTAGAGACGAATGAGAGACGAGAGATACGCAAGTGATGGACGAGCGAGGATTTTCGGACGGTCGGATATCGAGAGTGGATATTTGGACGGTTTTTGGGGCTTTTGCGGCAAATTCCGTCCAAATATCCACTCTCGTTCGATAGGTATCCGGAAATCCTCGCTCGTCCGTCCGAATATCCACTCTCGTTTGGCGAGTGTCCAATTTTCCACGCTCGTGCGGCGGGCACGCGGGACCTATGCCCAATCCGGCTGCATCGTCTCCAGTTCGCCGCAGGGTCGCGGCCCCATATGGGTATACTCTCGAGGATTCGACTCGATTCGCCCCCGCTGGGGCGTCAAAGGAGACTGCATATGCCCACCACCTCAACCGACCCGCGCGCCGCGGCCGCTACACTGCTGGTGCCCGGCACTACCTGCCACGGCTTTGCCGTCGGGCGCCGCGAGACCGTGCCCGAGCTCGACTCGGACGCTTACGTGCTGCGACACACTGCCTCGGGCGCTCGCCTGCTGTACCTGGCATGCGACGACGAAAACAAGGCCTTTGCCATTGGCTTTAAGACGCCGCCGGCCGATTCCACCGGCGTGTTCCATATTCTTGAGCACTCGGTGCTGTGCGGATCGGCTAAGTTCCCCGTCAAGGAGCCGTTTGTCGATCTGATCAAGAGCTCCATGCAGACGTTTCTCAACGCCATGACCTACCCCGACAAGACCATCTACCCCGTTGCCACCACCAACGAGCAGGATCTGTACAACCTGATGGACGTGTACCTGGACGCGGTGTTCAACCCGGCCATCTATACCAAGCCCACCATTTTTGAGCAGGAGGGCTGGCACTACGAGCTGGACCTGCCGGAGAGCGTCGAGGGCGAGGGCGACGGCGGCTCCGCGAGCCTGCGCGAGGGCACGCTGCGCTATAACGGCGTGGTGTTCAACGAGATGAAGGGTGCGCTGTCCGACCCCATGAGTGTGCTGGACGACGCCGTCAACGCCGCGCTCTACCCCGACACCGCCTATGCACACGAGAGCGGTGGCGACCCGCGCGCGATTCCCGCGCTCACCTACGAGCAGTTCCTGGACACGCACGCGCGCCACTACAATCCTTCCAACTCTTATATAACGCTCTACGGCGACCTGGACGTGGACCGCGCCCTGGCCTTTTTGGACGAGCGCTATCTGTCGCAGCCGAGTGCCGCGAGCCGCCGCATGGACGCTGCCGTCGCCGCCGGCGAGGACCCGTCCACGATGGCGCCCAATCCGCTGGGCGTGCAGGCGCCCGTGACCTGCGAGTACAAGCGCGTCGAGATGGCCACCACACCCGAGAATGCCCTGGTGGGCCTGGGCCTGGTGCTGGGCAACGCGCTCGACCGCAAACGCACGATCGCGGCAGATATCCTGTTTGAAGCACTGCTGGGCTCCAACGAAGCGCCGGTTAAGAAGGCCATTCTGTCCGCCGGCCTGGGCGGCAACGTGGTGAGCTACACGGCGGCCGAGAGCCTGCAGCCCTACGAGCTCATCATGCTGCAAAACGCGCAGCCCGGCGTGGCGCGCGAGCTGCGCCGCGTGTTCCAGGACGCCTGCCGCGACTTATGCGAACATGGCGTTCCGCGCGAGCGCCTGGAAGCCATCATCAGCAGCAACGAATACGACCTGCGCCAGCGCGACTACGGTATCGCCGACGGCGTGGCCATTGCGTGTGACGCGCTGAGCACGTGGCTCTACGATGACGACGCCGCGACGCTGACGCTCAAGTACGGCCCGGTGTACGAGGAGCTGCGTAGCGAGCTGGACGGCAGCTATTTTGAGGATCTGCTGCGCGAGCTGGTGCTGCAGAACGATCACATGGCACTGGTCGAGCTGGTGCCGGCGGACGCCGCCGAGGGTTCGGAGGGTGCCGAAGCCGCCGAGCTGGCAGCCAAGCGCGATGCCATGACCGATGCCGAGCTGGCCGACGTGGTCGAGCGCACGGCCGCGCTGCGTGCCGCGCAGGAGGCAGAAGACACACCCGAGGCCAAGGCCACGCTGCCGCGCCTGCGCGTGTCCGACATTGGCGAGGCGCGCCCCGAGCCGCCGCTGGTCGTAGACACGACCACGCCCATCCCCTGCCTGCGCCACGACATCCCCACCAACCGTCTGGCCTACGCCATGCAGTATTTCGACCTGAGCTGCGTCGCGTTTGAGGACCTGCCCTATGTGACACTGCTCTGCCGCCTGCTTAAGCAGCTGCCCACGCGCGAGCACTCGGCCGAGGAACTCGACAACTTGCTCGCTGGCAAGCTCGGCTTTTTGAGCTTTACGACCGAAGTCATGACGCAGCCCGACGTGGACGGCGTGCGCCCCTACCTGCTGGTGAGCGCCGGCGCCCTGTCCGAGAAGATCGATGCACTGGCGAGTCTGCCGCGCGAGGTATGGTCGAGCACGCTTTTGGCAGACGCCGACGCCGACCGCATGCGCGACGTGCTCACGCAGATTCGCATTGGGCTTGAGCAGGGCTTTATCAACAACGGCCACTCGGCGGCGCTCGGTCGCGCGATGAGCTACAGCTCGCCTTCGGCCGTGGTGCGCGAGCAGCTTTCGGGCGTTGATTTCTATCTGTTCCTGCGCGATCTGCTCGACCACTTTGACGAGCGCCTGGACGGCCTGCGCGCCAAGCTTACCGAGCTGGCAGGCCGCATCTTTGTGGCCGACGGCTGCATGGCGAGCTTTACCGGCAGCGACGAGGACTTTGACGCGTACTGGGATGCCGCGGGCGACCTGGGGCTGGGTGCGGGCGATGGTGCCGATGTCGGCCGCGACGCTCTCGTGGTGCCGACGCCGCGCGACCGCCACGAGGCTTTCGTGATCCCCAGCGATATCTGCTTTGCCGCACGTGCGTGCGATCCGCGTCGCCTGGGCATTGACGTGACAGGCGCTTGGGCCGTGGCTGCCAACGCGCTCTCTTACGACTACCTGTGGAACGAGATCCGCGTGAAGGGTGGTGCGTACGGCTGCGGATTCCGCGCAGCCGGCGAGCGTCAGGCGGCGTTCTACACCTACCGCGACCCGGCAATCGACCCCTCGATTGAGCGCGTGGCGCACGCAGGCGAATGGCTCGGCAGCTTTGAGCCCGACGAGGCCGCCTTTGAGGGCTTTATCGTGAGCTGCGTGAGCGGCATGGACGCGCCGGTGAAGCCGTACGCGCTCACCAAGCGCCGCAACACGACCTACCTGGCCGGGCTCGATCCACATGCACGCGAGGAGCGCCGCGCCCAGATGCTCGCCGCCACGCCCGGTGAGCTTCGCTCGCTCGGTGCCGACGTGACGCGCATTGCGGCCGAATCGCCCACCTGCGTCTTTGGCGGACGCGACGTCATCGCCAAGAGCAACGCCGGCTTCAACGTAGTCGACCTGCTGAGCTAACCACAACAAAGGTAGATTTTTGGGACATGCCTGAAAATCTACCTTTTTTCTGCGGTTTGAGCGGGGTGGCGCAGCCCACCGCGGCGGTTTGTCTCAATCTGCAACATCTAGGTCCAATTTTGCCGAGTTACTGTTACAGATTGAGACAAACCGCCGCAGACGCCCACTCCACAGCACAGACCACCACAAAGGTGCCTGTCTCCTTCCTCAGTTGTGATTCGAACACTTGTTCTATACGCACACATGTTCTATAGTAGAGGTGCTTGCATCAAACTGAAATTGCAACTAGAATATAGTTGCAGAATGTGAGGCGGGATGACTCGATCCGATAAACTCATCGCCCAGCTGCTTAGCTGTCCTTCAACGTATAGATTCGCTGACTTTCTTAAAGTTATGGCTTCATATGGCTTTGAAATGGACCGCAAAGGCAAGACATCCGGATCGCGCGTTCGCTTCTACAGGCCATCAGATGGCAGGATGTTCGTAATGCACGCGCCTCATCCATCTGACGAATTGACAGCGGGGACCATTCGAAACATCGTTCGCTTTCTGCAAGATGTCGGAGGTAGTCATGAGTAACGTTTTGGCATACAAGGGTTATTTCGCCCCGGTCGAGTTCGATGCCGAACAGCATGTGCTAACAGGTATGGTCGCCGGCATTAGGGACGCAATCGTATTTGAAGGCTCCACGGCTGAAGAAGTGGAGCAATGCTTCCACGACGCCGTCGACGATTACCTTGAGTTTTGCGCCGAGAAGGGCAAGGAACCCGAGCGGGCTTTTAAGGGCTCGTTCAACGTAAGAACGGGCTCTGAGCTCCACAAGCAAGCAGCGCTGGCAGCGGCAAAGAAGGGTGAGTCACTCAATAAGTTTGTGACTGAAGCGATCGCTGCGGCGCTGTGAAGCCAACGTCGAGTCGAAGCCGCCACAAAGGGCGCCTTTTTGGCGGCTTCGACGTTTGCCCAGATAAAGCCTGCCAAAATAAACCTGTCCCTTTTTGGTAGGTTTGGGAGAGAGGGCCGGGATGGACAAGGCTGAGTTGCGGCGGGCGGTGATTGCTCGGCGCGATGCTCTCGATTTGGATGTGCGGGCGGCGAAGTCTGCTGATATCTGTGCGCGGCTGGTTGAGCTGCTGGGCCGCTTGGATGCCGCGGCGCCGCGCACCGTTGCCGTCTATGCCGCGATGGGTTCCGAGGCAGACCCTGCCGCGTTTGCCGTTGCGGCCGCCGTGCGCGGCTGGCGCGTAGCCTATCCGTGCATGCTCTCGGCAATTGATGCCGCAGCTTGTGGCCAGCGCATGTGCATGCGGGCAGTTGCCGCCGACGATGCGTCCGCGGCTCCGTTTATCGCCCACCCCACGCGGGCCTTCGCGGCCACGGACATCGACAGCGACCGCTTCCCCATCATGCCTGCCGAAGCTCTCGACATGATCGTCGTGCCGCTCGTGGCCTTCGACCAAACCGGCGCGCGCCTGGGCTACGGCGGCGGTTGTTACGACCGCTACCTGCCTATGCTCTCGCCCGCATGCCAAATCATCGGCATCGCCTTTGACGAGCAACGCGTCGACCACGTTCCCACCGATGCGCACGACCTGCCGCTGTCCCACATCGTCAGCGCCTAGCCGCAGCTGTATCGCACCCGCAAGATGAGCGTGGAAAATCTCCCACTTTGAGCCCCCTTACGAGCTAATAACGGGAGATTATCCACGCTCATTCAACAAGCGTCCGAAAATCCACGCTCGTCCGTCCGATTTTCCACGCTTGTGCAGTCAAACGCTCTGCAACTGCCTCAGCACGCACGCGGCACGCCGGCGACCTTGAGCTTGCGATCGAACTTTGTCGGATCCCTTAGATCATCCCAGCACAAGCGCACGATCTTGCAGTTATCAAGCAGCGAAAGCCTCGACTCGCGCTGGCGCTCATCGAACTGCGTCTTCGCGAGCTTGCCCTCCTCCGCCGCCTTCTCGCTTTTAACAAATCCGTCGAACTCCCCGATAATCAGCTGGTCGCCCACGCGCCACAAGTAGTCGACGCGATACGGTCGTCCCGGCTCAACCGGGTCGAACAGCTCAACTTGCAACTCCGGCGTCTGCCAGCCGCGCTCGATCATCAGGGCACGCGCCTTGGACTCGCCGCCGCTTTCCGACAGCCCATCGGCACATCGTGCAACCCTGCGCGCCGTCACAACACCGCGACGATTCAGGCCAAGCTTGTCGACAGTCTCAACGAGATGCTCCTTCGACAAAAGTTGCTCATGGAGCGCCGAATCCGCGATGATCAGTCCCTCGACAAACGATGCATCGACCAAGCAATCCGTAATCGTTTGATCGATATCGGTTACGGCGATATCCATCTGGGTGGCCCGTGTTTGACGAGCATAGCGATGACGAATGACCTGAGAGCCCGGCGTCGTCGATTGGGCCGGCATCGCGGCGATATGGATGTGCGTCAAATTGGCATGCGAAACCGAAAGGCCATAGATAACAGCCGCCGTATAGGAGCAAAATGTCCAGTCGGGGTGCTTTTGCGCAAGCGCCCGCACCCGATGCAGATAACGCTGCCGAAACTTGAGCTCGGACCAGTATTCCGGACGCGTATACAGCCCCGGCATGACCGCTTCGAGACTTCCCGCCTCCGCCCGCCGCTGAATCTGCTTTGCCTCCGCCGCCGTGCGCGCGTACACGCAGCTCATCTGCTGTTCGCATGCTTTAATGTGACTTGCAAGCCTTTGATTCGCCGTCATGTTTCCCATGTCGCCTCCCAAATCTTGGAACGGTGCAAACGTACCAGACGGTTTCATGCGAAGTCTGACCAAATACCGTCCAGGCGCTGACCAAATGCTTGACGGTTTTGGACGTTTTAGGCTGATGTCTTATATCTGCAGGTAGGGCGGTTGTCGAGAGGTCCCTGTCTCCACATTTTGAGGCCTTGGTCCATCGGATTATCAGAAAGAAAAACCCGTCGAGATTCAAGACTACGCCAAATGCGACTTTGCCTCTGCACGCACCGTCGCTTAGCCGAGCCATCGGCATCTACATGTCTAAAAAATGAGCGTGGATAATCTCCCGTTTTGAGCCTAGTTTCAAGCCAAAAGTGGGAGATTATCCACGCTCGATTTGTAAATGTCCGAAAATCCACGCTCGTCCGTCCGGATATCCACGCTCGTCACGCCGCCGGCACAGCAGCAGCCGTAGCCTAGTGCTCCTCGCCGGCGCGGGCCAGGTCGTAGGGTGTGGTCTGGTAGACGTAGTAGTTGAGCCAGTTGGTGTAGAGCAACTGAGCCTGGCTGCGCCAGACGTTGCGCGGCTCGGCGGTGGGGTCGTCACCTGGAAAGTAATGCGCCGGCACCTCCGGGTTGAGTCCGCGCTTCACGTCGCGCTCGTACTCCAGACGCAGCGTGTCGGTATCGTACTCGGGATGGCCAAATACAAAGAAGCGGCGGCTGTCGGTCGACTTGACGATGTACAGGCCCACCTCGTCAGACACGGCCACGACCTCAAGCTGCGGCTCGGCCTCCACGTCCTCGCGGCGCACATCGGTGTTGCGCGAATGCACGGCATAGAAACGGTCGTCAAAGCCGCGAACCAGCGGGCTTTGAGGCTTCACCAGATAATGCTCGAACACGCCGCTCGCCTTTGCCGGCAGGTCGTGCTTCTGGATACCGTAATGATGGTACAGGCCGGCCTGTGCGCCCCAACAAATGTGCAGCGTAGAGTGCACGTGCGTGGTGGACCAATCCATAATCTGGCAGAGCTCGGGCCAATAGTCGACCTCTTCGAACGGCATCTGCTCCACCGGCGCGCCCGTGATGATCAGGCCGTCATAGTGGATGTCGCGGATGTCGTCGAACGTGCGGTAGAACGTCTCCAGGTGGCCGGCGCTTACGTGCGTGGCCTCGTGCGTCTTGGTGCGCAGCAGGTCCACCTCCACCTGCAGCGGCGTGTTGGAGAGCTTGCGCATGATCTGCGTCTCGGTGGCGATCTTGGTGGGCATGAGGTTGAGGATGAGCACGCGCAGCGGACGGATGTCCTGGTGCAGCGCGCGGTACTCGGTCATGACAAAGATGTTCTCGCTCTCGAGCTGCGCAGCGGCAGGGAGGGCGTCGGGGATGCGAATGGGCATGGATGCTCCTTACGAGTCAGTTGCAGCTATGGTACAACGAGCGGCCCCATCCGCGCGAGTACATCGCCCAGCGATGCCGCCAGCGGCCCAAGTCACTCCAAAAGTAGAGATTAAGGCATGTCCCAAAAATCTGCTTCGCTTTAGCCTAGCAAAGTGACAGCAGGACGCTACAATGGTTCGACGCGAAAAACTCGGCCGAAAGGATACATATATGTACCAGACGCGTAAGATCGGTGTGGTCGGCCAGGGCCACGTAGGAGCACATGTCGCCAACAGTCTGCTCATGCAGGGCATTGCCGACGAGCTGTACCTGTGCGATATCAACGAGGCCAAGGTGACGTCCGAGGTCCAGGACCTGCGCGACTCCCTTTCGTTTGTCCCGTATAACACCAAGATCGTCAACTGCTACGACCACTACGAGGAGCTGGCCTGCTGCGACGTCATCGTCAACGCCGCCGGCAAGGTCGCGCTGGCCGCCGGCAACCGCGACGGCGAGCTGTTCTTTACCACCGACGCCGCCCGCACCTTTGCCAAGCGCATCGTCGACGCCGGCTTCGACGGCATCTTCGTAAGCATCTCCAACCCGTGCGACGTCGTGTGCACCGAGCTGTGGCATCTGACCGGCTACGATCCCAAGAAGATCATCGGCTCGGGCTGCGGCCTGGACTCCGCCCGCCTGCGCACCGAGATCTCCAAGAAGGTCGGCGTGAGCCCCAAGTCCATCGACGCCTACATGATTGGCGAGCACGGCTTTAGCCAGCTGGCTGCCTTTAAGGCCGCGACCATCGCCGGCAAGAGCCTCAACGAGCTTCAGGCCGAGAACCCCGACAAGTACGCCTTTGACCACATGGAGGTCGAGGAGCTCGCGCGCAAGGGCGGCTATGTGACCTACCAGGGCAAGCAGTGCACCGAGTACGCCGTCGCCAACTCCGCCGCGCGCGTCTGCGCCGCCGTGCTGCACAACGAGCACGCCGTGCTTTCCGCCTCCACGCTCATAACCGGCCAGTATGGCGAGGAGGGCATCTTTACCTCCCTGCCGTGCGTGATCGGCGCCGAGGGCGTCGAGGAGGTCTACACGCTCGACCTGTCCGAGTACGAGCTCGAGGGCTTCCACAAGAGCTGCCAGCACATCCGCGACAACATCGCCCAGCTCGACTGGTGGGACGCCGAGGCCTACGACGCAAAGTAGGCCGCTGGCTGCCGCAACCTTGCGAATCTAAACGCGATGCCAAGCGGGCCGCGCCGGAAATCCCCGGCGCGGCCCGCTTTTTTGACTCACGCAGTGCCCTTGCGAATCGAAGGTGAATACTTTTCCGCGAAGTGAACGAGTAAAAACGAGCCCCCGAAGCATCGACACTTTTCGGACGCCGTTTCCTGCGGTTTCGTCGACTTTTCCCTGCAGTTTTGGCGTCAAAAAGTGCGGATGCTTCGGGGGTCCAAAATAGGTCGTTCACTTCGCGGAAAAGTATTCACCTTCGTTTTCGCGCAGACACGAATCCGGCTGCCACAACGCAAAACGGGGCCTGCGCGCAGCGCAGACCCCGTCGTGAGAGGCTATTCCCGGTATATTAGTACTGCTCGATGCCCATGTAGCGACGAACCTCGGGGCTGTGGTCGAAGACCTTGCCGCGGGCGGCGCGCAGCTCGCAGCTCATGTTGTAGAAGAAGATCGGCTCCAGGTACGAACGCACGCTGGCAGGCACCTCGCCCACGCCGTACTCAAGCGCGTCGAGCACCATAATCGCATCGGTGTGCGTGTTGAGGAATGCAAGTGCGCGCTCCTCCATGGGGCGACACTCGCCCGATCCGAGCTGCACAAAGTAGAACACGCCGGGCTCGGTGGCTTCGAACGGGCCATGGAAGTACTCGCCGGAGTGGATGTAGCAGCAGTGCTGCCACTGCATCTCCATGAGCGAGCAGATCGCCATGGCATAGGTCTGGCTAAAGTTGGGGCCGGAGCCCAGGATATAGAAGAAGTTGTGCTGCTGGCAGAGCTCGGCAAAGCGGGCGCCCAGCTCGGCGTTGACCTTCTCACGGGCGGCGGGCAGCAGCGCATCCATCTGCTTGAGGCCCTCATACATGTCGGCGAGCGACTCGTAGCCTTCCTGCTGGTCGAGCAACTCGGCGGCGATCAGAGCGCCGATGCCCTGCGGCACCTCAGCCTGCGACACGCCCTCGCCCCACGGATAGACCCAGGTGGTCCACTTGCCGTTGTCGATCTTGGAGCCCTCGCAGTCGGTAAGGGCAATGACCTCGGCGCCGGCAGCCAACGCCATCTCGCAGCCGTCGACGACCTCCTGCGTGTTGCCGCTGTGGCTGCAGGCAATAACGAGCGACTTCTCGCCAAGACTCTTGGGGGCCATCAGGCAAAACTCGCGTGCCGTGTAGACCGTCGAGGTAAACGTGGTGGCCTCGCGCTTGAGCAGTTCGTTAGCCGGCATGAGGTCGATCATCGAACCGCCGCAGGCAATCCAAAAGACGTTCTCGACCTTGCCCTTGCGCTCGATAATTTCCTGAACCAGATCGTGTGCGTTCATGCTGATGCTCCTCCTTGCGTGGCGGCTTTTGGCGACGGCTGCTCGTACCTGCTGTCGTTCTATGTTGTTCTATTTATAGCACGTGTAACAACGCCCGTGAAGTCATCTCAGCAAATTTGTTCTATATTGTTCTATCTGTGGACGTTAGATGTCGAAGACGTAACGCGAGCCCACGATCTTTTGGCGGCCGAGCAGCAAGGGGCGCTCGTCCTCATCGGTAAAGTACGCCTCCATATAGAAGAGCGGCTCGCCGACCGGCACCTCCAGCAGTGGGGCCGCTTGAGCATCGGCAAGCGCAATCTCCACGGTGCAGGGGTCGGACTTGAGCGGCGCACGGCCCGAATGCTCGGCAACGAGCGCAAAGATTGAGTTATCGGTGAGGTCCTTGTCGGCAAGCGTCTGCAGGTAGGGATGGTCGGCGAGCACAAAGGCGTTGTTCTCGAGCATGACAGGGACGCCGTCGGCTGTGCGCACGCGTTCGACCACGATAAGCTCGCAGCCGGGCTCCACGCCAAAGAACGCCGCATCCTCGTGCGTTGCCGCGACCACCGTGCGCGACACCAGACGCGCACCCGGCACCATGTCGTTGGCAGCACAACCCTCAGTAAAGCTCTGGACGTCACCCTTCTGGCGAATCTTGCGCTTGAGCTTGGGGGCGCACACAAAGGTACCCCTCCCCTGCTGGCGGTTGAGATATCCCGCACGCGACAGCTCCTCGATGGCGCGGCGCACGGTGACGCGTCCCACGCCGTAAGACTTCGCGAGCTCCATCTCGGAAGGAATGCGCGAGCCGGCCGCGTACACGCCGCGCGCGATCTCGCCCTTCAGATCGTCCATGACCTGCTGGTACAGCGGCACGGCGGACACGTCAGTACGGTCGGTCTTGCTATCGAAAGCCATCGTTACGCTCCATCCCGCGCATGCTCGGACTCAAACTCTTCAATTGCCGCCATAATCTGCTCGCCAAAGGCGTCGGCTTTTTTCTCGCCAATGCCGTTGACCTGGATCAGCTCCTCGCGCGTCTGCGGGCGTAGGCGGCACAGGCCGCGCAGGGCCTTGTCGGAAAAGACCATATACGGCGCCATCTCCAGCTCCGCAGAGATCTCCTTGCGGAGGGCACGCAGGCGCTCGAACAGCTCGGCATCATCGCCCACGCGCGGGCGTTGATCCAGCTCGGCCTCCTCGCGCAGCAGATCCACCGCACGGCGAGCGCGGGCCGAGGCCTTGCGCTTGGACGCGCGACGCTTAACGGTAAAGGCAAACGTCTCATCCTCGACCTCGGTGGCACGCGGGCCCAGCCCCACGACCGGGTATTGCCCCTGCGAGGTGGCCAGATAGCCGCGGCCGCACAGCTGGCCGATGATGTCCTTGATGCGCCCGACCGATTCGTTCGACAGCTCACCGTAGCCGCGGTCCTCGTCCAGATGCATCTGGCGAATGCGCTCGGTGTTGCCGCCGTGGAGCACATCGGCGATCAGCGACTTGCCAAAGCGCATGGGACGCGTAGCCACATAGCGCACGGCGGCGCGGGCCATATCGGTGACGTCCTCGACCTCGAACTGCGTGAGGCAATTGCTGCAGTTGCCGCAGCCCTCGGCGTCGTCTGCGGTGCCGCCCGCAGCAGCCACAACCGCATGCTCGGCCGCGGCCTCGTCGCCAAAGTAGCGCAGCATGTATTCGCGCAGGCAGCCGGTGGTATTGCAGTAGCCCTCCATCTGGCTGAGCAGACGATATCGATTCTGGAGCGCCCACGCGCGCTGCTCGTCGTCGAGCGCCTCATCGGCAGCATCGCCGCGGTCGATCAGAAAGCGGCGCATGCGAAAATCGTTGCCGTTCCACAGCAAGTAGCAGCTGGCCGGGTCGCCATCGCGGCCGGCGCGGCCCGCCTCCTGGTAGTAGGCTTCGATGCTCTCGGGCACGTTGTTGTGGATCACGTAGCGCACGTTGGGCTTGTCGATGCCCATGCCAAAGGCGTTGGTGGCAACCATCACCTGGATATCGTCGTCGATAAAGGCGCGCTGGCTTTGGCGACGGGCGTCGTTGCCCATGCCGGCATGGTAGCGGCCAACGCGAATGCCGCTGGGGCCCAGCGCCTCGGCAAGCTCGCCCGCCAGCGCATCGACCGTCTTGCGGGTCGAGCAATACACGATACCGCTCTCGCTCGAATGCGCGATCACATAGTCGCGCACCCAGGCAGTCTTGGCCTTGTCGCCCATCTCCTCGCAACCAAAGTAGAGATTCTTGCGATCGAAGCCCGTCACCACCGTCGCAGGGTTTTGCAGGCCGAGCATCTGCTGAATATCCGCACGCACGCGTTCGGTCGCCGTGGCGGTAAACGCCGCCACGATGGGGCGCTGCGGCAGGGAATCGATGAACTCACGAATCTGCAGATAGGCGGGGCGGAAATCCTGACCCCATTGGCTTACGCAGTGGGCCTCGTCAATGGCCACGAGCGGCACGCCAATGCCGGCGGAACCCGCAGCCTCCTGCGCAAAGGCCAAAAAACGCGGCTCGAGCAAGCGCTCGGGCGCCACGTACATAAGCTGGTAGCGGCCCTCGCGCGCCCGCTTGAGCACGGTGTTTTGCTGGGCCGGAGTAAGGCTGGAGTTGAGATAGCTGGGTCGCGCACCCGCCGCGAGCAACGCACGGGTCTGGTCCTCCATAAGCGACAGCAGCGGACTCACCACAAAGGTGATGCCGGGCAGCATGAGCGCGGGCACCTGGTAGCAAATGGACTTGCCGGCACCCGTGGGCATAACACCCAGCGCATCGCGACCGGCAAGGATCGCATCGACCATGCGGTCCTGTCCCGGGCGAAACGAGGTGTAGCCAAAATAGGCGCCGAGCGTGTCGAGCGCCATCTGCTGCATGCTATCGGTCATGGTTTCCTAACGTCCAAGTCATCTGCCGCCGATTATACGCCGCCACGCGGACCGGTGCCGCACGGCTGTCGGCCACGGGCAACGCAATCCAAAAGGAACGAGCGTGGGATTTTTGGACACTTTCCCAACGGCTAATCTCTTGACAAGCGCGCAAACGTCGCTGGTTGAGCATAAGTCAGCGAAAACGCCCCTAAGCGAGCAAGGTGACGTGAAAGAGGAGGGAAGCGTACTTCGGTACGCAACCGACGATTGAACGTCAGATTGCCGCTTAGGGGCGTTTGCAGCGTCGAGCCGTTACGCGGTTTGGTAAAACCGCGTAACTTACATGACCATAACGTAGCGCGATCCCACGTAGTACTGCTTACCCATCAAAACCGGCTCGTCATCGGGACCGGTAAAGCCGGCACGCAGGTTGAGCAGCGGATCGTGCGGAGCAATGCCCAGCTCGGCCGCCTGCTCGGCGTTAGCTCGAACGGCCTCGACCGTACGGTAGCCAACCGAGACAATCGGCGTTCCGCCAACACGCTCGACCTCGGCAAAAATCGACTTGTCCTCAAGATCGGCCGTCAACAGCTCACGGTAGGCGTCAAACGGCACAAAGATGTTCTCCTCAAAGATGGGCTCGCCGTCGGCCGTACGCACGCGCTTGATATGCAGCAGCATCGCATCCTTCTGCAGGCCAAAGAACTCCATCTCGTTTTGGCGCGCCGGAACGATCTGGCGATCGATCACGTGCGCACCGGCCTTCATGCCGTTGCCGGCACACAGCGCGGTAAACGTCTGCAGCGTCGAGGCGTGAAACTGGCGGTTGATGTGCGGCGTGGAGACAAAGGTGCCGCGGCCCTGCTGCTTAACCAGGTAACCATCGGAGCACAGCTCCTCGACAGCGCGGCGCACCGTAATACGGCTCACCTCGTACTGCTCGGCTAGTTCAAGCTCGGACGGAATACGCTCCTTGGGTGCATAAACACCTTTCTCGATCGCATCCTTGATTTCGTCATAAATCTGCTGGTAAAGCGGTGCATTTTTGGGCGCAGGCATATCTGATCACTCTTATCAAAATAGCTAAATTTCTAATACGTATATAACGTCTAGTTTCATGTTACCTCATATTGATAAAACGATACACCCTCCCTACCAAAAAGCGACAGCTTCATTTTGGTAGGTTTTATCTGGGCAAACGAGAGCCCTCGAAAGCAACGGGGCTTTCGGGGGGGGGCTCGTTCGGATGGGTTGCGCAGGACCGGCAAAATGCCAATACCCTACTTGCCGTCGTCCTGCTGCAGGCTGTCCTGTTCGCTGAGGCGCGCCTGCCTGCTGGCCATGCGTGCGGGCTTGTCGGGATCGGGAACGGCCGTGGGCATGGGCTCGTCGACATGACCGCCCCACCAGCCGCCCACAAAGTTGAGCGTGTGGAACACGTTGATCACGGCGCCGGGATCAACGTCGCACACCAACTTGATAATGTCCTGGCTCTCGTAGGTCGAAACAACGGTGTTCAGCAGGTACATCTTTTCGCGGCTGTATCCGCCGACGACCTCGGCGCAGCTAATGCCGTGCTGAAAATGGTTTACGTAGGCAGTCATGACCTCGTCTGCCTTGCGCGTCGTAATCTGCAGCGTCACGCGATCGTAGCGACGATAGAAACTGTCGATGGTCTTGGTCGAAATAAACTGGAACACGATGGAATACGCCGCCTTGTCCCAGCCAAACATAAAGCCAAAGATCGCCAGGATAAAGCAGTTGAAACCAAAGATGACGCCCCAGATGGTCTTGCCCGTGTGGTTGGAAACCCACAGCGCGATAAAGTCGGTGCCGCCGGTGGATGCGCCGGATTTAAGTGCGATGGCAGCGCCCAGACCCGAGACCACGCCGCCAAAAATGATGAGCATGATCTTGTCGCCCAAAAATGGAGCGAAGTGAAAGACGTTGAGGAACAGCGACGAGAGCACGACCTGCATCATCGAGAAGATGACGAAGCGCTTGCTAATGCCGCTCCAGCATAGGAGCGCCACGGGGATGTTGAGCGCGAGCATACCGAGCGAAATGTCGATGTGAACGCCGCCCAGCGAGGTAACGCGATCGAGCAGGACCGCGACGCCGGTAAGACCGCTCGGAAGCAGGTCGGCGGGCTGAATGAACGCCTGGATCAGAAATGTCTGGAGAACGGCGGAAATGGTGACCGCCACAGCAGTAATGGCGCGGCGGACGATGGTGAGGCGGCCGAGCACGAGCACTCGGTCCGTGAGCTGATCGATGGCGTTCGCCACGTAGGCTCCCTTCGAAGGCAGATGTAGTTGTGGGGCATGTCCGCGATTGTAGCATGGAGCGTGCGGGGGCGCTTCAATTCACCCTCTCTCGACAACCATTAGAAGGACCGTGAGGCCGCTCAAAAGAAAAACGCCGTGAAGAGAGCGATCCCTTCACGGCGAATTCGACGTTTGCCCAGATAAAACCTGCCAAAATAAACCTGTCCCTAAATGGCAGATAGGATGTCGGTCAGGTTGTCGATGACAACGTCGGCGGCGGACTGATCCAGGTTGACGCCCTCGTGCGGACGCAGCGCCAGGACGCGGGCGCCGGAGCGTTTGCCGGCCTCGATCCCCAAAGGCGAGTCCTCGATAACCAGGCACTCGGCAGGCTCCACCCCCAGCGCCTCCATGGCACGCAGGTAGATCTCGGGGTCGGGCTTAAACGCACTGCACTCGTGACCGCTGATGGTGTAGTCCAGCACGTCGGCGATACCGGCAATCCCCACCAGCTCGTCAATGAGCTCGCGATAGGACGAGCTTGCGATGGCGCACTTCACGCCGCGCTCGTGCAGCTTGCGCATCACCGGCTCCGTCTGCTCGTTGAGCAGCTCGGCATACGGAACGGGATGGTCCGGGCTGTAGACCTGCTTGTACTCCACGCGCAGGCGCTCGCGCAGCTCAACATCGTCGGGCACCAGCGCCTTCCAAATGGCGGGCTCGTTAGACCCCGAAAGATCGGGGATCTCGTCAAAGTGAAAGCCCTTCTCTTCCATAAACGCCACGCGACGACGGTTGTAGAACCACTCGGTATCGACCAGCACGCCGTCCATGTCAAACAGCACTGCCTTGATCATACGTATCTCCTTTCGATAGCAAAAAAGGGGACGGGGCGCAAACCCCATCCCCTCTCAATCAACCCGTAAGGTCTACTTACTTGTGATTAGTAGGAAAGCTTCCACATGTAGCGACGCATGGTCAGCGGGTGCTGACGGGCCTCGGCGATCTGGTTGCCGTACTCGCGCATAACGGCGAGGTGCAGCAGCGGGTTGAAGTAGGTGACGACGCTCGCGGGCACGGCGTCAGCCAGGCCGTAGTCCTTGGAGTCGATCAGAGCGACCTTGGCGCCCATGCGCTCAAGGAAGGTGAGGGCGCGGGCGTCCATCGGACGGGTAGCGCCATCGGACATGAAGAAGACGTAGGGCTTACCCTCGGTGGAAACCTCGAACGGGCCGTGGAAGTACTCGCCGGTGTTGTAGGCGGCGGCGTCGATCCACTGCATCTCGGTGAACAGGAAGGCGGCGTGGGAGTAAGCCATCTTCTCGGAGGCACCAGAGGCCATGAAGTAAATCATCTTGTCGTCCTTGAAGTCCTCAGCGAACTTCTTGGCGAGCTTCTTGCAGGACTGAGCAGCGTTCTCGCAGAGATCGAAGACGTTGGTGAGGCCGGTGATCATGTCGTCGTACTTGTCATAGCCCTCGGTCTGCTGAAGGATCTCGAGAGCAAGAGCGATGGCATAGCCGGGCTTCTCGCACTTGGCAGCGAAGTTGGCGTGGAAGCCGTGAACGATGACGTAGTCGGCGTCGACGGTCAGAGCGGAGCCAGCCTTGTTGGTGAGGGAGACGACCGGGCAGTTGTGCTTCTTGGCGGTCTTGTTGGCCTCGACGGTCTCGGGCGTGGAGCCACCGAGGGAGCAGGTGATCACGAAGGTGTGCTCGTTGACCCAGGAAGGCGTGTCGTAGTTGAACTCGTTAGCAGTGAAGATCTGAACGTTCAGCTTGTCCGTGTTGTTGGCCAGGAAGTACTTGGCGGGGTAAAGGTCGGACATGGAGGCGCCGCAGCCGACGAAAGCGACGCTGTGGATCTCGTGGTTGGACAGGACGTCAGCGACGATCTGCTTAGGGAGGTTAAGGTCGATCTCGTACATCTGACACATTCCTTTCAATTTTTGCGGCGCCACATTGCCGGGCGCTCGCAGGGTTACTGTGGTTTGGACCGAGTCGCCGGCCCGTTGAGGATGCGACAAAGGGACTGTCCCATTGTCGCATGTTGGGGATGGAAGCCTGCCTGGGGTATGGGATGCCAGGCAGGCCCCCGGGGGAAAGCGGTTAGGCGCTTAGTCGCGACTAAGCCAGGATGCCGACCGCGGAGAGGGCGATGCCGCCCACAATGGCGATCACGAGAAGCCAACCGGTGTTGACGTTCTTCTTGATGAGCCAGTACATAAGGCCGGTGAGGCCAAGGGAGATCATCTGGGGCATCATGCCGTCCAGGATATCCTGGATCACGACAGTGCCCTCAGCGAACTGCAGCGGGGTGGTGGCGCCGATCAGCGTAGCGATCATGCCGCCCACGGACATAAGACCCACGATGCCGCAGACATACATGAGCTTCTCCATGAGGTCGCCGCCCTGAAGCTTGCTCAGGTACTCGTGGCCGCCCTGATAGCCCATCTTGGCTGCGAACCAAGTGATCAGCACGGCGGGGACGATGGAGATGAGCATGGCCAGGATCGGGCCCATGATGGAGCCCTGCTGAGCCAGCTGAACGCCCAGGCCAAAGGCGATAACGCGGATGGTGCCCTGGAAGAAGGAGTCACCGATGCCGGAAAGCGGACCCATGAGGGAGGTCTTGACCGCGTTGATCGAATCGGGATCGAAGTTCTCGGGATCCTTGGCGTACTCCTCCTCCATGGAGGCGGCGAGGCCCAGGATGAAAGCGCTCGTCTGCGGGGTGCAGTTGTAGAACGCCATGTGACGGTGGTAAGCCTCTTTCTTAGCAGCGAGCTGCTTGGGGTCGGACTCATCCGGATAGAGGCGATCGAGCGTGGGAACCATGCCGTAGAGGAAGCCCATGTTCATCTGACGCTCGTAGTTCCAAGAGGCCTGGATGGCCCAGGAGCGCCAGAAGAACTGGCTGACCTTCTTGTTCAGGGACACGTCCTTGGTTGCGGTTGCCATAGTGTGTTCCTCCTTAGTCTTCGTCGTCTTCGAGCGGATCGTAGTCGGAATCGACACCGGCGGCTGCATGGGAACCGTTGAACTTGAAGCCCATGAAGACGACAGCCAGGCACACACCGATCAGAGCGACCGCGATGACGGACAGGTTGAGGTAAGCGGCGAGCAGGAAACCGATGAACAGGAACGGAGTCATACCCTTCTTGATCATCATGGTGAGCAGCAGGGCCAAGCCGTAGGCGGTCATGATCTTGGTCGAAACGTTAAGACCAGTGGACAGCCACTCGGGAACCATGTTGACGATGGCCTGAACCAGGTCGGTGCCAACAAAGACGGCGAGGAAGATCGGCAGGAAGTACATGACGGCGTACAGACCGGAGCCGGCGCAGATGTGCATACGGTAGGCGGTCTTGAACTTTCCGTTATCGATCGCGTTATCTGCCACATGGGTGAGGGCGGCGATGATGGAACGGAACACGATGCCGAGGAGCTGACCCAGGACGGCGACCGGGATGGCGATCGTCATGGCGGTCTCGGCGGAAGCATCGGTCAGGCATGCGAAGGCAGCGGCCACGATGCCGCCCAGGACCATATCGGGCGGAACGGCAGCGCCGACCTGCACCAGGCCCATGGACACGAGCTCGACGGCGGCACCGACGGCAAGGCCGGTGGGCACATCGCCCAGCAGCAGACCGACGAGCGTAGCGCCAACGAGAGGCTGCTCGAAGTTAAGACGACCGAGCAGGCGGGAGTCCCACATGCAGAACACGCCGACGAGGCCGACGAGCACCGCACTGATGAACGTATTCATACCCTTCTCCTTTCAGTCAGGCAAAAGCCTGGTTGATTACAGCTTGGCGTCGATGTCGACGCTCTGATACGTAGGGGTCTGCTGGACGTAGAGCTTAATGCCCATGTCGAGCAGCTGGTTGACGTCGGCCTTCTGGGTGGCGTCGAGGAAGACGGAGCTGTCCTTGCCGCCGACCTGATCGGCACCGTCGTGGTTGGCGGTGGCGCCCAAGTTGATGGCGTCGAGCTTGTAGCCCTGGCAGAACTGCAGCATCTCGGCAGTGTTGCCAAAGACGAACATGACGCGCTCGCCGAGGGTGTTGAGCTTGTCCATCTTGGCGAGGGCACGCTCGACGGTGAAGACGTTCAGGCGAACGCCCTGGGGCTTGGCCAGCTTAAGAGCGCCCTTCTTGATGTCATCATTGGCGGCAGCGTTGTCGACGACGATGATGCGCTCGGCCTGAACCTTGGTGGTCCAGGTAAAGACGACCTGGCCGTGCAGCAGACGGTAGTCAAGACGTGCGAGGACGATCTTGGCGGGACCGGAGCTGTGACGGGACGCCTTGGCCTTCTTGGCGGGAGCCGCGGCGGTCTCGACCGGTGCGTTGGGGTTGGTCAGACCGGTGCGGGCCTCGTTGATGAGGGCCGCGAGCTCGGCACCCTTGACGGGGGCGGGGCTCATAGCGAGCGTCAGTGCCAGCGGAATATTGAAACCGCTGACAACCGTGAACTTCGTGCCGTTCTTGGAAAGCTCGACCATGTTGTTGTTGACCGAGCTGCCGAGCATATCGGTCAGCACATAGACGGTGTCGTCCGCGTTGAACGTGGCGATCATGGCGTCCACCTTATTGGTGATGGGCTCCTTGTCGTCACGAGCAAGCGACACGACGTGGACGTTCGACACGTCGCCGAGAACCATCTCGAGCGTGTCTTTGGCGCCTGCGGCCAGGCCGCCATGAGATGCGAGAATGATCTGATTCATCTTGCCTCCTCCTTTTCGTTATGGTCATTATAACGTCTTATACGTTGCTTATATTGCTAATTAGTATAAAGACCGTTCGCGGGTGAAAATCGACCGTTGACGGGTTTAACGTACTCGAAACGTTGGGGCTGGATAGGCCGGCGCTGGCTGGATAACCCCAGGCCAGACGCCGTGCGCAACCCCCTATCGCACGAAGTACCAGGGGCTTTCTTGCACGGTGGGCTCCAAGGCAATGCCCGTGCGTTCCTTAAACAGATCCATGTCCTGCGATTTCTCTGTCCACCACGCGTTGGGCTTAAAGGTCATGCTCTCAACGACATGACCGACAAACACACTGTTGCGCAGCTTGGAGAAGTCGGTGTTCATAATCAGGATGGACGCGAGCACCAGCACAATGCCCAGGACCTTGATCGCGCCGGCGGGCTCGGCATAGACACCAATGCCCAGCAGTACGGTGACGACCGTCTCGAAAGACATTACGACGGGAACCTTCGATGTCTCGAGTCCCATGGACAGACCCTGCATATATAGGATGTAGGCCACGGCTGTGGGGATGAGTCCAAAACCAAGGAACAGCAGCAGCAACTGTGGCGACATTGCCGCGGCGACATCCGGCCACGGAGCCGCGATAGCTGCCATAACCGCACCGCCAAAAACAAAGCCCCAAAACGTGACAGCCAGCGGGTGGACCGTCTTGGTTGCTATCCGGCTAAACACCGCGAGTGACGCACCACAAAGGCCTGCAATCACGCCCGACGTGACGCCCCAAACCGAAAAATGAAAACCGGAAAGGTCACCATTGGTCACTGCAAGCACGCAGCCAACGATGTTAAAGACAATGGCAACGAGCTTGTTGGGGGTCACGTCCTCGCGATAAAGCACGCGGCCGAGCATGACGCCAAACACCGGCGAGGTGTAGAGCAGCACCGAGGCCGTGGACATGCCCACCTCGCCCATGCACTCGTAATAGCAGGTGTTGGCGGCGGCCAAACCGACGATACCGACAAGCGCGCAGGGAACGAGCTCTTTAGGACTTGCCTTGAACAGAGCCAGCGGACCCTGAGCCACGGTAGACCCCTCACCCGGACGGCAGCCCATAAACATCAGGACCGGCGCCAAGATAAGCGCTCCGACCAACAAGCGAAAGGCAGCCATGCTCTGGGACGAAACGCCCATGGCCGAGATGCCGTTTACAAAGATTCCGATGCTGCCCCACATAAGCGCGGCGACCAGCACCAGCACATAGCCCAGATTGCTTTTCTTCAACGCAGCCTCCTCGGTATTGTTTCCAATATGTTTCACACTACGTTATAGTCGTTATATACATTTTTCAAGACACAAATCGGCGAGCGGGAAAGTGATCCGTTTTCCTCCGTCCTCAGCGGATTACTTGGCGGTTGCGGTGGACTAGTTCCCAAATAGAGGCTTCAAGCCCCCAAACAGGAACTATTCCACCGCAACTTATGAGGACATCGAGCTGTTAGGCCGCTCTATCCCCTAGTAGTCGAGCTTCCACATGTAGCGGCGCGTCATGTAGTCCTTGTGGGTGACGGCGGAGAGCGCGCGCATATACACGTTGTTGAGGATCGGGGCAAAGATCAGGTGGTTGAAGTACTCGCTCACGCTGTCCTTGATGTCGTTGAGGCCGAGCTCCTTGGCGTCGAGCTGATAGACGCGCTCGCCACCGTACTGGTTGACGAAGCGGATGCCGCGCTCGTCGTTGCAGCGGCTGCGGCCGACGCTGATGAGCTGGAACAGCGAGGTGCGCTTGTCCAGGATCTCGAAGGGGCCGTGGAAGAAGTCGCAGGTGTTGATGGTGCAGGAGTCGATCTGCAGCATCTCCTGCACGTTGCAGATGCTAAAGACGTAGGCGGCACCAAAAAGCGGGCCCTGAGCCATGACGTTGATGCAGGGCTTGTCGGCGTTCTGCTCGGCCCACTTGGCAGCGAGCGGACGGGTGTACTCGACGGCCTTGCGATAGATGGGATCGATCAGGTCGAAGGCGGCCATGGCGGTCTCGTACTCGGCATAGCCCTCGGTCTGCTGCGTGAGCTCCATGGCGATCATGGTCACGACGGCGGAGTTGGTACGGCCCATGCAGGACTCGTCGACGGCCAGGCTGTCGTACTGGATCTTGTAGTCGCAGACCTCGGTGAGACCGGACTCGTCAACATAGATGGCGATGGTGCTGGCGCCGTGGTCCTTGGCGACCTGGGCGGCGACGATGGTCTCCTTGGTGCCGCGCATGGACACGACGACGGCCAGAGTGTTCTCGTTGACGTAGGCCGGGGTGGCGTGCACGAACTCGTTGCTGGTGTAGCTGGAGCTCACGACCTGCGTGGCCTCGTGCTCCATAAAGTACTGGGCAGGATAGTTGCCGCCGTTGGATCCGCCAGCGCCAATCCACACGACGCGCTTGATGCCGCCCTTGTCTGCCTTGTCAGCCAAAACCTGGGAGACGACATCCTTAACCTGTTCCTGAGTAGTCATCGTGCATCAGCCTTTCTTCTCGTTTGATGCTCTCGATGGCATACAAGTTACATACATGTTTTGGTTATGTCGACTAGTTGTATGCTATATTTATCTTAGAAATTTTGCTGATGCGATTTTTGATAATTGGCTACCAGCGGTTTTGTTGTTGTATTGAATACATGCTTGATTAGATTCGCATACAAGTTAGATACAGGTTGATCGCATGAACGCTTCGTCTAAAAAGAAACTGGCCCAATACGAGCACTTGGCGGGCATGCTGCGCGACCGCATCGCCGCCGGCATCTACGCACGCGGAGACAAGCTGCCGTCCGAGATGGAACTCATGGACGAATCGGGGCTGTCGCGCAGCACCGTGCGCCATGCCCTTAAGGTGCTCGTTGATGAGGGTCTGGTTCGCACCGAGCGCGGGCGTGGTGCCTTTGTGGCCGACACGCCGGCGCTCCACGAGAACAACCTGGTGTTTTCGAGCTATACCAAGCAGGTCGAAGGTCAGGGCATGAAGCCCACCACGCGCACCGTGGACTCGGGCTTTGCCAAGGCGGCCGGCAGCATAGCTAAGTTCTTTGACGCCGCCGTGGGCAGCAAGCTCGTCAAACTTGTCCGTCTGCGCTACCTGGACGACGTGCCGCTGTGCCTGGAGACCACCTACCTGCCGCCAAGCTTCGAGACGCTCATCGATCGCGATATCAACGGTTCGCTCTACGCGACGCTGCGCCAAGAATTCCATCGCGCGCCGGCACAGGGGCATAAGACCTTTGAGGTGTGCTACGCCTCGCAAAACGAGGCGTTTTTGCTCAACGTCGAGCGCGGGCAGGCACTAATCCTGATCACCGACTACGTCTACGACACCGACGGCCGCCCGCTCCATGTCTCCAAGCGCATCCAACGCACCGACCGTGCCAAATACACCGAACCCATCGGCTAACCAACACCAAAACCACCACAAAGGGGACAGGCACCTTTGTGGTGGTTTTAGGCGAGGAGGTCGGGGAACCAGGTTGGCTTAGGTTGGTTAGGGACGCGCTCGGCCAGGACCAGCTCCATCCAGCACATGTCGTACCAGCGGCCGAACTTTTGGGCGCAGCGGTCGAAGGCGCCCACCAGGCGATATCCCATATGGGCATGGAAATCCTGGCTGTTGTGCGTCAGGTACTCGTCGTCCTTGTCGTGCGGCACGGCAATGAGCGCGCACATGTTGGTGATGCCCATCGCGATCAGACATTGCTTGAGCGCGTCGTGCAGCTTGCGGCCCAGCCCGCCGTGGCGCACATCGCGCGCCAGGTAGATCGATGTCTCGACCGACCAGTCGTACGCCTCGCGGCTGTTAAGCGAACTCACGTAGGCATAGCCTACCGGACGCCCGTCCAACTCCATCACCAAATATGGATAGCGCTTGAGCGTACGCTCGATGCGCCCAGCGAACTCCTCAACGCTCGGCACCTCGTATTCGCAGGTAATCGCCGTCTGGCGCACATACGGCTCATAGATGGCAAGCAACGCCGGCGCATCATCGGGCGTCGCCAGGCGAATCGTCGGCTCGGACATCTCGGTCATACAACCCTTCTCCCCAAAAGCAAAGGCCGCCCTGCGCCAAGCTCAGGCGCAGGGCGGCCCCTTGTCATTACATCAGGCTACAGGACAGCCGCCAACGCGTCGATATCCTCCTGCGTCGTGGCCCAGCTGGTGCAAAAGCGCACCACCGTGTGAGTATCGTCGTACTTTTCCCAGTACTCGATCGAGGCATGCTCGCGAATGCGGGCCATGTCCTCGTTGGGCAGAATCACGAACTGCTGGTTGGTCGGCGTCTCCAAGAAGAACTGGTAGCCGCGCTCGTGCAGCACGCGACGAAGCGCCTGAGCGGTCTCAATCGCCTGGTGACCAATCTCAAAATACAGGCCGTCGGTAAAGAGCGCCTCAAACTGCACGCCCGTGAGGCGGCCCTTGGCCAGCAACGCACCGTGCTGCTTAATGCGCGGAATGGGATGCGCCGGGGCGTGCATGCCGCAAAACACCACGGCCTCGCCGCAGAGCGCGCCGCACTTGGTGCCGCCGATGTAGAACACGTCGCACAGCTGCGCCAGCTCGGGCAGGGTAATGTCGCACTCATCGGCCGCCAGCGCATAGGCCAGGCGAGCGCCATCCACAAACAGCGGAATCTCGCGCTTCTGGCACACCGCGTGAATCGCCGCGAGCTCGGCCTTGGAGTACAGCATGCCGTACTCGGTCGATATGCTCACGCACACGGCGCCCGGGAACACCGTGTGCTCGTAGCTCTCGTTTTCGTAGAACACCTGGATATAGTTCTCGAGGTCCTCGGCGTGCATCTTGCCCTCGTAGCCGGGGATGGTGAGCACCTTGTGGCCGCCAAACTCGATGGCGCCCGCCTCGTGGCAGGCGACGTGGCCAGTCTCGGCAGCAACGACGCCCTCGTAGGGCGCAAGCAGCATGTCGATCACCGTCGCGTTGGCCTGCGTGCCGCCCACCAGAAAAAACACGTCGGCATCGGGGGCCTGACAGGCCTCGCGGATAAGCTGCCTGGCACGCTCGGTGTGCGCATCGGTACCGTAGCCGGGCTGCGGCTCCATGTTGGTATCGACGAGCGCCTGCAGCACTGCCGGATGTGCGCCGTGGGAATAGTCGTTGTTGAACGCGAGCATGGCAATCCTCTCTTACCGGGTATCGGCCAGATGATTCAAACGGAGCTATTGTACGCCGCTGGGATAGGCAATGCGCGCGGCAAGGCACTCAAGCGCCAGCACCAGGGCAAAGCCGCAGCTCACGTCACTCAAAAAGTGCGCTCCGATCACGATGCGGCCAAACGCGACGAGCGCCGCGACCACAGCCGCCGTCCAAAAGACCACACGACGGCGCGACGGCTTTTCCTTAAAGGCCGTCGCGGGAAGCCCAGCGAGCATGAGGCCGATTGCCGCGTGCGCCGTGTGTCCGCTCGCAAACGACTTAAAGCCGTCCTTGACTACACCGGCGGCAATATAGGCCCACTTGTCGGGGTTGCCGATCACCCACCACGGCTGAAACTCGAGTCCCTGCGTCACCTCGATCACGCGCATGCGTGGGCGCGACCACAGCGGCTTGACAATCACGTTGAGGATGATGGCCTGAGCGACCCACACGACAAGCACCATCAACGCCCAGCGCGTGAGCTCGTCGGGCTCGGTCGTGCGCGTGAGGCGATAGACGACAAGGTTAGCAGCGATGACCAGCACAAACGTCAGCACCAGCTGAACCGCGATGAGCTTACCGCCAACCCGCAGGGACGAAACGATCTCGTAGCCGGCCAAGCCAACGTTGACGAGGATGCCGAGCGCAGTGAGCCATTTGCTCCCTCTGGAATCGGGACGCACCGCGCGCACGAGCATAACGCCCGCAATGCTCGCCGTCAGCTCAAACGGCAGCTCGCCGGCAGCCTCGATAAAGCGGCCGTACATGCTGCCGATGTTGAACAGCGCGCACGAGATCTGATAATCGAAGAAGCTGCCCACGCCCAGACAAAGGCACAGGACAACCGCGATAATGGCGACATCTTTCTTATAGATGTATCCGAACATGCTTTCCTTTCGGTCGGGCGAAGGGCGGTCAACCTGCAATGTGGGTGAGACGAAGATGGCTTTGTCCCGTAAATACTCTTACAGGTTGAGCATAAGTAAGCGAAAACGTTCCATTTGTGGCAAGGTGGCCCGAAGGAGGAGGGAAGCGTACTTGCGTACGCGACCGACGAGTGAGGGTCAGATTGCCCAAATGGAACGTTTGCAGCGTCGACCCGTTAGTCGTCGTCGCTAGCACCCAACTGCTGCAGCAGCATGAGCGCCGCCGCCACCGGGCCGGTGCCGTCGTTGGCGTCGAGGCCGCGACCCAGGCCGCTGCCTGCGCCGGCGCCCGCCTTGTAGGGCACCGACAGTTTGCGGCTCTTGGGGAAGTTCACCGCGCCATAGCGGGTCTTTAGTTCAAAGGCCACCTTCTTGGGCACGTCGACACCCAAAAACGTGATGCGACCGCCACTGAGCGTGACGCTCTCGAGCCCCAGACGCTCGCCGCGAATGCGGATGCGCGCGCGATTGAACAGGTTGAGTCCCGCCAACGGCAGCTCGCCATGCGCGGCTTCGGTCTCCTCCTGCACCTCATCGATGCTCTCCAAGTCCTCAGCCGCCGCGAGTTTGCGGTACACGAGCACGCGCTGATCCACCGCCGGCATGTACTCCTCGGACAAGAAATAGTCGGCCGGCAGGTTAATACCCACGCTCGCCGCCTCCACGCCGGCATCGTCGTCGCCGCGCGCCTCGGCCACGGCCTGTCCCAGCATCTGCGTAAACAGGTCAAAGCCCACGCTCGACAGGTTACCGTGCTGCTCGGCACCCATGAGCGAACCGGCACCACGGATCTCCAGGTCGCGCATGGCGATGCGCATGCCGCTGCCCAGGTCTTGGAACTCGGAAAGTGCAGTCAGACGCGCCGTAGCCTCCTCGGTGAGCGGCAGCTCACCCGGGAACATAAAGTACGCGTATGCCTGCGTGGCCGAGCGGCCAACACGGCCCTTGAGTTGGTAGAGCTGCGCCAGGCCCAAGCGCTGCGAGTCCTCGATGATCAGTGTGTTGGCGGTCGCATTGTCGATACCGCTCTCCACGATGGTCGTGGCGATGAGCACGTCGATCTTTTTGGTCGCGAACTCGATCATCACGTCCTCGACCTCGCGCGGGCTCATCTTGCCGTGCGCCACGCCCACGCGTGCCTCGGGCGCGGCCTCGTGCACGCGCGCCACGGCGTCGTCGATGGTCTTGACGCGGTTGGACACGTAGTACACCTGACCGCCGCGGCCCACCTCCAGGCGAATCGCCGCGCTCACCACATCGGGGTCGTACTCCCCCACGTGCACGATCACGGGACGACGCCCGGTGGGCGGTGTGGTGATCAGGCTCATGTCGCGCACGCCGCTCGTGGCCATCTGCATGGTTCGCGGAATCGGCGTTGCCGAAAGCGTGAGCACGTCAATCTGCTCACGCAGGTTCTTGAGCTGCTCCTTGTGCTGCACGCCAAAGCGCTGCTCCTCGTCGATGATCACCATGCCCAGGTTCTTGGGGTTCACGTCGGCCGAAAGCAAGCGGTGCGTGCCGATGAGCACATCAATCGTGCCCTCGGCAAACGCCTTAAGCGCGCGCTTCTGCTGCGCCGGGGTGCGGAAGCGGCTGAGCACTTCGACCTCGAGGCCAAACGGGGCAAAGCGCTCAAAGAACGTCTCGTAGTGCTGCTGGGCCAGAATGGTTGTGGGGCAGAGCACCATGACCTGACGGCCGGAGTCCACACACTTAAAGGCAGCGCGCAGGGCGACCTCGGTCTTGCCAAAGCCCACGTCGCCGCACAGCAGGCGGTCCATGGGCTTGGGCGCCTCCATGTCGGCCTTAATATCGGCGATAGCCTCCAGCTGGTCGCGCGTCTCGTCGTAAGGGAAGCTCTCCTCCATCTCGATCTGCTCGGGCGTGTCGGGCGGGCAGGCGATACCGGTAATCGACGAGCGGCGCGTATACAGGTCGACCAGGTCAAACGCCAGCTTTTTGGCGTTCTTGCGCGCCTTGTTGGTGGCGCGTGTCCAGTCGGCGGTGTTGAGCCTGGTCAGACGCGGCTTATCGCCGTCGGGGCCAACATAGCGCGTGATGCGGTCGACCTGCTCGAGCGGCACGTAGAGCTTGTCGCCGTCGGCATATTCCAGCAAAAAGTAGTCGCGCTCCTTGCCGCCCACTTCCTGGCGCGCGATCTCGCTAAAGAGCGCGATGCCGTGGGTGGCGTGCACCACGTAGTCGCCCGGCTTAAACGGGAACGTGATCTGCGTGATGTCAACCTTGCGGCGGCTGCGCGCGCGGTTGGCATCCATGCGGGCGTTGAGGTCGGCGATCGAGAACACGGCCAGGTTGGCATCGGGCACCACCACGCCCTGCGGCAGAGCGGCATCGACAAAGGTCACGCGTCCGCGCGAGATGATGGGCACGGCGGCGCCGGCGGCAGCCTGCGCGGCACCCGCCTCGAGCGAGCGGGCGTTGAGCGCGTCGGCCTTACGCTCGCGAATGGAAGCATGGGCCTCCTGGCGTGCGGCACGGTCGGCGGAATCCGCCGCTGCCACGCGCACGCGGTCGCCGATAGCGCCGACATTTTCGGGCGCCGCGGTCAGCGATTCCTCAAAGGTAATGCCCTCGTCGCCAAAGGTGAGCTCCATCGACTCGCGCGCACCGCGGTCGGGGATGGCAAACACGCAGGCATAGCGCTTGTCCACGACCTCCTGGATGCGCGTCATAAAACGGTTGTCCGAGCCTGCGATGGCCGGCTGTTCAATCTTGAGCTCGGCCGTCACCGCACCGCCGGCACGGATGAGGCTCACATAGTTCAGGCGCTGCTGGGCACCAAAATCGAGCTGTTGGGCGCGCACGTACAGACCATCCAGGCGGTCAATCCCTGCCTCGCCGGCACGGGCCTCAATATCCTCGTAGGCGCGCAGGCAGTCGTCGAACAGCGAGCGCGGCTCGGACAGAACCACGAGCGCCTTGCCGCTCACGTGCGCCAACGGGCTTACGGTCTGGCCGTACATCACCGGCAAAAAGCGGTCGAGCTCGGGCGTGACAATGCGCGCATCCACCATCTCGAGCAGCGCCGCCAGCTTGCTATCGTCCTGGCTGGCGCGATAGAGCGCCACATGCATGTTGTGGACGGCCTCGTCGGTAAGCGCCAGCTCGCGACAGGGGAAGATCTCGATGCTATCCTCGTTGCCGATGGTCTGCCCCGTGGAGCTCACCATGCGGCGGATGCGATCGATCTCGTCGCCAAAAAACTCGATGCGCACGGGCGCCTTTTCCTGCGCGGGGAACACCTCTACGGTGTCGCCGTGCACGCGGAACAGGCCGGGCGCGTCGGCGGCGCCGGCATTGGTGTAGCCCATGCCCACTAGGCGCTGCGGCACCTCATCAAAAGGAATCTCCTCGCCCACCGCAAAGGTCGTGGACTCCCAATAGCGGCTCTCGACCGGCGGCACGCAGCGCAGCAGCGCGCGGGCCGAGGCAACCATGATACAGTTGTCCCCGCGCACGATGCGCCCCAGAGCCTCGCAGCGCTGCGCCACCACGGCATCGTCGGGCGCCTGCTCGCGCCACGGATAGTCCTTGCGCTCGGGAAAACGGCACACGTGCGCCAGGCCCACGTAGGCGGCAAGGCTGCACGCGGCGCGATCGGCCGCATCCTCGCCACTCACAATGTAGACCGTCGGGCGCGGACGGCGCGCAAACTGGGCGGCCGCCATAAGCGTGCGGCCCGACTGCGACACGGCCAGCGTCACGTCCTCGCCGGCATCGAGTCCGGCCTCGACGGTCTGCAGCGCCTCGGCAGTGTAGAGCTGCGCGGCTATACGGTGAATGAGCATGCTGTTCCTCCGGCATCGCAACGCCAAAAGCCCGCCGGGGCAAGCTCGGCGGGTCGTACGTCAAATACATTGTCTGTCATGGTAGCGCATGGAGAGGACTCCGGCTCAAGGGCAAACCCAGCCCCGCAAAAAACGCCAGACGAAGATGCGTTCCGCCCTACCCCGCTACGCGCACGCTGGGGCACAAATCTGCCAGCGGACACTCGTCACACTTGGGTTTGCGGGCGTCGCAGATCTCGCGACCGAAGGTGATCCACTGATGGTTAACCGACTCCCAATACTCGTGCGGCAAAATCTTGAGCAGATCCTGCTCGGTCTTGAGCGGCTCCTTGGCATGCGTCTTGGGACTCAGCATCAGGCGGTGCGCAATGCGGTTGACGTGCGTGTCCACCGCAATGCCCTCCACGATGCCATACCCCACGTTGAGCACGATGTTCGCCGTCTTGCGTCCCACGCCCGGCAGCTTCACGAGTTCCTTCATGTCGGCCGGCACCTCGCCGCCATAGTCGGCGACGATCATCTGCGCGGCCTCGACGGCATGTTTGGCTTTGCTCTTGTAGAAGCCGAGTGACTTGATGGTGTCTGCCACGTCAGCCACGCTCGCCCCGGCCATGGCCTCGGGCGTGGGCCACTGGGCAAACAGCTTCGGCGTCACCTTGTTGACCTGCGCGTCGGTCGTTTGCGCCGAGAGCAACACCGCGATCAGCAGGCGGAAGGGATTCTCGTGGTCCAAAAAGCACTCGACCGGGCCATAGCGACGGTTGAGGCGCTCACACACCTCAACGGCGCGCTCGCGTTTGGCGGCATTGGTCTCGCGTGGCATAACGACTCCTCGGCTCAACGGCACAATAAACTTATGGGCACAATTGTCCCACGTCCGAGACGCTTACGCCTCCAAGAATGCGCCGGTCTGACGGCTCCACAGGCTCGCGTACTCGCCACCCGCCTCGACGAGCTGCGCATGCGTGCCGTCCTCGACAATCTCGCCATCGGCCAGCACCACAATGCGGTCAAGCGCCGCCACGGTGGACAGGCGGTGCGCCACCACAATGGAGGTGCGGCCGCGCATCAGATTCTCGAGCGCCTCCTGCACCAGCGCCTCGGACTCGCTGTCGAGGGCAGAGGTCGCCTCGTCGAGCACCAGAATCGGCGCGTCGGTTAGGATGGCACGGGCGATAGCCACGCGCTGACGCTGGCCGCCCGAGAGCTTGACGCCGCGCTCGCCCACCATGGTGTCAAAACTACGGGGCAAGCGGTCGATAAACTCCAGGGCGTTGGCCAGGCGCGCGGCCTCGCGAATCTGCTCATCAGTGGCGTCGGGACGACCGTAGGCAATGTTTTCGCGAATGGAGCGATGGAACAGTAGCGCCTCCTGCGGCACGTAGGCAACCTGGTGGCGCAGGCTCTGCTGCGTGCAGCGCGAGACATCCTGACCGTCCACGAGCACGCGGCCGCCCTGGACATCGTCCAGGCGCAGCAGCAACTTGGTGAGCGTCGTCTTACCCGAGCCCGATTTGCCCACCAGGCCCACGCGCTGGCCCGCCGCCACATGAAGTGTCAGGTCATCGAACACGCTCTCGCCCGCCGCAGCGTCACGGTACGCAAAGCTCAGGTGCTCAAAATCAATCGCGCCCTCGGTCACTTTAAGCTCGGGAGCGTTCTCGTCGTCTGCCACCAGACGCGGCTCGTCCAGCACGCGCGTCATCTCGGCCGCATCGCCCAAAGCGCGGTTGATGCGCTGCATCATGGAACTCACGTAGTTCAGGCGCATGGTGAGGTTATAGGTATAGGTAAAGATCATAACGAGCGAGCCGGCCGAGATGCCAAACCACGCGTTGCCGCCCGCCACGAATACGCTCACCACGGCCATGGTGATGACGATAAGACCCGAGGTCGTAAAGTTGCGCTGCATCATGGCGTGCATCGAGACCGTCTCGGCATCGCGCGCGGCACGATCAGCGGCGTCGAACAGATCACGCTCAAAGTCCTCGCGCCCGCAGGTCTTGACGGCCAAGATGTTCGTGACCGCGTCGGAGAGCACGCCCGAGAGCTTGTTCTGTGCGGCGGACGTCGCGGCCGAAAGCGGCATGATGCGCTTGTACATAAGCCAGACAAACGCAATGTAGACGACCATGATGCCCACCAGGATCACGGTAAACGTCGGCACCACCGGGGCGAGTGCTGCCACCGTGCAGACAACCGAGGTGATAGTGGGAATGAGCGAATACACCGTCACGTCCACCAGCCCCGTGTAGCCGCTCATAAAACGGCTCGTCTGGCTCACAAGCGATCCGCCAAAACGGCTGGTGTGGAATGTCATGGATTGATTGGAGAGCGTGTCGAAGCACAGGCGTGCCAGGTGATAGTTGCCCGCAATCTCGAGCTTGTAGACGGTGTAGTCCTGCAGCTTGGAGAGGATTTGGCCCACTAGGTTAACGAGCACGAGTGCCAGAATGTAGGGACCAAAGACCTCAAACACCTGGTCGCCCGCCACGGGGCCGGCCTGGACGCGGTCGACGATAAGGGCCATCACGTAGGTGTTGGCAAACGTAAGCAAAAAGATATAGCCCGCCGACGAGAACACCGAGAGAAAAACAATCAACGGCTGTGTGCGCGTGACGTCCCAAAAACGCTGCAGCGTGCGACGTACGGTGGAGCGTTTGAGCGGACTGGTGCTTCTCTGAGACATGGGCTTCCTTTCGCGTCTGATAGGGCGAAACGCCATTGTTGCACATTGAAGCGCACTTCAGGCAAGCACAATGCGAGAAGCAGCGGGGCGCCCGCGTCTTTACGCCGGCGCCCCGCCGTCAGATGCAGCTAGTCCTCATCTTTTTGGTCTGCGAGCAGGCCTGCGGACTCCAAGCCCAAAATCGCGTCGGCCTCCCGCGCGTCTTCCAGCGCATCGATGTCCTTGAGCTTGCGCTCCATAACGTTGGTGCGCGTGGTGATAATGCCCTCGACCGTCTTGCCCGCGGTCTCGATCTGCTGCTGCGCGCGACGCAGCGCCGCCTGATAGCGCGGCAGCTCAGCCTTGACGGCGGAAAGCACGCGCAGCACGTCGTCGGTACGTTTTTGCAGCCTAAACGTCTGATAGCTCATCTGCAGGCTGTTGAGGATGGCAGCCATGGTGCTGGGGCCGGCAACGTTGACGTGATAGTCGCGGCCCAGGGTCTCGATAAGCCCGGGGCGGCTGACGACCTCAGCATACAGGCCCTCAAACGGCACAAACATAATGCCAAAGTTGGTGGTCGCGGGCACGCTCAGATACTTTTCGCAGATGTCCTTTGCCTCGCGCTTCACCATCGCATCGAGCATCTTGCGCGCAGCGGCAACAGCCTCAGCGTCACCCGACTCTTGTGCGTCAAGCAGATGCTCGTACGCGTCGCCCGGGAATTTGGAGTCGATTGGCAGCAGCACGGGATCGCCCTCGTCTACCGGCAGCTTGACGGCAAACTCAACACGCTCCGAGGCGCCAGGCTTGGTGGCAACGTTTTCCAGATACTGGTCGGGCGTAAGGATGTCCGCCAGGATCGCGCCCAACTGCACCTCGCCCAAAATGCCGCGCGCCTTAACATTGCCCAGCACGCGCTTAAGGTCGCCCACGCCGGTGGCGATAGATTGCATGTCACCCAGGCCCTTGTACACGGCCTCGAGCTGGTCGCTCACCTGCTTAAACGATGCAGACAGGCGATCGTTGAGCGTACGGGAGAGCTTCTCGTCCACCGTCGCGCGCATCTGATCGAGCTGCACGTTGTTGTCCTTGCGGATGGCGCCCAGTTGGGCATCGACCGTCTCGCGCACCTTGTCCAGGCGGTGCTCGATGCCCTCGCGGTTGGCGCCAAGCTGTTGGGCCGTCTCACGGCGCAGGTCATCCATACGGTCGCCAGCCTGCGAGAACTCACGCGCGATGGTCAGGTAGCGCTGCTGCTCCACGGCCGCATCGGTTGTCTGCTGCTGCGCGATGGCATTTGCCGTGCGGCGGGTTTCTGCCAGCGCGACGTTGAGGGCATCAAGCGTGCTGTTGGCCTGCTCGAGCGCCGCCAGCGTCTCCGCACCGCTATCGCCGCGCTCCCGCAGCTCGGCGCGAAGGCTCTTAAGCTGCAGGGCACAAGCCACGGCAACCCCCACCGCCACCAAGGCAATCACAACAAGCGCAATATCAATAGCAGACATAGATTCCGCCCAACAAACCCAATCGATTATCAATCAAAACTGCGATCAATCTTACCCCGCCACACGCACCGGGCGCTCCACGGCAGTCAGACAAGTGGATTTTGGGCCACAGGCGTCAAAACGCTAGCTCTCCCAGCCGGCGCGGATGGTTGTTATGACGTCGCCTAGGCGCTGGCCGAGAGCTGCCAAGTGCTGAAGCACCTCATTGGGTGAGGCGCCGTTGAGAATGCACGTGAAGGCATATGAGGCCAAGAAGATTGCTGCGAGTCCCAACGGGATCAGCACAATCATCGCTAACGTGCGCAGGCGCTGGCCCACGCGGCGGTGACGCGTGCAGCGCTTGTCGAACGCAAGCTCCTGCGCATATGAATCTTGTTGTACGGAATAGTTCTCTGGCGCCGATCTGCCCGCAGGCGAAACCGCAGGCGTGGCATTTTGCGCAGGGGGCTGAGCGGCTACCCCTTGCATTTGCATCTCCATAAGCCGTTGCTGTTGGCGCAACATGCGCTCGGCTTGTTGCTGCGGAGTCTCAAGAAACAGGTCCATGCTGGCCTCCAAAATCGGAGCATTCGACGCTTACGCCCAGCATCCCGCACCGCCAAGGCCACGGCAACGCAATCCGTAGCAATAGCCGCAAAGTTTCTTGTTGACAAAAGCTGTCGAAAACCTCAACAACTCCCCTACCAGCACTTTCTCTGAGCTTTTTTGTCGAATAATCTTTTGCCCTTCCACCAACCCGCCAACTAACCAAAACCTGACCAAAAGCTTGACGGAAATTGTGAAGACCGGGACCCCACACAAAAAGTGCCGCCCCAAAGGGGCGGCACGCAAACTTATTATCAGCTTTTCTGTAACGAGCATGCGACGACTCAACGCCGGAGCGCAGGGCGGGGAAACCTTTGCCTCGCGCGACCCTGCGAAGCCGTGAGCGAGAGGGGAAGGTTTCCCCGCCCTGCGCCCCGTGGTCGGTGAGAACAGACTACATGCCCGCGAGACCGCGGGCGGCGGTGGCGCACATAAATGCCAAGACGAGAATCACGAGCGACCCGGCGATGTCTGCCAGCACGCCCATTACGCGGCGCTCAAACAGCCAACTCTCAAAGTGCGGGGCAACGTTGCGCCAAACACGCCACAGCAAGATGCCCATACCGATGACGCCCGGGATATTGAGCAGTAGGATCTCGGAGCACAAAAGACCGATCAGGTTGCCGGCGGCAAAGCCCGCATCGCCCTCGCAGTATTTGCGATAAATCATGTACAGCATGTACGCCACAAACGGCTGCAGGCACGCAGAAATAAACGTGACCACCATCGAGGGCTCCTGCGAAAAGACCTCGGTGAGCTTATCCACGCTCGTGGCATCCTTAGAGGCCAGGAACAGGCCAATGACCACCACAGGCACCACGCCCAAGATGACCTCGACCATCGTAAACAGCTTGGCGGTCAAGTCCTCACTAGCCGAATTCAAATGGGGCGCCCACTCAGGATGAGCATGCGCACCGACCTTCTTGCCCTTCTCAGCACGATTGGCCTTTTCACCCTCGGCAACCCGACGACCAGGATCCTTGCGAGTTCCCGCCGCAGCAACCCGAGCCCGAGACTTCTTACCCATAACCAACACCTCACAAGAGGAAACGAATAGCCAACGCTACCCAGTGTACCCTCTAAGCAACGTCACCGCCCCAACCGGCCCCCACAAAAACGTGCCGCCCCATAAGGGGCGGCACACAAACTTTTTTATCAGCTTTTCTGTAGCGAGCACGCGACGACCCAAAGCGGGCCGGGAGGGCCGGACTACCTTCCCTCAACGCGACCCTGCGAAGCCGTGAGCGAGGAGGGAAGGTAGTCCGGCCCTCCCGGCCCAGCTCACGCTAGCGCCAAGCGCTAGTAGTTCACCACCTGCTCCTCAAAGTACGCCTTCGGGTGGTTACACACCGGGCACACCTCAGGCGCCTCGGCACCAACGTGCAGGTGCCCGCAGTTCAGGCACTTCCACACCTTCACGCCCTCGCGCTCAAACACCTCGCCCGATTCAATGCGCTCGACAAGCTTGTTATAGCGCTCCTCATGGGCCTTCTCGACGGCGGCGACACCGCGGAACTTCTCGGCGATCTCGACAAAGCCCTCCTCCTCGGCGGTCTTGGCGAACTCGTCGTACATCGTGGTCCACTCGTAGTTCTCGCCCGCAGCGGCATCACGCAAGTTGTCCAGGGTGTCGGGAACGGCGCCGTCGTGCAGATACTTAAACCACAGCTTGGCGTGCTCGGACTCGTTGCCCGCCGTCTCGGCAAAGATATTCGAGATCTGAACGTAGCCGTCCTTTTTGGCCTTGGATGCATAGTAGCGATACTTGGTGTGTGCCTGGGACTCACCGGCAAAAGCAGTCTCGAGGTTCTTCTTGGTTTGGGAATTCTCAAAATCCATAGGTGTACTTCCCTTCAACACGTGCCGCCCATAGGCTTTGAGCGACCTTGTCTTTAGGATGCCCTCAAGCCGCGAATTTAAACCTTACAATCCCGTTCTTCAGATTTGAGCGGGCTACACACTCAACCAGCGATCGCCCTCGGCTCGGCAAAAGCCCTCACGCTCCAGGTCGGCTAGAATGCCCGCGACAAGCTCGCACTCGACCGGCCCGCGACCGGCTGCCGTCTCCATTTCGTTAACGCCCACCACGGCATCAGCAAGCGTTATCCCCGCCGGCCGCCCATCGCGCGCAGCCAGTAGCATGCGCACAATATGGGCGCGTTTTTGGCGACGCGAGCCCTCGAACTTGGACTGACGACTATAGCCCGCCGAGCGCCTGGACGGATTGGGCAGCGTCTTCTTAAGATACGCGCCATAATCTAGCAGCGCGTAATACCACGCGCGCGGCGTGTCGGCATCGTCTTGAGGCACGGCAAAGGGCGCAATCTCATCCGCCGCCGCACCAGGGGCCGCCGGACAGGCGGCTTGAATCAGCGGCACCAGCTCGCGATCGGGAACGGCCGGCACATCGGGAAAGAAATGATGCAAAAAGACCGTGCGCACATTGGTCTCTAGATACACGCCTGGAAGATCAAACGCAAACGAACGGATGCCCTGCGCCGTTGCCGGGCCAATGCCGGGCAGAGCGACCAAGTCACGCGTCTCACGCGGAAACTCCCCGTCCCAGTCCTCTACAACGCGCTGAGCGGCCCCATGAAGCGCCAGAGCGCGTCGGTTGTAGCCCATGCCCTGCCAAGCGTCCAAAACATCGGAAGGCGCGGCCTGGGCAAGCGCCTGCACGGTCGGAAAACGATCGAGCCACACCGGCATGCGCGCCTCCACACGCGGCACCTGCGTTTGCTGCAGCATGACCTCAGAAAGCCAAATGATGTACGGATCGCGTGTGCGGCGCCACGGAAGGTCGCGATAACGCAGGACCCCTTCCGAACGAATCATCGAACGAAAGGGGTCCTGAATCATGGCTATGCTCCTTATGCGGCGCTATTCCTCCCGGTAAGCGCACGCGCAGGTGGCGTACTCGGGAAACGCTTCGCGGTCGGCGAACTTGGGATCGACGGCCGGGAACTGGCGGTGAGCGACGATGTCGCCGAGCGAAACGGAATCGAGGTAGTCGCGCATCAACGCCTGGGCTCCGGCCCACAGGGGATGATAGCAGCACGCGCCCATGCGCGCACAGTCACCATCGGGCGCGGTGCAATCGTTCATAACCATAGGACCCTGAACGGCCTCGACGACCTGGCGGATAGTGACGTCGTCCGGACTGACCTTGAGACGCATGCCACCGTGGACGCCACGCAGGCTCTCCACAATACCGGCCTGGACCAAACCGTGCTGAATCGAGCGGGCAAACGAATACGGGACATTGACCTCTTCGGCAGCGGTGCGAACAGAAAGCAAACGCTCCGGATCCTCGGCAAGCATCGCCAGCATGCGAAGGGCGTAATCAGTCTTCCTCGATATGTCCATTTTTCCCCTTTCAAGGAATACGAACAGCTCGAACGAGCTCCGGGGCCGAGCTTGTGTCGAGACGCTAAATGACCGCCAGGACATCCAAATGGTAAATCGGATATCCACTGAGTGCCGCGCTTGGAGCGAAATGCATCAGATGCGGCGCACAGTGCAATTTAGTATAACCTAACCCCCTGTCTCGTAGAACAGGTGTTGCGCAACAAAGCTGTTGTTCAGACAGATATACTTATTAGATTTTACTTGCGTTCCCGAAGGCGCGGGGATTCTGGGCGAAGATGCACCAGGGCGATCGTTCTATCGAAACAAAGTGCATCAAACGCAAAAAGCCACGTCCGAAGACGTGGCTTTAATTGCGTTGGCGGGAAGTACGGGGCTCGAACCCGCGACCTCCGACGTGACAGGCCGGCGCTCTAACCAAACTGAGCTAACTCCCCAGGCAGACGTTCGCGTTTGTTTCCGCTCGCGTGCGCTGCGGGGATTAGTATACACAGAAGTCTGTCCGGCGCGCAACAACTTTTTTGAAAAAATTTTTCGGTCCCTCCGGGAGGGTCTCCGGGGCCGGCGGGCGCGGGTTGAGTTTGCTGCTCTACAGTCCTGCGCAAGACGGAAAGCACATTAAGTGCTTTCCTTTGCGTGCGGAACTCGCGACAAACTTAACCCCCGCCCTCAGCCCCGGAGACCCTCCCTGCCGTCACATTGTTCAATCAGTTTTGCGGGCGTGCGCCGCTGCGCGGCTAGCCCGCATGCTCCTCGGCGGGGTTGGTCTGATGGATCTTGTTGAACTTCCGCCTTTGGCTCAAATGGAAACGGGGGGACGCATCTGCATCCCCCGTTTTTGTTGTGATTACTCTAGGTCAATAAACTTAGTGCTTAGGATCTTGCCGTCTTTTACTAGCATTCTGGCCATGGTGGGGCCTCGGGTGCCTCTGGGGTAGCTGGCGCTGCCCGGGTTGAGGACTAAGCAACGGCCCACTTGGGCTTCTTTGGTTACGTGGGTGTGGCCGTTGATGGCTACGTCTACGGATCCAACCGGGAGGTCTTCGCGGTAGTGGGCTACGGCGAATTTGAGACCTTCGTAGGTAAAGAGCGCAAGACGGTCTACATCGGGACCGTAGTCGCGGTAGTAATCGTTGTTGCCCAGTACGGCCCGCACGGGGGCGATGGTGCATAGGTGCTCGTAGTCCATCTCTGACGTGAGATCGCCGGCGTGGATGATCAGGTCTGCGCCCTCAAGCTCATCCAAGAGCGCAGGCGATAAATAGCCGTGGGTGTCCGAGATGATGTCGATGCGCTTGGCGCTTGCGCTGTTCATGGGATCCCTTCCGCAAAAAACGATTCGGCAGATACATACAAAAAAGCCCCACGGCTCCGCAGACGATGGGTCTACAGGGCTGCGGGGCCAGTGTGCTAGAGACTCAGAGCCTTCTTGAGCGGCACGACGCGGCGGCGCGAAACCGGCACGCGTTCGTCGACGCCCGTAATGCCCAGCTGGATGGCGCCCGAGGGCACCGTCTCCACATCCGTGACGCACGCCAAGTTGACGATATAGCGACGGTGAACACGGAAGAAGCCAAAGTCGCAGAGCTTGGCCTCAAACTGCGCCAGCGAGGTCGTCGACAAAAAGCGATCATCGACGGTATAGATGCAGGAGTAATCGTCCTTGGCCATGATAAAGCGAATGTCGTCCACGGGAATGAGCACCTTGCGGCCGCCCTTTTCCACCGGGATACGCTCGATGGTCACCTTGCTGTCCGTAACCGGCTTGGCGCGTTGCATGACCTTCTCGATCGCGCGATCCAAGCGAGCTTCCTCGACCGGCTTCATCAGATAATCGACGGCATCCACGTCGAATGCCTCGACCGCATGGTCGCTATACGCAGTCACAAACACGATCGCCGGCGGATTTTTGAGCTTATGCAGCGCCTCGGCAAGTTGCAGGCCCGAGGCACCGGGCATCGAGATATCGAGAAACACGACATCCACGCGACTTTCCATAAGCATCTCGATGGCGGAGCGGACGCTCGACGCCTCCGTGATCGTGCCGATCTTGCCCGTTTGCTCGAGCAGGAAGCGAAGCTCCGAGCGAGCCGGCGCCTCATCATCCACAATCATCGCACGCAGCATAGGCATAAAACCTTTCGTCAACTAACTACGCCGGGCATCCGTCGCATGACGTTGAGCCCGTAGCCTTTTATTTTACTCTTGAATGTCAAAGATGCTCTCTGACAAATCAAGATGAAGGAGCACTTTGGTGCCCTTGCCCGGCGCCGATTCGACACGCGTATAGGAGTGCGGCCCATAAAAGCGATGGATGCGCTCCGAAATATTGTGCATGGCCACACCGGCGCCGCCACCCTGGGGAGAGCTGGCGTCGGGACGGGCAGAACGCTCGTCAAACAGTCTGGCGGCGGTACCCTCATCCATGCCCACGCCATTATCGGCCACGGCAATCAAGATTGCATCCTCGCCGTCTTGGTGAACGGTCACGTCGATCCTCAGGGCGTCGTCATCGCCCATACCATGACGCACGGCGTTCTCGACAATCGGCTGGATCACGAACGCCGGCACCGGCGTATCTTCCACGTCCTCAGGCACATCGAATGTCGCAAGCACGCGGTCCTCGCCAAAGCGGGCCTTCTCAAAGGTAAGGTAGCGCTTGGTCTGTGCGACCTCGCGCGAGACCGGAATAAGCGATCCCGAGTTGTCGAGTGTGGCACGATAGAACGATGAGAACTCACGAAGCAGTTCGCGGGCCCGCAGCGGGTCGGTGCGCGTAAACGATGCAATGGTGTTCAACGTGTTGAACAGGAAGTGCGGGTTAATCTGCGCCTGCAGCGCACGCACCTCGGCGCGCGCCGTGAGCTCCTTTTGCACCTCGAGCTCGTGGATGGCGAGCTGCGTGGACAAGATCTCGGCAAAGCCCGAGGCAAGCGCGTACTGGGTACGGTCGACGGCGCGCGGGGTCTTGTAGTAGAACTTGAGCGTGCCGACGGTACGATCGCCCACCTTGATGGGGGCGATAATGCCGGCGGGGACTTGGTTGTGCGAGCCGTCCGAGCCCACGACATCCACCATACGGTTGAACGACTGCACGATGCCATGTTCGATAACGTAGCGCGTGGCAAGCGTGTGGATGGGAGAATCTGGCAGTAGTTTTTTCTCAAGCTCGCCCGCGCAGGCCAGCACGTTGCCCTCGTCGGTGATGGCAACCGTCATGGCACGCGTCTCGGGCAAAATGCGCTGGCACACCAAACGCGCCGACTCCTGCGTCAGACCGCCCTTAATGTCCTCGAGCATGGCCGAGGCCACCGAGAGCGTCTCCTCGGTGTACTGGGAGCGCACCGAATCGGGATTGAGCGTCAAAAAGATAAAGATGCACAGAAAGATGCACAGCAGCGCGCAGGCAATCACCGTGGCGATCGGCTCGATACCGGTCACCAAGGCAAAAATAAAGTACACCAGCACGCAAATGGCGCAGGCAACGGCAATGATGCGAAAGATTGATATTGAACTATCGCGCTGGGCGCGGCGGTCGATCATTCGGCCCCCTCCAGGATACTGATCAGTTGTGCGTCACGCCAAAGCCCGTCCATGATCTTGGGCCAAAAGCTCTGGAAACGCAGGTAGCTTGCAGCGTTTTGGCGCGCATAGGCCTTTGCCTCGCCGATACCATGGCGCCAAATGCGCAGGTAGCCCTCATGCTCGCGGGTAAACACGCTGCGGACCATAGCGGTCTTGCGCACGCGGTCGTCGAGCTCGCGCGAAATCCACGGGCCCGGGTAGGGCATGAGTGATGCCGCCGTAACGGGAATGAGCTCCTTTTGATGCGCGGCGAATGTCAACTTGGCCCGTTCGTAGTACCAACGGTATACATCCTGCATAAAGCGCGGTGAGCGCTTTTCGGACTCCGGAGGCAGATGGCGCACGGTCCACTCGTTATCGAACCACACGTCGTAGCCAAACATGCGCATGTTAAAGAGGTAATCCAAGTCCTCGCCGCGGGTGATAAACGGGTCAAAGGCCACACGCGTAAAGGCGCGGGCGTGCAGGGCCATCAGGCCGCCGCACACGTAGTTGGAACGCGAGATGCGGGTGCCCGAGAGCGCCTTTTTCATCCAACGGTTGAACTCGATGCGCTTGGTCCACCAACGATGGCAGATGCCCGCCTTGTCCGTGGGAGCCAGCGGCGAGCCGTCGCGATCGTAGAAATAACCGCTCTTGACCAAGATCGGCAAGCCCTGACGCGTCTGCTGCCCCAACGCATAGGTCGCGCGCTTCATAAAGTCGGCGTCGATGACAGTCTCATCGTCATCCAAGAAGATAACCGCGTCATGCCCCAGCACAGCGGCACAGGCTAGCCCCATATTGCGGATGGCACCGTAGCCTCGCAGGCTCACGCACTCGCCCGAACCCTTGGTCGCGATCTGAGCAACCCGGTCTGCGATATGCGAGGCCTGGGTGTTGGTGACAACGGTGACCTTGAGCGTGGGATGCGCGTCGACAATCTCGTGCACGCGCAGCGACACATCGGCTGTAGCAGAAACGGGACAGACCACCAAAAGGATGATGCGCGGGATGTCGCGCACCTGCTCAAGCGAGGCCAGGCAGCGGTCGAGTTCGGGATTGTCGGCGTTGAGTCGTGTCGAATGGTCATAGGTGCCAGGGGCGTTTGCGCAAGCGTCATCGCCCGCCCAATACGTTGGAATCACGACTGTGGCGTTCATGCCTTACCCTCCCTGCAACACAAAAACGGGACGCCGCCAAACACAGGCGACGCCCCGCGACCTAGCTGATTCCATCATACCCACTTGGGCAAATCATTGCTCGCAAGTCGCAATGTTTATTGCGGATAACCCCAAAAGAGTACCGTGGACAGGCACAATAGCTGCTCGCTCCTATGCGGCATGCTCTGCCGCCCGAGTCATGCGGGACAGGCGGACCAGCAGCATAAAGCCAACGATCAGCAACACGCCAATGGAAAGGACGCCCAGTGACGGGTTGCCGGTCAACGAGGTGACGACCGACACCAGGAAGGTGCCCATGACGCTTGCATAACGACCAAAGATGTCAAAGAAGCCGTAGTACTCGTTGGATTTTTCCTTAGGGATAATGCGGCCAAAGTAGCTACGGCTGAGCGCCTGCACGCCGCCCTGGAACAGGCCGACCATAATGGCAAGCACCCAGAATTCGAAGGCGGTCTTTAGGAAGAACGCGGCAAACAGCACAATGCCCATGTAGGCGGCGACGGCCACCAGGATCATGTTGAGCGTGCCCACGCGTCCGGCGAGCTTGCCGTAGATGATGGCGGACGGAAAGGCCACGAACTGCGTAACGAGCAGCGCCAGCACCAACTGCGTCGAATCGATGCCCAAAGCCGAGCCGTAGCTGGTTGCCATGGAAATGACCGTGTGCACGCCGTCGATGTAGAAGAAGAACGCGACCATGTAGACCAGCACGGTCTTGTTGTGGGCGATCTCGCGCATGGTGTGTCCGACCTCGGAGAACACACCGCCCACGATGTGGCCGATGGTGTCCTCGGGACCGCGCTCGCGACCGTACTTTTGCTTATAGGTGCGAATGAGCGGCAGGGTAAAGATAAGCCACCAGGCGCCAGTGATGATAAACGACAGACGCGTTGCCAGCATGGTGGGGACGCCAAGAGCGGGGCCGCCCATGATGAGCGCCAGGCAGATGACGAACGGCACGGTGGAACCGATATAGCCCCAGGCATAGCCCGAGCTGGACACGGCGTCCATGCGCTCGTCGGTGGTAATGTCGGGCAGCATGGCGTCGTAGAACGTCATAGAAGAGTTAAGGCCGATGGTGCACAGCACGTACACGGTCAAAAATGCCATGGCGGACATTGGGATAGCCTGCGCCAGGCAAAGCACCAGGCCCGTGAGGAAGAAGCCCAAGAAGAACTTGATCTTGTTGCCGGCGTAGTCGGCAAGCGCGCCCAGAATGGGCATGAGCATGGCGATGACCAGCGAGGCGATCGTCTGCGCATTGCCCCAGGCGACCACCAGGTCGGCCGAGGAAGCGCCGGTATTGATGGCGTTAAAGTAAATGGGCACCACCGAGGTATTGAGCAGCACAAGGGCCGAATTGCCCACATCATACATAACCCAGTTACGCTCGAGCTTGGTGTATTTCATGGACAGGGACCCTTCGTATTCGCCCGATATGCAGTTAGTTCATCGTACCCCAATTGTCCAGAACCGCCGGTAAGGATTCGGCAAAGGGGCACGCACGGACCCTATTCCTCGCGGTCGAACTCCTCATCGGCTTCGAGCACGCGACCGCTGTAGTTGACGTGACTGGTCACGGCATCCATGTCACCAGTCTCGATAAAACGTGCGACCGTGCACTCGTAATCGACCAGCGCGCGATCAAAGACCTCGGGGAAACTCTCGTTCGAGACCTCGTCGGTAAAGGGATTCTTCCATGTCAGATGGCCCAGGTTACCGGTGCGCTCGGGCAGCTCCGTCGTCACGCGATGGGCAAGGCCGTCGAGCAGCGAGTAATCGTGCACCAAGCCCTCAACCAGCGAGATCGCGCGCGTCTTTGCGGAGCCGGCCGGCTCAATCGCGCGGTAAAGTCGCTGCATATTGGCAACGGCAGCACCGTACTCCCCCGCCGGAATGTCAATGCCGTACACGCGTCCGGCAACATAGCTCATCAGCACGCCAGCCACGCGATTGATGCGATCGGTGGTGACGATCTCGCCCGCCGGCGGGTAATCGTCAACCGTAGCGCCATCGCGTTTAAGCTGCAGCATCAGCACATCCAGGTCGCTCTCGATCACGGCATGGACCTGACTGCTCGAATCCTCAAGCTCTGAATCGGACTCCACGATGCCAAACTGCTGCTCATAGACAAAGGGATGGGCGTTGCGGTCGAGCACGTAATGAGACAGCAGGCCCAGCGCAAAGGCACGACCCAAGCTGGCGTCGCGCGGCAGCAGATGCGACACGCCGTCGCGCAGGCACGCGAACTGGCGAGACATGCGCGACCGATGCATGACCTGCGCCAGCAGCGTGCAGTCGGAAACACGCGGTGTCAGAATGTGAAAGAAAAACGGGTCGGGGCCTTGGTTGCCCAAGATAAAGGCAATGCGCTCTTCATCGGACGTGATGACGCCCTGCGGAAGACGGTCGATGCTTTCCTCGCCAAACAGATGATGGGTGATAAGCGCGGGCATAATGATCCTTTCGATTTCATTCGATGCCACCCATTATGCCCACCGCGCGCCCATGCCAAACCTGCGATGGTAAACGACGGCACGCAGACCGTCTACGCAAGCCCCAAGTGTGCTTTAACCTCGGCGGCACGACGACGGGACACCGGCACCGTCGAGCTCACGCGGTCAAGCCTGAGCTCCATCAACCCCGTGGAGCCAATCTCAACATTGTGCACGTCTTCCAAATTGACCAGATAGCTGCGATGAACGCGAATAAAGCCCTCGGAGACCAAGCGACGCTCGAGCGAAGAGATCGACTCATTGATCAGGTACGTTCCCTCGGCGCAGATGGCATTGCAAAAATCGGCACGCGCCTCAAAGTAGCAGACGTCTGCGGCGGGAATGAACACCTTTTTGCCCCCGCGGTCCACCGTCAGACGCAAAGGCTGGCGCGGAGCGTGGATAACACGACGGACACCCAAGGCTGCCTCGATCTTGTCGAGTGCCTTTGACAGGCGTGCGTCCTCGACCGGCTTGACGACATAATCGACGGCATCGAGGTTATAGGCATCAGCCGCATACTCGGCAAACGCCGTCACAAACACAACCACCGGCGGCGTCTTTAGGTTCTGCAGCGTCTCGGCAAGCTCAATTCCCGAGCGACCGGGCATGGTAATGTCTAAAAACAGCACGTCGGGCTTGTTCGACAGAATCGACTCCACGGCTTCGGTGACATTGCCCGCCTCGGCAATCTGGCCCACACGCGTATCCTTTTCCAACAGATAGCGTAGCTCAGCCCTAATGGGAGGTTCGTCATCAACCACCAAGATGTTCCAGCCTTCGGACATATGTGCTTCCCCTCTTTTTCTCTCAATCCAACCGCGTGCTACGCCGTCAACGGCGCGGGCTCATGCGGCTCGCCGTTCAGCTCGACGATGACCTGCGTTCCCACGCCCTCCTGGGACTTCACGCGCATGCCGGAATCTTCTCCGTAAAAGAAATGGATGCGCTGAAGCACGTTGAAGAGCGCCAGGCCGCAACCTCGCTTGACGGAGCCGTCGGCGGTAATGCTCTCGGGCTCCTCCAGGCGATGTTGCTCAAACAGATGCGCGCAGACCTCTTCGCTCATACCGATGCCATCGTCCTCGACGATGATCTCCAAACCGTCATCGGTCTCGAAAGCCCTAACATGAATAGAAAGCGGCTCGGTCTCGCGCTGCGCATGCTTGATGCAGTTTTCGAGCAACGGCTGCAAGATAAACGGCGGCACCATGCAATCGCGCACCTCAAAGTCGATATCGACCGAGACGCGCAGACGGCCGTCGCCATAACGAGCCTGCATAAGATTGATATAGCGAGTGCCCTGTTCCACCTCGTGCTCGAGCGTGGTGAGCGTATCGGAATCAGAAAGCGTCTGACGATAGTAGTTGGAGAAGTCGATCAGCAGCGACCTGGCCTTGTCCGGCTCGGCACGTACGAGTGACACGATGGTGCTGATGGTGTTAAACAGAAAATGAGGATCGACCTGCGATTGCAAGGCGCGCAGCTCCACGCGGGCCGTAAGCTCGTCCTGGCGCTCAAGCTCAAAGCTCGCAAGCTGCGTGGAAATGAGGTCGGCAAAGCCCGAGGCAAGCGCCGTCTGGCGCATATCGATGCTGCTCAGACGGGGATAATACAGCTCGAGCGTGCCCACGCAATGCCCGCGCACGGTAAGCGGCGCGACAATACCGGCGCGCAGGCGCGGAAAGTAGCCACCCGTCTCGGTCGAGGCATCGCGCGAGAACACGCTTTGCTCACCGCTGTTGATCACGTTGAGCGTAGTCCGCAGTACCACCGGGGTGCCCGCGGGGCATTTTGCCGAGTCCTCGCCCCAGCTCGCCAACACCTGCCTGCCGTCGGTAAAGCAGATGGCAGAGGCGATAGTTTCGGACAGGATGATCTTAGAGGCGCCCAGGGCAGCTTCGGGCGTAAGGCCGCGCGACGTGTAGGCGAATATTTTTGATGCGATGGCGAGCGTGCGGTCGGTTGCGCTCGATGTGAGGTCGTCGGGAACGACAAAGACGTACGAGAAGAAGAAGCACAGCATGACCAAGCCGGCAATGACGACAACGGCCGGAACGGGATTGGGATTATCGGTTAGATCCCAGATGAGTAGCAGGATAAGCAGTGGAACGACAATACCGAGCAAGATGGCTTGAACCACATGCTGAGCGGTACGAAAGACCTTGGTAGAGTTGTAGCTCTTGCCCAGAATCAGCCTATTGAGATCCACTGTCATCTCCTTCTTACTGACGCACCCCATAGCAATAAAGAGGGCCGCAAGCGACCCTCTTTATTGCATTATGCAATCAAATACTGTGTTTTACATCAAGCCATCGATGAACGGTAGCTTAGGCGCTGTACTTGTTTGCCTCGCCGAAGGTGCCGCCCTCGACAATCCAGCCGTCCTTCATGATGACGTCCATGTTGTCGGTGTTGAGCACGTGGATGTCGGCGGCGACGTCACCGTTGACGACCAGCAGGTCGGCGCACTTGCCGGCCTCGATGGACCCGGTCTCGTCCTCGATGTGGCACATCTTGGCACCGTTGAGGGTGGCGCAGGTGATGGTCTCGACCGGAGTGAAGCCGATCTTGTCGACGAACTCGTACATCTCCTCGATGGAGCAGGTGCCGTACGGGGTGACGAAGGAGAAGGAGTCGGAGCCGATCGTCATGACGACGCCGCGCTTCTTGGCCTCGCGCAGGCAGTCGTAGTTGCGCTGCAGCTCCTTCTCGACCAGGGTGCCCTCGTACTTGTCGTGCAGCTCGGGAACGTAGACGGGCGGATAGGTGGCGTACCAGGTGGGCAGGAAGGCGATCGTCGGGGTGAAGAAGGTGCCCTGCTCGGCCATGAGGTCCATGGTGCGCTCATCGATATCGAAGCCGTGAATCAGCTGCTCGCAGCCAAAGCGGACGGAGTCGTAGGCAGCGGCGTGGTTGTTGTAGCAGTGGCTCCACACGGGGATGCCGACCATCTTTGCCTCTTCGACCACGGCCTGGATCTCCTCGGAGCAATAGTGCTGGTCGCGGCCGGAGTCCCAGCGCCAGATGCCGCCACCGGTAGCCCAGATCTTGATGGCATCGGGGTTCTCGCGCAGGCGACGACGGACGGCCTTGCGCAGATCCCAAGGACCGTCGACCTGATCGCCCCAGGGGTGCGATTCCTTGTTGAGCTCCTGGCTGCAGTGGTGGGAGTCGCCGTGGCCGGCAACGCGGCAGAAGCCAAGGCCGGTGGCCAGAACGCGCGGGCCCTTGAAGACGCCCTTGTCGATGCAGTCACGGATCTGGATACCAAAGCGGCCGATCTCGCAGACGGTGGTGAGGCCGTGGGTGAGGCAGTCGTAGGCTTGCTTGACGGCGACGGCCTGCTTCTCGAGGAGCGGCTGCATGACCCAGTCGGTGTCATCGTCGGTCAAGTTGCCCGAGAAATGCAGGTGGGTGTCGATCAGGCCGGGAAGGACGGTCTTGCCGGCGGCGTCGATGACCTCAACGCCCTCGGGAAGGTCCTGCATGGCGCCGGCGTACTCGATCTTGCCGTTGTCGTCGACGAGAACGAGGGAGTTCTCGACCGGCTCGGCACCGGTACCGTCGATGAGCTTGCCGCCAACGATTGCATACTTAGTGGACATGGTTCCTCCTTATGGATCCATATAGTGGGCGAGGCCGTGTTGGGTTAAGGCCTCACAAAGCTACCCAAGTGGCGCCGGGTTCGGTGCGCAGAAGAGAGGGGCCCGCGCACCTGATCCGCCCCGGCTCGGCGTTACTTTTTGCGGGAATTGGTGAAAGCCATGAGGGCCAGGCCAATAGCCAACCAGCCGATCACGATGCTCCACTCCACCATGTTGAGGGAGGCGGGAGAGAACGGAATCACAAGCAGGCCGATGATGATGGCGCAGGCAGCGATAGCGAGGCCGATGCCAAACTTGCCGCCGGGCACCTCGTAGGGACGAGGCAGGTCGGGCTCGGTGAAGCGCATGCGCAGGCAAGCGAGGGCGACCATGCCGCAGGAGAAGATGAAGGCGAGAGCCGACACGTTGGTCAGAGGGATGAGCATGTTCTTGCCCAGGAACGGACCGACGACGGTGATGACGCCCAGAACGACGCAGGCGAGCTTGGGAGCGCCGGACTTGGGGTCGACCTCGGCGAACTGCTCGGGCAGCTGGCCCTTGCGGCCCATGGCGAGCATGATGCGGCTCGTGGCGCCGTAGAAGGAGTTCATCGGGCCCATGGGTCCAAGCGTGGCGATGACGAGCATGGCCAGGTACAGAAGCATGTTGATGCCCTTGAGGCAGGCGAGCGCGGGAACCGGGCTCTTAACGAACTCATGCCAGTCGAGGATGGTGCCGAACGAGTAGATGCAGACCATGTAGAAGCCGCCGGCGGCCAGCAGGGCCAGGGAGATGATCTTGCCGAACTTGTTCCAGTTGAGGCCCTCGGCTGCTTCCTCAGCCTGCTGAGGAATGGTGTCGAAGCCGGCGTAGAAGAACGGAGTCAGAACCAGGACTGACACGATGCCGGCGAACAGGCTGGTGCTCTCGGTAGCGGCCTTGCCGCCGCCAGCGCCGGTGACCTGGGAGAACACGGGCATGGCGTTGTCCGGCGAGCCGGTGAACAGCGAGACGCCCATGGCGAGCAGCATGCCGCAGAGCAGGGCCTTGGTCAGGAAGGCCTGGAGCTTGGCGGCCGAGCTGGCACCGCGGAAATTGAGGAAGATGACGTAGACTGCAAAGCCGAGCGCGATCAGCGTCGGGAACAGGTAAACGTCGGCGCCCAGGATGGTGTAGAGCTTGACGGCGCGCAGCCACTCAAGACCGGGCAGGCTACCGAACATCTCGGACACGAGGGTCGAAATGGCGATGGCCTCCCACGGGCACAGGATGCCGTTGCCCAGGGCCAAAAGCCATCCGGTGATGTAGCTCAGCGTACGGCCAAAGCTACGATCGACATACTCGACGATGCCGCCCGAGATGGGGATAGCAGCCGTGAGCTCACCGAAAACAGCTCCGACGGGCACGAGGAAGATTGCACCCAAGAGGAATGCGATCATAGCGGGAACGGGACCGCCGCCCACGACCATCCAGTCGCCGACCTGCAGAACCCAACCGGTACCGATGATGGCACCGAAACCGATGGTGAAGAAGTTCCAGAGCGAAAGCGTTTTCTTCATGCCGCCGTTATCCTCGACTGCAACTTCTGCGTTCTTGTCCGCCATTGTTCCCCTCCTTTCCTTTTTGACGCCCTTGGCGTCACCCCTTGCGCGGTCCGTTTTGCCGCGCGCTTTTATTCCATGGCTTTAAGATACGGCCTTGGCGCAGCAGCGCCGCTCGCAGCTCGACCGAAGGCAGAACTGCAAAACGAGCGGCACCGTTTTTGGGACGAACGGCGGGAGACGTCATTCGTCTTGGACGCTTTCATCTTGTCTGCTTTTGAATACCTGTTGCCGTGGCGCTTGGCGCGCGGCGCGGCAACGTTCATACCATTTGTCAGGCTTTTGGCGCACATGCCCATGTGTCGTGCATCTTTTTATGTAGGATAGACAAGTTACACATGAGGCAAGGTGATTCGAATGGCATACGGATACAATGACGGCGACCAACGGCCACAAAGCGTGCGCCTTGCCGGCCGCACCACGCCAACGCCCAGAAGCACCTCCGACAACGACAACCCGCAGCGCCCCCAAGAGCAGCCCGGGGCTTCTTCGCGGCAGCAAAGCCGTACCGTGCAGCAGTCAGACCGCGTCAGTACGAGCACACGCCAACGTCAGACCGACACATCGCAGCCACGCCGCTACGATCGCCGTAAGACCGACTACTACGTCAAGCGCTCCTTGCCGCGACCTCAACGCGATCGCGGCAATTCCGCCCCTCACCCCGCGTCGCACACCACAAGCCACGCGCTTCCGGCCCGCCGCCTACGCCTTGCGCTTTGCTCCATCGCCGCCTGCCTCGTCTTTGTGTTTTTGGGATCCTGTATCTCCCACGGATCAGCCGGTCTTGAGCCCACTGCCGAGGACAAGCTGCTTAAAGCTCCCGTCGCACCCGGTTACTCCTTTGCGTTCTCGACCCCACGCTCGCAATGGCAGGCCGGCACCATGCCCCACATCTACCAAATTGACCCCGCATGGTCGGAGCTGCCCTATGCCGGTGGCACTATTCGCGAAAACGCTTGCGGTCCTACCTGCCTCACCATGGTCTATATCTTTAAGACCGGCCATACCGATAAGACGCCGGTCGATATATGCGCGCTGGCCGAAGCCGGCAACTACGCCCCCACTGGTGCCACCGAGTGGTCGTTTATGACAGGCGGTGCGTGGCAGCTGGGGCTCAACGGAACACAGCTCTATAACGATCGCGAATCGATTACCCAAGCACTTCGCTCGGGTGCGCCCGTCATCGCCGCAGTGCGCCCCGGTACGTTTACCAACGTAGGCCACTACATCGTGCTCTACGGCATCGACGATGCCAACCAGATTGGCGTCTACGACCCCAACTCGGCCAGCCGCAGCGCCCGCCGCTGGGGCGTCGTAGAGGTCCTCAACGAAGTCGAAGCCATGTGGGCCTACTACTAGTCATTGGGGACAGACTTAAATGAGTGGTCATTGGGGACAGTCTTACGGACGCCGGCCGAGAGCAGACGAAAAGGGCCATCCCGAACTGCTTGGAACTGCCAGCACGGAAAGCGCATCCTGCTTTGGGGCCCAATAGCGGGATGCGCTTTCCGTTAGCGGCCCGTTTGGGAAACTAGGGACCGCTTTTCGACAAAAATCCGGGATGCATTTTCCGATTGAGGGCCTCAAGGGAAACCGCACCCCATGTTGGACGCTCATTCTGGGATGTGCTTTCCGCAGTTGATCGATGCGGCCTTTAAGGACTGTCCCAAGCTGCCGGCAGGAAAGGAACGTCCCCAAGTGCCGGGTTTCCGCAGCCTGCAATGCTCCTCATGAACAGCCGCCTCAATAACAAAAGCCCCCGCGGCCGAAGCGGACCGCGGGGGCAACAGACCTGCAAGAGTTAACTCAAGTCCTCGCCATTTGATGCAATGACCTTTTGGTACCAGCAGAAGCTGTCCTTTCGGTAGCGATCGAACGTGCCTTTGCCCATATCATCGGCATCAACATAAACAAAGCCATAGCGCTTCTTCATCTGCCCCGTCGAGGCCGACACCAAATCGATACAGCCCCACGACGTGTATCCCATCAGGTCAACACCGTCCTCGACAATTGCATCGCGCAGCGCAAGAATATGCCTTCGCAGGTAATCAATATGATACGCATCGTGGACTTTGCCGTCTTCCAGCGCATCGAGCCCGCCCACACCGTTCTCGGCGATAAAGAGCGGAAGATGGTAACGATCGTGGTAGCCGGCAAGCGTCACGCGCAAACCCAGCGCATCGATCTGCCACTTCCAGGCAGTCTCTTTATCCTTGAGGTACGGATTGCGCAACGTCGGGAACACGTTGCCCTCCGCCTTCTCGGCGATCACCTGATCATCGGCGCACACCAAGCGCGAGCAATAGTACGAGAACGAGATGAAGTCGACCGTATGCTCTGCCAGATACTCCGTATCGCCCGGCTCAAAGGGCACGTGAACACCTTCTTTCTCGAGTGCACGCAGCTTCCAAGCAGGATAGGCGCCCGCAGCCATCACGTCTGTGTAGAAGTAGCGGCCGCGGTCCTCCTCATACGCAAGCCATACGTCCTCGGGCGCACAACGGTACGGATAGGTCGCACCGGCAGCGACCATGCAACCCACCTTGTTTGCGGGATCGATCTTGTGCAGAATCTCGACAGCGCGAGCGCTCGCCATAAACATATGGTGCGAGAACGCCGCGGTCACGGCTGCACGGTCACGCTCATCCTCGAGCGTGACACCCGCGTTGAGATAGGACAGCGCCACGCTGTTGATCTCGTTGAACGTAAGCCAATAACGCACGAGGCCCTGGTACGCGCGTCCGACGGTCTCGACGTAGTGCGCATACCGCTCGATCATCTCTCGGCTTTGCCAGCCACCATAGCGCTCGACCAGAGCCAACGGATAGTCGTAGTGCGACAGCGTCACAAGCGGCTCGATTCCATGCTCGCGCAGCGCCTCGAATACCTGACGGTAAAACTCCAAGCCCTCGCCGTTGGGCTCGGTCTCCATCCCTGTGGGAAAAATACGGCTCCAGCAAATTGAAAGACGCAGGCACTTAAAGCCCATCTCGGCAAAGAGCTCGACATCCTCGTGCCAATGATGGAAGAAGTCGTTGCCCCAGCGGCATGGATACAGCCTGTCCGGATCGTCCACGGGCTTTTGCCTGCCAAACATTACATCCCAGCGGTCGGAACCCTGTGGGATCAGGTCGGAGTGCGACATGCCGCGGCCGCCCTCGTTCCAGCCCCCTTCGGCCTGGTTGGCGGCGAGGGCACCACCCCACAAAAAGCCCTCGGGCATACCGGCGGCAGACGTTCTGTCAAAGTAACTCATGCTACTCAGCATCCTCGGCAGAAGCTGCCGCGGCGTTCTCCTGCTCCTGAGCCAGGAGCTGGTTATCGTACACCTTAAAGAACGGGTACCAGACCACAGCCATGACCACGATCAAAACGATCGTAAACACCCAGATGCGCGGGTCGAGGCACTGGACAAAGCCCTGAACGAAGATGGGGAACGTGCCGCTCACCAAGATGTAGAAGTTAGAGACAAGACCCAGTGAGACCGCACCCCAATACAGCAGGGCCGAGATCATGCCGCCTAGCACAAACGGAATCATGAGGATCGGGTTGAAGATGATGGGCGCGCCGAAGATCGCGGGCTCGGAGATACGGAAGAAGCTCGGCACGATCGATGCCCTGCCAAATGCCTTGAGCTGCTACGACTTTGCCCTAAACGCGCAGAGCGCCACAAAAGAGAACGTATTACCCGTGCCGCCGATGAGGTTGATGGCCAACGACATGAGCGCCGGGTGGAACTCAAGCGGCTGCCCGGCAGCATAGAGCGAGGCGTTGGCGGCAAAGGCGGCAAGCGTGACCGGGGCGGTGATGGGCATTACGATCATGTTGCCGTGGACGCCAAAGCACCAAAACAGCAGCGTCATGAAGCAGATAAGCAGTGCGCCGGGCACAGAGTCAACTGCGACGGAAAGCGGGGCAGCGAGCAGCTTCTCGATAACCGAGGGGATGGACAGCGCGGGATCGATCATCTGGATCAGCAGGTTGCCGCCAAAGAAGATGAGGATGTTGGCGAGCATAGGTACGATGGCGCCAAAGGTTTCGGACAAAAACGGCGGCACGCCATCGGGCATCTTGATGGTGATGCCCTTGGTCTGGCAGAAGCGCGTGACCTCGACGGAGACCAAGGCAACGATGATGGCGGTAAACAGGCCCTGCGCACCCAGATAGGTGCAGGGGACCGCCTGGAGCACGGACTCGTCAGCAAGCTGGTAGTAGGACGACGGCGCCGCGGCGATCAGGAACATCACCAGCGAGGTCATGCCGGCGTTAAGCTTGGGCATCTTGTAGGTGCCCGCCAGGTTATAGGCGATTGCGAACGTCATGATCACCGACAGTATGCCCATCGTCATGTTGAAGGGAATGAGCAGCGTGAGCTTATTGGCCGTGGCAAAATCGAGCCAAGGGCCAAAGACGGACCAGAACCCGCCCTGCGCCACCAGGTCGGCCGTGACCGGCGGGTTGGCGAGGATCATAAAGACGGCAGATACCAAGATGAAGCTGATCGCGCTCATAAAGCCCTTTTGCATGGAGGCAAAGTGGCGCTCGGTGCCGCAGAAATTGGCGATAGGGGTCAGTTTTTCCTGAAGCAGGGTCATGAACTTCTCCATGGTTGCCTCCTAACCCAACAGCGACTGGGCGAGTGCCAGCACGTTGGCGGCGTTGCCCATGCCGTAGTCCTGTGCGGGGATGACCGCGGTCGGCTTACCGCTCCCCTGCTTGACGGTGTTGAGCTGGTAGGACACCTGCGGCCCCAAGAGCAGCACGTCATAATTGGCGCACGTCTCCTGATACTCGCCGATACCCACCGCATCGATATCGAGCTCGATGCCGTTTTGCTCCGCATATTTCTCGAGTTTCTTCATCAGAATGCTTGTAGACAGACCAGCTGCGCAAACAAGAAGGATCTTCATAAGGGATTCCCTTCGCATTGATTGGTTGGATAGTCACCGCACGCCGCTAGGCGTTCTTGGTTGCAGTGCGCTCATACAGGCAGATCAGCTCCTGCACGAGCTCCTGAGCAAGCATGGAGCACATGAGGTGGTCCTGAGCATGGACCAGCAACACATCCACCGACAGATGCTCGCCCGCTGCCTCAGTCGAAAGCAGCTGCGTTTGGATGTGGTGAGCCTTGATTCCCGCATCCTTTGACTGCTTCATGAGTTTGGCGGCGGCGTCAAAATCCCCCGCCTTTGCCTTTTCAAGGGCTTCGAAGGCAAGGCTGCGTGCCTCTCCCGCTGCAGCGACCAGCTGAAACGAAACCATCTCGGTTCCCTGATCGTCCATAACGGTCTCCTCTCCCGTGATGTTTGGTTTGTACTTGAATATTCGAAACGCCTATCTCCCGCCCGCAATCCTCGAGGTTTATTGCAGGTAGACTGACAGGGTCATCGACAAAAGAAGTCTTAAGCCGTATGCGCTTGCACAAGCGCCATCAGCTCATGCCAGGACCGGCGCTCGCGTAGGCGCTCGACCCCCTGGCGGTCCATAAAGATCTCGGCGAGCAGTGAGCTCAAGATCCGCGCCTCATCGCCGCCCGACCGGGCAAACGACACCATAAAGACGATATCGACCTCATGGCCGTATTCGTCCCAAAGAATGGGATGTTCGAGCAGGCCCACGGTAACAAAGGCCTCGGCGCTCAAGGGATGCATCCCATGGGGCATGGCTACCCCATTGCCAAACGAGGTGGCGCTCGCGCCCTCGCGCTCGGCGACCTCTTGGGCAAACTGGGCATCGACACGGCCGCTCTCGACGGCGCGCTCGGAGAGATATCGGAGAACGGCCTGCTTCGACGACGCCTCAACGCGGTTGAAGAACAGGGCACGGCTAAAGAAAGAGCTCACGGAGTCCGATTGCGCAGTGTCGTCGCTCAGCACCTTGCGGATAGCGTTGACATCGCTCGTCTCCAAGAAGAAATCGGCCTCGCGGACGGGCACGGGCAACTTGACGTTGAGCGGCACCGTTGTGAACACGTAGTCGATATGCGAAAAATCGAACGTTCCCACGCGGGCGACATCGCATGTCTCAATCGAATCGATATACATGCCAAACTGCTTGCGGTACTGGTGCTCGAGCATACGGGCGCTTCCCGCTCCCGAGGCGCACACGATCAGGATGCGTTTGCGACGCGGCTGGTCGGCTTGCTGCTCGAGGGCCAGGGCAAATGCCATGGCGATGTAGCCGAGCTCTTCATCAGAGGGCTGGCTGCCAAAATGACGCTCGAGTACCTGCGAGGTGCCAGCTGCCATCGAATAGGCCAACGGAAACCTCGTCTTGATATCGGACAGCATGGGGTTATCCATATGCATGTGATATTCAAGGCGATAGCCCAGAGGGCCGATATGCCGAGCAAGGTTCATGCGAAGTTCAAGATCGCCGCTAAAGTCAAACCTAAACTCATCGTTGACCGCACGTACCATCTCGGAAGCAATCTCCCACATCTCGTCCGAGATAACGGCAGAGCCCTTCTCGGGCACGCCCGTGCCCCTGCCGAGCAAATGGATTGCGATAAAGGCAACCTCTTCTCGGGGCATGCTCACGCCCAGGGCATCCTTGATGTTTGCGGCAATCTGGAAAGCCGCGGCGTATTCGCGCGTTCCCTCCAGTTTTTGAACGTCCGATTCTGCAGCTGGGACATAGCAGCCCTGCTCGATGCGGCCAAGAGCAATGTAAAGATGCATGATGAGATTGCGGGATGCCAGCGAGCTCACCGTGACGGGCGAGGCCGTCAGAGCATCGTCCACACATGCGGCGATGGCCCGCAGGCGCTCGGCGAGCTTTGCATCGTCGGTGTCGGGCAACACGGGCCTCACCAGCGAGGCCAGGCACAGGCGCCGCTGCGACTCCCCGCCCGCAACGCGGATTCCGTAGCGTGGGCGCTTTTCGAGCGTTAAGTCAAATTGGGCGAGTTTCTGCTCTACCAGACGCATGTCATTGGACAGAGTTCGCGCCGAAACGTAGAGTAAATCCGCATACTCCTCAATCGTCACCCACTGGGACCGCATGAGGAGGTCGTTAAGAAGGAAGGACACACGGCCGTCGCGCGTATCAGGAATGCCCGGATGGGCCAGAGCCGCACCGTCTAGCAAGCGAGCAAGCTCATCTGCACGTGCAACATCGATACGATACTGCCCCTTGCTGCCAACGATGCGTGCAACCCCTGCAAGGTTGTCGTTTGCGCGATGGATATAGTTTCTCACGGCGCGCTCGCTTACCTCGAGACGCTTGGCAAGTACCGCGACAGCGACAGGCTGAGCGTCCTCGATCATATTTACAAGCTGCTTGACGCGAGCATCCATGTCCTCCTCCTTTCCCTGCGTCTAGTCTAACGCGGTAAAGAATGACACTCCACGTCGCGCTCGTTCCGCCAACTCGGAACAGGTTGCGGGGAGTCCAGCTGAGCTATGGAGAGCCTGGGGAGAGGGCCCGAAGGCAATGCGTCGGTGTGGGATGCGCCTTCCCAGCCATTGGGCAGTCATTGGGGACAGACTTAAATGAGTAGTCGTTGGGTGTTCCTATAGTTTTGTCAACCGTCGGGGCTACTCCCGGCAGGGCACCCG
>CALAMG010000039.1 GCA_937925715.1 uncultured Collinsella sp.
GATTCAGTCGCGCGGGCAGCATTTCCCAGTTGACAAAACTATAGGAACACCCCCCCCCGGTAGCATTATTCACGAGTCGAGACGTCGTCTCTCTGAGCTCCTGCATAATTTCCTCCCCAGTCACACGGCGACCTGCCCGGGTGCTCCCCGGGGGCCGAGGCAGTCTGGCACATGCCCGCAGTCGTTCAAGGAATACCAACCCCAGCATATGTCTCTTAAGATATCTTAGTCTTATTCTATGACAGTTTTTGTCTCATTACCGATGAAATCGGCTCAGTCCCTTTGTCGCATGCTAGAGCGTGTGGAGCAGGGCGATGAGGAAGCGGATGCCTTGGAGGTAGGCGCGACGGGTGATGCGCTCGTTGGTGCCGTGGACGCCGCGGTCGCATTCGTCATCGTCGACCACAAAGGCGGAGAAGCGGATGCACTCGTGGCAAATGCGCTGGTAGTTGACGGCATCGGTTGCACCAATCACGGTCGAGGGCACGATGCTCATCGGCTCTTGGCCCACCGCAGACGATCCGTTTTCCTCCGTCGGCTTGGGATCACGGAAATAGCGGGCGGCGATGGCGCGGACGGCCTCGAGCCCCGGACCGCCCACGCGCGGAGACGGCGAGGGTTCGGAGCTGCCGGGGCCCAGCTCGACCTCGACTCGGCCGGCGAGCCCAGCGGTGGCAACGGCCTCGCGGCAGCGCGCCACAACGTCGGCCACGCTCGTGCCCTCGAGCATGCGGAAGTTGATATTGGCCCACATATCCTGCGGCATTACGTTGGCTCCGGTGCTGCCACCCTCGATCCGCGTAGGCGCGCAGGTGGGCGTCACCAGCGGATAGAGCTTTTTGCTGGCGAGGCAATCGCAGACAATGGCATCCCCGTTGGCGGCAATTTCATCGGCCGTGTAGAGCCCCAACTCGACGAGTTGGGCGGCAAGCAAGTCGGTCACGCGCGGCGGCCACTCGATATCGCAGATTGCGGTGATGGCAAGACTGAGCATCTCGAGCGATGTGCCGCCGTAGGGGTTAGACGAATGCCCGCCTTCACTCTTCGTCTTGAGCACGATATCGGCATAGCCCTTCTCCGCGAGGTCGGCATGCATAAGCCAGCCCTCGCCCGCGCTGTACTCGGCATCCGAAACGATGCGGTAGTCGCCCTCGTCGATCAGGAACTCGAGCTCAACACCGCGCTCCTCGAGCGCGCGGCCGATGGCGCCTGCGCCGCACTGCGTCGTCTCCTCGTCCTGGCCAAAGGCCAGGAGCAGCGTCCGCTCGTGCTGCCAACCGTGCGCCAGCGCATACTCGACAGCCTCGAGAATGCCTGCGACCTGGTCCTTCATGTCGATCGCTCCACGGCCCCAGATGTAGGTGTCGTCCACGTGCCCGCTAAAGGGGTCGTGCGTCCAGTCGGCCTCGGTACCCGGCACCACGGGAACCACGTCCATGTGGCCCATGAGCATAATGGGCTTGAGGTCAGGGTCGGAACCGCTAAGCGTCACCAATAGCGAATGGTCGATAAGGTCGACCTCGCCCGCCGCGAACACGCGCGGCCAGGCCTGCTGCATATAGGCGCGCAGGTCGTCGAAGGGCTGCCAGTCCACCGCCTCGGCATCCATGCTCGAGACGGTCGAAAACGACAGCACGCGGCCCAGGCGTTCGCACGCGCCAGCTTCGTCCAAATCGGCAAAATCATCCTCATGCGCAAAGAAGCGCCAAACCTCGGCCATGACATCCTTTCGATTGTGATGACGAGGGCCGCCCCACCGGAGCGGCCCTGCAACGTAAGCGTTTGCGGTCGGTTATTTGTCCTCGAGATAACGCGAGAGGAACTCGCGGGTACGCTGGTGCTTGGGGTTGCCAAAGAGCTCCGCCGGCGCGGCGTCCTCGAGGACCACGCCCTTGTCCATAAAGACCACGCGGTCGGACACCGTGCGGGCAAAGGCCATCTCGTGCGTGACGACGACCATGGTCATGCCGTCGGCAGCGAGCTTGCGCATGACCTCGAGCACCTCTCCCACGATCTCGGGGTCGAGTGCGGAGGTCGGCTCGTCGAACAGCATGATCTGCGGATTCATGCATAGGGCACGAGCGATGGCAACGCGCTGCTTTTGGCCGCCGGACAGGCGACCCACGGCGGCGTGCGCGAACTTCTCGAGCCCCACGCTCGTCAGATGCTCCATCGCGACCTTCTCGGCCTCGGCCTTGCTCATCTTTTTGAGCGTGACGGGCGCGAGCGTGCAGTTGTCGAGCACATCCATGTTGTTGAACAGGTTAAAGCCCTGGAACACCATGCCGATGTCCTCGCGCAGCTTGTTGATGTTGCAGCGCTCGGCCGTGAGGTCCTGGCCGTGGAACCAGATGTGGCCCGCGTCCGGGGTCTCGAGCAGGTTGAGGCAGCGCAGGAAAGTCGACTTGCCCGAGCCCGAGGCGCCGATAATGGTGACGACCTCGCCGGGGTTAACGGACAGGTCGATGCCCTTGAGTACCTCGAGCGAGCCGAAGCTCTTGCGCAGGCCCTCGACGCGGATGAGCGGCTCATTGGTCTGTGCGGCGGCCGCGGTGCCGGTAGTGGCGGTATCTGCCATGATGATTCTCCTCGTCTTGAGCCTAATTGGAGCTGGGCAACGTGGCCGGAGCCTCGGCACCAAGTTTTTTGCCAAAGGCTTCGAGCAGGCGGCTCGCCACGAGCGTCAGGATCAGGTAGACCACGAGCGCCACGCAGTAGACCTCCATCTGGCGGTAGTACACGCCGGCGACGGTGGTGGTGGCGTACATGAGGTCGAACACGCCGATGACCGAGAGCACCGACGAGTCCTTGATGTTGATGATGAGCTCGTTGGTGAGCGCCGGAATCGCGTTTTTAATGCCCTGGGGGAACACGACTTTGCGCATGGCTTGCCACTGCGAAAGACCCAGCGAGCGCGCTGCCTCGGCCTGGCCGGGGTCGATGGACTCGATGCCGCCGCGCAGGACCTCCATCATGTAGGCGGTGGAGTTGAGCGAGATGGTGACGAGGCCGGCGGTGAAGGTACTCCAGATCTGGTTGGCCTGGGCGGTCTCGAAGCCCATGCCGCGCAAAACGGTGAAACCCGCGTAATAGATGAGCAGACCCTGGACCATCATGGGCGTGCCGCGCACGATGGTGGAGTAGATGGTCGCAAAGCCGCGGCCAATGCTCTTAAAGAAGCGCACCAGGTCGTTGTCCACGCGATCGAAGGTCTGAATACGCAGGAACACAAAGAGCAACGCCAGGAAGAATGCGATGACGGTGCCGAAGGTGGCAAGCGCGATGGTGATCTCGATACCGCGGATAAAGAAGTCCCCGCTCTTGTAGGTCATGTAGACCAGGCTCGACAAAAAGTCGCTGGGGTTGGAGTCCGAGACGATGCTCACCTGTACCAGGTCGATAAACGACATGACGCAGCGGTCCACGAAAAAGATCGCCGCGATGGCAACCACGACATAGCTGCCCAAGCGTGCGCCACGACGGAAGCGCTCGGATGCGAACGGCGACGTTTCGCGATAGTCATTCCAGTGCATGAGTTTGGTGACGAGCGCCGCCGTCGACACGACGAGCCAGGCCCAAAGGATTGCCCAAAGGCAATCCTGGAAGATACCGGTGGGCGCCAAGAAGCTCAGCGGCGTGGGGTTGCGCTGGCTAAACGCCAGGCCAAGCGCCGCGATGACACTCGTGCCCAGGTACACATAACGGTGGTCGGCCTTGATAAAGGAGGCCAGACGATTGATGGTTTTCATGCTGCCTCCCTATGCCGGCTGGCGGTCGAGGCACGCGTCCCACATTTGGTCGCGTTCCTCTTGGCTAATGCCCTTGAGTGTCTTGTCGATGAGTTTAAGCAGTTTGTCCGAGCCCTTGCGACAGCCGACGTTTGCCGCGACCTCCTGCTTAAAGCCCTCGCCCTCGGCAAAATGAATAGGGACGATACCCGGGTTTTGGGCCATATAGCCCTTCTCGTTCTCGGTGTTGTAAGTCACGGCGTCGCACGTGCCCTGCAGCAGATTCGAGAACACCGTGGGGACGGAGTCGACCGGGTTCTTGTGCACAACGCCCGGAATCTCGTCGATGACGGTGTCGAGCATGGTGTCCTTTTGGCCGAGTACCGTGGCACCGCTAAAGTCGCTGAGTTTGGTGGCGTTTTGGTAGGGGGAACCCTCTTTTACGAACAGGCCAAAGTAGCCAATAAAGTACGGGTCGGAGAAGCCGACCGACTCCTCGCGCTCGGGCGTGGCGCTCATGCCGGCGATGATGAGGTCGATCTGGCCGTTGTTGAGCGAATCGATAAGGCCCGAGAAGCTCTGCTTGACGGCAACGGGCTCGCCACCGAGGGCCTTGCAGACGATCTTGGCGATCTGCACGTCGTAGCCATCGGCATAGGCGCCCTGCACGTTGTCGATGGGGATAGTGTACTCACTGGCTTCGGAAACCTGCCAGTTGTACGGGGCGTAGGCCGCCTCCATGCCAATGCGGATCTTGTCCTTGCCGATCACGGAATCGGACAGGTCGTCGCGACCGCCGCCCGTCGTGGGCTGAACCACCTTGAGCGTGGACGGACGCTGACAGCCGGCGAGCGCGCCGGCGACGACGGAAGCGCTCGCAGCGAGAGCGCTACCCAAGAAGATGCGACGGCTGCACACCGGCTGTGGATGCGCGTCGCGCTGATGGGGAGAATGCATAATCTGCCTTCCCTGTTGAATCGTATGCTGACGACTTAACAGGATATACGCCAGCGACCAGCAGTGCAGCACAAGCTCGAAAAACTAATAGACACATGGTAGTCATTGGGGACGTCGATGTTTTGGCAATGCCGGCGAGCGACGTCCAGAGCGAACAAGTGGCATGAAAAAGACAAGGCATGACCAGAAGGTCTATGCCTTGCCTTTTGAATGACAAATTATCGCTCTGGACGGCACGCAGCATCGACCGAGCGGCGGAACCTCTAGAGCAAGGTGACGCTAAAGCTGCGTTTATCGGTAGCGCCGGGGGCCAAGGTGATGGTGTTGACCTTGTGCTCAAAGACGTCGTCCTCGGTGTCCATGGTGGTGTGACCGGTCCAGGGCTCGAGCGCCACAAACGGGGCGTCGTTGGCGGCAGACCACACGCCGATGTACTTAAAGCCCTCAAAGTCGATCTTGACGCCGTGGCCCGACTTGCGGCCGCGCAGCGTGAGCGTGGAGCCCGGGGTATCGGTGAACATGATGGCATCGTTATCGAAGCTGCGGTGCGTGATGGGCAGCACGTCAGAGTTATCGGGCGCCTTGTAGCCACCCTCGAACGTCATGAGGCCATCGGGCGTGATGATGGGGGCCTCGTTGGTCCAAGCCTCGGTAAATGCCAGTTCGTAATCCTCGAATGCCTCGTCCTCGGCACCGGGAGCCGGTACGTTAAACGCGGGGTGGCCGCCCACCGAGAACGGCAGGTTCACGTCGCCGGTGTTGGTGACGGCAAAGGTCTGGGTAAGCGTGGCGTCACCAGTCAGGGCATAGGTCATGTTGAGCTTAAAGTGGTAGGGGAAAGCCTTGAGCGACTCGGGCGTATCGGTGATTTCATACGTTACCGAGGAGCCGTCCTCGGAGACCTCGACCAGCTTGTGCTCGACGATGCGCGCGAGGCCGTGGCGCGGCATCTCGCAGGTGCCGGCCGCAGACGTCGCCGTGTTGTTGCGCAGTGAGCCCACGATGGGGAACAGGATGGGCGCGTGCTTGCCCCAAAAGGCCGGGTCGCCCTGCCACAGATACTCGTTGCCGTTGAGGGCAAGGCTCGTGAGCTGGGCTCCCATGGAATCGATGGCCGCGGTGAGGCCGCCGCGCTTGATGGTGGTGACGGTGGACATGCTACTTCCTCCAAAAGTAAACAACAGTGTTGAGGGCTATTGTGCCACTCTTGGCGGCACGGAGAGGCGGCAGGCGCAGTTATTGAGCGATTGCGTAAAGGTCGAACCCGCCCTGCGGTGTGCTGTCGACCGTATCGGGCGCCTGTGAGTTAAAGCTCACGGGGACCATGCGCTTTGAGGCGCGGAAGCGCGTGCCATCGGTGGCGACGGGCGGCTCGTCGACCGTGAGCTCGTAGTCGCCGGGCTTGAGTTCGATGCCGTCGCCAGCGGAGTTGACATATTGATACTCGTCAATCGCCTGCCCCCTGAGCGTGCGGCCCACGATGTGGATGAGCATCTGACTATCGCCGCGGGCGGTGTCCCATGTCGCACCGTCCTTGACCTCGACCGACACATGCACCGAGCGCGTGCGGCTGAGCGATTGCTCGACAGACATCTCGACCTTGGCGGCATCTTTGCGCTGTTGCTCCACATGGCTCCAGACATTTCCGATCGCCGAGCAAGCGATGACGCCGGCCATGAAGGCGATGAGGATGGGACCGAGCGGAGAGCGGCGGCCCACGTCTTCCTCGCGAGCCAGGTCGGGGCGATGCGTGGGCGCAGGCGCCTGAGCACCATGCGCGGGCACGTCGAGTATGCTGAAGGATGCCGTGCTGCCGGGGTCGATGTTATGGCGCGGCTGCGGGGTCTTGGCCGGCGAGATGGACATGTCCGCCGGCTCGCCGAGTGTGGCCGTGGCATCGGCCTTAGCCTCATCGGCCTCGGCTTGGGCCCAAGCCTGCTCAAAGGTCAGGGGCTCGGCGGCATCAGGCTCGACAGCGGCATCGTTGCCGGTCTCGTCCTCGTCGCTCGACACGTCACGCGACGCGGGCTCGTCCCACCCCTCGTCCGGAGCCTCGCCCTCGCTATACCACCATTCAAAGTTATCGATATCCATACGGGGCGCCCCTTAGGCCTCGCAAATAAACACTCGCTAGTCTTATACCCCCAGACGGCACCGAAGCTCACCCGCGCCGGACACGAAAACCGTCACAACATTCGACGTTTTTCCTCGTTTTCGAGATTTTCATCGAATGTTGTGATGGTTTGGATGCGACAAAGGGACTGTCCCTTTGTCACATCTGGAGGGTAACGGGGATTTGGATGCAGCAAAAGTCCTCTTGGTGGGACTCGTCGTAGCTCGTGGTATCGAGGTAGCAAAAGTCGAAAGCGTTGCCAACGGGCTGGAGCGCGTGCTCGTCCATGCAGGCAACGATGGCGCGGATGCCCTCGGGCTCGTACGGCATACCCCAGCGGCTCATGCACAGGTATGTGCCCTCGGGCAGCACTTCGATGCCGATCTCTGCCAGCTCGGCGGGATCGCTCGGCAGCAGTTCCTCGACACCGCGCGGCAGCACGGCAAAGGAGCCCGCGCCGGCGATAGGGTCGTCGGAATGCAGCGCCTCACGACGCAGCATGGCACCCCAGCCGCGCATAGGGCGCGTGCCCGTCAACGCACGCATGCGCAGGATGGCCCGCATGAGCGTGGGGTGAAGCATCGAGCGGCCGCGCTCGATATCGCCTGGAAACTCCTCAAAGACCACGAAGCGGCGCTCGAACTGCTTGAGCTCCGGCTTGCCCTCGCGCTCGCGCCAGTAAACTGCCTCGTCGTAAAAGCTCAGACGCTCCTGCACGCTCGCACGCTCGGCTTTGAGCCCGGCAATCTGCTCGTCGAGCGCCTGCACCCGCGAGCGCAGGTGGTCGGTCATCTCGCTAATGTCGAACGTCGAGGCTAGGCGGTCGATCTCATCGAGTTCGAGCCCTAGGTCGCGCAGCATGCAGATCAGACGCATGAGCGGGATCTGCGTGGGCGAATAGAAACGGTAGCCTTTTTCGTTAACCACGGCGGGCTTAAACAGGCCGATCTTGTCGTAGTAGATGAGCGTTTGGCGCGAAACGTTAAACAAACTCGCCATCTCGCTAATCGCATACATGCCCGTCTGCATAGGTCCTCCCGACACATCCTTTTTGCGCACAAAGCCCGCCGCCCACAGGGGCAGCGGGCTCAAACACTACTCGTATCCTACCCTAAAGATGCCTATGACCAGCGCTTATAGTTTTCGCACGACACGCCAACAGCTTCGAGCGCCTTGGCGGCGATGTGATGCACTGCATCGTCGAGCGTGGCGGGGCCGTTGTAAAACGTGAGCATGGGCGGCATGAGCATGACGCCCGGCACGCGCGCCAGGCGCGCCATGTTGTCGACATGGATCGCACTGAAGGGCGTCTCGCGCACCATGAGCACCAGGCGGCGCTGCTCTTTCATCTGCACGTCGGCCGCACGCAGCAACAGGTTTTCGCTGTAGCCGCTCGCAATGCCGGCGAGCGTCTTCATGGAGCAGGGCGCCACAATCATGCCGGCGACCGGATAGGTGCCACTTGCGATGGCAGCGCCGATGTTCTTGTTGTCGTAGACCACATCGGCATGCGCGGCAAACTCGTCGAGCGTCATGCCGAGCTCCTGCTCGATGGTGATCTCTCCCCCGCGCGTGACGACAAGCGCCGACTCGGCACCGGCCTGGCGCAGGCACTTGAGACACTCGAGGCCCAGCGCAGCGCCGCTGGCACCAGAAACGCCAACGACAATGCGACGGGAACGGACAGAAGACTCAGGCATGACAACTCCTTAGCTATTTGATAGGGCTACTTACTAGAAGGCGAGCTCGGCGGCCCACTTCTCTTCATCGATCTCCATGAACTGCGAGCGGATGAAGTTCTTCTTGAGGTTGAACGGAACCGTGCAGTCGAAGATGGCCTTGCAGGCGATGCCGTGCTCGCGAATCGAAGGATCGAACGCGGGGTCGTTGGACGGATCGAGCACGTGGCAGTGGCAACCGGGGATGGTGATGAGGTCCACGTCGGCCTGGAAGCGCGTGGTCATGGCCCACATCACGTCGCTCATATCGAAGATATCGACATCCTCGTCAACAAGGATGACGTGCTTGAGCTCGGAGAACGCCGAGAAGGCAAGCATGGCGGCGTTGCGCTGACGGCCCTCGTCATTTTTGCTCGACTTCTTGAACTGCATGATGGCAACGAACTTGCCGCCACCGCAGGGAGCGGCGTGAACGTTGAGCAGGCGGCCCGGGATAGCGGTCTCGACCATCTTGTAGATGGAGGCCTCGGTGGGGATACCGGCCATGGACACGTGCTCGTGCGAAGGGCCGATGCAGCTCTCCATAATGGGGTTGACGCGCGTGGTGACGGCGGTGATCTTGATCACCGGGCAGACCTTGGCGCCGCCGGTGTAGCCGGGGAACTCGGGCATAGCGTAGCCGTGGCCGTTGACATCCTCGTTGATGGTCTCGTCGTGCATGAGGTAGCCCTCGAGCACGTACTCGGCATTGGCAATGCACTTCTGCGGAACGGTGACGCAGTCGGCAAGCTCGACGGCGCGGCCGCGCAGGGCGCCGGCGATCTGCAGCTCGTTGAAGCCGAGCGGCGTGGTGGGAGCCTCGAAGCCGCAGCACATGTACACGGCGGGGTCCAGGCCGATGGAGATGGAGATGGGCATATCCTCGCCGCGCTGGCAGTACTCGTCAAAGAACGCACCCAGGTGACGGCTGCCCGGGGTGATCCACATGGCGAGCTTGTCCTTGTCGACGCAGGAGAAGCGGTGGATGGTTACGTCGGACTGGGTGCCATCGGGGCTCGTGCCATAGGCGAGGCCCATGGTGATGTAGGGGCCGCCGTCAACGGGCGTGTTGGTGGGAGCGGGAACGATCTTGCGCAGGTCAAAGCCCTCGTCGGTCGCCTTGTACACGACCTCCTGGCAGTCGACGTGCTTGCCCTCGGCGATCTGCTCGGGGGCGATCAGGTTCTCGAAGCGCTTGCCGATCTCGAGGCCCAGGTGCTCCTCGTCCAGGTCGAGCAGGGCGGCAACGCGCTTGCGGCTGGCAAGCATACCGATGCAGACCTTGGCGTCGTCAAAGCCCTTGACGTTGTTGAAGACCATCGCCGGACCCTCTTTGGTCGGGCGCATGACGGTGCCGCCGGCACCGACGTGACGGTAGACGCCCGAGACCTCGGCATCGGGATCGACCTGGGTGTCGGTCTCGAGCAGCTGGCCCGGCATCTCACGCAAAAAGTCGAGCGCGGAACGCAGGTCGTGGATCTGGGAAGCATCGGTAGTGGACATGGCGTACTCCTTTCGGGAGAGTGTCCGGCGACGGGGTGCCGCCGGACGGGGTAACGTAATGGGGCCGCGGCGCTCACAAATGGAGCGCTCGACCACTCGAAGTTCAAGCGCTTGGCTGCTTACAGCCGGGGCGCTCGACCGCTTACATCAGGCCAAAGAGGTGGAACCAGGCGGCCTCGACCAGCACGACGACAAAGACGACCGCGGTGAGGGGGATGCCCATGCGCATAGCCTCTTTGGAGGTGTAGCCGCCGGCGTCCTTGCCTTCGCCGATAAGGATCGGCAGGTTATGGAACGGCAGGATGTAGTGGATGTTGATGGACGTGAAGACGATGAGCGCCACGGCGAGTGGGCTCACGCTGGAGCCGGCGGCAAAGCTGATAAATGCCGGCACGCACACGCCGAGCACGGCCATGACCGAGCCCATGAACATGTGGATGATCATGGAAAGCGCGGCGACGAGCAGGGCGAACAGGAAGATGTTCTCAGGCACGGAGCTGGGGAGCACGACGTCGGCGATCCAGGCGTTCATGCCGGTGGCACCGCCCACGGAGCCCACGGCCATGGCGGCCGTCAGGAACATGAGGGACTTGATATCGACAGCGTTCCAGCTGGCGGGGGTGAGGACTTCGCCAATGATGGGCATGGCGAGAGCGACACCAATGGCCAGGGTGACCCAGCCGATGTAATCGCCCGAAACGGTGAGCCACAGCGCGATGGCGATGACAAGCCACACGATGGTGCGGATCTCTTTGACGGAGAGCTTGCCGAGCGCGGCCTGCTTGGCCACGATCTGCTCGCGATCGTAGACGAGCTCCTTGCTGGGCTTAAAGAGGAAGAGGCCCAAGAACAGGGTGCACAGCAGCGCGACCAGCATAGGCACGCTCATGTACAGGAACCAGTCGACGAAGGACGGGCTCATGCCGCCGGCCTCGGCACTGTACTGTGCAACGAGGGGGTTGAGCGTGGAGTCGCCCGTCAGGAAGAACATGGAGCCCGGGGCGGCAGCGGCAAACACGAGGAAGCCGAGCTTGCCCTTGTCGTCGTCACCGTAGCCGGCGGACTCGGCGATGACCGAGACGACGGCGAGGATGAGGAAGGCGCGGGGGAACGGATGCGGGATCAGCAGCGACAGCACAAAGGTGAGCGCGAAAATCGAGATGATGAGCGACTTGGCGTCGCGCACGAACTTGAGCATGAACGCGTAGGCGATACGCTCGCCCAGGCCCGACTCCTTGACCGCGCTGGCGATGAGGTAGGCGCCGATGACGAGCCACATGGTGGCCTTGGTCCACGAGCTAAACGTAGAGGCGACCGTCGCCGAAATGCTCGCGGCGCCCGTGTCGTCCACGCACACCTTGAACAGGACGAGCAGCGCGCAGTAGAGCAGGCCCACAAAGCCCGGCTGTGCCACGCCACATGCCCAGAACACCACCGTGGCGAGCGTCAGTGCCAGACAGGTCTGACCGCCGACCGTGAGCTCGACCGTCGAGCTCAGCTCCGCCAAAGGAAGAAACTTCACCAGCAAAAAGACAACGATACCCAGCACAAAGCCAATTTCGCGCTTGGTGATCTTAAACGCCTTCTTTTCCGCTTCCATCTCCCCACCTTTCTTGTTGGGGGCGCTCCGGATTCGCAGCCACGTTGCCGCTTAAAAAGGGGCGCCCGTTATCGGACACCCCTTACGTTGCGCTGTGTTGCGGCAATACAGTCAAGCGGATTTTTTTGGATGAGAAGCGATTCCCTAGACAAAAACCGTCACAACATTCGACGCTTTTCCTCGTTTTCGAGATTTTCGCCGAATGTTGTGACGGTTTGGATGTGACAAAGGGACTGTCCCTTTGTCACATAGCGAGGGCCGTACGGATGGATGGGTCGCTGAGAGCCTCGCGGAGCCAGGGGGCCAGCTGCTCGGGGTGACCCTGCAGGTAGCCGTCGAGCTCGGACGGGGCCACGCGGCGCAACTCCGAGATCTCCTCTTGGTTGATATGCAGCTCGCCCGGCTCAACATGGGCAAGGTAGACCTCGCACCATTCGCACTCGCAGCGGCCGTCGCCGTGGTCCTCACGGTACACCACGTGTCCGAGGTGCTCGAGCTGATCGGGCTCGCGTGTAATGCCGAGCTCTTCGTTGATGCGGCGCACCGTGGCGGCCGCGACGTCTTCCCCGGGGAGCGGATGGCCGGCACAGCTATCGGCCAGCACTCCGCCCCACAGTCGCTTGAGCGGACTGCGGCGACAGAGCAGCAGGCGCGCGTCTTCGCCCCGGCCCTCGACCAAAAGCGTCAGAAATGCCTGATGCAGGATGCCCTCGCCGGCATGGGCATCGATGCGGTCGACGGGGCCAAGCGCCTCGCCGGTCGCGGCATCGACCGCCACGACCTCGGCGCCCGCGCCGCCCTCATCCCAACCGGCGCGCAGGATGCGCGCGGCGGCTTCCTCAAGCGCGGCGATGAGCTCCTTGGTGGTATCGAGCACGCGCTGCAGGTCGTCCCCGCTCGCCTGTTCAACATGAAAGCCCGTGCTTGCAACTACCGGCACGTCAAAGCGCGTGGCCAGCGCCGCCGCGATATCGTGCGCCGGGATCTCGTCTCGATGGCACGGAACGGCCAGGATGCTCACCGTCGCCGTACGGCCGGGCTCGGGGCGCGGAATGGCCTGCGCCGTGGCGCCCAGGTGCGCAAACTCCGGCGAGCAGGCGTACACCGCCATGCCTCGCGGCGTCACCGTCAGCTGGGCCTCGAGCGCAAACTTGCCCTCGCCCACTGCAACCTTTGTCGTGTGCATACCCATGGGATCTCCTGTCGCCCGCGATGTACCTGAGACCATCTTCGCCTGTATTGCGACTATACAGGCAAGCTCTCCATGTGACAAAGAGACTGTCCCTTTGTCACATTCTGTTAGAGTTGCAGGGATTGAATCCCGCTTATTCATGCGACATTGGAGTGACAACCTTGACCGCCGCAACCACGCCTAAAAGTAAGCCAACCGCCGCCGCGCTCTCCCCCGCGCGCACCAAGCTCTGCCTGGCGCTGCTCGTGCTGTTGGGATTCTCGCTCGGCTGCTCCGAGTTCGTGGTCATCGGCATCGAAAGCGACTTGGCAACGGAACTCGGCATATCACTTGCCACTGCGGGCCAGCTCATCAGCGTGTTTGCGCTCGTCTACGCTATCGCGACGCCGGTGCTCGCGCTCAGCACGGGGCGATTCCGCCGCTACCAGCTGCTCGTGTGCTATAGCGTCGTCTTTGTGCTCGGCAACCTGGTCATGGCGTTGGCCCCCAACTTCCAGGTGCTGTTTATCTCACGCATTGTCCTGGGCTCTGTCTCGGGTGCGCTGCTCGCCGTGGGCGTGACGTACATCCCTGAGCTGCTATCCCCGCAGCAAACCTCACTTGCCATCTCGGTCGTGTACGGCGCGTTTTCCGTGGCGATGGTCTTTGTGACCTCGATTGGCAAGTTTGTGGCCGACACACTCGATTGGCACGTGGCCATGTACGGCACGCTGACCTTTGCCGTTTTGATCTGTAGCGCGCTCGTGGCGTTTATGCCTCGCGCCGGGCAGACCGATGAGCCCGCCACCTTCCGCGAGCAGGCGGGGCTACTACGCGAGCCGAGTATCATCACCGGCATGCTCATCTTCTTGTTTGGCGTGGGCTCGGTCTACGTATTCTACGGCTACGTGACGCCTTATCTGGAGCAGATGCTGGGCATGGATACCGTTCAGGCGAGCACCACACTTATGGCCTATGGCGTGTTCTGCCTGATCTCGAACATCCTGGGCGGATGGATCGATGCGCGTTTTGGCATGAAGGCGCTGCTGGTTACGTTTGTGCTGCAGGCGGCGGCACTGCTCGGGCTGTTTGCCGTGGGCGCCGCCATGCCGCTCGCGCTGGTCTTTGTCTTTAGCCTGGCGATGCTCATGTACCTGTTCTCGGTCTCATGCATCACGCACTTTATGGACGTGGCACGCAGCCGCCATCCCAAGTCGATGGTACTCGCAAGTTCGGTTGAGCCCATGGCGTTTAACGTCGGCATCTCGTTTGGCACCGCAGTGGGCGGCGCCGTGGTAAGCAGCATTGGCATTGCGTACGTGGGTGCAGTGGGCGCCGCGTTCTCGCTTGTGGCCTGGGCGCTCACGCTGGTGACGATTAAGTTGGCTCGCTGGGAGCGCCGTCGTCAATCTGCACAGCCCCGGATGCAGGCATAGGGGCGAACATAGCCCAAGGTGGCGAGCAACCGGTGAAAACCGTCCCATACGAGTAGTGTTTATCCGCCTGCAAGCTCCAGCAGTGCAATTTCGTGTACTTCAGATACACACTTTTCTACTATTTCGTGTATTCCAAGTACATGAAATCGTACTAAACTATGTATCTGAAGTACACGAAATTGGAAAGGCGGCCCCATGCGCAGATCAATCGAATCCGTTATCGAATCATGGGCGACAAAGGACGCGTCGCGCCCCCTCCTCATCCGTGGTGCGCGACGCGTAGGCAAAACGTACGTTGCCGAGGAAATCGGCAGACGAATCGCCGGCGATGCGTTTGTCAAACTCGACTTTCAGACCGATCTTGAGCTGATCGCTCCGCTGTTCGACTGTCCCACCGACGACGTTAACGCCATCGTGGCGCGAATCTCAGACTATAAACGCACCCCCATTCGCAAAGAAACCGCCTTCATCCTGTTTGACGAGGTGCAGCTCTGCGAACGGGCGCTCAACTCGCTTCGCTTTTTTTCGGGTTCGGGCTGGCGCATATGCGCGACCGGCAGTCAGCTCGGCGTCGCCACGCGCAAGCGCAAGTTGCCTTTTCCCAGCGGCGTTCGTCAAGAGACCATGCATCCTATGTCGTTCGAGGAGTTTCTCTGGGCGCTCGACGAGGAGCAGATGGCCAATGCCATTCGTACCCACGCCGGCACGCTCGAGACCTACGCCGCGCACCAAGCCGCGCTCAGCCTGTTTCATCGATACCAGATCGTGGGCGGCATGCCCGCCGCCGTCAACGCATATCGCAAGACGTTATCCATCGAGGATGCGCGCGTCGAGCAGCGCGAAATCGACGAGACCTATACCGCCGATATGACCGACCCCGAAAACGGGATCAGCGGCGTGGCGGCGCGCAAGGTCTGGCGCTCCATTCCGTCCCAGCTGCTGAGATCGTCCACAAAAAAATTCAAGTACTCCGAGGTCGAACGCGGAGGCCGTCGCGCCAAGCTTATCGAGCCGCTCGACTGGCTCGAAGGCGCCGGCATCATATCGGTCAACAACCTGACCGAAGGCATCGAGCCTCCCCTCGTTCCCTTCGACGACGAAGATGGAAGTTTCTTTAAGGTCTATCTTCTCGATACCGGCCTCATGTTCTACAAACTCGGCATCAACCCGCGGCTCTGGCTCGACCTCAAAGAGGATTCCGCCATAGCGCTATCTTCCGACTTCCGAGGCGCCCTGGCGGAAAACTCGGTCATGCAAGCATTTTCGGGCAATAGCTTGCAGACGTATTACTGGGTGCCGCCGTCGTCTTGGAAGACGACCGGCGAGCTCGATTTTTTACTTCAGACCGACCGTATGGAAATTGTGCCCGTCGAAGTAAAGTCCGCACGTAACGTGCGCGCGAGAACCCTCGGGTCGTTTATGGACAAAGCCCGATCGCCATATGCCTACATTTTGTCCGAGAACAATTTTTCCCGCAGCGAAACCGATGACGGGCGCGAGCTGCGCCACTTCCCCTTGTACGCAGCGGGCTTTATTGGAGCAAACTGCCTCAAGAGCAGTCTGTAAGCCCTGCGCGACCGCCTAGAAAGGAAGCCGCTCATGCAACGCATTCTTTTTATCTGCTATGGAAATATCTGTCGCTCGACGATGGCTGAGTCCGTGTTTACCGAGCTGGTGCGGCGCGCCGGGCGCGCGGGCGAGTTTGTCATTGACTCCGCTGCGACCTCAACTGAGGAGATCGGCAACCCGCCGCATCATGGCACGGTCGCCAAGCTGCGCGAAGTCGGGATTCCCGTCGTTGCGCACCGTGCCCGCCAGGTGCGTCGCGCGGAGTATGGCGACTGGGATCACATTGTCAATATGGATGCTGAGAACGCGCGGGGCCTGCGTCGCATCTTTGGCGACGCAGGCCCCGACGGAAAGATTACGCGCTTGCTCGATTGGACCGAGTGTCCCGGCGACGTGGCCGACCCCTGGTACACCGGCAATTTCGATGCCACCTACCGCGATGTGCTCGCCGGTTGCACCGCTATGCTCGAGCAGCTGTAGGTTCGTGGGCGCACGAACCGCGCCCACGGCATAAATCGAGCGTAGATTTTCTCCCACTTTGAGCGTTCAAGTGCGCTCTATACGGGAGAAAATCCACGCTCATGAATGTGACAAAGGGACTGGCCCTAGACCGGCTTGACCTCCAGCTTTATCCCCTCGGCGCAGGAGTCGCCCAAAACATCCGAAAGGGCCCAGGTCGCATATAGCGGCAAATAGAGAACCGCTCCGTTGCGCTCAACGTTGCCTCTCGAGAAAACAATCCCGAGCCTTACGCCATATTCAGCCGTATCAAGCACATGACCGAGCGCAGCGTGCGCGTGGTAATAGGAGCCCGATTTAACCTCGATCGGAACAGCCGTCCCATCCGGTCCGTCGACCACAAAGTCCACTTCACCGCGCTTTTTTGTCTGATAGTAGTAAAGCTGGCGATTTTGGGCAGCCAGCTGCTGGGCCACCACGTTTTCGTAAATGCCGCCCAGATTGGGCTCCTTGCTATCAAGATACGCCGCTTGGGCGACTCCAACGGGGTAGCGCGCCATCAACATGCCCGTATCCGATTGGTATAGCTTGAACTGCGATGGCCGTGCCGTCTTGAGCAGGGGCGACTTTGGCTCGGTTACGATATCGGCTTTGAGAGCAACGCCGGCATCGACAAGCCAGACAAAATCTCGCTGGTACTTCTCATAATGCGCCTTGGGGTCAATGGAATTGAGCACGAAACGCTTGTGTTCGCCCTCGAGCATAATAGGGAGCTGATCGTAGATGCTCTGCACCTGCAGGGCTCGCCCGCTTGCATACTTGGAGATATCCCGCCGGTACTGTTCGTTGAGCTCTGACTGTAGCTGACGAACAGAGGCAAGGTCGCCCTGCGTGTCAAGGAAACGCTGCACGACCTCCGGCATTCCGCCGACAACGGTATAGGTCCTGAAGTTTGCCATCATCGCGTCATGAATGTAATCAGGAATGGGCCTCTCGCTGATACACGCGTCACGTATCGTTTGGCGAGCCCCCTCGCTCACCCCGGTTGCCCAGCAAAACTCCTCAAAATCGAGCGGGAACATCCTAAGCTCGTGGACATACCCCACGGGATAGGACCTGACGCCCTTGAACTGGGTCCCGAGCATTGACCCCGAAAACGCCCAGCGGCACCTCCCGTCCTCAACAAGGAACTTTGCCATCGTCATGATGTCGGGGGCCTCTTGGACCTCATCGATAAACACGAGCGTTTTGCCTGGTGCAATCGACTTTCCCGAAAGAAGCGTCACCCTGCTGATGAAATCATCGGCATCCCGCGCCTCGAGAAGAGCATCTTTTGCCTGGCGATTTTCCATGAGGTTAAGCTCGATGTAGGTTGCATGGCTGGCTTTGCCAAATGCGCGAATCGAATAGCTTTTGCCGATCTGGCGAGAACCCGTGATGAATAAGGCCTTTTGCTCGGCAGACTTCAGCCAACGCTCCAGCTCTGCCGCTATTTTCCTGCGCAGCATAGGCTCTCCCCTCAGTGTCATCAAATGAAATGCAAAGTTTTATGCGCTTAATTATCGATGAAATGTAGGATTTTTAGAACCTAAAATCGGATGAAATGCAGAGATTTAGGATTATAAGCAAAAAGAAGGGGCAGCCCCGGCGAATGTGACAAAGGGGCTGTCCCTTTGCCACATTGCGCTCGACTACTCGTCAACGATCTCGGCAAGCCAGACGTTCAGCGTATCGACCTCGGGGCAGCAGAACTTTGCCGTACCAGGCTCGTTGCCAGGCACGGTTCCGCCATAGCGCAGGATATCGATATAGGGAAAGCCCACATGGCAGGCCATGGCACACATCTTGCCGCGGTCGCGGTCAAAGTCGAAGACGTCGCCCGGTTTGTGACCATGGTGGCAGCGGCACGCACCCAGCTGGTCCACGCAGCTCACGCGGATACGCGGACGCTTGCCACGCGGCGCGCCGAGCGGCTTGCCCCCGCCCGCAGGCTTGGCGCCGCCCTCGCCAGCATTACTCATGGTCAATCACGTCCAGGCAGGCCTCGATGGGAAGGCCAGCCGACTTATCCTCTTGGTCGGCATTGCGCTCGATAAGCTCAGCCACCACGCGCATGGCATCGGACGTCGCGCGCTGCAGACTCCAACCTGCCATAACGCGGCCGACGAGCACCGCCGAGAACGTGTCGCCCGTGCCCGGGAAATAGACCGGGATCAGGTCGAAGGGAATCGTGAAGTACTCCCCCGCCACATGGTCGTAACCGATGACGACATTCGCACCGTCGACCACAGCGCTCGTAATGACCACCGACTTGGCGCCCAGGGCACGCACGGCATCCACAAGAGTGCGGCCCTCATCGGGCGTGATTTGCTCGGCAATGGGCGTATCGGTGAGCAGGCACGCCTCGGTGTAGTTTGGCACCGCATAGTCGGCGCACTCGAGCAGGCTGCGCATGAGACCGATCGTGGACTCGGGCACGCCGGCGTAGAGCTTGCCGTTGTCGCCCATGATGGGGTCGACGAACACCTTGGTACCCTTTTGCGCGCGACGGTGGCAGAAGTCCGAAATGATGCGCGTCTCTTCCTCGGTCACGATAAAGCCGGTAGAGATGGCGTCGAACTCAAAGCCGAGCTCCTCCCAGATGGCGAGGCTCTGGCGCACGTACTCGGTGGTGTCGTGGATGTAGAACTTGGGATAGTTGAGCGTATCGGACACAAGTGCCGTCGGCAGGTTGTGGATGCGGTAGCCCATGTGCGACAGCACCGGCAGCATGGCGGAAAGCGCGACCTTGCCGTAGCCGCACATATCGTTGATCAGCAGCAGCTGAGTGTTCTTCATGAGGGTCTCCCTTGGTTCGGGCACGGCGCAGCAGCGCCACAGTGCGACTAAGTGTAGCGCAGGGGACGTTGTGAGCGGGCGCTACGGTCGCGAAGAGCGCATTGTTGCGAAAAGGTTACGAAAACGAGGTAGTCGTTGGGGACGTTCTTAAATGACTAGTCAAACAAGAACGTCCCCAACGACTATCCCGGCAATTAGCCCAAGGAGTGTCCCCAAGTGCCGGCACATAAGGAACGTCCCTAAGTGCCAAAACGACTGGTCGGGCAACGCCGATGTTTTGGCGAAGTCAGCGAAAACCCGCCAGAGTGAGCAAGGTGCCTTGAAACGAGGCGGCATTGACCTTCTGGTCATGCCGCCGAAGTTGAAAGGCAGATTGCCGCTCTGGCGGGTTTGCAGCGTCGAGCCGTTACGCGGTTTGGTAAAACCGCGTAACCACTAGTTTGGTACCTTGACATTCATTTCTCATGCTCCTAGATTGGTTAGGCACAAAACAATTCCACTACCTAACTAAAGAAAGGAGCAACACTAATTCATGTGCGATGAACCTCTTAACCTTTGTTCGCACGAGCCCGGCGGCGACCCGTCACAGCCGGCGGATGCACCCGAAGCGGTTAGCTCAGAAGACAAGCTTGCCAAGCGCATCCTCAATGGCCTGGGCTTTTGCGGCCATTACATGCATTTTCATGGCGGAGGCGTGTCCGGCAAGGCGCCCATCATCTGCCTGCTGGCCAAGCAACCCGGCGGCGAGATGTCGCAGCAGGAACTCGGCATGCACTTTGACCTCAAGCCGGGGTCGCTTTCCGAGATCCTGTCCAAACTCGAGCTCAACGGCCTCATCGAGCGCAGCCGTAACCCCAAGGATCGACGGCAGCTCACCATTCGCCTGACCGAAACCGGCCGGGAAAACGCCCGCATCGACCAGGCAGCCCGCATTCGCTTTAGAGAGCAGGCCTTTGGTGCCCTCACCCACGACGAGCGCGAGCAGCTCGCCGAAATGCTCGAGAAAATCCGTGTAACCTGGGAGGAACTGGATGATTAAAACCCTCATGGGCAGCATCCGCGACTATATAAAAGTCACCGTTGCCACGCCGTTGCTCGTGCTTGGCGAGGTGCTCTGCGAGATGCTGATTCCATTTATCACCGCCAACCTGATCGACGCCATCAAAGATGGCACCACCGTAGCCGAGATGCTTCCCACCGCGGGCTTTTTGGTGCTCATCGCGCTGACGTCGCTTGCTTTTGGCGCCGCTGCCGGCGTCACCTGCAGCCATGCGAGTTGCGGCTTCGCTAAGAACCTGCGTCACGACCTGTTCTACAAGATCCAGACGTTCAGCTTTGCCAACATCGATGAGTTCTCGAGCTCCTCGCTCGTCACGCGCCTGACCACCGATATCAACAACGTGCAGCAGGCCTTTATGATGATCATCCGTATCGCCGTGCGCGCGCCGTTGGTATTGATCTTCGCCTTTACCATGGCATTTATCATGGGCGGCAGCGTCGCCATGGTCTACCTGGTCATCATTCCGCTGCTGGGCTTTGGGCTGTTCTTTATCATCTTTAAGGTGCGTCCCATCTTCTCGCGCGTGTTCCACAAGTACGACGCCCTTAACGAGTCCGTCGAGGAAAACGTCACCGGCATGCGCGTGGTCAAGAGCTACGTGCGCGAAGACTTTGAGAAGGAGAAGTTCGCGACCGCCGCACGCGACGTCCAGATGGACTTCACCCGCGCCGAGAAGCTGCTTGCCTTTAACAACCCCATGATGAACATCTGCGTCAACGGCGCGTTTGTCGTCATCATCTACCTGGGCTCCAAGCTCATCATCACGAGCCAGGGCACGCTGTTCGACGTGGGCCAGCTCTCCTCGATCTTTACCTATGGCTTCCAAATCCTCATGAGCCTGATGCAGCTATCGATGATCTTTGTCATGGTGACCATGGCCGACGAATCGGCGCACCGCATCACCGAGGTGCTGGCCGCCGAGCCCACGATCGCCGATCCCGCCGAGCCCGTGCTCGAGGTCGCCGATGGCTCCATCGACTTTGACCACGTGAGCTTTAAGTATTCCGCGCATGCGAAGCGCCAGGCGCTCGACGATATCGACCTGCACATTAAGAGCGGCGAGACCATCGGCATCATCGGCGGCACCGGCTCGGCCAAGTCCACGCTCGTAAACCTCATCGCCCGCCTGTACGACGCCACCGAGGGTACCGTGCGCGTGGGCGGCGTGGATGTACGCGACTACGACTTGGACGCCCTGCGCCACCAGGTGGCCATGGTGCTGCAGAAAAACGTGCTGTTTAGCGGCACGATTGCCGAGAACCTGCGTTGGGGCGACCCGAACGCCACCGACGAAGAGGTCCGCGAGGCCGCGCATCTGGCCTGCGCCGACGAGTTTGTCGACGGCTTCCCCAAGGGCTATGACACCTGGATCGAACAGGGCGGCTCCAATGTTTCCGGCGGTCAGAAGCAGCGCCTGTGCATTGCGCGTGCCCTGCTGCGTCGCCCCAAGATCTTGATCCTGGACGACTCCACGAGCGCCGTCGACACCAAGACCGACGCCAAGATTCGCGCAGGGCTGGCAAGCTATCTGCCCAACACGACCAAGCTCATCATCGCCCAGCGCATTAGCTCCGTGCAGGACGCAGACCGCATCATCGTCATGGAGGGCGGCCGCATCGCGCAGATCGGTAACCACGACGAGCTGCTCAAGACGAGCGAGATCTACCGCGAGACCTTTACCTCGCAGAACAAGATGTCTGCCGAGGGCGAAGAGGCCGTCGAGGCCGACACCGAGGCATCCGTAACGCAAGCTCAGACCCAGGAAGGAGGCGAGGCACATGAGTAAGGCAACGACCGCCGAGCGCGCGCTCAACCGCAAGGGCGGCACCATGTCGCGCCTCATCAAGACGCTCTTTGGCTTTTACCCCGTGCTTTTGCCCCTCGTCGTCGCCGGCGTGGTGCTCTGCGCCATCATCAACTCCATCGGCGCGACCTTCCTTCAGAGCGCCCTGCAGATTATTAGCGAATCGTGGCAGTCGGGCGATTGGGGAGCCGCGCAGCCCAAGATCGCACAGCTCGTGACCACCCTCGCCTGCATCTACGGCATCGGCATCCTGTCCTCGCTCTTCTGGAACCGCGCCATGGCCATCGTCACGCAGGGCTCGCTGGAGAAGCTGCGCGAGAAGATGTTCAACCGCATGCAGGACCTGCCGATCCGCTACTTCGACACGCACCAGCGCGGCGACATCATGAGCCACTACACCAATGACATCGACACGCTGCGCCAGATGATCAGCCAGTCGCTGCCCAACCTGCTCATGACGGTCATCGTCATCGTCACGGTGTTCTTTATCATGCTGTACTACAGCGTGTGGATGTGCTTGGTCATTATTGCCGGCGTCGCCTTTATGACCTTTATGACCAAGCTGCTCGGCTCCAACTCCGCGCGCTTCTTTATTGCGCAGCAGACCGAGCTCGGCGTTGTCGAGGGCCATATCGAGGAAGTCATGAACGGCCAGAAGGTCGTCAAGGCATTCTGCCACGAGTCTGCCGCCGAAGCCGATTTTGACGAGCGCAACGAAAAGCTCTTCGAGGTCTCGCAGAAGGCCAACATGTACGCCAACATCCTCATGCCCATCCTTATGAACCTGGGCAACCTGCTCTACGTGCTGGTCGCACTGGCCGGCGGCATTTTCCTAGCGCTGGGCGTGCCCAACCTGAGCATCTCGGGCATGGCGCTGTCCATCGCCGTCGTGGTGCCGTTCCTCAACATGACCAAGCAGTTCTGTGGACAGATCGGCCAGATCTCGCAGCAGATCAACGCCGTGGTCATGGGCCTCGCCGGCGCCGACCGTATCTTTGAGCTCATCGACGAGGAGCCCGAAGCCGACGAAGGCTATGTGACGCTTGTCAACGCTCAGGTGAACCCCGATACCTGGCAGCTCGAGGAGGCCGACCACCACACTGGCATGTGGGCATGGAAACATCCGCACCGCGCAACCGGCGAGATCGAGTACGTGCCGCTGCGTGGCGACCTGGTCATGGACAACGTCGACTTTGGCTACACGCCCGACCACGAGGTGCTGCACGGCGTGTCCGTGTTTGCCAAGCCGGGCCAGAAGGTCGCGTTTGTCGGCGCCACCGGTGCCGGTAAGACGACCATCACCAACCTCATCAACCGCTTCTATGACATCGCCGACGGCAAGATTCGCTACGACGGCATCAACGTCAACAAGATCCGCAAGGCAGACCTGCGCCGCTCGCTGGGCGTGGTGCTGCAGGACGTAAACCTGTTCACCGGCACCGTGATGGATAACATCCGCTACGGCAATCTGGATGCCACCGACGAGGAGTGCATCGCGGCAGCAAAGCTCGCCGGCGCGGACGACTTTATCACCCGCCTGCCCGACGGCTACGACACGATGCTCACCGGCAACGGCGCCCAGCTGTCGCAGGGCCAGCGCCAGCTGATCTCGATCGCACGCGCCGCCGTCGCCGATCCGCCGGCGATGATCCTGGACGAGGCCACGTCGAGCATCGATACCCGCACCGAGGCCATCGTGCAAGCCGGCATGGACAAGCTCATGGAAGGCCGCACGACGTTTGTCATCGCGCACCGCCTGTCCACCGTGCGCAACTCCGACGCGATCATCTGTCTGGATCACGGCCGCATCATCGAGCGCGGCAACCACGACGAGCTGATTGCCAAGCGCGGGTATTACTACCAGCTCTATACCGGAGCGTTTGAGCTGGAGTAGTTCGGCTCGCCGAGATGGCCGATTTGCCGCTCATTCGTCGGGCATGACCCTAAGGTCAATGCCCTCCTCTTTCGGGGCAAATCGACTCATCTCAGCGACCCAAACACAATGCGCCGCAACGAATAAAGCCTCCGCAGCCACACGAGCTGCGGAGGCTTTTTCATGCCGGCCGGAAACCGTATCCCACTTTTCGGGCCCAAAATGGGATGCCGTTTCCCGCTGGACCCCCTCCGGGAAACGGCATCCCATTTCAAGGGGGTAAACCGGGATGTGATTTCCCCTAACGGCACCTTTGGGAAGCCGCATCCCACTCTAGACGCACAAAACGGGATGAGCTTTCCCATGGTGATCCAAGACCAGAAGCATGTCCGATAGCGCGGCCAGGTCAAGAACAACAAGGCAAGCGTCACGCCAATTTGGACGAGCGTCTGCTGCAGTTTGAGGCTGCTGGCCCATATGGTAGAGTTAACCACCCATGAATTTCAGCACACTGCGTGCTACCTGTTCTTTTGTCATTTAGGGGAGTGAACTTGTGAATACTTCTGTCGCCAAGAAGGCCGGCCAGGCGGTGCGCCTGCTCATGATGGTGCTCACGGCAGTTCTCATCTTCTTCTTCATCAATGTTATGCTGCTCGTCTCCGATATCCAGGGCACGGCGCGTGTGGTCAACTACGCCGGTCTGGTGCGCGGTACCACGCAGCGAATCGTTAAGCTCGAGGATGCGGGCCAGCCTCAAGATGACCTGCTCAAAGCCGTGGATTCATACATCAACGGTTTGCGTTACGGAAGTGACGACCTCAACCTCGTCCGTCTCGACGACGATGAGTATCAGGCAAAAATGACGAGCTTGCAAATTATTTTGATGAGCTTTGCACCGAGATCATCCGCGTGCGCGAAGTCGGCTATGAGAACACCGACATCATCTCCATGAGCGAGGAGTTCTTTGGCATTTGCGACGATGCTACGCGACTCGCAGAGGACTACTCTCAGGAGAAGGCGTCGGCGCTCAACTATCTCGAGGGCTTGGTGATCATCGACATCGTGGGCTTGGTGGCGACCTTTGCGGTCGAACTCGTTCGCGCGGTGCGCACCGCCGCGCTCAATCGCGAACTGCAGAGCAAAGTCTATCTCGACGAAGCCACGGGGCTGCCCAACAAGAACAAGTGCGAGGAGATCTTGGGGCAGGAGCAGCCTGTCTCCGCGGAGGAGCCCGTTGCGGTGTGCGTCTTCGACCTTAACAATCTGCATATGGTCAATAACAACTTCGGCCATGAGAAGGGCGATGAATACATTCGCTCTTTTGCCCAACAACTGGGAAGTGTGGCGTCGGAGACGTGCTTTGTGGGTCGCGACGGCGGCGATGAGTTTATCGCGGTGCTGCGGGATGCCGACCGAGCCGCTGTGGAATCTTGTCTCGCTCGGATTCGCGCGAACGTGAACGAGTATTCCGAAGTCCACCCCGATATGCCCATCAGCTACGCGGTGGGCTATGCGCTTTCCAGCGATTTTGACGAGCCGCCTACCATGCGCGAACTCTTTTCCCAGGCCGACAAGAACATGTACGTCAATAAGAACCGCGTAAAGACAGCCGAGGCAGCCGGGCCGCAACGCGAGGACCGCTAAACCCGTAGCAAAGGGTAGCTAATTTGGGACGGGACTCTTTTGGCTACTTGAGGAGTTGGGCCATGGCGTTGACGAATTTTTGTACTTGGAGGGTGGGCTCGAGCGGATAGTGCAAAAAGACCGGCACCTCGCGGCCGCACAGGAACGGCACGCCCACAAAGGCCGGGTGTACCCCCGACCATGCGCCGCAGGTGAGCACCGCGTCGCCCTTTTCCTCGGCTTCGTTAAAGAGCGCAAAGTCAAAACTGTCCACGTCGATCACGTCCACGCCGCCATCGGCCAAAAGATCGATGCGCAGGCTGTCCATGGCGTCGTTGCCGTGGCGCAGTACGCGCAGACGCATACCCTCCAAGTCGGCAACCGTAATGCGATTCTTGCGCGCCAGCGGGCTCGTGCGCGGCAGATCGATATAAAACGGCACGTTGACAATGCGGAGCTTTTGGCAGGCATCACCCCAGCGTGGGGTAGAAAAACTCGATTGCACCACATCGACCTCGCGGCCCAAGCTGCGCATGACGGTCTCGCGCTCGTCGTAGAGATCGCTTACCGGCACGATCTCAAATCGCAGCGACGGTTCCAGATCGTGGATGCCCGACCACATCGACAGCGTTTGGCGCCCCGGGCACATCATCGACACGCCCAGGCGCACGGCACCGCCATCGCCCGCCGCGCGTCGGGCACGGCGCAGCGCGTCCTCGGACTGCCGCATGATCGAGCGCGCGTCGTCCACCAGCAGTGCGCCGGCCGGCGTCACTTTGACGCCCGAGTGCGAGCGTTCGAACAGCGTGATGCCGAACTCGGCCTCGAAGCCCGACACCTGCTTGACGAGCGCCGGAGTCGACACGCGCAATTGTGCCGCCGCACGCGAGAAGCTTCCCAGCTCCGCAGCGGCCGATATGGCCTCAAGTCGTCGATCGTACACGTCAATCTCCCGTTTTCGCGTCCGTGGCCACATGGTGCCACAGGAGGTTGTTTTCGCAGGTCATGCGCTCAATTGAGAATAAACTGCATCGCACAGTGTAAACCTATGGTTAACGCCATTCTAACAAATATGCAATTCACCTGCGCAAATGCAAAGCATACGATAACCAGCGAAAACCACGTGGGTCGGTTAATGGGAGCGACCCACCGGGAGGCATAAGAAGGGAAGTTCCTATGAGCAATTGGCTTAAGCTCGAGGGCGATGTTTGCGCTGTGACTGGAGCGCTCGGCGGCATGGGCGTCGAGATTTGCCGCGAGTTCGCCCGCAATGGCGCTAACGTCGTCCTGCTCGACCTGGACGAGGAGAAGGTCAAGGCCGCTGCCGCCGACCTCGCTGCCGAGTTTGGCATCCACGCCGAGGGCTACAAGATGAACGCCACCGACGAGGCCGAGGTTCAGGCCGCCGTCGACGCCACCATCGCCAACTTCGGCCGCGTCGACGTTCTCGTCAACACCGCCGGCATTCTGCGCTTCGCAGCCATGGAGGACCTGCCGCTCTCCGACTGGAACGAGGTCATCAACGTCAACCTCACCGGCTACTTCATCACCTCGCAGCGCTTTGGTCGCGAGATGATCAAGGCCGGCCAGGGCCGCCTGGTTCACATCTCCACCGTCGCCAGTCACTCCCCCGAAACGTTCTCGGGCGTGTACAGCTCCACCAAGGCGGGCGTCAACATGATGTCCAAGATGCTGGCTGCCGAGTGGGGTCCCTACGGCGTGCGCTCCAACTGCGTCGAGCCCTGCTTCGTCAAGACCCCCATGTCGGCAAGCTTTTACGCCGATCCCGAGGTCGAGAAGAGCCGCAGCCGCCTCATCGCCACGCGTCGCATCGGCGAGGTCAGCGATATCGCCAACGCCGTCATGTTCCTGGCGTCCACGCGCTCAGACTTTACCACCGGCGACGCCATCAAGGTCGACGGCGGCTTCTCCAACATGATGGGCGACCTCACCGCCAAGCCCGGCGGCCGCCGCGCCTTTGCCGACAACTACCTCAAGAACAAGGGCGTCGAGCTCTGGTCCGATGAGTCCGGCGTCGCAAAGCCGACTGACCAGTAAACCAGCCCGGTAGAAAGGGGCGCGGGGCAAGCACCTCAGCGGCGTTTGCCCCTCCCCTCCCCCGTATCGATTAGAAAGAGTCCAATGGCTTCCACCAACTCCAACAAGGGTCGCGCCGTCGTGCTTTCCGCCGCGTGCGTCACCATGTTCTTCATCAGCTCCATCGCGCTGTATTCCGTTGTGAGCAAGAACCTGCTCGCCGTCTATCCCGAGTGGTCCAGCGCTCTTACCTGGGCTTTCCCGGTCTTCCAGACCATCATGGCCGTGACGGGCATCTTCGCCGGCCGCATCTCCGATAAGATCGGCCCGCGCAACGTCGTGATCGCTGCCGCCGTGTGCTACGGCGTGGGCTGGTTCATGTCCGGCACCGTCACCGAGCCGTGGCAGTTCTACCTGTGGTTCTCGCTCGTCGCCGCCATCGGCAACGGCCTGGGCTACAACCCCGCGCTCACCACCGGCCAAAAGTGGTTCATCGACAAAAAGGGCCTCGCCTCCGGCATCACCCTGGCCGCTTCGACCGCCGGCCCCGCCGTGCTGTCCCCGGTGCTCGCCTCGCTGCTCATCCCGAGCCTTGGCATCTTTGGCGCCCTTAAGGCACTCGGCGTCATCTTCTTTGTGACGATCGCCGCCTCCGCCCTGTTCCTGAAGGCCCCCGAGGCCGGTTGGCTGCCCGAGGGCTTCGAGGTCCCCAAGGGCGGCGCGCACGCCGGCACCTTCGGCGACCTCACCCCGGGCGAGATGGTCAAAACCCCGCGCTTCTGGGTCCTCATCGCCACCTTCGCCTTCGCCGCCACCGCGGGCACCCTGCTCGTGGGCAAGGTTGCCTCCATCGCCGCTGTCCAGCTCTTCGCCGACCCCACGAGCGCCGCGGCCGTCGCCCTCGGCGGCGTGGTCGTCTCCGTCAACACCTGCGCCAACCTGGTCGGCCGTCTGTCCTTTGGCCAGATCATCGACAAGCTCGGCGCCTACAAGTCACTGCTCATCAGCCTTGTCGTCACCATCGTCGCGCTCGTCATCATGTCGATGAGCTTTACGCAGAGCATGTTCTTTGTGGCGCTCGCCCTGCTCGGCTTTAGCTTTGGCGCCCTGCTCGTCATCTACCCGCCGCTCACCGGTGGCGCCTTTGGCACCAGCAACATCGGCGTCAACTACGGCATCATGTTTTTAGGCTATGCCGCTTCCACCTGGATCAGCCAGCCCATCACCGCCGTGCTGTATCACGCCGAGGCCGGCAGCGCCGCCTACCAGCAGTCCTTCTACGGCGCCATCGTGATCGCCGCCATCGCCGTCGTGCTCACCGTCTACATGATGGTCTCCGACAGCAAGAAGAAGTCCGCCTAGTTTTACCGATGCGACAAAGGGACAGCCCCTTTGTCGCATTCCACCGGTCACCAGTATTAAGGAGTCGAAATGTCTGAGCTCAACCCCGTCCGCATTGCCGTTATCGGCGCCGGCGCCATGGGCCGCAACCACATCCGCTTTGTCACCGAGGAGCCCGAGGCCGAGCTCGTCGCCATCGCCGACGCCTTTGAGGGCGCCCGCGCCACGGCCGAGGCCGCCGGCGTGCCGTTTTACACCGATCCCGCCCAGATGATGGACGAGGTCAAACCCGAGGCCGTCATTATCGCCACCCCCAACGACCTGCACCTGGGCGTTGCACGCGAGGCCGTGAAGCGCAATATCGTGCCGTTGATCGAAAAGCCGATCTCCAACGATCTTGAGGATGCCCAGGCCTTCGCCGCCGAGGCCGAGACCGCCGGCGTGCCCGTGCTCGTGGGTCAGCACCGTCGCCACAACCCCTTCGTCAACAAGGCCAAGGAGATCATCGAGTCCGGCGAGCTGGGCAAGCTCACCGTGTCGAGCTTCCACTACATGATCTATAAGAATGACGAGTATTTCGATGTCGAGTGGCGCCGCAAGAAGGGTGCCGGCCCGATCCTGGTCAACCTGGTGCACGACGTCGACCTGCTCCGCTACCTGCTGGGCGAGCCCGTTGCCGTCCAGGGTATGCAGTCCAGCGCCGCCCGCGGTTTTGAGACCGAGGACTCCGCCGTGGTCAACGTCCGTTTTGCCGATGGCACGCTCGCAAGCATGACCATCTCCGACGCCACCGCCAGCCCCTGGAACTGGGAGGCCACCGCCCGCGAGGACCCGCAGTACCGTCCCTTCGACGCCGACGCCTACTTTATCGGTGGCACCAAGGGCGCCCTGTCGCTGCCCCGCCTGCACCAGTTCTCCTATGACGGCGCCTCCAACTGGCACAAGCCGCTGCAGATGGAGATTCCGGCTGTCGACCCGGCGTTGCCGCACAAGATGCAGCTCAAGCACTTTGTGAAGGTTGTCCGCCGCGAGGTCGAGCCCGTCGTGACCCCCGCCGATAACGTCAAGACGCTCACGCTTCTCAACGCCATCAAGGAGGCCGCCGAGACCGGCCAACTCGTCGAGCTGTAATGCCTTAAGAGCGGGCCGCGGCAAACTCCCCGCCGAGCGCCTTGGCCCGCCGCCAACAAGCCCCTCTTCTTTGCCCCGCGAGCAGCCTCCTGCCCGCGGGGCATTTTGCTACCTTGCCGACGATTTTTCTGGGGCGGGGGCCATTTTGCGCCTCAGCTTGGTTCGTTCGCCACGAAATGGGCCTATCTACTACGTTTAACCGATCACCCTCAAGCACGCCGAATTTCGCGAGATAAAAACCGCAGGTAAACGGCTAGCCGACTTTCGGAAAACCCAGGTATGGTCAGCCCCTACGGGTAAAACGTAGTAGATAGGCCGTTTTCGTGGCGCGGCCCCAAAACAGCCTTTTGGGACGGGTGGTATCCTTGGTAGCCCTGTGCTGCAAACGCACCTTAAACGCAAGGAGTCCCATGGATCTTATCGCCCAGCTCGCCCACGAGCTCAACCTTAAGGCCGCCAACATCGAGGCGGCCGTCAAGCTCATCGACGAGGGCAACACCATCCCCTTTATCTCGCGCTACCGCAAGGAAGCCACAGGCGGAATGGACGACGTCGCCCTGCGCGCACTCGACGAGCGCCTGTCCTACCTGCGCAATCTTGAACAGCGCAAAGAAGACGTCATTCTGCTCATCGACGCCCAGGGCAAACTTACGCCCGAGCTCGAACAGCAGATTCGCGAGGCCACGCAGCTCCAGCGTGTCGAGGATCTCTACAAGCCCTACCACAAAAAGCGCATGACCCGCGCGCAGAAGGCCCGCGAGGCCGGCCTGGAGCCGCTTGCCAACATGATCATCATGCAGGCCTCCGCCAAAGGCAGCGCGCTCGACGCCGCCGCGGCATACGTCAACGAGGAAGCCGGCTTCGACACGCCCGAGAAGGCGCTCGCCGGCGCCGCCGACATCGTGGCCGAGACGGTAGCCGAGGACCCGGAGAACGTCGCCGACCTGCGCGCCTTTACGCAAAACACCGCCGATATCGTCGTCGAGGCCACCGACCCCGCCGAGAAGACCCCCTACGAGCCGTACTACAGCTATGACGAGCCGCTGCGCCGTATACCCAACCACCGCGTGCTGGCTATCGACCGCGGTGAGCGTGAGGGCAAGCTCCGCGTGCGCGTGAACGTCGACGGCGCTGCCGCCACGGCACGCCTCGGCAGCCGTTGGCCCCGACGTCAGGGCGTCTTCGCGCCCGTCTTCGATGTCGCCATCGCCGACGGTTACAAGCGCCTCATGGCCCCCTCGCTGGAGCGCGAGGCCCGCGCCAAGCTCACCGTTCGCGCCCAGACCGAGGCCATCAACGTCTTTGCCAAGAACCTCGAGGGCCTGCTCTCGGCACGCCCCGTGCGCGGCGCCCGCGTGCTCGCGCTCGATCCGGGCTACCGCACCGGCTGCAAGGTCGCCGTCATGGACGAGACCGGCAAGCTGCTCGACCACGGCGTGGTCTATCCCACCAAGCCGCGCCACGACGTCGCCGGCACCAAGCGCGAGCTCGCCCGCCTCGTCAAAAAGGACGGCGTCAACACCATCGTCATCGGCAACGGCACCGCCAGCCGCGAGACCGAGGAAGTCGTCTCGGAGTTCATTGCCGAGCAGGCGCCCAGCCTTCGCTACACCATCGTCAACGAGGCCGGCGCGTCGGTGTACTCCGCCTCCGAGCTCGCCAGCCAGGAGTATCCCGATCTGGACGTCACCGTGCGTGGCGCCATGAGCCTGGGCCGCCGCCTGCAGGACCCGCTGGCAGAGCTCGTCAAGATCCCGCCCCAGTCTATCGGCGTGGGCCAGTACCAGCACGACCTTGACCAGGCCGAGCTCTCGCGCACTCTGGGCCACGTGGTGGAGGACGTCGTCAACCGCGTGGGCGTCGACGTCAACACCGCAAGCGCGAGCCTGCTGGGATACGTGTCGGGCATCACGCCGAGTGTGGCCAAAAACATCGTGGCCTACCGCGAGGAAAACGGCGCTTTTACCGATCGCCGCCAGCTCAAGAAGGTCCCCAAGCTGGGACCCAAGGCATATCTCAACGCCGCGGGCTTTTTGCGCATCAGCGGTGGCAAGAACCCGCTCGACGCGACAAGCGTCCACCCCGAGAGCTACGAGGTGGCCACATCCGTCCTGAAGCGCGCCGGCGTTGGGGCCAGCGAGCTCAGCCGCGGCGGCGTGCCCGACATCGAGCGCCGTCTGGGCAGCATCTCGGCACTGGCCAGCGACCTAGACTGCGGTACCCTCACGCTCATCGACATCGTTAACGAGCTCAAGAAGCCCGGCCGCGACCCGCGCGACGACGCACCCGAGGTGGTCTTTAGCCGCTCAGCGCTTTCCATCGACGACCTGGAGCCCGGCATGGAACTTAAGGGCACGGTGCGCAACGTCGTCGACTTTGGCGCGTTCGTCGACGTGGGCGTGCACCAGGACGGCCTCGTACACATCTCCAAGCTGGCCAACCGCTTTGTCAAGCACCCGAGCGACGTGGTGCGCGTCGGTGACACGGTCAAGGTGTGGGTGGAAAAGGTCGATCGCGACCGCAAGAAGATCTCGCTCACCATGGTACAGGGCAAGTAAACCGCCAAAGCAAAGGTACCCCCTGTAGCGATGTGCAAAATCGCGAGTATTCTGCAAATTCCACCGTTCCGGATGCCCCTCAGAGACGAAAAAGCAAAAAACAGCCCCCGTTTTAGCGTCGTCAGAGCCAAAACGGGGGCCGTTCCATGCTTCGGTTAACTGATAAAGACCTTTACCTTGCTGAATACTCTCAATTTTGCACGTCGCAGGCGGGGGTACCTTTGCTTACGGCAGGATATGGAAACCGAGCGCCGCGATATCCTTGGCAAAACCGCGCACGGTATCGAGCGAGACCTCGTACGGGTCGCGACCGATGTTCTTGCGCTTGGCCAGGATGCTGTTGGGCACCGTAATGATCTGGCAACCGCAGGCCTCGGCCTGGTAAATGTTGATGAGCTCGCGCGTGGACGCCCACAGGACCTCACAGTTGGGCTTGGCGGCGGCCTTCTTGACCGACTCCATCATAAACGGAATGGGATCGACGCCGGTATCGGCAATACGTCCGGCAAAGAGCGAGATGATGGACGGCGTCTCGGTGTCAACGGCCTCGACCATCTCGTCAACCTGCTCGGGAGTAAAGATGGTGGTGACGTTGACCTTGATGCCGTCGGCGGAAAGCTTGCGAACCAGCTCGGCGGTGGACTCGCCCTTGGTGGTCACGCACGGAATCTTGACGTAGACGTTCTCGGCCCAGGTAGCGATCTCGCGCGCCTCGACCTCCATGGTCTCGACGTCGTCGGCAAAGACCTCAAACGAGACGGACACATCGGTGATATGGGCCAGGACCTCCTTGGCAAACGCGCGGTAATCCGTCACGCCGCCCTTCTTCATAAGGGACGGGTTGGTCGTGAAACCCTGAACGTTGCCGTTCTCGTACATGTCGAGCATGCCCTCGAGGTTTGCACCGTCAGCGAACACCTTGATTGCCATCTGCCTGATTCCTTTCGTTAGCATACGGCCGATAAACTGCTAAACACTTTACCTACGTTTATCAAGGCGTGAGCTGCGGTTTTTTATCTTCTCGGCGAACGGTATAAACACCTCAGTGTTTGGATTGATAAATCGATTGAGCATGCAAAAGCAAAGAGTCGCAGTTTGAGCAAACGTCAGAACGCGGGATTCATTAGATGAGGCCGAAATGCTGCATCGCTGTGACGGTACCGTCGTGTGCGACATCGTCGGTCACGTAGTCGGCGACCGCCTTGACCTCGGGCATGGCGTTACCCATGGCCACGGCCGTCTCGACGGCGGCGAGCATGCCCAGGTCGTTGCCCGAATCGCCAAAGCCAAAGGTGCGCGCATTTCCCTCGCGGCCCAGATACGCCAGCGCTCGCGCAACGCCCACGCCCTTGTCAATGCCCTTGGGGCTCAGCTCGCGATTCTGGCCACCGGTGTTGCACAGCTCAAACTCGCAATCGATAAAGCCGTCATCATTGGCTACGCGAGCCAAACTGGGCACATTGAGGCATACCTTGCCCACGCGCAGACTGCCGTCGACGCGCATCTCCTCGGCGTTGTGCACCACAGAAGTGCCGATCAGAGACGACTGCTCAACACCCGCGGGTTCCAGGGCAAAAGTAGCCACGTTGGTCTCGAAAAAGGCCTCAATCCCTGCCGCGGCCATACGGCGCGCAAGCTCCTCGATAACGTCCTCGTCAAAGCAGTCCTCATGCACCACGCGACCCTCGACCTCGAGCGTGGCGCCCGCCATGGCAACGACACCCGCAGGCTCCAAAGCACGCAGGCCATCGGCAATCAGCCACAAGGGACGACCCGTGCAGATAAACGCCTTGTGCCCTGCGTCGCGCAGACGATGAAACGCCTCGATCACCGCCTGCGAGGGGCGAACCGCCGAAAAGTCCTTATCGGTCATATCGTCGGGATCGAACGACGTTAGCGTGCCGTCCACGTCAAAAAAGAGCACAGCGGGTTCGGGACACGCATCAATCATATGGGTTCCTTTCGAGGATAAGGGCAAACGAAACATCCATCATATAATGGAGCGACGCAACCAGAGAGGTCACCCATGGAATTTTACGCAAGCTGCCCCGAGGGCTTTGAGTCCGCACTCGCCGATGAGCTTAAACGCCTCGGGCTTTCGCATGTTCGCCGGCTGAAGGGCCGCGCTACATTTGAGGGCGAGCTCGAAGAAGGCTACCGCGCCTGTCTGTGGTCGCGCCTGGCGAGCCGTGTGTTCGTGGTACTCGGGCGCTTTGAGGCGCAGGATGCCGATGAACTGTACGATAGCGTTTACGACATCGCCTGGGAGAGCATCGTCCGCCCCGGCGCCACCATCGCCATCACCGCCCGCGGCGTGACCGAGCAGCTGCGCAACACGCGCTTCTCGGCCCTGCGCGCCAAAGACGCGCTGTGCGACCGCCTGGCCGAGACCACGGGACGTCGTGCCGACGTCGATGCCGCCGACCCCGATGTTCACCTACTGCTTTCGCTGCGTCAGCGTCGCGCGAGCATTAGCCTGGACCTTTCGGGCGACCCGCTGTTCAAACGCCTGCCGCCCGCAGCGACCCGCGCCGGCGAGGGCACGCACGTGCTGCGCCCCGACTACGCCGCCCTGGTGCTGGCGCAGGTCGGCTGGACCGCACTATGCGAGCGCGAGCTGACGGCCGACGATTACGAGAACGAAGCCCTCCCCACGCTGATCGATGCCTCGTGCGCCGGCGGCGGCCTGCTGCTGGAGGCCGCGAACATTCTGACCGACCGCGCCCCGGGCGCCGCACGCGAGCGCTGGGGCTTTGAGGGCTGGCAGCTGCACGACGCCGCTCTGTGGGAGCAGCTGCTTGCCGAGGCGCGCGAGCGCGAGGCGGCAGCGCGCGAGCGGCAGGCGCGCATCGTGGCCGCAGACATCGACCCCGCCGCTCGCAAGACCGCCGAGCGCATGGTCAAGAGCGCTGGTTACAAGCGTTTTGTCGACTTTTGCGCCGCCAAGTCCGCCACCGTGCTGGACCATGCTGGCGCCGTCGCCGGAGCCGCCGTAGTCGCAGACACCACCGAGACACCGCTTTCACTCATGCACGACGCCATGACGCTGGTCGGCGAGCTGCGCCGCGCGCCCGAGCTTTCCGCGGCGCCGGTCGCCGCACTCACCCGCGATGGCCTTATGGCCCGCGCGCTCCATGCCGAGCCCGCGCGCTCCATCGCCGTCATGCCCAATAACGAAGAGGCAACTATTGAGGTTTGGCCCTCGCTCGACCACGCCGCCGCGGCATTCGAGGCTGCGACCAGCGCAAACGCCGAGGAACAGTCCACGGACGCCGAAGGCGAAGCCGCCAACACCCCCATGCCCGAACCTGCCGCCACGCTCGACTTGGGCGACGGCAAGCCGCTGCCCGTGCTCGTCCCCGAGTCGGAGCAGTTCGCCAACCGCCTGCGCAAGAATGCCCGTCTGCGCCGCAAGTGGGCAAAGCGCGAGGGCGTGAGCTGCTACCGCGTCTACGATGCCGACCTGCCCGACTACTCCGCTGCCATCGACCTGTACGAGGGCTGTCCGCAGACGCCAGGCCGCTGGCTCGTCATCGCCGAATACGCCGCGCCTAAGACCATCGACCCCGCGCTGGCCCAGGCCCGCATGCTCGACATCTTGGCCATCGCGCCGCGCATCCTAGATGTTCCCGCCGAGCATGTGCACGCCAAGGCCCGCATGCGTTCGCGCGGCGGCTCGCAGTACGGCAAGCAGGGCGCCGGCAAGGGTGGCTCGGGCGAGCGCGCCAACATCGCGCGCCGTCGCCTGCCGCTCATCGAAGAGGGCGGCCTTACCTTTGCCGTCAACTTTGACGACTATCTGGATGTGGGCATCTTCTTGGACCACCGTGTCACCCGCAACCTGGTGCGCGAGCACGCCAAACAGGCGCGCCGCTTCCTCAACCTGTTCGCCTACACCGGCACCGCCACCTGCTATGCGGCAGACGGCGGCGTCGAGGAGACCGTGACGGTCGACCTTTCCAACACCTACCTGGACTGGGCCGAGCGCAATATGCGCCAGAACGGCTTTGTTGGTCCGCAGCATCACTTTGTGCGCGACGACGTGCTCGCCTGGATTCGCGACCAGCGCCAGACGCGCAACCGCTGGGACCTGATCTTTGTCGACCCGCCCACGTTTTCGAACTCGTCCAAAATGGGCCGTCGCACCTGGGATGTCCAGCGCGACCATGTTGAGCTTTTGGCCGGCGTGTCGCGCCTGCTCGCACAGGGCGGCCATGCCATCTTTAGCTGCAACCTGCGCGGCTTCCGCCCCGAGACGCGCAAGCTCGCACGCGCGGGCGTCGTGTTGGAAGACATTACGGCGCAGACCATCCCCGAGGATTTCGCGCGCAACCAGAAGGTGCACCACTGCTATATCGTGCGCCGCCTGCCCATTGAGGACGCCATGGCAGAGGTCGGCTTTAGCGCCGAGGAGATTGCCGAGCGAACCGAGGAGCTGCGCAACCCCGAGGTCCGCAAGCCTCGCGCGGCAGTGCCCACGCACGCGCAGGCCGGCAACGGCAAGTCCAACTTTGCCGGCAAACCCTCCCCTGCCGGCAAGTCCAAAAAGAAGAAATTCTACGCCAGCAAGCCCAAAGGCAAATAAACAAAGTTGCGGTGGAATATGGACTGTTTGGCCGCCAAATAGGCCATTTCCATCCGTATTTCACCGCAACTCATATTGGGACGGTGGTTGGCGATCTAGCCTTGGGTGACCAATCGGTAACCGATGCCCACGTGTGTTTGGATATAGCGCGGGTGCGCGGGGTCGGACTCGATCTTCTTGCGCAGCGTGCCCATAAAGACGCGCAGGCTCGCCAGGTCGCTCTTAGTTGCCGTGCCCCAAATCTCGCGCAGGATAAACTGGTGCGTTAGTACCTTGTCGGCGTTATGTGCCAGCAGGCACAAGAGCTTGTACTCAATCGGCGTCAGATGCAGCTCCTCGCCATCCATCGTGGCAATGCCGGCATCAAAGTCGATATGCAGCTCACCGGTATCGAACGAGCCCTCGGAGGCAACACCACCCGTTTGCGCATACGAAAGGCGCCTGAGCGTCGTGCGAATGCGTGCAAGCAGTTCCTCGACCGAAAACGGCTTGGTCAGATAGTCGTCGGCACCGGCATCGAGTGCGCGGATTTTGTCCGCATCCTCGCTGCGCGCCGAGACCACGATAATCGGCATGCCCGACCATGCGCGCACCGACTCCACCACCTTGACGCCGTCCATATCGGGCAGGCCCAGATCGAGCAGCACAATGCTCGGTGCCTGCGATGAGGCGGCGGCGATGGCGGCATGGGCGGTCTCCACGGCCATATGACGCAAGCCGTGCGCCTCGAGCGCGGCAACAATAAGGTTGCGGACGGCGGGATCGTCCTCAACAACCAAGATGAGCGGTTTTACGGCAGAGTTCGGCACAGCGCTACTCCTTATCAAACGAAACGTCGGCGACGGGAAGCTCAATCGTAAAGACCGAGCCGTGCGGGTCCGCCGCGGCAACCTCTATGCTACCGCCATGCGCCAGCGCAATGGAGCGGCAGAGCGAAAGACCCAGGCCCACGCTGCGATGGCTGTCGGCAAGACCGTGGTTGGCGGTGTAGAACGACTCAAAGATTCGCTCGCGGTCCTCGGGCGCAATGCCCGGGCCGTCATCGGCCACCGAGCACGCCACGCGTCCATCGTCGACGCTAATCGAAATCATGATATGCGAGCCTGCGGGCGTATAGGTGATGGCGTTGTTCACCAGATTGACCACCAGCTGCACCATCAGGCGCGCATCGACGTTGACGAGCGCCGGCTCATCGCACGCCACCACCTTAAGGTCGTGCTCGCGCACGGCAGGGTTCACGTGGCGCAGCGCCTCCTCCACGATATCGTCCATGAGCTCGAGCGTGGTCGACAGGCGCATACCGCCACCCTCGAGCTTGGTGATGGCGAGCAGATTCTCGACGGTGGCGTTGAGCCACAGCGCATCCGAGCGAATGGAAAGGAGCAGGCCGCGGCGCGTCTGGGCATCGAGCACCGCGGTGCCGGTCGAGCCCTGATCGAGCAGGACATCGGCATTGCCCGAAATACTGGTGAGCGGCGTACGCAGATCGTGCGAGATGGAGCGCAGCAGGTTGGCGCGCAGCTGTTCGTTTTTGGCGAGCACCGCCGCCTCCTCGCGGGCCTCCATGGCGCGGGCGCGATCGAGTGCCAGCTCGCCTTCGCTCACGATGGCATCGGCAAGTGTTCGCTCCTCGTGCGTCAGCACGTCGGGCTCGGCAACGATAGCCAGCACGCCCACCACCGAGGCGGGGTCGCCCGAGCGCGCGAAGCCGTCGCCTGTGCGAACCGTCAGGTAGATGCCATAAAACGCCGAGCCGCCAAACGTGGCGTCGAGCGGCGTTCCCACATAGGCGGATGCCGAGAGCCGCGGCGGCATCTGCGGCGCCAGTTCGTGCACCGGTGCGGCATCGCCCACGGCCGTGTATGTCGCACGCGGCAGCAGGTCATCGCCCTCGGCGTCGGCGCTGTACCACACGACCGGACAGCCCGAAAGACGCGCCAGCTGCGTTGCCATGGCGTGAACGATCTGCTGCTCGTCGGCGCACCGCTGTAGCATGCGGTTGGTCTCGAGCACCATATGCGTGCGACGGTCGCTGGCGGCAGCCTGTGCCAAGGCACGGCGCAGGGCCAACGCAATCGAGCTCGATACAAGCGAGACCACGAACATGATGAAGAACATGCCGGGATAGCCGCGGTCGATAAGCGACAGCGAGTAGCGCGGGTCGACAAACAAGAAGTTGTAGAGCGCCACGGCGGCAGCCGAGCTCAGCAAGCAATACAGGCGACTCCAGGTAAAGAATGCGCACAGCTGAACGGCGAACACATAGACGATCATGATGCTCGGCGCGAGACCCGGATGGTCGAGCAGCGCGCCCACAATCGTCGCCGCGACCAGCAGCCCCACCGATACGCAGGCGTCATACAGAGGAGTGCGGCGCGTCAGCGTTGTGCGCCGCCACCAAAAGCTATCGGCAATATCACCGTCCGTACGGACGTCCATCAGTGCCCCGCCCCTCTCTCAAAAACAAAAACCACCACAAAGGGACAGGCACCTTTGTGGTGGTTTCCCTTGTGGTGGTTCCAAGTGTATAGCCTTTGCAACCGGCGGTCGCTAGACAAACAGCACGTGCGCGAGCAGGGCACACACGCACACCGCTCCAAATACCAGCGCCACGATCGAGATCACGCGGTCGGCCATATCCATGTTGGCACGGTTCGTCAAAAACCGATCTTCGGCGGCGTCGGCGCGTGCCTCACGTACCAGCTCGGCAACCACCTCGCGGCCATCAAGCATCTTTGCATCCATGTTTGCCTCCCCGGCCTCAATCTTGTCCATCGAAAACCAACTCCATGCAGCCTGTCGGCGACTACGGCCGCTCGTTGGGGGCCAAGCGCTGCATCTTATTCACGGCTTTGAACTTGGTGAACAGCGGCACGTACTCAAAGCTCACGTTGGAGTTCTCCAGGCCGTACCAGCGTGCAGGCGTGCCGGCGGCGCGGCGGATGATGTACTTGAGCGTGATGGCCGTACGCTCGCTCGGCTCCACATCGCTTTCGGGCGCCAGAAGCTTGCGAATCAGGACGAACTTGAACGTACCGATGTTGCCCGGATCCTTGTAGACCGAGTAGTCATGCGTCTGCGCCGGCAGCTCGCCGGTGGCAGCCAGGTCCTGAACGACCTGACGCAGGTAGGCATTGACGCGCTGGTTGATCTTGTAGCCCAGGTACAGATGCACGCGGAACACGTAGTCGGTGCCGAACGTCTCGACCGAATAGGCAAAGGTATGCGGCTCGTCCATGGTCTCGACATTCACGAACCACCAGGCACGAGCGCGCTTGGGATGCTTGTCCAAGATCGAGTAGACGATATCACGGTCGATGTAATCGGTATGGGTGTCCTTGGTCAGGTACACGATGTTGTCGCTCAGGCGCTCGTAGCGATCGTCATCGCGCAGGCGCTTGAGCTGCGGCAGGTAGCTGCGCAGCGGCAGCAGCGTAAACTGGCGCTGCTCAACAGCCGTACCGTTGTACCAGCACACCATGATGCCCATGATGAGCGCGGCCATGAGGATGGTGAAGTAGCCGCCGTGGAAGAACTTGGTGAGCGAGCTCACGAAGAAGAAGCCTTCGAGCAAAAGGAAGAAGGCCGCGAAGATCCACGGAGCAACCTTGAGCTTGCGCTCCTCGTGCAGGTAGAAGAAGAGCAGCAGCGTGGTGCACATCATAGTCAGCGTAATGGCAAGGCCGTAGGCGGCTTCCATATGCGCCGAGTTCTGGAACAGCAGCACCACGATGACGCAGCCGACAAGCATGACGTTGTTGACCATGGGGATGTAGAGCTGGCCCTTGGTCTCGGCAGGGTAGAAGACCTGCATGTGCGGCATGAGGTCCAGACGGCTGGCCTCGGACACCAGCGAGAATGCGCCGGTGATGAGCGCCTGCGAGGCAATGATGGCCGCGACGGTGGAAAGGCCTACGGCAAACGGGCGCAGGCCCGGGGCGAGCATCTGGTAGAACGGGTTGAGGTCGGCAATGCCCATGAGCTCGGGGTTGGCAGCGTTGTTCATAAGCCAAGCGCCCTGGCCCATATAGGAAAGCAGCAGGCAGCACTTAACGAACGGCCAGGTAGCGTAGATGTTGCCGCGGCCGACGTGGCCCATGTCGGAGTAGAGCGCCTCGGCACCGGTGGTGGCGAGGAAGCAGCTGCCCAGAATCATGATGCCCGCGTGGTTGTTGGGGCTCAGCAAAAAGGCGATGCCGCGCACCGGGTTGAGGCACAGCAGCACGGCGGGGTGCTGGAAGACAAAGAACAGACCCGTGCCGCCCAGGAACAGGAACCACAGCGTCATGATGGGGCCAAAGGCGTGACCGATCTTGGCCGTACCGATGCGCTGAACCAAGAAGAGCACGATGATGATGGCGAGCGTAATGGCGACGACACGGCCCTGGTCATCGCCCAGCACGGCATGGACCGCCGGGATGGTGCGCAGGCCCTCGATGGCCGTGGTAACGGTAACGGCCGGCGTCAGGATGCCGTCGGCGAGCAGCGCGGCGCCACCCAGCATGGCGGGGACGATAAGCCACTTGCCGCAGCGCTTGACCAGGCTGTACAGGGCAAAGATGCCGCCCTCACCATGGTTATCGGCGCGCAGCGAGATGAGCACATACTTGATGGTGGTCAGCAGCGTGACCGTCCACACGACAAGGGAGAGCGCGCCGAGCACGAACTCCTCCGTGACGCTTCCGATGCCGCCGTTGCCGGCAACGAGCGCCTTGGTTACATACATAGGGCTGGTGCCGATATCGCCGTACACCACGCCCAGCGTGACGAGCATCGCCGAGATGCTCACAGGAATCGCAGCGTGCGAAGCTGCCTCCTTGGCCTTTTGTTCCATAAGCCGATTTCCTCCCAACTTTAATGTTCGAAGGGATTATAGGTAATCGGCCCATGTTTGAATGGCACTGTTTTCCCAGCTAAATAAACATTTATACAGCCTTTAAGCCACCTCGGCGATATGGAATGTGACAAAGGGACTTTCCCTTTGTCACATTCGTCATTTTCCAAGCCAATTTTTGAACCACCACTCCATGGAGCGGCTCATCTCGGCCATAAAGGGACTCGTGTGCTTACGGGTATAGATGTCCACGACGCGCTCCCCCACCTCGCGGGCATGCGGACGGAACATCGCGTCCATCTCGGCCGCCTGCGCGTCCATGGTCGCGGCATCGGCGCGGCAGTAGCGCTCCTCGTGCACCAGGTTCACCACGGGATGCGCAATGGCCGGACGCTCCTTACGGGGCGTGCCGATGATGAGCATCGACAGCGGCATGGTATAGGGCGGCAAGTCCAGCAGCTCGGCAACTTCCTCGGCATTCTCGACGATATCGCCGATGTAGCAGCTCCCCAGCCCCAGGGCCTCGGCGGCAACCACGGCGTTTTGCGCAGCGATCACGGTGTCCTGGGCCGCGATGGCAAAGTCGCCCAAACCCGGCGCGCGGCGGGGCGCCTTGCCCGTACGCTCGACAAACTCGGGCTCAAAGCAGCCCACGTGCTCAAACAGATCGATCCACTTGGCATAATCGACCACAAATATTAGTGCCCAGGGCGCCTTGGCGATCATGGGCTGGTGATCGCACAGGTCGGCGAGGCGGTCCAGCGTAGCCTGCTCGCGAATGCTTACGATGGAATACATCATCATGGCGCCCGCCGACGGCGCGCGACTCGCCGCATGCAAGATCGCCGCCCGCTGCTCGTCGGTCACCGCCACGGGACGGTCGTCGTCATCACGCGCGAAGGCACGCGTGGACGAGCGGTGTTCCAAGATGTCCAGCGCCGCGTTGCCCGTAGTCTCGACCGGATAGCCGCCCGCGTCCACGCCCACAGCTCCGCCGCAGTACTCGGTGCCCGTCATACAAACCTGCTCGCCCATAGCTCTATCCTCGCTAATTCTTTAAGAAGCCTTTACGTTTCCGTGTAATTCCCGTCCATTATCGCGCAGGCCGCCACTACATTGCGCCACACCGCCGCACGTGCGCGTTAATATGGCTGGTTGTTGTGCGCAGCCACCAATTGCAGCGCATATCTTGGTAACAATCGGGTAAACCCCCGCTTTCGTACGTTTTAGTTTGTGAGGAGTCTCAGCATGTTCGCTGCCGCCATCTCGCTCGTCGGTCTTGCGGCGACCGTCTACCTTGTCTTGCGCGAGGCCAAGGCCATTCGCGCTCAGTCGGGCACCGTTGCCAAAAGCGCTCTTGGGTGGAGCGTCGTCTTCGGCCTGTTCCAGGTCTTTTTGACTATTTGGGGCGCCATTGGCCTCGTCGCCCAAAACGAGCCGCTCGCCTTTGTGATGCTCATCCTGACCAACGCCATCCTCACCGGCTGCGCTTGGGCCAGCATCGCACGCGACCGCATCGCCCCGCGCGTCTTTGCGTTCGCCGCGCCCGACGCCCCCGCCCCCACCGGCAAGCTCGCCCGTCTGCGCGGCGCCTTTGTGGGCAAGCCACTCGTCGCCGCCGTCCTGTGTCTGCTGCTCGCCGGCGTCTTTGCGCTGCTGGGCATGGAAGTCTCGTCCAACCACGACTTTACCTGGGTCTACCCCCTGTGCATCCTGCTCGAGTGGGCCATCATCACCGTGCTCATGACCGGCTTGTTCTTCCTGTTCCAGCGCCACGGCGCAGCTCCGGCCGTCCTGGCCTTCGCCCTCTTTATCCTGGGCATTGCCGAGTTCTTCGTCATCACGTTTAAATCCATGCCCATCCAGCCGGGCGACCTTTCGGCCATCTCCACCGCCGCCGCAGTCGCCGGCAACGGCTACACCTTCTCGATCTCGCTGTTCTGCGTGCTGTCCATGGGCTTTACCGCCATCGCCATGCTGCTATGCGAGTACGCCGGCCTGGTCGCGCCGCATCGCCAGAAGGGCGCCGCCAACGCCAAGCGCATGCTGCTCACCAACCTGCTCGTCGCCGTGCTGTGCCTGGGCGGCGTGACCGCGCATGTTACGCTCATCGACTACTACAACACTCTCGGCATCACCGTCTACACCTGGCGCCCGCTCGAGAGCTACTGGCGCGAGGGCTACCTGCCCGCTTTCATTAGCGCAGCGCAGTCCATCAAGCCGCCCAAACCCGCCGACTACTCCGTCGACGATGCCAAGGCCACGCTCAAAAAGTACGCCAAGGCCTACGACAAGTCCGACGCGGCCAAGAGCGACGAGCGCGCCGCCGCCGAGGACCAATTCGACAGCGAGAAGCCCACGGTCATCGCCATCATGAACGAGACCTTCTCGGACCTGTCCATCTACCAGAACATGCGCGCCGGCTACGAGGGCCCGCAGTACTTTAAGAACCTGTCCAACTGCCTCAGCCGCGGCAAGCTCTATGTGAGCGCCTACGGCGGCGGTACCGCCAATACCGAGTTTGAGTTTATGACCGGCAACTCCATGGCCAACCTGGGCTCGGGCGTGTACCCCTACACCATCTACAACATGGAGACAACCGGGAACCTGGCAGAGCAGTTCAAGTCGCTCGGATATTCCACCACGGCCATGCATCCCAACCACGCCACCAACTGGAACCGCGAGAACGTCTACAAGGACTTTGGCTTTGACCAGTTCCTGTCCATCAACGATTTCCAGGGCGCCGATACCCTACGCGGCATGGTGACCGACCAGGCTACCTACGACAAGATTCTTGAGCTGCTCGACCAGAACGCCGATCCGCAGTTTATCTTCGACGTGACCATGCAGAACCACTCGGGCTACGATACGGGCCTGCTGCCGGTCGACAAGCAGATGCACCTGAACATCGACACGACCGACCTAGACGCCAAGACCATCGAGGACGGCACGCTCTCCGATGTCGACGAGTACGTCTCGTGCATCGAGCAGTCCGACCAGGCGCTGCGTTACTTCCTCAACGCCCTGAGCAAACTCGACCGCAAGGTGGTCGTGGTGTTCTGGGGCGACCATCAGCCGTTCTTCCCGTCCAAATTCAACGATAAGTGGTTTACCGGCGAGGACGACGCCACCCACCAGGAGCGCTTGTGGCAGACCGACTACATCATTTGGGCTAACTACGACGTTGCCGGCTGCAACCAGACGAGCGAGGTCGACGACCTGTCCACCAACTACCTGTCCACGCAGCTTATGCAGCTGATCGGCGCACCGCTGACCGACTACCAGAAGGCGCACATGACGCTGCGCGAATCGCTGCCCGCTATCAACTCGGTGGGCTACGAGGACGCCAGCCTGCGCTGGGCGCTTTCCTCCAACGTCACCGGTGACGACGCCGATGCCGCAGCCGCAACCAAGGCGCGCGAGGATTACGCCAAGATGCAGTACTACGAGATGTTCCGTGACGGCAAGAATGTGTACACCGAGCACTTCCAGACCGAGGCCAACGAGACCGACCCCAACCTGGCACCGGGTACGACCAAGATCAAGTAGCGGGTCTATCGACCTGGTTCGTCTGCCCGGCGACGCGGAACGTAAGATTCCCTGCTCGGACAGTCCTGCTCGCACGGAGAGCACATTAAGTGCTCTCCGGCTCGTGCGGAACTCGCGATGAACCTTACGTTCCGCGTCGCCGGGCAGACGCCTCGGTGTTGAATCGCGGCTTGTCATGAGAGCATCCGCAACATATGTAAGTTGAAGGCCACGTCATGTGGCCTTCTTTGTTTGCGGAAAGTGTGTCCCGGAATTCTTGTCTGGAATGGGATGCAGTTTCCGCTTGGGACCCGATTGGGAAAGTGTGTCCCACTATTCAGCTGGATTCCGGGATGTATTTTCCGGTTGAGGCTCGTTGGGAAAGTGCGTCCCACTTTGGGGGCTGATTCTGGGACGTGGTTTCCGGTTGGCTCTCATTGGGAAAGTTCATCCCATTTCTCAGCCTAATTATGGGACGCAGTTTCCCGTTGAGGACCCTTTGGGAAAGTGTGTCCCGGTCTGGGCGCTCAAACTGGGATGGATTTTCCGGATGAGGGCTTGACGGAAAATGTGTCCCGTTCCGGGCGCTAATTGTGGAATGCAGTTTCCGCTTGCGGAGTCTCCACTCAACAGAAAACCCGGGTGGCCTGTTTTTTGGCTACCCGGGTTTTTGGGTTGTCGATATGTTCGACTGGCTACTAGTGGGTCTTGCGGCGCTTGATCAGCATGATGAGGGCTATCACTACGAGCGTTGCTCCCGCTGCTGCTGCGGTGGCGACTAGGGCGAATGTTTGGTCGCCGGTGTTTGCGAGGTTCTTCGCTGTGGTCGTAGTCTTGACCTTGGTGTCGATCTTAGCTCCGTTGTCGGACTTGGGCTTGTCCGGGTTCGTCGGGGTCTCAGGAGTCTCGGGGTCCTTTGAGCCTTCGGAATCGGTTGGGCCGGCGGTGTTTACCAGCGTATGGTCCAGGAACTTCTTGGCGCCCGCACTTGCCTGTGAGAACAGGCGGCGCGTGCGGATCGGGGTGGCGTTCACCGTTGTGGGCGCCGTCTCCTCGGCCTCGATATTCACGAGCGTCGTGCCGGTGTCGAGGCCCACGTCGTTGTATCCCACGTGGCAGTAATACTGCGCACCGTCATCGTCTGCGGTCAGGTCAATCTCGAGCTTTGAGGCCGTTCCAGCCGCGAGGTTGCCATCGGCACCCACGAGCTTAAACTCTGTCTCGCCGCGGCCCTTGCGGTACCACATATAGGTCGGTGCCAGCCCTGTTTCGCTATCGTCGGCACCGAGTTGCTTTACATGGCCAATCGCCGAGAGTGTCAGGTGGCTTCCCGCCGCGCGCTCAACCGAAGAGTCGTATCCAAGATCCGACCCCTCCGCAGCATCCGCCGCAGGTCCGCTCACGGTCATCGTCATGCCATCGGGCATGGTCTTGGCCGTGATGATTGCCGAGCGAATACCTGTTTCGGTCGTGGATCCATTCTTAACGGCGGCGATGGCGAATCGATACTCCGTATTGGGCTGCAGCCCATCCCACTTGAGCGAGGTCTGCGTGTTGTCGGCAATCTTCCAGCTATTGACGACCGCATCCGCCGCATTGCTCTGCAGCATGCCCACGCCGTAGCTAAAGCCACTCTTGTTTGCGAGTACATCGTCCCAGCTAAACGTAACGCTGGTCGAATCGACGGCGTTTGCCGTAAAGCCCGTCACGGCCGGCGCGTCGGGCATCTCGACGTCCTTAACGTCATAGCCCACGATCCAGAACTGGTCGGTGTCCTTGGTGCCGAGCTTGTCGCCCGAGTCTGCCTCGAACTTGTCGACATCCACCGCGTTGACGCCCAGACGCCACACAAAACCGTACTTGCCCTGCGCGGCCTCAGGCAGGTTGTCGACGGTGCCGCCGTATTCGGTCGATTCACTCGAGGAGTTACCCGTAGTAAAGCCGGCGTTGGCACCAAAGCACAGGCCGCCAAACAACTCGTGCTTTGCGAGCTTCGCGCCCATGACAACGCTGCCGTTCAGCGTCAAGCCGAGCTCGAGCTCCTGCTCCTTGCCCTCCTCGACTTCGATGGTCTGCTCAATGCTCGCCCCCGACTGCGCGGCGGCGCCGTTAAACCCATCGTGCGTGTAGGCGCGCGTTACGCCAGGCTTGCCCAGGCCAAAGGAATCCCCAACGGGAGTCTCGCCGTTGAGCGTCGTTTGATAGGTTCCGGGTTCTCCCGACCGGTTGGTCAAAAAGTAGCTGAGCGGCGTCATATTGTGCTGTTTGGCAATGCGGTCATAGGCCTCGACATTAACGACCGAGGTCTGCGCGCCGAGCGACACGGGCGCCGCCATCACGCCCTTGCCACCAGTTTCCTCATTTTCGATCTCATACTCGTAATAGACCATCGGAATCGTGTAGAGCACGGCCTTGTCACCCTCGCCGGCATGCGACTCATAGCTTACGCTTGCGCTGACCGTGCGCTCGCTCCGGTAGTCATAGCATCCCTCGGCGGCAAAATCGACTGAAGCATTCATCGCGACCAGGGGCGGACCGGTCTGCACCTCGACGGCAACGCCCAACTCGGCGCCAATGGTATAGCCCTGGGATGTCCCCGTGCCCTTTTCCTCTCCGTATGACGTGCCGCCCAACACCAGATAGCCGTATGCCTGCTCCAGATCCTCAACATAGGGCGCATCCTGCAGCACGGCAAGCACGCGCGGGTTGGTATAGACCTTGTAGCGGTCCTTGTACGTGATCTTGACGCTGTCGTTGTCGACATCGGGCAGCGCGAGCGAGATAAATGTGCCGTAGGTAGTGCCGCGACGGTTGCTCTCGCTAATCACCTGCTCCTCGCCGCGGCGCACCTTTCCGTTCTCGTCGAGCGAAAAATGCGAGGCGGTCATCCAATAGTAGTCATCGTTCTTGCGCAGGTCCTCGTCGCGGTGCTTGCCCACCACGGCGATAAAGCTCTCGTTATAGCGGTCCGAACCCGAGACGCTGCCCGCCTTGACGTCGCTGATCCACACCTGCTCTATACCCTTGTGGTCATGCTTGTTGCTGCTGTTGTATTGCTGACCGCTCATGCTCATGGTTCCGACCATGGACCCCAAGCCCTGAGCCCCGCTCTGTGCCGTGTTGCAGGCAAAGTCGCGGAACACATCGCCGCCCACGAGCACCTCGTCGACCGCCAGCTGCTCGGACAGGCCGTCAAGGTTGGCAGTGGCAAGGGCAATAGGCGCCAAGGTGCACGGATAGCGCTTATCCTGAGCGCTATCCTTCCATGCGCTGTTGGGCACATGCATCAGCCCATAGGAGGCGAGGAGCCCGTCTCTGTATTCCTTGCAATCGGAAAGCTTGAACTCGCCAGACTCCGAGTCAAAATACGCGTAGCGGTACAGCGCGCCGTACAGCCCCTTGCTGCCGTCAGAAGCGCCGTAATCAAAAGCGCTGCGTTGCCAGTCATAGCCCGCAAGAATAAGGCCCGTGACGGTTTCACCCGTCTTCTTTCCTTCTTCATCGTAGGCGGCAAACGTGCCGAACGTCGCATTCGCAGCGACCATGGTCTTGCCGTTCGCGGAGAGGGAGATTGCGCCCGCGTCGCCCAGAGCATCGACATGGACGAGCGCACCCTTGGATGCATCCCACGAAAACAGCTCGCAATGCGTCGACTTATCAATATTCTTCTTGCCGTAGGGTGCCGAGACCACGATGGCGAGGTCATCGCAAAAATCGCGATCGAGGTCGCCGGCCGCTAGCGAAACGACAGGAGCTGACTGAAGCTGCGTCCAGGAGTCGTTCCCGCCCTTGTTGTGCGTGGTGTAGTCCGCGGCGTTACCGGCATCGATCTTGACGACGCTTTGCTTCCAGTTGCCGCCCTCCAAGTCATACATGTCGACTACAGCCTTGCGCACGCCGTTCTCGTCGACATAGCAGCCCGCGTAGACAAAAAGCTCGTCGACGCCGTCGCCATCGACATCGCCCGCCTCGACATCAAAGACGGCGTCGTGCTCTTGCAGGTAACCGGCATCCAGGTACTTAAAACGGCCTTCGTACATCATATTAGTGTTGACCGTCACCGGCAGGTGTGTGTCGAGAGTGCGCGTGCGCCCGTTGCTAAACGAGTAGAGGACCAGCTCAACCTTTCCGGCGTATGACTTGCCGTCAATCGTCGTGGAGGAACTGTCGCCGTAGGCACGGAGCTCGGCAACGCGGCTCTTTTTGCCCGTGCTGGCGTCGCTGCAGAACTCAACACTCGTGGCGTGAATGCCCGAGAAACCGTTGTTGTCGTTGGCGAGTACTGTTGAGGACTCATTGTTGCTTAGGTACGACCAGGTGCCGCCACCGTAGTCGCTATGCTTGTAGAGATCGCTGTTCGTATCGAAGTTGTTGACGTTTTGCCAGAACTTTGCGGCGCCCCACACACTTCCATAGCCATCGGTGAGTTTGCTGCTGCCGCCAATGTCACCGCGCTCGACGTTCTCGAGCTTGTCGCGCAGAGTGTAGCGATTGCCATGGCTACCGTTAGCTGCCATATAGACCTCGCTGCGCGTGGCAAACGTCGTGGGGGTATCAGTGGAATAGGGGCCAACGGTATCGGCCGGAATGTCCTCGCTCGTGCCCAGACCCAGGGCTTGATAATCCTGCTCGGTCATATCGGTGATTGCGGGCGCGTCTGCCGCCTGGGCAACCTGGGGCGTGGCCGTGAAGCAGGCGGCGCTCGTGGCGATCAACGCAGCAAGCGCCGCCGTCCCAACAAGCGGGATTTTCGACAGCCTACGGATACGGGGGTGTGGAACGTACATGAGGGACCTCGCTTTATTCGAGTGGAGTGGACTCATTTTTGCAAATGATACATCCGATGCCCGATATCACGTGTCTCATTTTCGCCAACGGCGTGTCTCATTTTTGAGAATCCGAGATGCCGCGGAAATCTTATCCAGCTCAAAGGCCATTTCTGGGATGTATTTTCCGTCGAGTGCCTCATCGGGAAACTGCATCCCATTTCAAGCGTCGATTCTGGGACGCACTTTCCCCTTAGACCCTCAACCGGAAACCGCATCCCACTTTGAGCGCAAATTCCGGGATGCATTTTCCGCTTGAGCCTCATTGGGAAACGGCGTCCCACTTTGAGGGCTGATTGTGGGATGCATTTTCCGGTTTTGCTCTCATTGGGAAAATGCATCCCGTTTCTTGACCGAATAATGGGACGCAATTTCCCGTTGGAGCGCCTTTGGGAAAGTGTGTCCCACTTCGACCGCCCAGAGTGGGATGCACTTTCCGCAAAGCACCTCAACGGGAAACTACGTCCCATTCCAAAGGCAAATTCCGGGACGTATTTTTCGAAAGCCTGCCCATCCGGAAAGCCCGTCCCACTTTGGACGCATCCGGGCACGGAACCATCGACCTATCAGGCCTCCCATCAATAAAGAGGCGTCCTCCCGGACGGCGGGGCACGAAGTTCATCGCGAGTTCCGCACGCAAAGAAGGCCACTTAATGTGGCCTTCGTCTTGCGCAGGACTGTAGAGCAGGGAACTTCGTGCCCCGACGCCCGGGAGGACGTTTCATTTAGAAAGATGGACCGACCGCCGTCAGCGATGGGAGCTACTCCCCCAGCACGGCCTTTTTGGCGGCTGCAGCCATGTTGTCCAGATCTTCCTTGGTGGGGTGATCCTTTGCGGCGACCCAGTTATCGAGCAGCATCTTAAAGCGGACATTGTCGGGATCTTGCTCGAGCGTGGCCTCGTAGCGCTGCTTGACCGCGGGACCCATCTTGCCCTGGCACATTGCCCAACCCACAAGCTCGGCATCCTCGGCCAAATTGGAGGTCACGCGATTGATAATCTGCTGATAATAGCTCTGGTCGGCGCCAAAACCGCAGGTACCAAAGAGGAAAACGCGCTTGCCGTGCAGAGCGGAGAGCAGCGCGGCAACCGAAGGCGTGCACGCGCCCTTGTCGCACCAAAAACCGACGAGCACCGTGTCGGCCGCGCAGGCGCCCTGCGCCTCGAGCGCAACCTGATCTGCATCCGCATCGTCGCTCAACGCCGCGGCATGGACAAACTCAACGCCCGCAGCCTGCAGAGCGCGCTTGATCGCGCCCGAAACCATCCTGGTATTACCGCTCTTGCTGTTAACCACCAAAGAGCACGTCATAGTCACGTTGCCTCGTTTCCCCCAAAACTAAAGCCACTAATGCAATTTATTAGATGAATATCTTAGTACTAACGTGACAGATGTAAACCACCGTCTGTCGATTGATTAATTTGCCCCAAGGGCTTGCTCACTGGGCGAACTGGCTGCGGTAGAGCTCGGCATAGAAGCCATCTGCCGCCAGCAGCTCGTCGTGCGTGCCGCGCTCGATAATCTCGCCGTCGCGCATCACCAGAATGCAGTCGGCGTTGCGGATGGTGCTCAGGCGGTGCGCCACGACAAAGCTTGTGCGACCGGCCATGAGCTCGTCGAATGCCGCCTGCACCTGCAGCTCGGTGCGGGTATCGATGCTCGAGGTCGCCTCGTCCAGCAGCAAGATAGCCGGGTCGGTGAGCATGACGCGCGCGATGCACAGCAGCTGTTTTTGACCCTGGCTAAACGTGCCGCCGTCCTCGCCGATGACCGTATCGTAGCCGCCTGGCAACTGCACGATAAACTTGTGCGCATGCGCGCGCTTGGCCGCCTCGATAACCTGCTCGCGCGTGGCGTCAGGACAGCCGTAGGCGATGTTTTCCGCCACCGTGCCCTCGAACAGCCAAGTGTCCTGCAGCACCATGCCAAAGGCGCGGCGCAGGCTTGCGCGCGTGTAGTCACGCGAAGAACGACCATCGACCGCAATGCGACCGGCATCGATATCGTAAAAACGCAGCAGCAAATTGATAAGCGTCGTCTTGCCGCAGCCCGTGGGGCCGACCAGGGCAAAGCGCATGCCGGGCTTAGCCTCGATGCAGATGTCCTGCAGCAGCTTGCGGTCGGGAACATAGCTAAAGTTCACATGCTCAAAGGCGACCTCACCCTGCGGGGCCGTGAGCTCAACGGCATCCGGCGCATCGGGTTCCTGCTCGCGCGCATCGAGCAGCGCAAACATACGGCGCGCCGAGGCATACGCCGTCTGGATCTGCGTAATGACGTTGGTGACCTCGTTGAACGGCTTGGTGTACTGGTTAGCATAGGACAGGAAAATCTGCACGCCGCCCACCGTAAGCGTCGCCGGCACGCCCGTGATCACGCCCACGCAGCCGATCACAGCGACCACGGCATAGATGATGTTATTGATAAAGCGTGTGCCGGGGTTGGAGAGCGAACCCATAAACTGCGCGCGCTCGCCCGCGGTGTAGAGCTCGGCATTGAGGGCATCGAAGCGCTGCTGAGCGTTGGGGCCATAGGAAAAGGCGTCGACAAGCTTTTGCTCGCCTACGTACTCCTCGATATGACCGCCGAGCTGCCCTTGAATACGCTGCTGTGTCGTAAAGCTTTTGTTGGAAAGCTTGGCAATAGCACCAGCTGCAAAAATGGAAAGCGGCGTGACGAGTACCACCACGAGCGTCATGGTCAGGTTAATGGAGAGCATAAACGCGAGCGTGCCCACGATGGTGATAACGCCGGTGAAGAGCTGCGTGAAGCCCTGCAGCAGACCGTCGCCCACCTGGTCGACGTCGTTGACCACACGGCTCATAAGGTCGCCGTGAGCATGGCTGTCGATAAAGCTGAGCGGCATGCGGCTGAGCTTGTCGCTCGCCTCCACGCGCATGTCGCGCACCGTTTCGTAGGACAGGCGGTTGACGCAGTAGCCCTGCAGCCACTGGAAGGCCGCAGCTCCCACCACGACGAGCGTGAGTTTGGTAACGAGCGGCAGCAGCGCATCGAAGTCCACCTGGCCCGCGGCAACGATCAGGTCGATGCCCTCGCCAATGAGGATGGGTGTGTAGAGCTGCAGAATCACCGAGACGGCGGCACTCACAAACGACGCCGTAAACGAGATACGATGCGGACGGACGTAGCCCATCAGGCGGCGGGTCACCGCACCCACGGGATAGCGCTCGGGATCGCCGGGCTGGCGCAGACCGTCGCCCAGGTCGTTGAGGTTATCGTTACCGGACACGTTAGCCGTCATCGTGGCGACCGAACCGGAGGAAGTGTACGGATTCATTTAGCAGCCCTCCTTTGCGCAGACGGATGCGGGGGCGGTCGGGGCACCTGGGGCGAGCGCGGGCGCTGTGCTCCCCCGCTGGCCCTCAAGCTCCTCGCGGCGCAGCTGCGACTGGCAAATCTCGCGATAGAGCTGACAGGTCGCATAGAGCTCGTCATGTGTGCCCAGGCCGGCAACCGAGCCGTGGTCGAGCACGCAGATCACGTCGGCATCGCGCACGGTCGAGACGCGCTGGCTCACGATGACGGTCGTCAGCGGCAGCCCGCCCTCGGCGGCACCGCGCACACTGCGCTCGCGGATGGCATGGCGAAGCGCCGCATCAGTCTTAAAGTCAAGTGCCGAGGCGGAGTCATCCATGATCAGGACCTGTGGCGAGCCCACTAGGGCGCGCGCGATGGTCAGACGCTGGCGCTGGCCACCGCTAAAGTTCTTGCCGCCCGCCTCGACCGGGGCGTCGAGCCCCTGCGGCTTGTTGCGCACGAACTCGCTCGCCTGCGCCATATCGAGCGCCGCCCAGAGATCCTCGTCGGTCGCAGCCTCGTCGCGCCAGGTCAGGTTGCTGCGGATGGTGCCGCTCACCAGCGACGCACGCTGTGGAACGGTCGCGACCACACGGCGCAGCTGGTCGAGCGGCCAGGTGCGCACGTCGGCGCCCATCACACTCACGCTGCCGGTGCTCGCATCGTACAGGCGCGGGATAAGCGAGACGAGCGTGGACTTGCCGCTACCCGTACCGCCGATAATGCCAAGCGTCTTGCCCAGCGGGAGCTCCAGGGTCACATCGTTGACGGCATTTGCCGCGCCCGCGCCAAAGGAGAAGCTCGCATGGCTCAAGCTCAGCGCGGGGACCGGAACAGCGCCACCCGCCAGTTCGCTCGGCTTGGGCAGCGCAACCGACTGATCGCCCTCGTCGGTGATGCTCGGCTCGCAGTTGAGCACCTCGTTGATACGCGAAGCACTCGCGCTCGCCTTGGTAAAGACCACGACCAGGTTGGCGACGTATACGATGGAGGTCAGGGTCTGCGTCATGTAGTTCACAAACGCCATGACCTGGCCCTGCGTAAGCTCGCCCACGTTGACCTGGATGCCGCCCACCCACAGGATGGCGCACACGCCCAGGTTCATCACCAAAAACGTGACGGGATTAAGGATTGACGAGAGCTTGCCCACCGCGATGGCGGTATTGGCCTGGTCATCGGCGGCTTGGGCAAAGCGCTCGCGCTCGTGATCTTCGCGTACAAAGGCGCGAACCACGCGGGTGCCCGAAAGCCCCTCGCGGCAAATGAGCGCGATGCGGTCGAGCTTTGCCTGCAGCTGCTTGTAGTACGGAATGCAGCGCGCCATGACAAACCAAAACACCAGGCCAATGGCGGGCGTGCAAATCAAAAAGATCATGCCGAGCTTAAGGTCGATGGCGAGGGCCGCGCACATAGAGCCCACCGCCAAGAAGGGCCAGCGGATGAGCATGCGCACGCCCAGCGCCACGGCAAGCTGCACCTGGTTGACGTCGTTGGTGATGCGGGTGATAAGCGACGGCGTGCCAAAGCGGTCGAGTTCGGCATAGCTCAACTTGTTGATGTGCTGGTAGAGCGCACCGCGGATATCGGTGCCCATGCCCTGCGAGGTGAGCGCCGCCATCTTTTGGCAGACGAGCGTAAACGAGATGCCGATCACAGCCATGGCGCCAAGCAGCATACCGTAGTGGACGACGGCGTTGACATCGTGTGCGCCAATACCCTTATCGATCATCTGGGCAATCACCAGCGGCGTCAGCAGGTCAAAGATCACTTCGATTAACTTGCACGCAGGGCCAATCACCATATACCGGCGAAACTTACCACCAAAACGCCTGAGCAGCTCAATCATGTATAGGCGCTCCCTATCATCATCCACATTCAATTCGAACCATGATAGTACCGCCACCCCAAAAGAAGCGTAAACAACTCGTCATTTCTAACGGGATTCAGTTTTCAGAGGGGTATACGCGCACACCCAGCCAGTGTCGGGTCAACTAGCATGGTATATTTACATTAGTGCTACCAAGTTAGTCGCCGGCCCTTGAAATGAGGTGCCGAGATGAACGACATTCTCGCAAGAAGAGCAAGACGAGCAACTGTGGGCATCGCCCTTTCCGCGGCACTTGTCGCGGGAATCGCCCCCGCAACGGCGATCGCGGCAGAAACCAGCTCCCCCACCGGTGCAGTTGCCTTGCAAACGGAAGACGCGGCCGCCGCAAAAGACAAAGCGTATGCAGCCATGCAGGAAGCGCTCAAAACCCTCGAGGCCGCAAAAAACGCCGCAAGTCCCGAGAAAATTGCGAGATTCAATGATGACATTACCCGTTTTCAAGAGTACCGCGAAAAGATGGCGGCGCAAGCCGCCGAAGGGAGGGAACTCCTTCCCACCATGCAAGCGGACGTCGATGCTGCCCAAGCCAAATACGACGGGGCCATCAACCGGGTAAGCGAGCTCCAGGCAGAATTAGAGAAGAAACATGAGATGCTTAAGACACTCGAAGCACTCGGCTACGAGGAGTTTGTCGAAACTACTAAACAGCAAATAAAGCAGTTGCACAGTGAGATCATATCGGCAAAAACGCACGTAAACTATTGCGAAACGGAGCTCCGCGAGTTCCAGTACCGCCTCAGAAGAGAGGAAAGACGAGTTAATGACTGTGAACGTGCTGTAGAGAAATATAAAGCCGATATCGACCGGTTCACAGCCTGGCGAGATGCGCTCCTCGACAATTTGAAAAAAGCGCAAACGGCCTATGACGACGCCTGCAAGGCATACGAAGAGGCAAAGGCCGCGGCAGACAAGGCCACCTCGCCCGAGATAGCGAAACCGACCGAGACAGTGCCTCCCTCCGGCTCAGCGCAACCCGCCGAGGCGACACCGCCCGTTGGCTCACCTGCAACCGGCAAAGACGCCCTACCAAGCTCCACCAAGCAAGCGAACACAAGCAGCGGCAAGCAAGCAGATACGACCGCCGGCAAGCTCGCAAACACGGGCGACACAGCACCGAGCGCAATCGCACTCGTAGCAGTCGCCGCCGCAGGCCTCGGAATAACCGCCACTGCCACACGCCGCATCAAGAACTCAAAATAGCTGCCAGCGGTTATTGTCTTCGCCAATCCACAAGCCCAGAGACAAAAAGAGGTCCGTTTCCCCACCTAGGGAAACGGACCTCTTTAACTGCAAAAATTCAAACAACAGCACCGCCGCCTCTTAAACTACGTAGCCATCAATGCCCAGACAACGCCAGCGAGCAGCAAAAGGCACGGGATTAAACTATTCAGATAAATGTGACCCTTCAGGCGGTTTTGGTCGGCTACCCGCGAGTGCCGGCAGGGCGCTTGGTAGTCGAGCGATCCCGCAGGCGAAGCCGAGGACCAGCGAGACACCAAGCGCCCTGCCGGCACTCGCGGGTAGCCGCGGCACCAAAAAACGCCTGCGCACTCGATGGATTCGGATGCCCGACAGAGGCTCCTTATGGCTGCTTCCTTCCGGACCTGACCAGATTCGGAACATGTCGTCATCCGAACCCATCGAACGCGCTAGGCGCTCGGTATATCTTACCTGCTCCCGCCCACCAGAGCAAGGTAGCTAATTTGGGACGGGGCTTTTTTGACCACTTTTTGACTGGAGGGGCATCAGGGTGGCGAAAGTAGTCAAGTAAGCCCCATCCTAAATAGACTGATCTGGTGCCGTGCCACGAAAAGGGCCTATCTACTACGTTTTGGTCACAGAGGTCAACCATAGCGTGCTTTTTCGAAAATCGGCAAGCTTTCTACCTGCGGTTTTGTTTTTGCAAATTCCGGGATGGTCGAGGATGGCCGGTTTAACGTAGCAGATGGCCGCATTTCGTGGCAAACGGTCCGACCCAAGACCCAAGGCAGCCAACCTCGAATGGCCATTCTCGAAGTTGCGGTGGAATACGGGCTGAATTAGCCCCTTAAAGGCAAAAGCACACCGTATTCCACCGCAACTTATAGGGAGATAGGCCTTAGAGGCGAGCGAGGTCGTAGGATTGGGCGGCTGCTTCGCCGGCACAGATGAGGTTGGTTGTGGCTTCTTGCGGATCGAGTGCCTGCTCCAGGTCCATGGGCTTGCGACAGGTCGGCAGAACCAAGTCAATACCCTGCTCATACACCGCATCTAGGTTGTCGGCACGACCGCCCACGACGGCGGCTACCGGCTTGCCATAGCGCTTAGCACGGCGCGCCACGCCCACCGGTGCCTTTCCAGCGGCGGATTGCTCGTCCATATTGCCCTCGCCTGTAATGACCAGGTCGGCATCGCGCACGCGCTCGTCAAATCCCACGAGGTCGAGCACCGTCTCCACGCCTGAGCGCAACTCGGCGCCGAGCGCCAACAGCGCTGCTCCCAGACCACCGGCAGCACCAGCGCCAGGCACGCCAAGCACCGAGCCAAATGTCCGTGCACCCTCGGGCACACGCAGCAACCCCTGAGCCCGCGCCCTAGCAATCGCCGCATCGAGCAGGCGTCCATAGCCGACCATCCATCCGTCGTACTTGCCTAGGGCCTCGGCATCCCCCGTCGGCAGGCCCTTCTGTCCACCGAACACTGCCAACGCGCCGCGACGCCCTACGAGCGGATTATCGACATCCGAAAGCACAACAATACGAGTGCCATCCAAAGCCCGAAGCGCTGGCGCCAAATCAACGCTCGCCGCCCGCTCAAGGCCGGCAAGACCGGGGGCGACATCGCAGCCCTGATCATCGACCACACGCGCGCTCAGCGCCTGCAGCATGCCGGCGCCACCGTCGTTGGTGGCACTGCCGCCCAAGCCAATATAGATAGTCTTTGCCCCGGCACGAACCGCGCGAAGTATGAGCTCGCCCACGCCATAGGTTGTAGCAGCCAGCGCCGACGACTCCGTGCGAGGCGAGTACCCAATGCCGGCCGCCTCGGCCATCTCGATGACCGCGGACTCGCGCTCGACATCAACCAGCATCCGGGCAGACGCGCGCTTGCCCAAGGGGCCTGCCACCTCGCAGGTCACAATCTCACCGCCGCACGCGGCAACGGCATCGAGCGTTCCCTCGCCACCATCTGCCAGCGGCAAAGCGTTCAGCTCGGCATCGGGCCACACGTGGCGCACGCCTTCGGCAACCGCCGCCTCCGCCTGCGCACTCGACACGCTACCCTTAAAGGAATCAATCGCTAACAGCACACGGCGGGGCCGGCGCTGCACGGGGCCAAAATCAACCGCCGCGCCAGCATCCTCTTCGGCACCCGCGAGCGCCGCGGCGTGAGCGGCATGCGCCTCAAGATCGGCCCCACAACCGCAATCAGAGCCGCCCGTTCCGCGTAGACCGCCAAAATAGCTACTCAGCAGCTCGCGGCATTCATCCGCCAGGACCCCAGCCGTCACGTTAAACCGATGATTCAGGCGCGAGTCGGCATTCAAATCGTATAGGGATCCCAACGCGCCCGCCTTGGCGTCGCTCGCGCCATACACGCAGCGCCCCACGCGCGCGTTAACCATAAGGCCTGCGCACATGCAGCAGGGTTCCAACGTCACATAGACCGTACAGTCGGAAAGGCGCCAGCGACCGAGCGACCGAGCGGCAGCGCACAGGGCCGCGAACTCTGCATGAGCCGAAGGATCCTGGTCGAGCTCGCGACGATTATGCGCCCGCGCGACAATCTCGCCGTCGCGCACCACTACGGCTCCGATGGGCACCTCGCCCACCGCAGCAGCGGCGCGCGCCTCGGCCAGCGCCTCGCGCATGAACTTCTCGTCGATTTCGGTGATCGTCATCGTTCGCCTTCCCTGTTGCAAATTCAAAACGATGCTATCATTACGACTCACGGAGAGATGGCAGAGCGGTTGAATGCGGCGGTCTTGAAAACCGTTGAGCGCGAGAGCGTTCCGGGGGTTCGAATCCCCCTCTCTCCGCCACTTTAGTGATCCACCGGTGTCATGGTCCGCTCAAACAGTGCATCGACCACGTCGGCTATCTCAGGTCGACGCTCAAGATCGTGGCCCGATTCCCACCATATCGTGAAAAGTCGAATAATACCGCCGGCGACAAACTCAGACGTCGTCTCAAGTGACACGGGGGCCAGGGCATCCTCGGCAAGCACGTTCATCACACGCTCGCGGATGGAGCGGGCAATGCGGTCGCAAATAACGTTGGTCAACATGCCCGACATGCTGCTTGCCAAAATGTTATCCATGAGCTGCTCGTGCGCCAGAATCAAATCCATGGCATCGTCCAAAATCGCGTGCCGAAGCGCGCGCACGTCCTCGGCAGACACTGCGCCGGCCTCATCGGGCTGTTTTTGCGGCAAGCCCGACATAAGCTCATCGATATAAAAGGCAAAGTAATCGTTCTTGTCGCGAAAGTGCTTGTAGAACGTCGTACGGCGAATCATGGCGCGGTCGCACAGCATGGCAACCGTCAGGTCCTCAAAACGATGCTCCTCGAGAAGCTCGGTGAAAGCATCGAACAGGGCGCGGTAGGTTTTCTTAATGCGAAGGTCCACTGGTATCGCCATCCTCAGGGCAAAGACAACACTCGTCAATCTGTCGCATATCTTACACCTGTACCTCGCACGCTTTGCCCCGGTGCCAACCCCGCCGAAAACACAACGCTTACCGGAAAGTTCGGCACGGCAAAACGTTGCGGGTATACTAGTAGCGTTATACCAACGGCAGCTGGCGCATGCCGCCGCGGCCATTCGAAACGGAGACATCATGATTACCGTCATCATCGGCATCGTTGTTGTCATTGTGATTGTCTGCGCCATCGCCGGCATCTACAACAACATGGTCACCAAGCGTAACCGCATCGATAACGCCTGGCAGAACATCGATACGCAGCTGCAGCGCCGCAACGACCTGATCCCCAACCTGGTCGAGACCGTCAAGGGCTACGCCAAGCACGAGCAGGAGACGCTCTCCGCCGTGATCAGCGCGCGTAACACCGCCGTCAAGGCCACCACGCCCGAGGCCAAGATGGAAGCCGACAACGTGCTGACCGGTGCGCTGCGTCAGCTCTTCGCCGTAGCCGAAGCCTACCCCGATCTTAAGGCAAACACCAACTTTACGCAGCTGCAGGCATCGCTCGAGGATACCGAGAACAAGATTAGCTATGCACGCCAGAGCTACAACGACTGCGTGCTCAGCTACAATAACGCCATTCAGACGTTCCCGGCTGTCATCTTTGCCGGCATCTTCCAGTTTAAGGAGCGCCAGGGCTTCGAGGCCGCCGAAGCAGCCCGCCAGGCCCCGACCGTCAAGTTCTAGTAGTTTGGCAGCGCATCCTTAATCGGCCAAATGCATAAACCGCCCCGTCGAATGCATACTTCGACGGGGCGGTTTCCTTTTTCGCGAAGGTCCCCCTCTAAGCGCCGTGCATTTTTAGGAGTATTCAACATAGCCAAGAGCTTCGGGCGCCACGATAAATGCCAAAGACCGCGAATGTCCCTGCAAATCAAACGCTGTCAGCCCATAACCCCGCCCATCATCCGTAGAAAACATCGAGAAATCCCGATTTTTTGCCCGAGGTCGGTATGCAGGGGCCTTCGATTGCAGAATACTCGCAAAAATGCACGTCGCCACCACCCCCACATGGCGCGAAGCAAAACACAAGCGCGGCCTAAAAGGCCGCGCACCATCTTTAATTCAAATCTATATTGCCTGTACGACAGCGCCAGGGTGACGCAGGCCCGAGGGCGACCTTCCTTTCCGGCGCACTCCGCAGGACGAAAGAGCCTCCGCCGCACGAAGTGCGCAGCGGAGGCTCTTTCATGTCCGAGGACGCGCCGGAAAGGAAGGTCGCCCTCGGGCCGGACATATCCGTAAGACAAATTACGCGACGGTGTAAACCCAGTTGTGCTTATCCTCGACAGCACCGGACTGGATGCCAGTCAGGGTCTCGCGAAGCTTCTTCATCACAGGGCCGATCTCGGTGTAGCCAGCCGGGAAGGTCACGGTCTCGTCGGCGCCGTAAACCTTGTTGTCAATCTCGCCAACCGGAGAGATGACGGCAGCGGTGCCGCACAGGCCGCACTCCACAAAGGTACCGGCCTTGACCTCGGCCCACTCGACGGGACGCTGGTCAACGGTCATGCCCAGGTCCTGAGCAACCTGAACGAGCGAACGACGGGTGATAGAGGGCAGGATGGAGTCGGTGTGCGACTGCGGAACGACGAGCGTGCCATCCTCTTTCACGAACAGGACATTGGCGCCACCGGTCTCCTCGACATAGGTGCGGGACTCGGAGTCGAGATACAGGTTCTCGGCATAGCCCTCGCGATGGGCCTCCATCGTGGGCTTAAGGGACATGGCGTAGTTCAGGCCGGCCTTGATGTTGCCGGTGCCGTGCGGTGCGGCACGGTCATACTCGGAAACGCGCAGCTTGACGGGCTTGAGGCCACCCTTAAAGTACGGACCGACCGGGGTCACGAGGATGCGGAACGTGTACTCAGGAGCGGGAGCCACGCCGATCACGTCACCGGAACCGATCATAAACGGACGCACGTACAGGGTCGCGCCGGAGCCGAAGGGCGGAACCCAGGCGGCGTTGGCAGAGACGACCTGCTTGACGGCCTCAACGAACTTGTCCTTGGGGAACGGTGGCATCTCGAGACGCTGGGCAGAGTTGTACATACGCTCGGCGTTCATGTCGGGACGGAAGCAGACGATGCTGCCGTCCTCGGCGGTGTAGGCCTTCAGGCCCTCAAAGACCTCCTGACAGTAATGGAAGATGCCGCCGCACTCGGAGACATGCAGGGTGTGGTCGGTGGTCAGGCCGCCCTCGTCCCACTCGCCATCCTTCCAATGAGCCTCGTAGCTGTAATCGGTCTTCATGTAGCCAAAGCCGAGGCTACCCCAATCGATATCCTTCTTCTCGACAGTCATATGTCGCTCCTTACATACACAGTTGCATACTCGCGAACCCGCACGCAAGGACCGAGGCCGACCGCGTCGCAACGTCGCACGCCCGGAGCGTAGAGCCGGACGGGACACGCGAGCAGCATCAAAGCCGATGGCACGTCGATTCGCATGCACGAGATTGTACTCCGCACGCGCGTCGGATAAAACGTTTTTCTTTAACTAACTAAAGTATTTTCATTTGACCGAAGCAAAGAGGCCCGCCACCACAAGCGGTGACGGGCCTCAACTGCACGGTTTGCGCGCTGACTCGAGCTACGCGTTCTTTTTGCCAAGCTTAGCCTTAACCAGACCGACCACGGTCGGGATGATCGACACGGCAACGATGCCGACGATTAGCAGCTCAAAGTGCTCCTGCACAAAGGGGATGCCGCCAAAGAAGTAGCCCAGCAGTGTAAAGAGCGTCGACCAGGTAATGCCGCCCAGCACGTTAAAGATGACAAAATTGCGCCAGTGCATGCCGCCCATGCCGGCGATAAAGGGCACAAAGGTGCGGATAAACGGGAAGAAGCGACCCAGGAAGATGGCCAGGTGACCCCACTTGTCCAAGAAATCCTCGGACTTTTTGATGCGCTCGGGCGTCATAGCCTTGACCTTGCCCGAAGCGATAATCTTTTTGCCAAAGAAGTGACCGATCATAAAGTTGCACTGGTCGCCCAGGATGGCAGCCGCCCATGCGACGGCCAGCAGGGCCACGATGTTAAAGCCGCCATTGTGGGCAAAGAAGCCCGAAGCAAACAGCAGTGAATCGCCGGGGAGGAACGGGAAGAACACCACGCCCGTCTCGATAAAGATGATCAGGAACACGCAGCCGTAGGCCATAAGCGGGCCGGCGGCGATCCAGCTGGCGATCGCGGTGCGCGGATCCCTAAGCAGCTCGGCGATAAAATTAATGAAACCCATGAAGTAAAACCTCTCAGTTGTGGGCGCGGATACGTCCAAGTTGACCAGTATACGGTTGCGGTGCCCCCTCGTGCGCAACCCCACAAAAGCATGACTCCATTACCAGCAAGTTTGCATAACTCATAACTAACACTTGTCGTGCAAAGCCGCCAAGATTGTTCTTCCTAATCCCTAGCGAATCGCTATACTTTATTGAATCGCATTGCCATGGCGCTAAGGGAGGGCGGCCGGTGAGCTTTATCAATACCATTCGCGAGGACATCAAGACCGTCCAAGCGCAGGACCCCGCCGCGCAAAACGGTCTGGTCATCTTCCTTTCCTATCCTGGCCTGCACGCCAAGTGGAACCACGTGCCCGAGCACTGGCTCTGGGAGCACGGTCATCGCTCGCTCGCCCGCGTGCTCTCGCAAATCACCCGTCACATCACCGGCGTCGAGATTCATCCCGCCGCACAGATCGGCAAACATTTCTTTATCGACCACGCCATGGGCGTCGTCATCGGCGAGACCACCATTGTGGGTGACAACTGCGTGCTCTACCAGGGCGTCACGCTCGGCGGTACCGGCAACGAGACCGGCAAGCGCCACCCCACCCTAGGCAACAACGTCACCGTGGGCACGGGCGCCAAGGTGCTCGGCAACATCCGCATCGGCAACAACGTCAAAATCGGCGGCAACTCGGTTGTCGTCAAGGACGTGCCCGACAACTGCACCGTCGTGGGCGTGCCGGGACGCATCATCAAGCGCAACGGCTGCCGCGTGTTCGAGGAGAGTTTCGACGCCAAGCAGCATCGCGAGTACATGCCCGATGACGCCGCCGAGCAGAGTGCCCTCAACCGCCAAGGCATCACCGAGAACGCCCGCCGCGTCAAAGAACTCGAGCGAGAGGTGGCCGAGCTCAAAGCCCTCGTCGCAAAGCTCGTGGACGAACGCTAGGAACGCAAGCGGTACAAAACGACATCGGCATCAACGCAAGAAGGCGCGCCAGGGAATTCATCCCCGGCGCGCCTTTCTTTTTGATGTGACATGCGGAACTGTCCCTTTGTCACATTAGGCGAACTGGCTCAAGTAGAGGTCGGCGTAGGCACCCTCGGCAGCCAGCAGCTCCTTATGCGTGCCCTGCTCGATAATGTTGCCGTGATCCATGACCAAGATCAGGTCGGCATCCACAATCGTCGACAGGCGGTGTGCGATCACAAAGCTCGTGCGCCCGCGCATAAGCGCATCCATGGCACGGCCGATGGCAAGCTCGGTACGCGTGTCCACGCTTGAGGTCGCCTCGTCCAGGATGAGAATCGCCGGGTTGTTGAGCAGCACGCGCGCGATGGTCAGCAGCTGACGCTGGCCCTGGCTGATGCTTTCGGCATCGTTGGCCACGCGCGTGTCGTAGCCCTGCGGCATGGTGCGCACAAAGAAGTCGACCTGCGCGGCACGAGCCGCGGCCACAATTTCGTCGCGCGTTGCCTCGGGGCAGCCGTAGGCGATGTTTTCGGCAATCGTGCCATCGAACAGCCAGGCGTCCTGCAGCACCATGCCAAACTGCTGCCGTAGCTCGCCGCGATCCATGCGGCTCGTATCCACGCCGTCGAGCGTAATACGCCCGCCGTCAATCTCGTAGAAGCGCATGAGCAGGTTGATGAGCGTCGTCTTGCCTGCGCCCGTGGTTCCCACCACGGCAATCTTCTGGCCCGGCTCGGCGGTAAACGACACGTCGCGCATAAGCGGCTTGTCGGGCGAATAACCAAAGCGCACATGCTCAAAGGAGACGCGGCCCTCCACGCGACCCGGCAGCTCGGCGGCCTTGTCCGGCAGCGGATCGGCCTCCATCTCGGGCTCATCGAGCAGGTCGAACACGCGCTCTGCACTCGCCAGCGCGCTCTGCAGCGAGTTGAAGGTAAACGACAACTGCGTCATGGGCTCGGACGCCTCGTAGATAAACTGGAAGAACGCCTGGAACACGCCGACGGTCATGTGACCGGCAACCAGCATGCTGCAGCCCACAAGCGCGATCACGATCTGCGCCAAACGGCCGATAAAGCGCACCGCGGGGCCGACGGCATTGATCATGAAGTCGGCCTTGGTACTCACGCGCGCCAGCTCGCCCGAGGCCTCGTGCACCTCAGCGGAGCTCTGGCGCTCGCGGTTAAACGCGCGGATCACCAGACGGCCCGAGTAGCCCTCCTCGACCGCACTCGTAATCTTGGACACCCACTCCTGACGCTCGCCCGTCACATCATGCGTGCGACGCGAGACCACTTTGGTCACCAGCAGCGACAACGCCATAAAGAACAAAAAGACTAGCGTGAGCGGCACGCTAAACACGAACATCATGATGATGGCACCCGTCACGGTACCGATCGATACCAGCAGCTGCAGCAATCCGCGCTGCATACTCTCGGACATCTTGTCCAAGTCGTTGGTCGCGCGGCTGACCACTTCGCCGGGGCGATGTGCATCAAAGTAGGCAAGCGGCAGACGGTTGAGCTTTTGTGCGATGCGGTTGCGTAGGCGCAGATTGAGGCGTTCGGCCACGCTCGACATCAAAAAGCTCTGGAGCGCGTAGAACGAAGCGGCGGCCGTCCAAATCAAAAAGTAGATGAAGATAGTCCTGCCGCAGTTCTCCCAGGTGATGCTGAAGGTGGCGTTGTTGACAAACGCTACCTGAATGTGGCCCCACAGCTCATCGATCACGCGGGCGCTATATGCCGGCGCGGCAGTGTTAAAGATGACATAGAACACAATGCTCGCGAACACGATATAGAAGCGCCAGTGGTCGCCGGCAGCCTCACTCCACAGGCGGCGCACCGTCGCCCAGGTATCCCGAGGCGTCTCGTCCTCGTCTTCGTCGTCCACGTCGCGCATACGCTCTGCCTCGGCGCGAGCGCGCTCGTCCTCGGCGCGCTCGTTTTCCTCGTAGAGCGCTTGGCGGCGAGCCTCGCGCTCGGCTGCAGCCTTGGCGGCGTCATCCAGCTCGGTCGACATGGCAGCCCGCTCGACCGCTTCCTCGGCAGCGTCCGCAGCGGCGGCATCGACAAGGCCGCCCTGCTTCTTGAGCTCCTCGGTCATGCTACTCACCTCCCTTCATCTGCGATTCCGCGATGGCGCGGTACACCTCGCAGGTTTCCATAAGCTCGCCATGCGTGCCCAAGCCCACAACCTCGCCATCCTTGAGCACGACAATCTGGTCGGCGTGCAGAATCGTCGAGATGCGCTGCGCGATGATGAGCACCGCGGCATCGCGCGTCTCGTCTTGCAATGCATGGCGCAGGGCCGCATCGGTCTTAAAGTCCAGGGCCGAAAAACTGTCATCGAAGATATATAGATCGGCATGCTTCATGAGCGCACGGGCGATTGCCAAACGCTGGCGCTGGCCGCCCGAAAAGTTCGTACCGCCCTGGGCAACCGGGGTATCGAGCCCCTGCGGTTGGTCGAGTACAAAGGTGCTCTGGGCAACCTCAAGCGCGTGGAGCATGTCGCCCTCGGTCGCGCCTTCGTTACCAAAGCGAAGGTTGCTCGCCACCGTGCCCGAGAACAGCCACGCCTTCTGCGGCACATAGGCAATGCGCCCGCGGATTTCGTCTTGCGTAAGCTCGCGCAGGTCCACACCATTCAGGCGAATGGAGCCCTTGGTGGCATCGTGGAAGCGCAGCAGAAGCTTTGCCACCGTCGATTTGCCCGAGCCTGTCGAGCCAACGATCGCAGTCGTCTGACCGCGATGGCAGGCAAAGCTCAGGTCGCACAGGGTGTCCTCGTCGGCATCGTCAAAGCGAAACGACATGTGGTCGAACACGGCCACCGCATCGGCTTCGTCTTGGGGCTCGCGCGCCCCGTCATCCAGCGTGCGCTCGCCATCGACGATGCTCGGCTCAATCTCCAACACCTGCTGCGCACGGTTCAGGCACGCGGCAGCACGCGGAAGCGTCAGCACCACCATCTGGGCCATCATCACAAAGAACAGGATCAGAATTGCATACTCCAGCACCGCCGAGATACTCGCAATCTGCATGGCGTGGGCGCCTACGCGGTTGCCGCCCACCCACAGCACCGCCACCTCGGCGATGTTCATCAAAAAGAAGCTGGAGCTGTCGAGGCCCACAAACAGGTGGTTGACCTTGATGGCGTTGGCGGCGTAGTCGCTAAACACCTCGTCCAGGCGCCGCTCCTCGTGACGCTCCTTGTTAAACGCACGGATGACGCGCACGCCCACGATGTTTTCGCGCAGCACCACGTTCATGCGGTCGATAAAGCTCTGCAAGCGCATAAAGATCGGAGCCGCGTTGGCAACCGTAAAGACCGCCGCCACCAGCACAATCGCAACGACTACGCCCAGAAGCGTGCCCATGGCAGGATCGATAAACCAGGCGAAGATGATGCCCGCCACCGCCAAAAACGGCACGGGCAGCACCAGCTGAATCGTCTGCAGAATCGCTTGCTGAATCACGTTGATGTCGTTGAGCGAGCGCGTGATCATCGATCCGGTGCCAAAGCGCTCAAAATCGCTGGCCGCGAGCTCGAGCGATTTGTCGTACACGGCATTGCGGATATCGCAAGCCACGTTGGCGGCCAGGCGCGCCGAAAGATAGCAGCCCAGCACCGTGCCGCCGCTAGCCATGCTGGTCGCGATAAACATGTATAGGCCGTTGCGTAAAATGTAGTCGACATCGCCCGTGGTAATACCGGTGTTGACCATGTTCGCCAGCATCGTGGGAACCAACAGCGTACCGACGTTATCCACCAGCAGCACCAGCAGCGTCACTGCGACAAGCCCTCGATATGGCTTCATAAACCTCATTAGCAGTCGCACGACTCCCCCTCACCTTGATTCTCGGCTTGGCTCTCGGCAGCGATATGCTGCTTAAAGGCACCGCACTCATCGCCGAGCGCATGGGAAAATTTTCCGATCAAGCGCATAATCTCGCGCTGCTCACACGGCTCAAGCGCGCCAAAGGCTCGCTGCTCGGCCTTGAGTGCCGGCAGCGCATAACGCTCGGCAAATCGCCTGCCCTCTTCGGTCAGGCTCACAACCTTGTTCTTACGACTGCCTTCGGCAAACTCCAACGTTGCGAAACCCCGCGCCGTCAAGGTTTTAATTGCCGAGTTGATGGTCTGCTTGCTGTAGAACCATTCGCTTGTCAGACGGCTTACGGCAATACTGCCGCCCGCCGTGCTGGTGTCGACGAGCATCCAATAGGCGCAGTCCGAAAGGCCGCAGGCGCGCGAGAACTCCGAATAGATATGGTCGAGTCCATTGATCAACCGGTCGAAGTCGACCAGCGCAACCGCACTATTCATCTATCCCACCATTCGATTGTCCGATTTTTGACCAATTATGTGTCTCTAGATTAGTCCGAGTTTTGACTATCGTCAACAGGCTCTCCGCGAATGCGTGCATTTTTATGGCCTATCGGCAGAAAAAGACCGCCGGCGCGGGGGCGACGCCAGCGGTCACGTGAAAATCGGGTTTTATTGCCTGTTAAGCGGCGACGGCCTCATAGACCGTAGCGCCCGAGAAGCTGTCATGCAGGCTCTTGCCGGCAATCCACGGCAGCTCGACGACCTCGCAGACCGTGTTGACCAGCTCGGAGCAGTCAGTAAAGTGGCCCTTGTCGTTGAGGGCCTCGCAATCCTGAACACGCCAATAGCCATCGGTGTGCGTGATGTAGTACTCGTGATCGTTGATCGACACGAAAGCGCGCGTCTTGGAACGCAGCAGCTTCAGAAATCCTTCGAAGTCGGTCTCGACGACATCTCCAGCCTGGAACATGATGTTACCTCCTGGCCCGGCGCCACCATGGCGCGTTGATAAACGTTGGTGCTCCTTTAGTAAAACCTTTATCAGAGGTTATGCGTTCGTCATTTAGGCAAGTGGTAAAAAACCGCAGGGTAGACGGGATAAAACGTTTAACCATCCCATTTGTTTGTCACATTCTGAAGGTACTTTTATGCAAACCCACTTTCCCAATTGGAATCCATCCTTTTGGCCGGGCAATTGACCGTCTATCGTTTGAGCCCGACGGGTATGAACGTGGCATCTGCAACGCCACCGCAAGGAGACACCATGGAGACCATCGAAGCGCTCATTCACCGCCGCAGCTGCCGCAACTACAGCGATCGTCCCGTCGAGGCCGAAAAGCTTGCGCGTATTATCGAAGCCGGCCAATATGCACCGAGCGGCATGGGCCGCCAACCGGTGACGTTTGTCGCCGTCACCGACCCCGCGACCGTCGAGCGTCTCTCACAGCTCAACGCCCAGGTCATGGGCAGCAACAGCGACCCCTTCTATGGCGCCAAGACCGTTGTGGTGGTGCTGGTTGACCGCAGCGTGCCCACACATCTGGAAGACGGCTCGCTCGCCATGGGCAACCTGCTCAACGCCGCCTATGCACTGGGTGTCGATTCGTGCTGGATTCACCGCGCGCATGAGGTCTTTGACTCGCCCGAGGGCCTGGAGCTGCTGGCCAGCTGGGGCCTGCCCGCCGACGGCAGCCTGCGCGGTGTCGGTAACTGCATTCTTGGCTACGCCGAGGACACGCTACCCGAGGCAAAGCCGCGCCGCGACAACGTGGTGTACGTAAAGTAATTAGTTCCGCCGTTCTACCGAACGGCGGACCCGCTGAAAGGCCCCGTCCCAAATTAGCTGCCCCACTCGCAACTTATCCCGCCGATGGAGTTGTCGTCGTTTCGTTCGTCTGGGCCGTTTCGGCGCCACCGCCCTGTTCGTCCTCGTCCTTTTGCGCATCGGCGATGGTGGAGGCCGCCGCAACGATACCGCGCTGGGGCGCGACACCCGTCTGGGTCTGAGCGCCCTCGATAACTTCTGTGCCTGCATGCGCGAGCTCGGGCGATTTAAACACTGCGTCCAAGTTGGCGCCACCGCCGGCGTAGCCAAGCGCAGCGAGTGCGATGACGATCACTGCAACGACGGCCACGATCGGAACATAACGATGCCAACCAGCCGGATTGAGTCCACTGCGGCGAGCCGCCCCGCGGCTGATGTAACCGAGCGTTCCGTCGTGCTTGAGCTTTGAGCCCACCACGCGTTTGCGGCCCCACAGCGAGGACTCTGCCTGCATTGCCAAGCGGGCGCTTGCCGAAGGATAGCCGTATTTAGTGCGCTTGAACGAGCCATCAAACCCCGAGGCGTGTTTACCCCACGTCACCGATGTCGTGCGTCGGTTGACCGGCGCGGCACTCCGCCTTCTGCGGCTCGGTTTTGAAGTCTCAGCCATATGCCCTCGCACGCCGTAACCAAATCGAAACAATAACGCTTTGGACTGTAGCACACGCGTCGCGCGCGGTCACGGGCGCCTCGCTCAACGGTCATCGTCCTTCAGCAAGCGCCACAGCGTTGTACGGCTTATGCCCAGTACCTCCGCCGCACGGGTTCGGTTGCCGTGGAGATGATCTACAACCAGATGCGCGATATCTCGCTCGGTATCGGCCAGCGGTCGCAGGATATACAGGTCGCTTTCGAGCGTCGGGGCGCCAAAGGCTGCGGTCTTAATCACGTCCTCTTGGGCGAGCACTTCCTCCGCCACAGCGCGGTCCACCGCGCCCGCCCCCACCAATATATACAGTCGTTCCGAGACCTCGCGGAGCTGCAGATAATTGCGCGGCCAGCGGTAAGCATCGAGCGTCTTCGTCGCCGCGGAAGACAGCGTGGGCGCTGCCGTCCCAAATGCGTCAGCGAGATATTCCAAATAGCGCGCAACCTTCGTCGACGCGGCTCCCTGCTCGGCGATTGCCGGCGCCACGCTCACCGCACAGGCGAAGCGCTCGGTCACAAAGGCGGCTTGATCACTTTCGCTGCCGCCCGGCATGTCATTCGCCGTCAGCACCACATGGCAGCGCGTCGCCAACGCGGTGTCGGCCATCGTGGAGACCAGCTCGCGGAGGCGCTGGGGGCCAACCGCGTTCCAGCCCTCAATGCAAAGGGTCAGCCCCGTTTGGAACAACGGCGATTCGGCGCTTTTGAGCACATGGCGCCAACCGCGCTCGGTGAGCTCATCGAGCGCAACGGAAACAAAGGGCTGATCGGCAAAAGGACCGTCCAGGTAGAGGCGCTTGGCGATCTCGACCTGACCCGCGCCCAGCTCGCCCTCGAGCATAAGGGGCACACCGCGCGCGTAGCTCTCGACGACCGGCGCAGCCACTGAAGCCGCTCCCTCAACGATGCCGTACGCGCTCGATTCGTAGCGGGCCTCAACTTCGTCGGCGTTGAGCCACTCGATACCCGCATGCGCCGCGGCACCGCGCACCTCGCGGACCACGACGACCCAAAGGCCCCCGCCCTCTTTGTCGGTGGGGCGAACGGTCAGGCTCAGGCGCGTACCCGCACGCCCCATAACCAGACGCGCGCCGTCTCCTATACGGTCGAGGCGCTCAGCGACAAAAGCCGCCACATCCCGCTCGAGCGCCGCGTCATTCATGGTCGAGATCGCGACGTCCCCACGCGCATCGATTGCCAATGCCGAGGCCCCGGCAGCAGCCAGGGCCTCGGTCAAGATGTTCAGCTTGGCATCGCTATCCATTATTTGCCCCTGTCCGCAGCGACGTGCAACCGCCGACGGTCGCACGACCGAGTGTTTCAAAATTGAACGATATTGCTCACCAAACACTATAGGGCAGAAAGCGCCGTCCTGCGAGTATAGGTGTTGCCCCGCATCGCCATCCTGGCGGGGCGATAAGAGCTCTTCGGGACTTATAAACCTGCGGACAAGCCATACCCGCAAGAGCTCCTATCGCTCCACCGTGAGAATGCGCTCACCAGCACGCAGCACGCAAACAAGCTACTTCTCTACCAGATTCCCAGTACGTGTTGCATTCCCAAACTCATGCACGCAATGCCAATCCAGCAGCAAAAGCCCAGCGCGATGGGCTTGCCGCCCTTTTTGACCAGCTCGATGATATCGGTATTAAAACCAATAGCCGCCATGGCCATCACGATAAAGAACTTCGACAGCTCCTTGATGGGCGCCGCAAAGGACGCGGGAAGCTGAAGCACCGTGGTGATCACGCTCGCCAGCACAAAGAACAGCACAAACATGGGAAACGCGCGTTTAAGCGAGAACGTGCTCCTAGCGTCGCCGCCGGCCTTGCGCGCCAGATGCATCTGCCAGCAAGCAAGCGCCAGCGTGATGGGAATGATGGCCAGCGTCCTGGTGAGCTTGACCACCGTGGCGCTCTCGAGCACATTGGCGCCGGGATGCATGCTGTCCCAAGCGCTCGCCGCAGCCGTTACGGACGAGGTGTCGTTGATGGCGGTACCGGCAAACAGGCCGAAGCCCTCGTTGGTCAGTCCGAGCATGCCGCCAAGCGTCGGAAACACGAGCGCCGCGATAACGTTAAACAGGAAGATAACCGAAATAGCCTGGGCAATCTCGCGATCGTCGGCATCGATGACGGGTGCGGTCGCGGCGATGGCAGAACCGCCGCAAATCGACGAACCCACACCCACAAGCGTCGCGATCTTACCCGGCACGTTCATGACGCGGCAGAGCACAAAGGCGATGACAAGCGAGGTCGAGATCGTCGCCACGATAATCGGCAGCGACTGGGCGCCCTTGGACAGGATCTGGGAGAGGTTCATGCCAAAGCCAAGCAGGATAACCGCGTACTGCAAGACTTTTTTGGACGTATAGGTAATGCCGGCGGCGAGCTGTTCGCGACGATTCTTGGGAAAGACGAGCGCCAGGACCATGCCAAAGAGGATGGCAAATACCGGCCCGCCGACCACCTCAATTTGTTTGCCGAGCAACGTCGCGGGGATAGCGATGATCAGGCAGAACAAGACGCCTTTCCAGCGCTCGCGTACGATGTTTGCCAGTTGCATATGGGATTCCTTCTTTCTATTTCACGTTTGCGACGGCTTATGATACGGCAACATTGAGCGCAGCCTTGCGCAAACACAGACTAAGATGCCGCAATAGTTCTCAGGCAACAGCCGAATTACCCACCGCGGAAAGCTGATTCGCGGCATAATTAACAACTGACATATGAGTTTGATAGAACAGTTGCGAGGCGCTATGGAAGAATCGATGCACGTCGGCGAGCAGGAAACGAGCCTACAGGACCAGTCCTACCACACCATTCGACGCAAAATCGTCTACCTGGACTACAAGCCGGGCGAAAAGCTGGGCGTCAAGCAACTTTGCGACGACCTGGATATGGGGCGCACGCCCGTGCGCGAGGCTTTGGTTCGCTTGGCGCAAGAAGGCCTGGTGCGCACCGTGCCCCAGAGCGGCACCTACGTCTCACCCATCAACCTCACCCTTGCCGAGAGTGCCTGTTACATCCGCGAGCATCTGGAAAAGCAGGTGATTGTGGAGTGCTGTGCGCGCGCCACGTCGGCCGGCATCGAGCAGCTCGACCGCGCCATCGTGCTGCAGGAAAAGGCCATGGCCGAAGAGGATCGCATCGGCTTCTTTTTGAGCGACAACCTCATGCATCACATGATTTTTAGCATCGCATGTCGTAGCACCGTGTGGTCGTGGCTCGAAGAGACCAATGCCGACCTGGAGCGCTTCCGCTGGCTGCGCGCCGCCACGCAGGTTCTCGACAATCAGGACATCGTGAACGAGCACAAGCAGATTCGCCGCGCTATCGCCGGTCGCGACCCCATCGAAGCGAGCTTTTTGGTCAGCAAGCACCTGCACATGATGTTCCGCAACCAAACCGAAGTTCTGGACCAGTTCCCCGAGTACTTCGAGACCAGCAAGCTCCGCTAACCTGCCAAAAAGGGACAGGTTTATTTTGGCAGGTTTTATCTGGGCAAATGCAACAAGGCCCGGCTCCGTCTTGATGCGGAGCCGGGCCTTAGTTGTTAGAACGACGGAACCAACTACTCGACCGTGACGCTCTTGGCGAGGTTTCGGGGCTGATCGACGTCGCAGCCGCGCAGGATGGCGACCTCGCGGGCGAGCAGCTGCAGCGGGACGCTCGCCGTGATGGGGCTGAACACGTCGCGGACAGCCGGCACGCGGATGATGCAGTCGGCGATCTTGTTGATCTCCTCGTCGCCCTCGGTGGCAACGACGATGACCTTGGCACCGCGCGCCTTGCACTCCATAAGGTTCGACACGGTCTTGTCGTAGGTGGCGCTCTTGGTGGCCACGGCGATGACGGGGAAGCCCGTATCGATCAGCGCGATGGGGCCGTGCTTCATCTCGCCGGCAGCATACGCCTCGGCATGCAGGTAGCTGACCTCCTTGAGCTTGAGTGCGCCCTCGTAGGAGATGGCAGCACCCATACCGCGGCCCACGAACAGCGCCGACTGCGCATCCTTGCACAGCAGGGCGGCCTCGTGCACGGCCTCGGTCTGCGTGTCCAAAATCCACTGGATCTGCTCGGCCGTATCGGAAAGCTCGCGGAACATCATGCGCGTCTGCTTGGTGGTCAGACGGTACTTGACCTGCGCCAGCAGCAGAGCCAGCAGCGTCAGGCTCACAACCTGGCCGATGAAGCTCTTGGTCGAAGCGACGGCAATCTCCTTGTTGGCCTTGGTATAGATGACGCCGTCGCTCTCGCGCGCCACCGGGCTGCCCACCACGTTGGTGATGCCAAAGACCTTGGCACCCTTGATGCGCGCGTCGCGAATGGCGGCGAGGGTATCGGCCGTCTCGCCCGACTGGGACACGGCAACGACGAGCGTCGTCGGCGTGATGATGGGGTTGCGATAGCGGAACTCGCTGGCAGCCTCAACCTCGGTGGGAATGCGAGCCCAGCCCTCAATAAGGTTCTTGGCGATGAGTCCGGCGTGATAGCTGGTGCCGCAGGCGATCACGTAGACACGGTCGATGTCGTTGAGCTCCTCGAGCGAAAGACCCAGCTCGTCGATATCGAGCTCACCGGCGGGGGTCATGCGGCCAACCAGGGTATCGCGCACGACGCGAGGCTGCTCGTGAATCTCCTTGAGCATAAAGTCGGGATAACCGCCCTTTTCTGCCATGTCCAGGTCCCAGTCGATGTGGGTGACCTTGGGCTCGATGACGTTGCCGGCCTCGTCGGTGTACTCGACGCCTGCAGGCGTGAGCTTGGCAAACTGACCGTCCTCGAGCACCACGACATCGCGGGTGGCATCGATAAGCGCGATCACGTCGGAGGCGACATAGGCGCCGGTCTCGCCCACGCCGACCACAATCGGGGAGTCCTTGCGGGCCACGGCGATCACGCCGGGCTCGTCGGTGCACACGGCGGCCAAGCCATAGGCGCCTACCACGTGGGTGCAAGCCTCGCGCACGGAGGCCATCAGGTCGTGCGTCTCGGCATAGGCTTCTTCGATCAGATGCGCGAAGACCTCCGTATCGGTCTCGCTCTTAAAGTGATGGCCGCGGCCCTCCAGCTCCTCGCGCAGCTCGGCGAAGTTCTCGATAATGCCGTTGTGGACGATGGCGACGCGACCGTCGCAGCTGGTGTGGGGATGAGCATTAACGACGGAAGGCTTGCCGTGGGTGGCCCAACGGGTGTGACCGATACCGCAGGTTGCGTCGCTATCGATATTGGAAAGCTCGCTCTCCAGACCCGCAACCTTACCCACGCGGCGGATGACGTCGAGGTGCGCCGCGGCACCCTCGCCCACCTCGAGCGCGACGCCCGAGGAGTCATAGCCGCGATACTCCATGCGCTTAAGGCCTGTGACCAGGATGTTCTTTGCAATATCAGATCCGGTGTAGCCGACGATTCCGCACATAGGATAAATCCCTTCGTTCGCGTGACTGCAAGACGTCCACGCACGGGGGGCGCTGAGACGTATAACGTTCGAGTATTGTACTCACGCAAGCGCAAGCTGATATACCAGAAGTGGTATCTCAACTTAGATACCACCCGATGCACACATGCCCAAATCATCACGATGGGGACAGGCGCCTTTGCGGCGGCTTGACCGGTTCTAGAGGCGCAGATGACGCTCGAGCCGATTACCCAGGGCAGTGAGCGCCATGACAATGACGTAGTAGACCACAGCCACCACCAAAAACGGTTCAAAGGCTCGATAGGTGAGCGCTTGCACGCTCTGGGCGGCACGCATCATGTCCATCAGGCCGATGGTTGCCACCAGCGAGGAGCTCTTGAGGACCGTGATCACTTCGTTGACCAGGGCGGGGGCAATCGAACGCATCGCCTGCGGAACAACGATCTTGCGCATCATGGGAACATAGCGAAGCCCGATGGCCCGAGCGGCATCGTACTGACCCCGGTCAACGCCCTCGATACCACCGCGTACCGTCTCGGACACCGTCGCTGAGCCGTTAAGCCCCAGCGTAATGACACCGGCGGCAAACATCGATATTTTAAAACCCGTGAGCTGCGGCGTCGCAAAGTACGCCAAAAAGAGCAGCACGATAAGCGGAACGCCGCGAAAGATAGAGGTGTAGAAGCTGAGCACCGCACGCAATGGGCGACAGGGTAAAACCTTGAGCACGGCAATGAGAAAGCCCAGGGCAAGCGCTATAACCAGAGCGGCGGCCGTCACCTGACAGGTCACGACCAGGCCGCTCATAAACATCGGTATATATGGTTCTAGCAGTTCAAACTTCATCAGCATGCCCTCGGCGTGCGCCTCACCGGATCGCTATTTTCCGGCAACCGTCGACGTGCCGGAAGCGGAATAGTCGCCGTTCCACATAAAGTCGGCGCCCACATACTGCTTGATATAGCCGTCGATGGTGCCATCCTCGAGCATCTCGCCGATGCACTCGTCAAGCGCCACGACAAAGCCGGCACCCTTCTTGGCCATCAGGCGGTACACGCCCACATGACCGCTCGTCTCGGAACGATCGAGCAGGCCCAGCACCAGGCCCTTGTTCGCATCGCGCATGGACTGGCCCTCGGCGCCGTCGCACAGGTAGGCATCGATGCGCCCGGCGAGCACCTCTTGCAGGCACTGGTCGCCGCCGTCGTACGTGTGAATATCGGCATCGGGCATGACCTTGGCGATGAACTTGTTCTGCACGGTGCCGGTGGTGCAGGCGATGGACTTGCCGGCAAGGTCCTCGACGCGCTTAACAGGATCGCCGCCAAGTGTGAGAACGCCTACGAGCGGCTGATAATAGCCGCGCGTGAAGTCGTACGTCTGCTCGCGCTCTTCGTTGGAGCTCATCGCCATGGTAAAGGCCTTGTCATCGCTCTGCACCGATGCGAGCGTGGCAGCAAAGTCCTGCGGCTCAAAGTCGTAAGAAAAGCCCAGGCGCGAGGCCATCTCATCGGCAATGGCGATATCCAGGCCGACAACCTTCTGCTTGCCATCCGACTGCGTCTCCAGATAGCGATAGGGCGCGAAGGCATCGTCGCCCACAAAGGTGAGCTTGGCGCCTTTGATATCGTCGCCTGCACCCGCAGCAGAACCAGCGGCAGAGCCCTTGTCAGCGCCATTGCCAGCGCAACCGCTCGCCGCAACTAATGCTGTACCGGCAAGCAAACTCAGGAAATCACGACGAGAAACAGAGCGAGTCATACCAAAGCCTTTCAATCTACGTTCAAAACGGCTTCTATTGTAGACACTCCACTGTTGAGCGCGCAGCCCAGCCGCATCAAAACCACTACAAAGGGGGACAGGCACCTTTGTGGTGGCTTGGTCTCCAGCGTTTCCCCAGATAAAACCTGCCAAAATAAACCTGTCCCTCATTGGAAGGTTTTGACACCCTAGGGGCGGGCGATGCTACAATCTGGCTTGTACTTGAAACGCATCAAAGGGGCCGCTATGGCAAAGGTAAAAATCAGCGATGTCGCACGCGAGGCAGGGGTTTCGCTGGGCACGGTTTCCAACGCACTCAACCACCCCGAAAAGCTGCGCCCCGAGACCCTTAAGCTCATCAACGAGACCATCAGTCGCCTTGGCTACCTGCCCAACCAAAGCGCCCGTCAGCTCGCGGGCGGCACCACCAAGTCCTTTGGCCTGGTTCTCCCCCGTCTCGACCACGGCTTCTCGCTCCAAATTGCCAGCGGCGCCCATAACGAGGCCCGTAAGCACGGTTACGACCTACTCATCGCCAATGCCGATAACGACGATATTCTCGAGGACCATTACCTGCGCTATTTTATGGGCACACAAATGTCCGGCGTCATGGTTCAGCCCATGGCGTCCCCCGACTGGCACCCCGCCATGACCAAGATGCCCGTGCCGATCGTCCATCTGGACATCCACTGTTCCGAGCCCGGTTACTACGTGGCCGCCGACAACGAGGCGCAGGGGCGCATTATCGCCGAGCTCGCCATCGCCCGCGGTGCACGCCATATCACCGTTGTGGGTAGAGCGGCATTCATGCAGCTCACCCTGCGCGTACTTGGCATTCACAAGGCCCTTGCCCTGCACCCCGATATCAAAATTGAGGTCATTGACGCCGGAGAGTGGAATACCGCAGCCGACGGCTACAGCATTGGCGCTCAGATTGCCGGGCGCCCTGCCGACGAACGCCCCGATTTTGTCGTCGGCCTGACCGACGTGTTGGCCTCGGGCGTCATCTCGGCGCTGGTCGATAAAGGCATCTCCGTCCCCGAGCAGATTCGCGTGGCCGGATGCGACGGCAACCCGCTTGCATGGAGTGGGTCGGTCCCCCTCACCACGGTGGCGCCTCCGGGCTACGAAATTGGCCGCAAGGGTGTCCAACTGCTGATGGAGCAAATCGAGAACAAGGTCCCGACAAAGACCAAACATATCCGCGTCGGCTCTGCCGCGCGCCCCGTCACCGCGGTCACGGCCACCGAGGACATCAACCGCCAAGAACTCGTACGGCCGTTCCTCCTCGAGCGCGCCAGCACCCAGGCAAGCAACCACGCCGAAGCCACCGCCATCAACCTGGGCGCCTACCTGTAGTAAAAAGCGCCGCAGCGGAAACAGCCCCGCTGCGGCGCTTTTTTCTGGCCCCACGCCCATTAGCCAAGGCTACAGCTACGGATATTTATGGAATGCAATCCATATTTTCATGAGTCGTTTTGATAAAATGGATTCGGTTCCATATTTTTTTGTAATTTCATATAAATATTGATTTTGTTCCAATGTTTTCAGACCCAGGGAGAGGCTTTATGGATTTGATTGACCGCAAACAGTACCTCGACTGGCTCATTTCGTGGAAAGACTCGCATGTTATCAAGGTCGTTTCGGGCGTGCGTAGGTCTGGCAAATCGAAGCTATTCGAGATTTACCATGGTCATTTGCGTGACCATGGAACCACAGATGCCCAGGTTATATCCCTCAACTTTGAAGATCTGGAGTTCGAGTCTCTTACGTCGTATAGAGCACTCTACGACTACGTTTCCGCCAGACTCGTCCCCGATAAGATGAACTATGTTTTTCTGGACGAGATACAGCATGTCGAGCACTTCGAAAAAGCCGTCGACAGCCTATTTATCAGGGATAATGTCGATCTCTACATAACCGGTTCCAACGCCTATCTGCTCTCGAGCGAGCTGGCAACCTTACTATCCGGTCGCTACGTAGAGCTCAAGATGCTGCCCCTCTCCTTTAAAGAGTTTTGCTCGGCAAAAACCAATGGCGGAAAGGCTCCTACCCAGCTGTTTGACGAGTACATCACCCGGGGCTCCTTTCCCTTTATCGCCGAAACGGGTATCCAGGGTCCCCAGGCGCGTGATTACCTTATGAGTCTCTACGACACCATAGTCATACGCGACGTTATCGAACGCTTGAAGGTCTCGGACGTCTCGACCCTGCGCGATATCACCAAGTTCCTACTCCATAACATCGGAAGCCGAACCTCGGTTAAAAAAATCTCCGACACGCTCTCGTCCAACGGCAACAAAACCGATCAGAAGACCGTCGCCAAGTACCTCAAAGGCTTAACAGACAGTCTCGTACTGTATTCAGCGCCGCGCTACAACGTACGCGGTCGACAGCTTCTAACAACAAACGGCAAATACTACGCCGTTGACCTTGGACTTAGAGGCGCTCTCGTCAAGACTCAGAGCAGCGACATCGGTCATATTCTCGAAAATGTCGTCTATCTCGAGCTTCTACGCCGCGGATACGACGTCTACGTGGGCGATATCGATGATGGGGAAATCGATTTTGTTGCCCTAGGCTCAGACGAGACGGCCTATTTTCAGGTTTCAGCCACTACGCTCGACGAAACCACCCTCAACCGCGAGTTGGCCCCCTTTAAGAAAGTCCGAGACAACTATCCCAAGACGCTTCTTACGCTCGACACACTATTTGCTGACGCAAACTACGAAGGAGTTCGCAAGCGCAACGTAATCGACTGGCTCTTGGAATAACTCGTAACGTCCAAAGCCCCGCCAACCTCTTGCCAAGGCGGCTGCCTCGATTATTTAAAGCACAAAGCCCCTCTTATCGGCCAAAACTGCAGTCTTGGTGAGATAAGAGGGGCTGGCCGTATCAGCGCTTCCGCGCGGGCGCCGCTGTCGTCACCGCTAGCGGCAGACAACGCCCACGGGCGCATTCGGGATCTTGGATATAGATGCGGACACCCAGCTAAGCGGTTGGCCACATCTTAAGAATGCTATTGAAATGGCTCAGGTGCAGAGTCTAGCGCACGGCCTTGACCGCCGCCGTCAGATCGAACAGCGTATCGAGCACGGCCTCGCAGCCGTCCGCCACGTCCTGCGGCAGCGGCACGATATCGGGGACGGCAAAGACGTGGCAGCCGGCCGTGATGCCCGAGACGCAGCCGTTGCGCGAATCCTCGACCACGGCGCATTCCTCGGGGACAAAGCCCGCGCGCTCGCAGGCGAGCAGATACATCTCGGGGTCGGGCTTGCCGTGCACGACGTCCTCGCCACACGTTACCGTTTCAAACCTGTCAAAGAGACCGACCATCTTAAGGTTGTGCTCGGCCGTGGCATGACGCGATGACGTCGCAAGGCCCACGTGATAGCCCGCGGCCAGCAGCTCGTCCAGGCACTCGGCGGCACCGGCCTTAAGTTCCAGTTCGGTCTTGACCATCTCGTCGCGAATCTCCTTGTGGCGACGATAGATCGCCTCAGCGGTTTCTCTGCTGCCGTAATGCGCCTCAAGGATGTCCATGACATCGGGCAGCGTGCGACCGATAAACTGATGGATCAGCGCATCATCAATCGCGAGCCCCAGCTCAGCAGCGGGCGCTTTCCATGCCTTGATGCCCAGACGCTCGGTATCGACCAGCGTTCCATCCATGTCAAAAATAACAGCCTTGATCATATCGGTCCCCCATCGACTCTCGCTGTCGCATTGCCGCAACTCTACCGCATTTGGCAACTTGTATATAACGTATATACCATATTGCGCTTTCATTACATAGGTAGAAATCTTATGACAAGCAGCTCGGTAGGATTATAGTTTTCGACCGAGTACATATTGGTAAGGAATGTTTCATGCTTTCAGACACCACCGCACCTGCAGAGGAGCTTCAGGACAAACTCGCAGCGCTCGAACAGCTGCTTTTGGCATACGGACGCGTCGCCATCGGCTTTTCCGGTGGCGTCGACAGCAGCTTTTTAGCCGCGGTCTGCGCCCGCATCATGCCGGCCAGCACGCTTCTCGTTCACCTCACCACGCCGCTCATCGGCACGCCTGAACAGGCTTCGTTTGAGCGGTCCGTTGACGGGCAAGCCAATGAGGAGCCGCATTTTAAGCTCCCTGTGCTCAATCTTTCGGTCGATCAGTTGCAGCTCCCCCAAGTAGCCTGCAACGATGCCAATCGCTGCTACCACTGTAAGCAGGCCGGCTTTACCGCCATCGTCAACCACGCCAAGTCGCTCGGCTTTTCCACCGTCATCGATGGCAGCAATGCAAGCGATCGCGGTGACTACCGCCCTGGCATGCGCGCCGCAGAAGAGCTCGGCGTACGCTCCCCTCTTATGGAGGTCGGCTTTACCAAGGACGAAGAGCGCGAGCTGTTGCGCGCATGGGGCTATCCCGTTTGGAACCTGCCGGCGGGAGCCTGTCTTGCCACGCGCGTCCCCACGGGCGAGGAGCTTACGCGCGAGAAGGTCGATTTAATCCGCGTCTGCGAGGACTACCTGCACGATCTCGACCTGGCGCAGGTACGCGCGCGCTTGGTCGGCGGCTGCATGCATATCGAGGCCGCGCCCGCAGATGTCGCCAAGATCGCCGCCGTCGGCGGCGCTGCCGTCGACGACAAGGGCAAGACCCCGTTGCCTGCCGCCATCGAGTCCGCGCTGCGCGAGCTGGGCTGCGCCCACATCTCCCCCGAGGTCACCCCCTACATCCACGGCAACATGAATCTTTAGGTTACGCCGTTTTACAAACGGCGTAACTGCTCGGCGCTGCGCAGGCCCCGGGCACGGCAATCTGACGTTCAACTGCACGGGCGCGACCAAAAGGTCAGCGCCCGCTTGTTTCACGTCACCTTGCCGCACCCGGAGCCCGCTCGCTCGCATATGCTCAACCTGGACTGCGTTAACTGACCTGCCAATAAGGGACGGGTTTGTTTTGGCAGGTTTTATCTGGTGAAACGCTGAATAGCCCCACATTCACAACCGCCGCAGCTCCATATGAGGCAAATGAACCAGTAGCGTTTGTTCCAAATCTTAAGTATTTGTTCGGCAGAACGGCCCCTGCCGGCTCCTGCTAGACTGGTAGACTCCCAACCGTCCATCCAGGAGCCTCAATGTCGCGCAAGTCCGCCTACAAGCAAGTGCTTTCCATCGGCACCGCCGTGGTGCTGGGATTTGCGCTGTTCGCAGGGTCGCTCGACGGAGCGCCCAAGCTGCTGTCGCCGCAAAGCGATGAGCAAGCGGCAGCCCTGGCCGAAAAACAAAATGAAAGTCCCAGCCGCACCGACGACGAGGCAGACCTGGTTGCCCGGCTCGAATCGGGAACAGCGAGCTCCTCGGACCCTCAAAATAGCCAAGACTCTGGCGATGGCTCTGAATCCGCCGCAATTGACACCGGTGACGACACTTCCACAGACAGCGCCGCCACCCCCATCGACGAGGTCGAAAACCCCGATCTCCACCGCGCCCGCGGCGTATATCTCAGCAGCATTCCCGACTACGCCGGCAACCCCTACGTTGCCCTGCGCGCCGACAGCACGCACGCATTAGGCACACCGTCATTCACGCTCGATGAATACGAGCGCGCCACCGAAGAGGGCTGCTTTAAGAAATTCTCCAAGCTCGACAGCTTGGGCCGCGCCCGCAAAGCGCTCGCCTGCGTAGGTCCCGAGTCGCTCGGACAGGGAAAGCGCAGCGACATCTCGCGTATCCATCCTGCCGGTTGGCACCAGCAGCGCTACGACTTTATTCCGGGCCAGAGCCTCTACAATCGCTGCCACCTTATCGCCTGGTCGCTCTGCGGCGAAAACGCCAACCGCAAAAATCTCCTCACCGGCACGCGTTATCTCAACGAGACGGGCATGCTACCGTTTGAAGAGCAGATTCTCAACTATATTCGCGATACGGGCAACCACGTGCTCTACCGCGTCACGCCCATGTATAACGAAGAGGAACTTGTCTGCCGTGGCGTGCGCCTTGAGGCGCAATCGGTCGAGGACCACGGCAAGACCCTCTGCTTCCACGTATACTGCTACAACCTGCAGCCGCACGTGCAGATCGACTACGTCACCGGCCGCAACCAGGCCGCCGGAGAGTAGGTTCAACCGGGGCCACACCCGCATCGTTTGTCACCGACGCACACGGAAGGCTGATTCTTGCCTCCTACGGCGCATTTCTGTGACATGGGGTCATCTCTCCAAGATACCCGTATTGTCGATGAAGAGTAGACGGCAAACGCAAGACAGGCAGCCAAAGCAGCAGGAGCCTTACACTAAATACGTGATTTATTCTTTGCAATCACAATCTCGATAAGTTAATCGAAGCAAAACAACGTAAAATGAAGGTAATTTTGCTTCAAAGTAATCAGGAGAAACTGTGACCAATCGCGTCAACAATTCACATATTAAAAAGGATTGTCCCACCCCCATCTATATGCAGGTGGTCGACTATCTGCGCGAGAACATCGCCTCAGGAGCTTGGGAGCAAGCATCCAAAATCCCGTCGGAAGTCGAGCTCATGAGTACGCTCGGCGTCAGCCGCGGCAGCATCAAAAAGGCCATTTCCAAGCTTGTTGATGAGGGCCTGCTTGAGCAAATTCAGGGAAAGGGAACTTACGTTAAGTCAAAAGACATCTCTTTCCCCCTTACAGAGGGTCTTATCTCTTTCTCCGAATCTCTAATCGAACAAGGTCTTTCTTTCGAAACAAGCATTCTCGATTGCGAAATTCGTAAGTCGGACGAAGATATTTCCGGACATCTCGGTATTGTCGAAGGTTCTGACTACCTTCATCTCGAGCGAGTGCGCAGCGTTGAGGGTGAACCTGTGATGTTCATCGAAAACAACATCAATATGGCGCTTGTCCCAGGTATTGAAACAGCCGACTTTGTTAACGAAGGTCTCTTTGCAATAATCGAGCGGCTCTCAGGCCACCAGATCGAATACTCAAAGACCTCCTTTGTGGCAAAGCTCGCGGATACCCAACGCGCGGATGCGCTCGGTCTCTCTACGCAGTCCCCGCTTCTTCAGCAGCTTCAAACAGTCTACTTGGACAATGACTCTGCAATTGAATATGCGCGCGTATGGCTTAAATCCAGCAGATTCCAGCTTGGCACCGTTTTTCAGCGCCGCCATTAAAACTCTTGAGAGCGGCGGCATTGCGCCTAACATAATTCCAAAACGCAAAAAGGCAAACCCGTGGGTTCGCCTTTTTGTAAACGGTTTTAGTCCAGCGCGTCAAACAGCTCCGTAAGCAACGCTGCCCTGTCGTCCGTAATCGCCAGGGCACTCGAAATGCCGGTACCTTGCGCGCCAAGTCCAATCAGGCGACGAACGTCGCCTCCGCACCTGATTCCCGCTCCCTCCATGATAACGATGTCGGGATTGATGGACCGTACGGCAGCGATGGTCTCTGCGATGTAATCATCGCCGCTTGTATGGCCGGTTCCCACAAGGCTGCTCGGCTCGCAAAGAATCACGTCCGGGTCCATCGCCGCAACCGCTTTGGACTCTGTCACGCTATCGGCTGCAACAATGGTTAGAATCTCAAGCTCACGAGCGCGATCGATCGTTGCCGCCAACTTATCAACGGTCAGGGGGTGTGCCGTGTGATTTAGAAAGACAGCTTGAACTCCCGCGCTCTTAAGCGACTCAAGAGGTGTCAGTCCCATTCCTTTTCCGTCACCGACAAGATCGGCATGCTGCGCTGTGGGAATTGCAAATTTCAAATCCTTCGCAACTGCGCAGAGCTCGGGAACGGGAGCAGTCCAAAAAATCGAATGATCTCGATCTTTTGCGATTTCATCCGTAAGATGAGCCGCTGCAATTGAATCGTCCGCAAGCAAATAGGTCTTAGGACTGACTGTGAAAAGTGGCAGTTTTAAATCGGAACGTTTCATGAGAACACGTCCTTTCCGACTAATACATGGCCTGCCATACCGAGCGATTTAGCCGTTGAAGCTAATCTCGATGCCGGTTTCCAGCTTGGGAAGCACGCTTGGTGTCACGAGAACCGTTCCAGGAAGCAGCTCTCGCTCGCCATCGAACGCAATAGTTAGATGACCGAGCCCTCCCATGTTCTCGTTCGCAGCTTCACCAAACTCCTTAATCGTGTAGACCTGATCGCCGATGGAAATGGTGCCGCCCTCAGCAAGCACGTTATCCTCTGTAGGAGTTCCATCGTGAACGACGCAGATGTCGCGCAACTCTGCAGGAGCGGTCGGGCCAAACAGGACCACCATCTTCTCGTTGAGAAGCTCCTCAACAAACGAGCCGATCTCAGTGACCTTAACCTTGTACATTTGATTTCTCCTATCTTTGTTACGCCGCAGGCGCAGTCATTGACCTGTCGATAACACGAATAGCCTGGGCAAAAGCATCGTGATAGCTTTCGTTGGCCAGATGGTCTAGGGCGGTCTCGATATTCAACCCCAACATCTCGCTCATCTCCGAAAACTCCGGTTTGAGGGAAAGCCCTTTGAGCTCATAGCAACCGTTAATCACGCCGTCATGATCAGTCAAGATCATCACAAACGCCTTTCGGCTAAAACTCACCTTGCACATACCCGTGCCCAAGTATCCCTCATGATCGCGAGCGCGCTCATGGATGAGAACACGCACCCTCTTCCAATAGCGATACTGGGTGAATGTTCCTGCAAGCCATACAAGAATAAAGAAGGCTATTGTAATGAGCGCGTTGAGCATAGCGGGCCTTTCCCTCTTAAAGCATTCAGTTTACAGGCCAAAGGACAGTACGTAGGCGAGAATAATCTGGATCGGGGTGGTAATCAACTTACCAAACAGGAATGCAGGGTAACCGATTTCGATCGTCTCGGGCTTTGCCTCCATGAGAGTCATGCCAACGGGAGCAAAGTCGGAACCAACCTGGCAGTTGACGGCAAAGAAGCCGGGAAGGGCAAAGTTGGCGGGAATCGTGCCGTTGGCGATTTGGTTGCCAACAAGAACAGAAAGCACAGAAGCGATGATTGCGCCCGGGCAGATCAACGGCGAAAGGAACGGGATTGAGCAGAACATGCCAATTGCCAGCATACCGGGCAGCGAGCCCGCAAGCGGAGTGAGAACGCCGGCGAGAACATTCGCGAAACCCGTGTAGTTAATAATGCCGATCAACACCGAGACAAACGCCATAAAGGGGATGATATTGCGGATAACGTCATTCACGGTATCACGTGCAGCCTGATAGATGATGCTGATGACGCGACCAACGCCGGTGCCGATCTTAGAGACAACGTCCATAACCCCGTTAGACTGTTTGGACGCAAGCTCGGCACGTCCCTCGGCAATCTTTGCGTGAACGTTTTCCTTCGTCGTCTCCTCGTATGCCTTTTCGGTCTTTACCGGCTCAGCGGGAACATCCGCGGCATCGACAAGAGCGATGCAATCGGGATTGACATCGGACGCAAAGAGATCCTCGGTGATGAACTGTGCCAGAGGGCCAGACGGGGAACCAGGTTTGATGTTCAGCGTCTTAAGGCCCATCTTGGGATAAGTGCCGCAGCGGGCCACGCCAGCGCAGTCGATAACAACAGCGCATGCCTGATCGGTCTCGATCGGGTCCTTAAACTGGTCGTGCGCCTCGGCGCCGGTAAGCTCCGCGATGCGAAGGGCAACCGGGCTGATTCCGCCCAGGGTCACGCTCAGAACATAGGGCTTTTCGGCCGTGGGGGTAATGATAAGGGGTCCGCCCCAACCGTTGCCGCCGTGGGACGCCTTTACGCTTTTGAATTCACTCATGATCTAGACTCTCCTTTTGCGCTGAACTACTAGGCGGCAAGCTTAGCTTCGTTGCGCTTCTTCATGATGAGGTACAGCTTCTCGGTGACGATGCCCTTGATCAGGCAAACGATCAGGCCAACGACGAGGAAGCGGATAGCAAGCTCAGAGGAGTTCTTCCCCAGCGCCTCGTAGCCAGCCGAGATGCCAAGCCAAACAAAAAGCTCGGACGAGTTGGCGTGCGGGAAAAGACCGACGATGGGATGCATCATGGACACGACTGCATCGTAGAATGCAGGTTTATAGTCCTCCTCGACAAATACACCAAAGGTGTACGCCATCGGGTTGCAGAGGAAGAAGGTACAAAGGAATGGAATGAGGGTATAGCGGAGAACTGCATATTTGGTGCACTTCTTCATGAACCCATAGACACGCTCCTCGCCAATCAGCTGGATGATTGCCTTGATCGTAAGGATCAGGCAAATCAGCATGGGGATCATGCCCGTGATAAACGAGGCAAACTGCTCGCCCGCAGCATTAAAAAGGCCGGTAAAGCCCTCCGCAAGGAAGATAAGGAAATCGTTTACTGCTCCCATTTTCATTCTCCTTAATTGATGTTCGTTACTGCTATCGTCCTACCTGAGCGCCCGCTCCTCCCCTTTCATTCGGCCATATACGCTCATGGTTGTCTACGGTCGTCTATATATTACAAAGCGACCGCCTTCTGAGTTTTGCCCTTGCATTCCTTTCGGTGAATGGTTGGTTTTGTAGGGCAAACGGCTATGCGCTCTTTAGCTCATAGATGTTTTCTAATGCCTTAAATATGCGCATATACCTGTCAAAACGCACATTGTATATCTCGTGGACTTTGTCGCTTTTTTCAACGGAATCTAGCCTTTTGCAGACCCCAGCGGCAACATCGGCCAAATCTTGTCCGCAAGAAGCTGAAAGCGCTAGCAATGCCGCGCCCTGACCGGCACCGGACGATTCCATACGCACTAAATCGATTCCCAACACGTTTGAGAGCGTTTGCGCCCAAAAATCGTTCTTAGCCCCTCCGCCAACAAGCCTAATGCCGAACCACTCCTGCGAATGGTTCACGGATTCCTTGAGTTCCCTGAGGGCATATGCCGTGCCCTCCATAAGTGCCCTCTCAAGCTCCGAACGCGTCGTGTCAAGGTCAAGCCCCAAAAAGGCACCTCGAACCGACGGGCAACCGTGCAAGACCTTTTCCCCCGACAGATGCGGATAGAACATGAGGTCCCTCATGTCGTAGAAAGGATCCTCAACGGCCTTGTCCTCGAGATCGTAGGAGTCGCTGTCTAGAATCTGCCCGTACCACCACTCCTTAGCTCCGCCACACGACCTAATACTGAGCTGGACTTGCGTCTTAAGGGTATTACCCCATTTAAACAATACGGGCTTACCAACATCTGGAAGTTCAACCCCTTCTGCCGAATACATCAGCACACCGCTTGTGCCAAGCGAAATGGTGGGAATGCCTTCCAGGAGGCAGCCCGTACAAATCGCCGCCGCAGGATTATCGCCCGTTCCCCTTACAATCGATGCATCTGCAGGAATTCCTGTCTCGGCAGAAGCCCTTTCGCTGACGAACCCGATAACCTTGTCGGAAGGCTCGACAGCGGGTAGCAATGACCTAGGAACCCCAAAATGCTCACAAACCTCGTCAATCCAAGTTTGCTTCTTATTATCGAAAAGCCCCGTTGTCGACGCTCCGCAATAGTCCATGCCGGGATGTCCGCCAAACTTGAGAGCGATCCAATCCGAAACCGAAAGGAATACCTCGCTCTTGGAAAGAGCAGCTGGGTTGTTCTTAGCCATCCATGCAAGGTTCATTGCCGGAACCCCAGTTGAGAGGAAGCTGGCAACCTGGGGAAGACCTACAGCTAACGCCCACTGCTTCTCATCAAAAACAGTGTCAATCGTGCGTTGATCATTCCACATTATCGCCGGACATGTCGGAACCCCAGCAGCATCAACCAGCACCGTCGTATGCATTTGCCCGGTGGCCCCAACGCCCTTAATTAGAGACAGGTCGACCTTCTCCCCAAGCAAGGCGCACGCCGAACAAACGGCATCCCACCATATCCCGGGTTCAATCTCTCTCCAACCGGGATGAGGCTCAGAGCATTCGTAAGCCTCGCTTGCAGTTGCGACAACTTTTCCACTTTCATCAATGCACGTAAGCTTCACCGATGACGTGCCAACATCGACACCAAGGTAGAGCGCGCCCATTTTCGCCTCATCCATATCTATAATTCCGCTTTACTCAGCGATGCCGTTGATGGCGCGGGTCGTTTTGTAGGCAACAGCCGCAACGGCTTCTCGAGCATCGATTAGCACCTTGGCAAGATTGTGCTCATTGTTGTTTGCCTCATACGCCTTGCCAACAGTTGTGATGTAGGCCTTGCGCAGGTCGCTTGCGATATTGATCTTGGACATCTTGTGCGGCTGCATCGCATGGATGGTCTCGTAGGGAATTCCCGAGCCGCCATGAAGAACGAGGGGACACGGAGATACCTCTGCAAGCTTCTCAAGCAGCGGCAAATCGATGCGCGGCTCATCTTCGAGGCCATGAACATTACCGATGGACACGGCCAGCAAATCACAGCCCGTGCGCTCTACGAACTCACAAACCTGATCCGGGTCGGTCTTAAGATCCGCCTCGGAAACATGATCGTCCTCCTTGCCCTTGATGGCGCCAAGCTCCGCCTCGACGGGCACGCCATAGCAATGGCAATAGTCGACCGCCTGGCGCGAGAAGCGAATGTTCTCTTCAAAGGAAAGCGCGGCACCGTCGATCATGACAGAGGTGAAGCCAGCCTGGACCGCCCGGCGTACGTCCTCGAGCGTCTTGCCGTGATCGAGATGCAGACACGTGGGAACGATATAATCCTCCGCCGCGCGCTTTACGATGGATGCGATCATGCCGTAATCGGACAGCTTGACGTTAGTAGGGGCGATCTGAAGAATACCCGGCATCCCGGCCCTCTGTAATCCATCCAGGATACCCAAGGTCATCTCCATGTTCGTCGTGTTATATGCGGGAAGGAGCCATCCGTTCTTGCGTGCAATCTGGATCAGCTCAGTCGAAGTTACAACTGCCATGATTCCTCCAACCGGGTTACGGCAATTCGAGTTGAGTTTTCGTTCCAGATACTTATATAGACGTCTATGTACCTGTTTATAGACGACTATATACCTTTTTGATTTATGCGCAAAGCACTAAATACCGCAAATCGAAAAAAGGGGCTGTCGAGAAGCACTCGACAGCCCCTTTCATTTGACATGCTTACCCCAGCGCCCCATTTGCCAGCATATCGGTAACGTCATTTAGGCTCGAAACTATTGCCGTGGCCAATCTTTCCATCTCATCTGTTGGCTCAGAGAGATCGGGGACCATGACAGTGCAAAATCCTCCTGCAAATCCCGCACGCACCCCGTTATAGGAATCCTCTAAAACGAGGGATTTCTGCGGCGAAGCTCCTAGCTCATCCGCCGCTTTCAAAAAGACGTCTGGATAAGGCTTGGCGTGTTCGACCTCAATACCAGAGACGATCGAATCGAAATAAGGGAGTATTCCTCCCCTTATCAAATTTGCCTCGATCATTTTTCTGCTCGATGATGAAGCAACTGCCATCGGAATTCCCTCAGCCTGAAGATAGTCGAGAAGCCGATCTAATCCGGGTTTCTTCTCTGCGCCCTGAGCCAGCGCTTCATGCGCTATTTCGTAAAAACGGTCAACAAACGCTTGAGAATCGACCTCATCACCATACCACTCGCGAATAATGGACACCGCTTCAGATCCATTGGTGCCACGCATGGCGTCCGCAAGACCCTCTTTGCATTCAACCTCAAACTCAATTGCGGTTTTGGGCCAGCAGGAAGCCCAAATCGGCTCAGTATCGAACATGAGCCCGTCCATATCGAAGATAACCGCCTCGAACATACTGCCTCCTAGTTCAAATAGACGTCTATATACGTTTATTCTATCAAAGGAGACCTATCTTTCGCGACGGCATGAAAGGAGACGGGCCCAGTAAAAGCCGGCAGGCACCTCGCCCACCAAAAACCACCACGATGGGGACTATTCCCATCGTGGTGGTTGCCCTACATCGATCTACTTGGCGTGGCACTTCCAGAGCGGCCCTTGCATCGGCATATATGTTGCAGGCAACGCCACACGCTACTTGGCGCGGCCCTCCTCATAGCGCTCGACCAGCTTGGCCTGAACGTCATAGGGAACCTGCTCGTAGCCAGCGGGCTTCATGGTAAAGTCGCCCGTGCCGCGCGTGATAGAGCGTAGGCGCGTCGAATAATCCGTCAGCTCTGCCAGCGGCGCCTGAGCAATGACCACGGTATCGCCGCGCTCATCGGTCTCCATACCCGTCACGCGACCGCGCGAGGCCGAGATGTCGCCCATCACAGCGCCGGCGTAGCTCTCGGGGATAGTCACCGTGATTTCCTCGATGGGCTCCAGCACCACCGGGTCGGCATCGGCGCATGCCTTGCGCAGGCCGATGCGAGCCGCCGCACGGAACGCCATCTCGTTGGAGTCGACGCTGTGATACGAGCCGTCGTACACAGCCACGCGAATGCCCGTGAGCGGGTAGCCGGCAATGATGCCGTCCTTCATGGTCTCCTGGACACCCTTGTCCACGGCAGGGATCAACGAACGTGGAATACGGCCGCCTACGACCTCGTCCACAAACTCATAGCCATCGCTCGTGCCGTCGGGCCCAATGAGCGGCTCAACGCGCAGCCAGCAGTCGCCGTACTGACCGGCACCGCCTGTCTGCTTCTTGTGGCGGCCCTGGGCACTTGCCGTGCGGCGAATGGTCTCACGATACGGAATACGGATCGGCACGCTCTTGGCAGCGACCTTGGTGCGGTCCTCCAGACGGTTGAGCAGCACCGAAACCTGCGCCTCACCAACGGCGGAGATGATAGTCTGGCCCGTCTCCTCGTCACGATCGATGCTCATGGTCGGATCAGCCTTGCACGCCTTCTCGATAAACGTATAGAGCTTCTCTTCGTCGCCACGGTTCTCGGCCTCGATGGCAATGCGGTACTGCGAGTTGGGGAACTTAAACGCCGCCGCCTCGACCTTACCGGTAATGGAGAGTGTGTCACCCGTCTCTGCCGCCAACTTGGGCGCCACGATAATGTCGCCGGCATAGGCGTGACCGACCTCGGTCATGTCGCGGCCGCACATCACATACAGGTGAGCCAGACGATCGCTCTTGCGGGTACGCGCGTTGATCAGCTCAAGGCCCGGCTCAAGCGTGCCCGTCAGCACCTTGATAAAGCTGATGCGACCCTGCTGCGGATCGGCCAGCGTCTTAAACACAAACGCCACCGGACGGTCATCGTCACTCGAGATCTTAAGCGAATCGCCGTCGATAAGCGGCATCTCGCCGTAGTCGGTCGGCGCCGGGAAGTACGTCGCGATGTCGTCCATCAGCGAGTTGACGCCCTGCTCCTTAATGCAATCGCCCGCAAAGACCGGCACAAAGATGCGCTCGGCGATCGCCTTCGACAGCAGGCCCTCAAGCTCCTCCTGCGTCAGCGTCTCCTCGCCCTCCAGGTACTTCATCATCAGTTCGTCGTCAGCCTCGGCCACCAGCTCGCACAGATGGTCATGGGCCTCCTCGGCCTGGGCACGATACTCCTCGGGAATCTCCGACTCAACGGCTTCGGTGCCGTTGCAATGGCGCGCCTTCATGCGCACCAGGTCGATGATGCCGTCAAAGTCCTCGCCCTCGCCCCAGGGAAGGGTCACGGCGCCCAGGCGCGTGCCAAAGCGCTCCTGCAGCAGGTCCATCGTGGTCGCAAAGCTGGCCTCGGAGCGCGACAGGCGGTTTACGAACACCGCACGCGCCAGGCGCAGGTCCTCGGCGGCATACCAGAGCTTAACCGTCGTAGGCTGCGGGCCGGCCTCGGCGTCGACCACAAACAGAGCCGTCTCGCAGACGCTCATCGCGGCAAAGGCGTCGCCGATAAAATCGGGGTAGCACGGGGCATCGAGCACATTGATGCGCGCGCCCTTCCAGTCGATCGGCGCGATGGTCGTCGAGATGGAGAATGAACGCTTGACCTCTTCAGGGTCATAGTCGAGCGTGGGCTTGGTGCCGTCGTGGCCGCCCAGGCGGGCGGTCTTGCCGGAAAGGTGGAGCATGGCCTCGGCGAGTGAAGTCTTGCCCACCCCGCCTTGGCCTACGAGCACCACGTTCCTTACATTGCCGGTCTTGGGAGCACCCATGATGACCTCCTTGCAGGGCCGCGCGCAATGCGCGACGCCAACGGGGAGAGTTCGCGGTCGGTGCCATCCCGGGAGCAGCATGGTCGGCAACCGAGCCGACTCACCCTCCAAATGTCCTATGCCACCACCCTACCCTCACGGGCGGCTGTCCATGCATACCTTTCGGCGCACGTATGAATACAGGCGGCGAGAGGAAGAGACAAACTTGTGAGGCGATTATTGAACTCCGTCGATGCAAACAAAAAGCCGCCACAGACCGTAAGACCTGCGGCGGCTTCGCCTCAATTAATAGTTGAGTAAATACCTGAGCCTACCCCTCGATACGACTCAAGAACTCACGGGTACGTTGCTCACGCGGATGATCGATAACCTGCTCGGCCGGGCCCTCCTCGACAATGCGGCCTCCGTCCATAAAGACCACGCGATCGGCAACATCGCGCGCAAACTGCATCGCATGGGTCACGATCACCATCGTCATATTCTGCGCCGCCAGGTCTTTAATGACACGCAGCACCTCGGCCGTTAGCTCGGGATCGAGCGCCGAGGTCGGCTCGTCAAAGAATAAGATTTCCGGATCGAGCGCCAGGGCGCGGGCGATACTCACACGCTGTTGCTGACCGCCCGAAAGCTCACACGGCACCTTGTTCTCGCTGCCCGTCAGCCCCATTTGTGCAATCAGCTCGTGAGCGCGGGCTTCCGCCTGCTCGCGCGGACGCTTAAGCACGCGAATCGGCGCATCGGTGATGTTTTTCATCACCGTATAGTGCGGGAACAGGTTGTAATTTTGGAACACCAGGCCGAATCGCGAGCGCGCCTGCTTGGGCACATCGCCCTTCGCATAGACCGCGCCCGAACCCGCATCCGTCGCAACGGCAAGGTCGCCAAACGAGAGCGAGCCTCCGTCGAGTGTCTCGAGCAGCGTGGCACACCGCAGCAGCGTGGACTTGCCGCCACCCGAAGGCCCGATAATCGCCACGACCTCGCCACGCTTCACCTCAAGCGAGATATCCTTGAGCACCTCATTGCCGCCAAACGCCTTACGCGCGTTCGATATATTCATTACCGAATTAATCATGGTAGTAATCCAATTTTTTCTCGGCGGCGCCCAGCAGCATCTCGACGACGAAATTAAAGACCCAGTAAATCAGCGCCGCGATCGCAAACGGCACCATGCTCACCTGCGAGGCGACCAGCGCCTTGGCCGTCGAGAACATCTCACCCACGCCAATGGCAAACGCCAGCGACGTGTCCTTGACCAGCGTGATGATCTCGTTGCCCATCGCCGGCAGAATACGCTTGGCGACCTGCGGCATCACGATATACAGAAACGTCTGCACGCGCGAATAGCCCAGCACCTCGGCAGCCTCGTATTGACCGCGCGGAATGGACTGCAAGCCCGAGCGATAGATCTCGGCAAAGTAACCGGCGTAGTTGATGATGAACGCCACGACGCACGCCGTCCACTTGGAATCGGGCGTGAGCGAAATGCCAAACACGTAGTACGGGGCAAAGTAGATGGCAAACATCTGCAGCATGAGCGGCGTACCGCGCATGACCGAAATGTAGATGCGCGCAATCCAGCGAAGCGGCGCGATTTTGCTCATGCGCATAAACGCCACGGGGATTCCCAGCGGAATCGACCCCAGCAGTGTCAGCACAAACAACTGCAAACTGACCAAGAATCCCTGGCCAAGCATCTGCATCATGACCTGAATAGACATTACTTGAGCACCCAATTATCGAAAGATAGACCATAGCTTGAATACTTGTCGCAGAGATCCTTAACCGTACCGTCATCGTAGAGTGCCTTGAGCGACTCGGTCACGGCGTCGGCCGACTTGGTGTCGCCCTTCTTAAAGCCGACGGCGTAGTGCTCGCTGGACAGCGGCTCATCAAGCTGCGTATAAGCATCGGGCTTGGCGGCAAGCTGATACTGGGCAATCGAAAGGTCGCAAGCCACGGCATCGACCGCGCCGCTCTCGAGCTGCATAAACGCCGTGTTGTACTCACCGATGGTGTCGAGCGTGGCAAACGTCGCCGCCAGATCCTTCTGGTCACCCTCAAGCACATCCTGCGCAGCGGAATCGGTCTGGGTAATCACGGTCTTGCCGGCAAGATCGTCCCAGCTCTTGATGCCTGCATCCTTCTTTACCACCAGCACCTGCTCGTTGAGCATGTACGGCTCGGAGAACGTGTAGTCGTCCTCACGGCCCTCCATGGTAAAGCCATTCCAGATGCAGTTGATGGCGCCCGAGTTAAGCAGCGTATCCTTGGCATCCCAGTCGATGGCCTCGTATTTGACCTCCCAGCCCTGCTTATCGACAACAGCCTTGGCCAGATCGAGATCAAAGCCGGTGTACTCGCCATCGTCGCCCACAAAGCCGTACGGAGGATAGGACTTATCAAAGCCCACCACGAGCTTCTTGGACTCCGCAGCGCCCTTCACATCCTTGGCCGCGGCAGAGCCAGCAGCGGAGCCCTTGCCGGCACCACCGCCGCAACCGACAAGACCAAGGCCAAGCACCGTAGCGAGCGAGCCGGCTAGACCAACAAACTGACGACGAGACATATCGGTATTCATGGTATTCCCCCTTGATGGCACTTTAGTTAAGTAAAGTGATTCGTGTAACGTCCAGAATCATACACTTTAGTGAGATGGAGTACAAGGGAGGGTTTGCCCGGCGTGGGCGGGGAGCGGCGCGTAATTAAGTTTCCTGCTCTACAGTCCTGCGCAAGACGGAAAGCACATTAAGTGCTTTCCTTTGCGTGCGGAACTCGCGATAAACTTAATTACGCGCCGCTCCCCGCCCACGCCGGGCAAACATCGTTGGACTTATCACTGACATGAAATAGGCGCTTGTATATCGTCCGCTAGCTTGGCACGGTACAATGCTTTCAGCTTTCAATTTGTAAATTAGTGGGGTTAATTCATGGCAGAATCTCGTGCGGAGCGTAAGGCTCGTCGTGCTTTGATCGAGGCGGCTGAGGGGTCAGAGGAGAAAAAATCTTCTAAGAAATCCAAGTCGTCTCAGGACGCGAAGGGTAAGTCGGCCAAGGGCAAGGCTAAGGCCAAGCGTCCCGGCTCTCGTCGGAACGACGATAAGGCATCTCAGACTCGCTCCAAGCGCCCGTATAAGAATCCGGTTCCGTCTGCGCGCAAGGCCGTTGATCCCAAGTCTCCTTGTTCCATCATGAAAGCTTGCGGTGGGTGTACGGCGCTCAATCGTCCTTATAAGAAGCAGTTGGCAGCCAAGCAGGCCGCCATGGAGGAGCTTTTTGCTACCCTTTGCGAGCGCGAGGGCATTAGCGTCGACCCCATTCGCGGTATGGGCGTCACCCTGGGCGACCCGGGCAAATATCCTGCGCCGCGCGGTTTTCGCCATAAGGCCGCCACTCCCTTTGCCCCCGGCAAAGAAGGCACTGTCCGGTGCGGTTTCTTTGAGCGCGGCACGCACAAGATCGTTGCCGTACCCGAATGCCCCGTCGAGGCACCGGGCGCCCGTCAGATTCTCAACGGCATCGCACGCGAAGCTGAGCGGCTGCATATTCCCGCCTTTAATGAGGACAAGCATCTTGGTTTGCTTCGCTATGCCGTCGTCCGCTGCGGTTGGCGTACCGACCAGGTCATGGTCACGCTCGTGACCGCTCAGCGCGACTTGCCGCATGCGCAGGAGTTCTTTGAGGCTGTCGCCGCACTCAATCCGCACATCGTCACCGTCGCCCAAAACATCAACGGACGTCCCGGCAACGCCATCCTCGGCGAGGAAACCCGCATTGTATATGGCGCCGAGTGCATGCGCGACCAGCTGCTCGGCTGCGAGTTCGATATCTCCCCCACCGCGTTCTACCAGACCAACCCGCAGCAGACCGAGCTGCTCTATCAGCTCGCTATCGACGGCATGGATTTGCACCAGGGCGATGTGCTCATGGATGCCTACTGTGGCAGCGGTACCATCGGTCTTTGCGCAGCTAAAGATGCCCAGAACAAGGGTATCGGCATTATGCTGCTCGGCGTGGAGCGCAACCCGGCGGGCATTGCCGACGCACGCCGCAATGCCGAGCTCAACGGCCTCACCCGCAGCGCTTGGTTTATGGCCGACGACGCCACCGACTACATCCTGGATGCCGCCGACAACAACGAACGCGTCGACGTTCTTTCCATCGACCCGCCGCGCGCCGGCTCCACGCCCGAGTTCCTCGAAGCTGCCTGCGCACTTAAGCCACGCCGCATCACCTATATCAGCTGCAACCCCGTGACCCAAGAGCGCGACCTGCACCAGCTCCTCGACGGAGGCTATCGCCTGCTCAAGATCACGCCAGTCGACATGTTCCCTCACACCGACCACACCGAAACCGTAGCGGTCCTCGAACGCCGCTAACCAACCTCAGTAGATTTTTGGGACAAGAAAGGGGGCGACCCGTCTGGGCCGCCCCCCTCGCTTGGTTTATAAATTCCGCTACATCCCATTGCGCAGATCGCACACGCCGGCTGCCGCCATCTCGCGCAGCAGCGTCTCGCGATCGCGCGTCACGATCAGATCCAACGGGAAGTGAATCTCGTCGAGCATCTTGCGAGCGTAATCGAGCTTACCAATTGCCATGCCAATGTGCGCATCGGTCGAAACGCCAATGCCCACGCCCAGCTCGGCGCAGCGCTCGGCAATCTTGCGGCATACGGCCCAATGCTCAGTGTCGACACCGTGTTCAAGACTATGGTTGTTGATCTCGATAATCTTGTGCTTGGCCTTAGCTGCCAACAGCACTTCGTCGATATCGAACGGCACGCCCGAACGCCCCGTGTGACCCAGCATGAACACCTTGGGGTGCTCCAGGGCATTGATATACATCTCGGTCGTCTGGGCCAGCGTCGCGCCCTCAGCAATCTGCGGATTATGCACGCTTGCAACCAAATAATCCAAATTACGCGTAACCAAATCGAACAGTGAATGCTGACGGCTGTACGAATCGCCGGCGATATCGAGCGTGACAGGAGTGTCCTCGCCAAACAGGCTTCCGTCCAGCGAAACGATATCGGCCTCGGCACCACGCAGCACCAGCACGCCGCTCCAAATGCGCGGCCAGATATCCTGGTTGATAAAGAACTGGTAACTGCGCAGGTCATTGGGGCAAGCCGTAACCATAGAGCTCAAATGGTCGGCAGATCCGAGCACCTGCAGACCACGCTCTGCCGCCCAGTACACATTCTCCTCAATGGTCGAATATGCATGCGCAGAGAACATCGTATGGGTATGAATGTCACAAGAAAGCAGGTAGGGCATCAGGTCTCCTTATCTGGCACGGCCGTCGCTTATATTCATTGTACGCATAGCCTTCGATAGTCGTAAAACCACTCCATCCCAAAGACACAACGTCCATGACAACGGGGTCCGGCTTAACACCAAACCCCGTTTCACGTAAAACATTGTAGGCAGAGCGCTTTACTTTTAACGATACTCGTCCGCCAACTGTTTCCAAGCGGGTAGCGAATTGACAATCGTTTCGTAGCTCACGCAATAGCCCAGTCGGAACCAACCCGGCATACCAAAGCTGTCCGAGGGAACCGCAAGCAACTCATACTTCTTTGCGCGCTCGCAAAACGCATTCGCATCGGGCTCCAATGCTTTCACCCATAGGCAGAACGCGCCATCCGGCTCAACATAGGTGTAGCCATACTCCGCTAGTGCGTCGGTAAGCGCGGTGCGGTTGCGTGCATAGGCCTCAACGTCACTCGGCTCATCGATGCAGTCGATAATTACGCGCTGAAAGAGCGCCGGCGCGCACACGAAGCCCAGCGTACGGGCGGCACCGGCAACGGCCGGCATCAGACGGGCAGCCTGCGGATTGGTGTTGGGAACCAAGATCCACCCCACGCGCTCACCCGGCAGCGACAGCGACTTGGAATACGAGTAGCACACGATGGTGTGCTCGTAGATCGAGGGCACCCAAGGCACCTCGGCACCGTACACGATCTCGCGGTACGGCTCATCCGAGATGAGCATAATCGGATTCTCGGGATCGCGCTGAGCGTTGGCCTCGCGCAGAACATTGGCCAGTCGCGTCAGCGTGTCGCGCGTATATACGGCACCGGTCGGGTTGTTGGGCGAGTCGATAATGACGGCTGCCGTCTTGTCGGTGATCGCCTTGAGCACGTTGTCCACGCTCAGCTGGAACGTATCTTCATCGGCGAGCGCCTCAACACACGTACAGCCGGCCTTCTCAATCCAAACGCGATACTCCGGAAAGTACGGGGCGATAACAATAACCTCGTCGCCCGGGTTCGTAACGGCGTTGAGCGTGCAGGTGAGCGAAGCCGCGGCACCCACCGTCATAAAGACGTCCTTACCCTCATAGTTCGTTCCAAAGCGGCGGTTGAGCGATTCGGCGACGGCTGCTCGACATTGCGGCAGGCCCGGAGCGGGGGTGTAGCCGTGTAACTGGTCACTCGGCAGCTCCAGGGCCTTCTTAATGGACTCCGCCACAGCAGCGGGTGCCGGAACGCTCGGATTGCCCAGCGAAAAATCAAATACGTTTTCCGCACCGATCTGCGCCTTGCGCTCAAGGCCATAGCTAAAAATCTCACGGATGATGGAGCTTTCCGCACCGCGAGCATACATAGTTTCGTTGATCATCTGTTCCCCTTTCGCATAGGCGCTATTGTACGCTTTAGCCGAGCAAAGTGCCGCAGCAATGTTGATTGGGGACAGACTTAAATGCGTGAAAACGCTCATTTAAGTCTGTCCCCAATCAACAGACGGCCCCATATCGCTCAAAAGAAAAAGCCTCCGCAGGTTTCCCCGCGGAGGCTTTCGCCACAAAGACTATTTGTCGGCGTCGGTGTCGGCATCGACGACGGCATGGTCATCGTCAGCATCATCGGATGCGGCTTCGGCATCCTCCTGCATGGCCGCCTGCGCAAAGGCCGCGGCATCAGCCGCCAGCTCTTCCTCGCTCATACGAGGCGCGCGCTTCTTGGTCGGCATGCCGGCCGCCTTGGCATTGCGCTCCTCCTTGGCCGCCAGGATATCGTCCTCGCGCTCAAGGTAGGCGTCCCACTCGTTGTCGAGCAGGGCGTTCACGGCGTCACCTTCGACGGTCTCGCGCTCAAGCAGCACCTTCGCCATCAGATCGAGCTGATTGCGACGGGCGTCCAGGATCTCGACCGCACGACGATGGGCCTCACGCATGATGCGCTGAACCTCGATATCGATGCGGCGCGCCGTCTCCTCGGAGTAATCCTGGTGATCGGCGTAATCGCGACCAAGGAACACCTGATGTTGCGCCTCGCCAAACACTTGCGTGCCCAGCTCCTCGCTCATGCCCAAGCGCGTGACCATCTCGCGCGCCATCTTGGTTGCGCGCTCCAGATCGTTGCTCGCGCCCGACGTGATGTCATCGCACATGAGCTCCTCGGCAACGCGGCCGCCCAAGAACACGGCAAGCTCGTCGAGCATCTCGTTCTTGGTCTTGAGGAAGTGGTCCTCCTGCGGAAGCTGCAGCGTGTAGCCCAGCGCCTGACCGCGGCTGACGATCGAAATCTTGTGAACCGGATCGGAGTGCTCCAGGATGTGGCCCACCAGAGCGTGGCCGCTCTCGTGGTAGGCAATCGTGGTGCGCTCGGCCTCGGTCATCACGCGACCCTTGCGCTGCGGTCCGGCAATCACGCGCTCCATCGATTCCTCGACCTCGTCCATCGAGATCGCGGAACGATGGCGGCGGGCAGCCAACAGTGCAGACTCATTGAGCAAGTTCGCCAGGTCGGCACCGGTAAAGCCAACGGTCATCTGGGCGAGCTTCTCAAACTTAACGTCCTCGTCCATCGGCTTGTTCTCGGCATGCACGCGCAAGATCTGCTCGCGGCCCTTCACATCCGGACGGTCGACCGTAACCTGACGGTCAAAACGGCCGGGACGCAGCAATGCCGGATCCAGGATGTCAGGACGGTTGGTCGCAGCGATCAGGATGACCGACTCGCTTTCCTCAAAGCCGTCCATCTCGACCAGCAGCTGGTTGAGCGTCTGCTCGCGCTCGTCATGGCCGCCGCCCAAGCCAGCTCCGCGCTGACGTCCCACGGCATCAATCTCATCGATGAAGATGATCGACGGGGCCTGGGACTTGGCCTCCTTAAAGAGGTCACGCACACGGCTGGCGCCGACACCCACAAACATCTCGACAAAGTCGGAACCCGAGATGCTAAAGAACGGCACGCCCGCCTCGCCGGCAACGGCCTTGGCCAGCAGCGTTTTACCGGTGCCCGGAGGGCCCACCAGCAACACGCCACGCGGGATCTTGGCGCCCAGCTTGCGATAGCGATCCGGATCGCTCAAAAAGTCACGGATCTCCTCGAGCTCCTCAACTGCCTCGTCCACGCCGGCAACGTCTTCAAACTTGACCTTGGGGCGTGTGGCCTCGTTGGTCTTGGCGTTGGTCTTGCCAAACTGCATGTTCCTGTTGTTGGCGCCCATCATCTGGCGCATAAAGTAGAACATGATGGCGATAAGGGCGATCGTCGGAAGCACACTCATCGCCAAGTCGCCCCAAAAATCGGGATCGTTGGTGTTGACGATGTACTTGGTATCGGGGTGCTCCGCCATGAGCTCGGCAAGCGAATCGGAGCCGACATAGGTCGAGGAGAAGCTCTTGAGCTCGCTCGTATCGCCCTTGTCCTTCTTCGTCTTCCAGTAATGACCCGTCACGCTTCCGTCTTGAACCGTATAGGTCAGATCTTCGACGCGATCCTGCTTGATGGCGCTCACCATCTCGCTCGTCGCGAGCTTAACGGTATTGCTGGAATTGGCAAAGCCGGAGCCCATGTTAAAGAAGGCGTAGCCCAGAAGCGCGCAAGCCAAAATAAAATACAGCCAGCCCGTACGCGTGGGCTTCTTGCCTCCGGGCATCCCCGGGATCTTAGGCTCCCGGGGAGTCTGGGAATTGTTATCGTTATGGTCGTCGGGCATCTTACGAATAAACCTCCGGTTTCAAAATGCCCAGATACGGAAGGTTACGATAGCGCTCGGCATAGTCGAGGCCGTAGCCCACCACAAAGGCATCGGGGCAATGGGTTCCAACATACTTGGGCGTGATGGCCGAGGTGCGGTCCTCAACGTCCTTCCACAGGAAGGCGGCGACCTCCAGCGAAGCGGGCTTGCGGCTCTCGAGGTTCTTCATCAGGTACTTGAGGGTCAGGCCCGAGTCCAGAATGTCCTCGACGATCAGCACGTCGCGACCACGGATGTCGATATCCAGATCCTTAATGATACGCACGATGCCCGAGGACTTCACACCGTCGCCATAGCTCGAAACAGCCATGAAATCGATGTTGGTCGGTAGCTCAATCTTGCGCATCAGGTCGCCCATAAAGACAACGGCACCGCGCAGAACCGCGATCAGCACCAGATCCTTACCCGCGTAGTCGCGAGTGATCTCCTCGCCCAGGCGAGAAACGATGCCGTCGATATCCTCCTGCGTAAACAGAACCTTCTCGATATCCGGATGTTGAGAAGCCATGACAACCCTTTCTTGTGCTTAATCGCCCACACACCGCCGTATGGACGCGAACTACACATTCTAGCAGCGCACGGGGTATATTTTCCAGCCCGCGCACCATCAGCGCGGGAATACCGTCAACGCCGCACAGAACAGCTGGTGCGAGGGGCTAATCCGCGTCAACCACGCGAAGCAGATAAGCCACACGCGTCGCCGCCGTGCATTTAAAACGTTCGTCCGCGCGAACTCCGGCGACCCACACCACGGCACCTCCCGGCGCCGTCCTCACCACGGGCACGCCGGCGCGCTCGGAAACGGGAATGCGAGCCTCGCCTAGCAAGTCGGATACCTTCTTGCTTCGGCCACTCATTCCTAACGGGCACATCACGTCTCCCGGTGCGGGACCGTCCACCCACAGGCGCGCCAATCGCGCCTCTGCAGGGATCTCGCCACGTGAGCCCGCCAGGATCCGCTCACTATCGCTGTCGGCAAAACCCAGGGCAGCCGCGTCTACCAAAGCTGTCACTTCCCCGGCAGCCGCAAGCTCACGGGCGCGGCGCACGATATCGCATCCCGGCTCAACGGCCATCGGCTCTGCGACCAGCATGCGCCCCCCGCCCAACGGCAAACGACCGGGTACGGTAACCCAGTCCGCGACCAGGCCCTCGCGAGCCGCCGGCGCCTTAAACGCCAGCATGCCAAACTCAATGCGTGCGTCAATCCCCGCCGGAAGCGTGACCGAGCCGGTGCCCTCGGCAACGCAGGAAAGGACTCGCTCCACATGTCGCATCTCGGGACGAGCGTCCGGATCGATGCGCTTAATCGCCAGTCGCACGATGCGCCGCGCGATTACCACCTCGGCCGCAGCCAGGCGCCTGGCATCGAGCACCAGCGCACCCGCTGCCTCTTTGCGCAAACAGCTTCGAAACGCCTGTGCCGAAAGCTGAGACAAAAACGCGTCCTCATCGCCTAAGATCTCGCAGGCGGCGCCAATCGTCTTGCAGACGCTCGCGTTGCGCTGCGCCACCACTGGCATTACTCGATGGCGCACGTAGTTTCGCAGATACGAGATATCCTCATTGCTCTCGTCTTCACGCCACGGCTGACCATGTACCTGTAGATAGCCCACGAGCTCGCCATGAGTTAGGTCGAGCAAGGGACGTACCACGATATTCCTCCGGCGAGGAATGCTCGATAGGCCAGCGGGCCCCGAACCCTTAATCGCGTTCATCAAAAACGTTTCCGCGCGATCCGAAGACGTGTGCGCGGTGCAGATACGAGCCGCCGTTCGCGGTGCCCCCGTCTGGGCGCAGAGCTCGCGAACATACCTTCGCGCCGCGGCATAGCGCACCTCGCGGGCAGCCGCCTCGATATTGCCCAATTCATCATCAAAATAGGCATGCTCAACACACAGCGGTAGACCATATTGTGCGCAGAGCTCACGCACAAAGGCCTCGTCGCCATCGGACGCCTTGCCGCGCAGATGATGGTTCACATGCAGCACGTGCAGTCGCTCGCGCGCGATGGGGGCAACACCGCGTCCGTCTTGGATATCCAGCTTTGATGTGCACGCCATAAGAAGCAGTGCCGTCGAGTCCGCGCCGCCTGATACCATGAGCACGACAGGAGCAGCCTGCTGTCTCGTCCGGGTCTCATCGACTGCCCCAGGCACGGCATGGTGTCCATAATGCTGAGATACCGTAGGCATTTGCTTCCTCCTCTATTCGTCCGCACCCATTGTATCCTTTGGAATCTTATGTCTCGTCTGCACCTTCATATCCTCGGCAGTGGCTCTAAAGGCAACTGCGCGCTCATCGAGGGCCCGCAGGGGCTCATTATGGTCGATGACGGACTGTCTCGCCGCGAGACATTAAAGCGCATGGCAGAACTGGGGCTCTCGGCTGACAACGTCTCGGCTCTTCTCATTACTCATGAGCATAGCGATCACATCAAGGGCCTCGATGTCTGGTGCAAGCACTGGCACGGCCCCCTCTTTGCCAGCAGGGGCACTCTTTCGAACAAAGAAAATCTTTCGCATCTGCCTGTCGAGGAATTCGATCCCGGTGACATCCTTTCCATTGCCGGCATCCACGTGCAAACCTACTCAACACCACACGATGTCATCAATCCAGTCGGCTATCGATTCAATGCTCTCGATGATTCCATCGGCTTTGCCACCGACACCGGAGAGCTATCGAGCCAAGCCATGAACACCCTCAAAGATTGTCGAGTCCTCGCGCTCGAAAGCAACCACGATGCGACCATGCTGCGCGAGGGAGAATATCCCCGCTTTCTTCAGGAGCGCATCCTGTCTGCAAGGGGACACCTCTCCAATGGCCAAGCCGCCGAAGCCGCGCGCGAACTTGTTACCGATCGCACCGAACAGCTCATTGCCATGCATATCAGCCAAGATAACAATCGTCCGAGCCTTACCGTCAAAAGCTATGCCAAAGCTCTGGTCGCAACCCTGGATGACGAGCTCGGCAGCTCCGCCACCCTTCTCCAAGGATCGCGAAAACTCTCGATACGCCCCGCAAGCCAGTATCGGCCAGCAACCATTCAATAGACTGTCCTAAACAGCAAAAGGGGCCGGGAATCGCTTCCCAGCCCCTTTTGTTGTCTTTTAATAGCGCAGAACACCAACGAAGTTAGTCAATGGAGATCTTCGTAACGTTCTTCTTCTCGACGATCTTGGGAACCGTAACGGTCAGGATGCCGTCAGCGTACTTAGCCGAGAGGCCCTCGCTCGAAGCGTCCTTAAGATACACGCCACGCGTCGCGCTGTACGAGCTGAACTCCTTCTGCAGGAAGTTCTTGCCCTCGTTCTCCTCGTCTTCCTCGACATTCACGCTAATGGACAGACGGCCCTCGTTAAGCTCGACATCGATATCGTCCTTGGCGACGCCGGTCAGATAAGCCTTGACCTCATAGCCATCGCCCTTATCCTCAACGTCAACGGGGAACGCCTTAGAGGCAATCGAGCTGTTCGCTAGGTCGCTCATATCATCAAACAGATCGAACAGCGAGCTTGCAGAGGGACGAACGCCAAAAACCGAACGATAAGGAACCATGCTTGCCATGTTTACCACTCCTTTATAGGACTGCCGAGTCATCTTCCAGGTGACTGGGACTTCTTTTGACGCTCTTATATATGCCCACCCAGTGCTCATATATACATCGACTATAAAGTTTTTTGAGTCCAGTACTATAAGCATATCTAAGTGCGTATGACTCAGGTTTTAGGAAGGTTAAGGTTCTTTGAACCAGAGCTTAAATACCGAGTATGTCCCCAGCTACAAATAACAAGGGGCTTACAATGAGCGCGTACACGTTGTTGGTAACGAGCTAAAGGGCATCATGGACGACCAAAACCAGAACAATATGTTTATGCCGACGCAGGGGGAAGATACTTCCACGCAGCCGCCACGGTTCCATCGCTCCCACATCTCGCAAGAGCCCATTAATGATCCGGAGCCCGAGTATGTGACGAGAAATCGATATCAAACGCTCGAGGATGCCCAAACGGGACGTAAACATATGGGCGTCGCCTCGGGAGACCCTGTATATCTGAAAGACGCACCATTATCTAAAAACAGCGCAGCTAGTGATGAGCCGATGAAAGCATCCGCCGCTCATCAACAAAGAGGTCCTCGACCAAAGCAAACCTTGATGCATTCGGCTCGCTATCTCGAAACGCCAAAACAGGGAAAATCAATCTTCGTTTCATCAAGTAAACGACGCAAGCAGCATCGACTGACAATCCTGCTTTTGATCATTGCAGCCATAGCAGTTGCCCTTGTTATTCGTTTTATTTTCTCTAAATAAAAGCTCAATACCAAAAAGAATTAAATCGTCTGGCGTAAATGAGTCATTTATGCCCGGTAAACGCAAAAAGGGGGAGGCCGCGAGGCCTCCCCCTTCTCAGTTCAAGCGTACGGCTCGGTGCCGTCCACCGGTCAGCGGCGCCCTGGCCTCCCACGGGCTGACCC
>CALAMG010000040.1 GCA_937925715.1 uncultured Collinsella sp.
ATTCAGTCGCGCGGGCAGCATTTCCCAGTTGACAAAACTATAGGAACACCCCCCTTTGCACCATGTTGGTGCAAACTAACCTGTCCCCTTTGCACCAGCTATTTGCCGGCGGCGCGCAGGGCTACGTAAGCGGCACCGATGATGCCGGCGTCGTTTCCGAGCGAAGCGACCTTAATGGGCGTCTCGCGCGAGGCGGAAAGCGCGTACTGCTTAAAGTGCTCGCGAACCTTGTCGAGATAGACATCGGCCGAGGCGGAGGCGCCGCCGCCGATGAGGAACATCTCGGGATCGACCACGTTGGCAATAAGCGCCAGTGCACGGCCGAGATAGTCGGCCATGGTATCGGCAGCTGCCAGCGCGAGCTTGTCGCCCTCGCGGCAGGCCTGGAACACGTCCTTGGAATCGGAGGGGCCGGTCAGCTCGATGGGCTCGACGCCCGCCTTCTCGCACTCGGCAAGGTAGTTGCTCACCACGCCGGTGGCGCTGGAATACTGCTCCAGATGGCCATGGCCGCCGCAGCCGCAGGTGCGCTCCTCAGCCGGGTTCAGGCACATGTGGCCAATCTCGCCGCCGGCGCCCACAACGCCCGATACCACGTCGCCGTTAACGATAACGCCGCCGCCCACGCCGGTACCAATGGTGACCATCACCACGTTCTGTACGCCCTTGGCAGAGCCGAGCCAGGCCTCGCCCATAGCAGCGGCGTTGGCGTCGTTCTCGTACTTAACGACCGCGTCGGGGCAGTGCTCCTGGATGGCAATCTTGAGCTCGGGCAGGTTAATGGCGATGTTGGCCTTGACCTTGGCATCGCCCGACGCCGGGATGGGGCACGGAACGGCCAGGCCAATGCCTGCCACAAAGGCACGCGGAATCTGAGCCTTGGCGACCACCTGATCGATAGCCTCGGTCACCGCGGCAAAGCCCGCGGCGTCAACGATGGGAGGCGTGGGCACGCTGGCCTTGGCAAGCAGGTTGCCGTCTTCGTCGAACAGACCCTCCTTAACCGAAGTGCCGCCGACGTCGATGCCGATGTAGTACTGCTTAGGTTCCATGGGAGCCCACCTTTCTCGTTTAAACATTGCCTGTATGGTACCGCTCCCAAGGCAAAAACCTACCAAAAAGGACAGGTTTGTTTTGGCAGGTTTTATCTGGGGAAGCGCAGAGTACGAGATTCGGTTCGCTGGGTGTTATATCGGTTCGGCCCCGTCCTCGGACCGATCATTTCTCAACACGACACTACTCAGACGTTTATCATTTAAAACGCTCTAATTTTTCAAGCGGGGCGACTTTTAATTTTATCTTTCTCGAACTTTTCAATAACTCAATAGAGATACTTAGGTGTTGACTATACTTTCTTTTATACTCAACCAAGTTTGAAAGGAGGTTCCATGATTCCCAAATACGAAGCGATAGCTGCAGATATTCGTCGCACTATCGAGGATGGCGCTCTTAAACCGGGCGACAAGCTTCCTACCGTCGTTGAGTTCTGCAAGCTCTATAACGTTTCCAAAATCACCGTCAAACGAGCTATTGAACAAATCACCGAAGAAGGTCTTATTACCAGCCGGCGTGGATCGGGTACCTACGTTAAGGACACGGCGGGGCTTCCCGGCCAGGCGTTTTTCCAGGGCAAAAACGACCGTACCCAGGGTTTTTCGTATGAGCATCGCGGGGAGAAGGTGACCTCGGTGGTCTACGATTTCTCGATCGTTAATCCACCAGCGGACATCGCAGCCCAGCTGGGAATTGCCGAGGATGACTTTGCCTATCACGTCGTGCGCGTGCGTCAGGCCGATGAGAAGCCCATCGTTATCGAGTACACCTACATGCCCCTCGAGCTGATTCCAGGCCTTAAAAAGAAGGACCTGTACGGATCGGTCTACCGCTTCATCCGCGAGCAATGTGGGCTGAAGATTTCGAGCTTCCACCGTACCATTCGCGCCGTGGCAGCAACCGAGGAAGAAGCCGAGCGTCTGGACACCAAACTTGGCTCTCCCCTGCTCGAGCTCACCCAGATTGGCTTTTTGGACAGCGGCGCCGCCTTTGAGTATTCGATCTCGCGCAACGTTGGCGATCGCTTTGAGTTGCACAACGTAACGTTGGCATAAGTTTTTGTAGTCACGCGGGCGCTCGTTTTGAGCTGTTTTGTGCAACGCCCGCGCAACATAATGGGGGTATGAATATGTCCGATTTGATTAAACTGACGCCGATCTTCCACGAGAAGATCTGGGGTGGCCGCCAGCTCGAAACCGTATTTGGTTACGACATTCCCGAAGGTCCCATCGGTGAGTGCTGGGCCATCTCGGCCCATCCCAACGGTGACTGCCAGATTGCGGAGGGACCGTACGCCGGCCACACGCTGTCGTGGCTGTGGGCCGAGCACCGCGAGCTCTTTGGCAACTGCGAGGGCAAGGAGTTCCCGCTGCTCATCAAGATTCTGGACGCCAAGGACGACCTTTCGATCCAGATTCATCCCAACGACGAGTACGCCGCCAAGCACGAGAACGGCAGCCTGGGCAAAACCGAGTGCTGGTATGTACTGGACTGCGAGCCCGGTGCCACGATCATCGTCGGCCAGCGCGCGCACGACCGCGCCGAGGCCGCGCAGATGATCGAGGGGGGCCGTTGGGACGAGATGCTCAACGTGCTGCCGATTCACAAGGGAGACTTTTTCCAGATCGACTCCGGCACCGTTCACGCCATCAAGACCGGTACGCTCATTTTGGAAACGCAGCAGTCGTGCGACGTGACGTATCGCCTGTACGATTACGACCGCCCCGGCACCGACGGCAAACTGCGTCCCCTGCACATTGAGCAGAGCCTCGACTGCATAAACTTTGATGCTCAGGCTCCGACCGACGGCACGGTGACCGCGCCCGAGGTGGATGGCGTGACCGAGCTCGTGTCTTGCCCCTGCTACACCGTCGATCGCGTGCGCGTTAACGGCAGCAAGACCCTCGACCAGCGCTGGCCCTTCATGTGCCTGTCGGTCATCGACGGCGAAGGCACCGTCTGCGGCGACCCCGTCCACAAGGGAAGCCACCTGCTGGCCCCGAGCACCGTCAGCTCCATCGACCTCGAAGGCAAGATGGAACTGATCGTCTCGCACCTGTAAGCTACCGGTCCCCGAGCGCTCGCCGGGACGGGGCGCCTCTGGCTAGTAACGACAATCAAAAAGCAACAAGGGGCTCCCCCGTTCTTCAACGGGGGAGCCCCTTGCCATGTCTAAGTATTCAGCCCACCCGGTTCTCCAGATCAAAAAGCGAGAGGCAGAGCAACGCTCGTTCAGCAACGTTACCCAAGGACCCGGGCGGGCGTATGGGGCAACATCGATCGCGAGTTCCGCACGCAAAGGAGAGCACTTAATGTGCTCTCCGTCTTGCGCAGGACTGTCCGAGCAGGCGACCAAAGCCCCCGGCGCGCCCGCCTAGCCGGATGTACGGGTTTTCCAGGTGCGGCAGATCGGCCTGAAAGAGGAGGGCATAGACCTTGAGGTCATGCCCGACGATTGAAGGCCGAGGTGCCGTGCCTGGGAAAGCCGCCTAGGTCAGTTTCACTATAGGAGCAAAGCCCTTCATAAGCTTTTTGGTCTGGCCGGTCTTTTCGAATTGGACCTCGATCATGTCTCCGGCGACCGAGATCACGGTGCCCGTGCCAAAGGTCTTATGGCTCACGGTATCGCCCGCGGCAAAGTCTTGCGATGCGCTGGCACGATCGACCTTGCGCTCCACCGTCGGCGACACCTTGGATGACGGCTTTTTGGCTCGCGGCGCGCCCGAGCCAAAGGTCGAGGCAACACGGCCGGCGTCGGGCGAGACCCCACGATGGCGCTCGGTCCCGTAGCTGCTACCGCCAAAGAAATCGTCAAAGCTCGATCCGCCGCGCGAACCGGAACCGCCGGTCGAGCGCGTATGCGAACCAAACACCTTGCCGCCATACATGTCCGAGCCCATACCCGAGCCAAACGTGCCGTGACGGTCGCCGCGCTTCTCCCAGCCCGTGCCCTCAAAACCGGCAGAACCGATACCGCTAAACTCGATGTCCTCAAACGGAATCTCGTTGAGGAAGCGCGAGCGCGGATTGGCAGAGGTCGAGCCGTAGGTGCGACGCGTGGCCGCATAGGTCAGGAACAGGCGCTTGCGAGCGCGCGTGATGGCGACGTAGGCCAAGCGGCGCTCCTCCTCGAGCTTGCCCGGATCGTCACTACCGCCAAAGTCGTGCACGTGCGGGAAGATACCCTCCTCCATGCCGGCCACGAACACCGCCGGGAACTCCAGGCCCTTGGCGGAGTGGATGGTCATCATGGTAATGGCATGCGTCTCGCCGGCCAGGGAATCCAAGTCGGAGCGCAGGGCCAGCCACTCCATGAGTGCCGGCAGCGCCTTACAGGTGAGCGGACCGTAGGTGCGCTCGATCTCGTCGGCATGCACGGCGCCCGCCGGCAGCTCAGTCGGCGCGGCATAGGCGTTACCCGCGATGGCGGCGGCCAGGGCATCCTGCGGCGAGAGCGCCGGGGCGGCTAGGCTATCGAGCGGATTGGAACCTGCGGCATCGCGCGCGCCGACGAGTGCCTCAAACGAGGATGCCGGGGCGGACGGCCCCGGCTCGGGCGCGGGCGCACTCACCACGACGGGCTCGGGCTCGGCACCGGCAGGCACGTCGGCAACACCGGCCGCGCGCAACTCTTCTAGGCTCTCGAGCGTACCCTCGATATCCTCGTGCGTCTCCTCAAATTCGGCGGCGACGCCCAGGAATTCCTGGATGTTCTCGGCGCGGCTCTCGGACTCCATGGTGCCCTCGGCGCGGAAAGCCTGCAGCAGGCCCGTCTTATCGACGATCATCTCGACGACGTCCTTGAGCTCGCCGTCCATGCGACGGCCCTCGCGCACCAGCGACACAAAGCTCGACAGGCCGTTACGCACCTTGGCGCTAAACATGCCTGTCTCGGCTGTTGCGATCTCGCAGGCCTGGAAGAACGAGCAGCGATTGTCGCGCGCCAGCTGCTCGATCTTTTGTATCGAGGTGGAGCCGATGCCGCGGCGCGGCGTGTTGATGACGCGCTTGACGCTCATCTCGTCTGCCGGGTTCACGATCATCTTAAGATAGGCCATGACGTCGCGGATCTCGGCACGGTCGAAGAATCGCGTGCCACCCACGATCTTGTAGGGCACGCCCGCGCGCAGGAACATATCTTCGAGGATACGCGACTGGGCGTTGGTGCGGTAGAACACGGCGATATCGTCGTAGCTCGTGCCTTTGGCATGCAGTTTCTCGATCTCGCCGGCAATCCAGCGGCCCTCGTCGCGCTCATCGCTTGCCTGGAAGGCCTGGATCTTCTCGCCGTCGCCCTCGGCCGTAAACAGGCGCTTGTCCTTGCGCTGCGAGTTGTGACGCACCACGGCGTTGGCGGCGCTCAGGATATGGCCCGTAGAGCGATAGTTCTGCTCCAGCTTGACGGTCTTGCAGTCTTTAAAGTCCTTCTCAAAGTCCAGGATATTGGTGATGTCGGCGCCACGCCAGCTATAAATGGACTGGTCGTCATCGCCCACGACCATGAGGTTTTGGTACTTGGCGGCCAGCAGGTTGGCGATCTCGTACTGGACGTGGTTGGTGTCCTGGTACTCGTCGACGCTAATGTAGCGGAAGCGCTCCTGGTACTTGTCGAGCACCTCGGGGCGGGTGCGCAGCAGCTCGAGCGTGCGCACGAGCAGGTCGTCGAAGTCCATCGCGTTGGCGGCGCGCAGGCGGCGCTCCAGCTCCAGGTAGACCTGCGCGGCCTTTTTGTCATTAGGGCTGTCGGCGGATTTGAGCATGTCCTCGGGGCCGATCATGGCGTTTTTGGCCGAACTGATCTTGCTGCGGATCATATTGATGGGGAATTGCTTTTGCTCGATACCGAGCGCCTGCATAATATCGCGCACCATGCGCTTGGAATCGTCGTCATCGTAGATGGTGAACTGACCGGTGTAGCCCAGCAGGTCAGCGTCCTCGCGCAGCATGCGCACGCACATAGCATGGAAGGTGCACACCCACATGCCGCGGGTACCGCTGGGGATGAGTGCCGCCAGACGCTCGCGCATCTCGGCCGCGGCCTTGTTGGTAAACGTGATGGCAAGGATCTGCCAGGGCTTAACGCCCAGGTCGCCGAGCATATGTGCGATGCGGAAGGTCAAGACGCGGGTCTTGCCCGAGCCGGCGCCGGCAAGGACCAGCAACGGACCCTCGGTGGTCAGGACCGCCTCGCGCTGGGCGGGATTAAGGCTGTCGATGTCGACGAGCGGCTTGGCGGGTTTGGGTGCCGGCGCGGGAGCGTCGTAGATGTCGAGCGGGACGAGCTCGGGCTCCGGCGCAGCGGGGGCGGTGTATGCATCGAGCGGCACGGGTTCCGGCGTGGGCGGCACGGGTACCGCGGCGTTCTTTTCCCAGGGCAAGGGCTGGGTCATGGGCGACTCCTCATCTGACGGACGGCGCGCCTGCGGGCAGCGCCATAGTTTGAGCCGTACCAGTATACCGAGCCGCGCGGACACCGACGCAAATCACACCACGACTCCGTCCGCCACCATCGGGCCCGCCCCAGCGGATTTGGCGCAATGGGGTCAGATTTGTCTGCACCAAGCTGGTGCAAAGTAACCTGACCCCATTGCGCCAATCACAGAGCCACCGATGTCACGGTAGCAGCAGCGAGCGACGGCCAGAGCGAACAAATTGGCATGAAAAGAGGGCGGCATAGACCTTTTGGTCATGCCGCCCTCTTTGAATGACAAGTTGTCGCTCTGGCCGCCGCGCAGCGTCAACCAAGTTACAGGCCGAGCATAGGCTCCAGAACAAAGAAGTACGCAAGCACCACGATGCCCAGAATGATGCGGTAGACGCCGAAGCACTTGAAGTCGTGACGGCGGACGAAGCCCATAAGCCACTTGATAGCGATGAGCGAAACCACAAAGGCCACAACGCAGCCCACGCCCAGGATAGCGACCTCGTTGGCGCCGAACGTACCGCCCTTGATGAAATACTTGACCAGCTTGAGCGCACTCGCGCCAAACATGACAGGAATGGCCAGGAAGAACGTAAACTTGGACGCCACCGAACGCGTGCAGCCCAAAAGCAGGCCGCCGATGATGGTAGAACCGGAGCGAGACGTACCAGGCACCAGCGAAAGCACCTGGAAGCAGCCGATACCCAGCGCAGTCTTCCAGCTCAGGTCCTCGAGCGTGGCGATGGAGCCAAAGTCCAGATTCTCGTCATCGTCCTCATCCTCAGCGGTAGCCGCGGCGGGCGCCGCAAAGTGCGCACCGGCGGGACGTCCACCCGACACCACAGCACGCGAACCAAACGAACCGGCAACGGCCATTTCCTCGCGCTTGCTCGCGCGCCAGTTCTCGATCACGATAAACAGCACGCCGTACACAATGAGCGCCAGCGCCACGACGGGAGCATTGTAGAAATGCTCCTCCATCCAGTCGTTGAGCGGCAGGCCGATCGCCGCCGCAGGAATGCAACCGAGCACAATCTTGCCCCACAGCACCCAGGTGTCGCGACGGCCCTCCTTGCCCTTGCTGGGCGAGAACGGATTGAGCTCATGGAAGAACAGCACACAGACGGCCAGAATGGCGCCGAGCTGAATCACGACCAGGAACATATTCCAGAACGTCTCGCTCACGTTCATCTTGACGAACTCGTCCACCAAGATCATGTGACCGGTCGACGAAACAGGCAGCCATTCGGTGATGCCCTCGACCAGGCCCATGAAGGCAGATTTTAGAAGCTCGATAATATCCAAAGGGACCCCCTCGTTAGACACCCGCCGATATTGTTCTGCGGACGGTGCGGGCGATGTCCCATTATCAACCGTTGGCGACGCGCCTGCGCCTACCCTTACCAAAAAACTCGCCCGTTCACAGAATTGCGAGCGGTCAAACCCAAATCCTTGGGTATAACTGCAACAAGATAAAGTGTCCGGCGGCCAACGCGCTCGCGCCCGCCCGATGCACGAGCCCCGCGCCCGTGCGATAGACCAAGGAGGAAACCATGAACGAGGGCTACACCAAGGTATTTGTTTCACTCGACGGTACTGAGCAGCAGGATTTTGTGCTCGCACGCGCCATCAAGGTCGCCGCGAACAACGGCGCCAAGCTGATCATCGGCCACGTCATCGATTCCACGGCGCTCGAGAGCGCCGGTTCCTATCCGGTCGATCTGGTCAACGGCCTAGAGGAAGCATTCAAGAACTCCATTGCCAAGCAGCTCGAGGAGGCCAAGGCCAATCCTGACATTCCCGAGGTCGAGGTCATGATTCGCGCCGGCCGCATTCGCGAGACGCTCAAGGACGAGATGCTCGACGTGGTTAAGCCCGACCTGGTGCTCTGCGGCGCCCGCGGCCTGTCCTCGATCAAGTATGCGCTCCTGGGTTCGATTTCGACGTTCCTGCTGCGCAATACGGACTGCGACATCTTGGTCGTGAAGTAGGTTCCTTCCCGTCGGCGCAAGGCCTGCGGGGTTATCACGCCGACGTCCTCGCCGCTTCGCGGCTGCGGGATGTCGGCTTAGATAACCCCTCCCGGCCTTGCGCCTTCGTCACCGTACTTCAGCGAGTTGGCTGATAAAAGATGGCGTGCCGCCCCGTTTGGGGCGGCACGTTTTGTTTGATGCGGCACGTTTTTGTTTGGGCGGACGTCCGCCGCGTGCGTTACTCGAAATACTGGAACTTGTTGGTTGAGAAGGCAAACGTTACGACGAAGCCTTTGCCGGAATCGGATGCTGCGGTGACGTCGATGCCCATCTTGGAGCACAGGCGCGCCACCAGATAGAGACCGATGCCCGTTGCGCGCTTGGTGGTGCGGCCGTTGTCGCCGGTAAAGCCCTTCTCGAACACGCGCGGCAGGTCGGCCGCGCTCACGCCGCAGCCGTTGTCCGCGACGGTAAGCTCGATGCGCTCGCTTGCCAGGCCCTCGTCCAGCAACGCACCCGAAAACACGATCTTTGCGCCATCCGCGCGCGCATATTTAATGCTGTTCTGAATGAGCTGGCCCAGAATAAACTCGAGCCACTTCTCGTCGGTAAAGACCTCAAAGTCGAGGTTCTCGCACACCGGGGCCACGTGCGCCGCGATGAGCTCGCGCGCGTTGGCCTTAATCGCGCCCGTCACCAGGGTCTTGAGATCCCAGCGGCGAATCAAGTAGTCGCGCTCCACGACTTCCGAGCGCGCGTAGTACAGCGCCTGGTCGATATAGCGCTCCACGCGAGCCAGCTCGCGACCCAGGTCATCCACACGCGACAGATCGTCTTCGCTGCCGTCCAGGTTTTCCAAAATCAGATGGGCTGCTGCCAGGGGCAGCTTGGCCTCGTGGACCCAGCTCTCGATATAGTCGCGATAGTCATCAGTCTGACGCCTGCCTTCGGCAACCTCGTCGCAAGCGGCTTTGCCCACCCGGCGCAAGACCTCGTACTCGAGCTCGCCCTCGGCATAGGTCGGGCATTGCACCATCTCCTGCACCCATGCGGGACTCTCGAGCTCCTCTGCCGCACGCTCCAGCTGGCGCAGAAAACGACGACGGCGCGCGTACTCGATCACGATGCCGAGCATACCAAAGATATAGGACACGCCGACCGCCACGACCACGATGGAAACGGGTGCGCCGGCGACCGTCAGCACAAAGCAGCTCAACAGCACGCCGCACGTCCACACGGCGACGGGAAGCAGCGCATCTTTAAAGAACTTGGCAAACGACATAGCCGGCCCCTAGATCGAATAGCCCTGACCGCGGTGCGTGGTCAAATACCCCTTGATGCCGATTTTTTCGAGCGTGGTGCGCAGGCGGTTGATGTTGACGGTGAGCGTATTGTCGTCCACGAAGGCATCGGAATCCCACAGGTCCTGCATGATGGCCGAGCGCGAGACGATCTTGCCCGCACGGCTCAGAAGCAGCGAGAGGATACGCAGCTCGTTTTTGGTGAGCTCGGTACTGGTGCCGGTTTGCATGTTGGTGACCATGGAGCGGGCGAGGTCGAGCTCCAGCCCCTTGTGGACAAGTGTGCTGCGCTCGCCTGCCGCCGCGGTGCGACGCAGCAGTGCGTTGATGCGCGCCACGAGCACACGGGCGCTGTAGGGCTTGGGAACAAAGTCGTCCGCGCCGAGCGTCATGGCCATGACCTCGTCGATCTCGGTCGTGCGCGAGGTGAGGACGATGATGGGGACCTCGGATTCGCGGCGAACCTCGTGGCAGATATGCTGGCCGTCCTTGACGGGAAGCGTGAGGTCGAGCAGCACCAGGTCGGGCGCGGCGGCGAGAATATCGCGCGAAACATGCTCGAACGATTCGCAGGCCTCGACCTCAAAACCGGCACGGGCAAGGATGTCGGCAAGCTCGCGACGAATGGGTTCGTCGTCCTCAACGATATAGATCAGCGCCATGGATTCCGCTCCCCTCTTGGTTGTCTTGCCACCATTATGGCTGCGAAACTGCAGGTGCGCGCCACGCACGTCGCCAAGGTGACAGAACTGTTCGCGAGCGGGGGCGTTTTGTCCGCCTTACGCTCGCGACGGGAACGGGGACCAAAATGATTATTAAATCCCCGTCCCAGAATAATCATTTAGCGGCGGGCACGGAGCTTTTCGTAGCCTTCGGCGAAGAAGGCGACCGTGGCGGCGTCGGCCTCGGCGGCGTCGGCCTCGGTTGCGGGGACCACGCCGTGCTCGTCGCTCACCAGGAACAAGGCGCCCTTGAGCTGTGCGGGAATATCTACGCGCGTGACCGGGATGCCCTTGGTCTGGGCCAGCTGCTCGATGAGCGTCGCCGTGCCGCACAGGCACTCGTCCGCTGGCGCCACAAAGGCAAGCTCGCCGTTATCGACGGCGGCGAGCAGCTCGGGCGCCACGCCGGTTTCGTCGGCCTCGGAGCGGGCCTCGGCGGAGCGGGCACGTAGCGCCTTGGCCGACGTATCGGTTAGCGGCTCGTACTCCCCCACCGTCATGGCGGCGTTGCCGTTGACGTCGATCACCAGCATGAGCACGCCGTCGCGTGCGGTGTAATCGCCCTCGGCAAGCGACCACTCAACGTGCTGCTTGGCCCAGCTGAGCATGTTATGGGTAAGCGGCTCGCCCTGCACCAAGCGCTCGGACAGTGCGCGAATGTGGCGGTTGAGCATGGGTACCTTTTTGTTGGACATGCGCCAACGGCAGACAAGCGCGGGCTTGTCGAGCGTAAACTTCTCGACCGCCTCCTGATTGGCGCAAAAGTCCTCGTACGCACGCTGATCCTCGGCATTGCCAAACAGCTCGGCATCATCAATCTGGGGCATGGTCATACCTTTCGTGTTAGTCATTCCGTCCTCTTATACCAAAAAGACGGCCCTCCAAACGGAGCAGCCGTCTTTTGCGGAGATTATTTTGACGATATGGTCAGGCGACCGATCAGCTTAATAGGATAGAACAACATCCCATTAAGGGTTTTCCAAGTGCCCGAGATTGCCCCGAAAGAGGAGCGCCGCGTACTAAATGTACGCAAGCGACGGTTTGAGGGGCAAGGTCGGGTGCTTGGGAAAGCCTCTAGTGCCTAAAATGCCTGGCACCCGTGAAGACCATCGCAATGCCGTGCTCGTTGCAAGCCTGGATGCTCTCGTCGTCGCGCTTGGAGCCGCCGGGCTGGATGATGCAGGTCACGCCGTGTGCAGCAAGCACGTCGACGTTGTCGCGGAACGGGAAGAACGCGTCGCTTGCACAGGCAAAGCCGCCCTTCTCCACGCCCTCGCGCTCGCAGAAGTCCTCGGCGCGCTCGCAGGCAAGTAGCGCAGAGTCAACGCGGTTAGGCTGACCCGGGCCCATGCCAATGCCGGCCTTACCCTTGGAGACCAGGATGGCGTTGGACTTAACGCCCTTGCAGACCTTCCAGGCAAACTCGAGCTCGGCCATCTCGGCGTCGGTGGGCTTGCGGTCGGTGGGGAACGTAAAGGTCGCGGGATCCTCGGTCACGTGGTCGACCTCCTGCACCAACATGCCGCCGTCGACGGAGCGCAGCTCCACCTGAGCGCCGTGGTCCACGCCGCCGGTCGCCAACACGCGCAGGTTGGGGCGCTTGGCCATGCGCTCGAGCGCCTCGGCGGTGTAGCTCGGGGCGATGATGACCTCGACGAACTGCTTGTTCTGATCGGCAAAGTGCTCAACCAGATCAAAGGGAACCTCGCGGTTGCAGGCGATGATGCCGCCGAAGGCGCTCTTGGGATCGCAGGCAAAAGCGCGGTCGTAGGCAGCCGTGATGTCCTCGGCAACGGCGGAACCGCAGGGGTTCTGGTGCTTGAGGATTACGCAGGCCGGCTCGTCGAACTCGCGGACCAGGTTCCAAGCGGCGTCGGCATCCAGATAGTTGTTGTAGCTGAGCGGCTTGCCCTGGATCTGCTTGGAGCCCACGAGCGGGAACTGCGAGCTCGCGGTGTTCTCGCAGCCCTCGGCAAAGCGATAGACTGTGGCTTTCTGCTGCGGGTTCTCGCCATAGCGCAGGTCGTCGACCTTCTCCAGCGAAATCTCGAGCTTGGCAGAGGTGTCCGCCACGTCGCTTGCCTGGGCGGCAAGCCAACGGGAGATAGCCGTGTCGTAGGCGGCGGTGGTCTGGTAGACCTTCACCTGCAGGCGACGACGGGTGGAAAGCGTGGTGCAGCCACCGGTCTCGTGCATCTCGGCCAGGACGGCATCATAGTCGGCCGGGTCGGAGATGACGGTAACGCTCGCGGCGTTCTTGGCAGCAGAGCGCAGCATAGAGGGGCCACCGATGTCGATGTGCTCGATAGCGTCCGCGAAGGTGACCTCGGGGTTGGCAACGGTCTTCTCGAACTCGTACAGGTTGACGACGACCAGGTCGATCAGCTTAATGCCGTGCTGAGCGGCCTCCTGCATGTGCTGCTCGGAATCGCGGCGGGCCAGCAGCGCGCCGTGAACCTTGGGGTGCAGGGTCTTAACGCGGCCGTCCATCATCTCGGGGTAGCCCGTGAACTCCTCGATGGGGGTTACGGGAACGCCCGCGTCCTCGATGGCACGAGCCGTGCCGCCCGTAGAGATGATCTCGACGCCAAAGTCATCGACCAGCGTCCGTGCGAAATCGACGACGCCCGTCTTATCGGTAACCGAGATCAACGCGCGTGCGATCTTCACATCAGATCCCATGCAGTCCTCCTGTCTGGTACGCCGCCGTGCTCTGTGAGTCGGTGATACGTCGATCTGCAGCGCTCGCGCAGCGGCATTGAAAATACTGATTTAATGTAGCGCATCGAGCGCATCGATGCACCCCGCAACGGGCGCATGTGCAGAAAAAGTTTGCACGCGGAGGGGATGGGCACGGCACCGGGCACGGTGAGTTCATGGAACACAGGGGCACCATAATTAGATGCCAATGGCGTGGTAGAACTGTGCTCGATATGCATCCGCAAAAGAAAGAGGCACCATGGTCTCGCGGGTTCTCTACCGACCGTTTGATACCGAAGACTTCGACGCCATCGCGCTGATTCTGCAGCAGCTTTGGCATAACAATTCGGATAACGATGAGTACAACCGCCTTGAGGCCGCGTGCGACCTCGCCTATTGCCTTTCGTCATCGACGTTTTCGCAGGTTGCGGTGATTGACGGCGAGGCGCGCGGCATTGCACTTGCACGCGCAGGACAGAACTCCGGCGTCGCTATCAACGAGCATTGGATGGATACCGAACGCGCACTGCTATCGCAGATGCGTGAGCTGGAGCCTGATGCCTGCGCCGAGTATCTCTCGTTTGTGCGCGCAACCATCCGAACCAACAACCGCCTGCTCGAGAGCAGCCCGTTGCCGCACGACAACGAGGTCACGCTGCTTGCCGTGGATCGCGATGTCCATGGCCTGGGCGTTGGCACGGTTCTGCTCGATGCCGCGGTCTCGCACCTGTCCTCGCTTGGAGCGACGAGGGCGCACCTGTACACCGACTCCAACTGCTCGTGGAAGTTCTACGAGCTGCACGGCTTTAAGCGCACGGCCACGCACCGCGCCAACCGCGAAGAGCGCCGTCACGACATGCCGCGCGAAAGCTTTCTCTACGAACTCGACCTAACAGCCTAAACCCGGCAGTTAGGGACGTTCCTTTTGTGCCGGCACCCCGGGACACTCCTTGGCAGCAACCGCACCTAGTTGTTGGGGACATTCTTGGGTAACACAGTCGACGAAACCCTCGTTGGCGTCGCCCTATAGAGGGGTCTGCAAATAGCTGTGGGCAAAAAACATCAAATATGAGTACTGTTACCTTTTTAGTAGCAGCGATTTGGGGCATTTTAGAGGCTTTTAGACATAGCAGCCAGTCAGGCGAGCTGACGTATTTCCACAAATGTTCAATAAAATGGGCCCCTAACGAGAGATAATCTCATTAGGAGCCCATTATTTAGTGCAAATATATGTCACTATAATGGCAACAGTACTCATATTTGGCATTTTTTGCCCACTGCCCCCTGTGTGGGGATCCGTAACGGAAAGATAGACCCATTTCAAAGCATAAAAATGGGATAGATTTTCCGCCAACAGTCGCCGGAGAAGATCCATCCCAAAAATCAGAACGCGCTAGAACGTTCCGCCGCCGCCTCCGCCGACGCCGCCACCACCGCCGCCAGAGAAGCCGCCGCCGCTGCCGCCGCTCGAGCTATCGGAGCTCGAAGCCAGCTCGCGGATGGTCTCGTGATACACGTCATCGAATGAATCGAGCGGGGACTCGGTACCGTAATGATGGTAGTACCACCAGTAGCAGGGGTAGTTGTCGTAGAAATCGTCGCTGTTGCGCAGGTCCGCAGGCACGGCCTCGGCCAGCTGTCGCAGCACTTCTTTCGAAACGCCCAGGGCAACGCCCATCACCAGCAGCTTGTTCCACAGCACCAGATCGCCCGGGACGGCTTCCTTTAGACGAGTGAAGTCCTCGAGCCAATGCTTAAGTGCCATGCAGCGAGCCGCCACCTCGGCGCCCTCCGGCGTAAAGCGGCGGAACGTAAGGCCCACGCCGATACCCACCAGCACAATCGGCGCCGAGATAACCGCGGCGGTAATGTTCGCCTGTGCGCCATCGGTAAAGAAGATGGATCCCACGGGAACAAAGGCAATCAGGATACCAAGAACCAGGCAAAACACCATTGCAACAATGCCGTCCGAGGCAACGTACTCGCTATCGGCCAGCTTGCCCTTAACGGTGTTCTGATAGTCCTCGAGCTTATCACCCACGGGTGTAGCGTGCTGCTTGACGTAGTGCTGCAGCTCGTCGAACGTGCGCGAACGGTCACCGTTCTCGTCAGGCTTAGCACCGGCAAAGAAGACCTTGAGCACCATGTGGTCAATGCCCTTGGCCGACTTCCAGCCCGCATCACTCACCGTCACGCGATACGTCTGCTCTTCTTTTTCACGCCCCAACAGACCCTTCTTGGCCTTGGTCACGGTCGCCTGCTCCAGCTTGATCACACGGTCGTCAGTGAGCTTCATGAGCGTGGCGATATATGCCTGATCGGGCACCTCGTTCCAGCTCATGAGGGCCGAAAGCACGGCGGGATGGTCGGCCGAAGGCACATCGCGGAAATATTCGTCCTGGAAAAGCGGCTTGGGCTTGCGCTTGCGCAGCTTGAGCATAACGATTGTGCCGGTAAAGGCCACCGCCGCAACAACACTTAGCACGGCAAGTGCATTGGCAATCATGCGAGCGTGAGCGCGGCGGGCGTTAGCTTCGTCGGCCCATTCCTTCTCTTCACTCAGGATCGTTGACATGCGCTCTTCGCCCGCGGCGGCAAGCTGCGGCACCCAGTCGCTGGGGAAGGCGATGCGTGCCTCGGCGAATTCGCCCTGATGCACGCAGGGAATGGTATAGGTGACCATGGGCTCGTCCTCATCGAGCGACACGTCGCCCGTCAGCGGACCGTGGCCCCATGCGCGGAAGTTATCGCCTTTGACGGCCGCCGTCCCGGCAGCGGCATTTGCGAAGCGCACTTCCATCTCGACATCGTCGGAATCCGCAGACCAGCCGTCACCCACGAACTTCCAGTAGAGCTCGGCGGTATCGGCCCAGTTCATGACTGCACCGGTCATGGAATAACTCACGTAGTAGATTGCACTGTCGCCGCTCTCGTGAGGGCTGAACACCTTAATCCTTACGCCGTCACCGGTCTGCTCGACCGTATAGACGCCAGAGTCGCCCTTGTTCGCGCTATCGACTTTGTTAAACGCGGTGTCCTCTTCCTCGACACTCAGCACGTCAACGCCCGCCGTGCCGCCCTGCTGGTTGGTGCCCGTATTGATCTCCCAAAACACGCCGTTGATGTCGTCGTCGAAATCAAACTGGCGTCCCTCGACAACGGTCAGCGATCCATCGGCCTCGACCGTGGCGCCGATGTAGGTTTGGGTCATAGAATACCCGTCGGCACGTGCAACGGCGGGCAACAGCAGCAGCGCAAGCGCGACGAGCACGCAGACGGAAGCGAATCGCGCAAACAGGCGGCGCTGCCGACAGGTTTTGGCAACGGAGTCGTTCATGGGCACATCCTTTGTCTGTGATACCAGTAACGCCATTGTCCCACGTTTACGGGCGCACATGACGAACATCTAGGCCAGCGGAGTATCAAACGGGACGAAAGTCACGCCCGCGACCGGCACCTAGGGACGTTCCTTATCTGCCGGCAATCTAGGACACTCCTTGGCATGGCCTGCGCCAGCAATAGATACCACTTCATAGCTCCGTCACAGGTGTAGCGGCTTTGTGTGGGCGCGGCATGCGCTGATTGAGCCGCCAGCTGAGGGGCATAAAGCAGTTGAGCGAAAACGGTTTGCCCCTTTGCCGTTCGCTCGAGGATCATGTCCCCCTTTTCCGCGGAAACCCCGGCAGTTGCGAAGAGCTGCCGGGGTTTCTGTCGTTTGAGGGGTTGGGCTGGCGGGCGGCGATCGAGCTGTCGAGCCGGTGGTCCGGCACGCGCAACGCGCGGCCTCGGCAACTTGCAGGCCACGGCAGCGTCTCCCCCACCGCGCCCCGCGCTATACTCGTCCGCATGGATATCAACGCACGCAACATAGCAACACACGCCGCGGACGCACCAGCAACGGCAGTGCCCACCCCCGTCGTGGGCCGTTTCGCCCCGTCGCCCTCGGGCCGCATGCACCTGGGCAACGTGTTCAGCTGCCTGTGCTCGTGGCTTTCGGCCCGCAGCCAGGGCGGCAGCATCGTGCTGCGCATCGAGGACCTGGACGATCGCTGCAAGCGCCCGGAACTTGCCGCTCAACTGATTGACGATCTGACCTGGCTGGGGCTCGAGTGGGACGAAGGCCCCTACTACCAGCACGATCGCCTGGATCTGTACGAGGACGCCCTGCGCCAGCTGCAAGACGCCGGCCTCACCTATCCCTGTTTTTGCACGCGTGCCGAACTCCACGCCGCGAGCGCACCGCACGCCAGCGACGGCACGCCCATCTACCGCGGCGCCTGCAGAGGTCTTTCTGCTGATGAAATCACCCGCCGCAGTGCCCTGCGTGCTCCGGCCACGCGCCTGCGCGTGCCCACCGTCGACGACCTCGCCAGCGACGTGATCGAATTCGTGGACCGCACGTACGGAGCCCAATGCGAAGCACTCGCCACCGAGTGCGGTGACTTTTTGGTGCGCCGCAGCGACGGCGTGTTTGCCTATCAGCTGGCCGTGGCGGTCGACGACGCTGCTATGGGCGTCACCGAGATCGTACGCGGATGCGACCTGCTTGGTTCCACGCCGCGCCAGATCTATCTGCAACATCTGCTGGGACTGCCCACGCCGCACTACGCGCACATTCCGCTGCTCATGTCACCGGACGGCCGCCGCCTTTCCAAGCGCGATCGCGATCTGGACCTGGGCGAGCTCCGCACCCGCTTTGGCACACCCGAGGCACTGTTGGGATGGCTCGCCGGGCAAACAGGCATCGCGCCGGACACCACGCCGCGTACCGCCGAGCAGCTGGTCGAGCACTTTAGCTGGGACGTCATCCGCGCGCATCGGGAGAACATCACTGTAACGGTCGAGTAGCCAGCCACCCCGCCTCTACGCAACATCCCAGGGCTGGAGTTCGTCGCCCAAGCGAACGATGCAGTCGTAGAGCACGGTGTGACGCTCGGCCGGGTTGGCGTCACGATGAAAATGCCCGTAGTACCAGCGCTTGTAGTCCAGGTGGTCCTCCAGCTCGTCGAAAAACGTGGTGAGTCGATCGACATCGGGATAATTCCAGCCAGGTGCCGGGTAAAGCGTGGGCGAAAGCATGCGCGTGGAGCAGGTATGGGTGATCGCATAGTCGACCTTCCAACCCACGCTGTCGAGCTTTGCCCGCGCCTCCTCAAAGTTGCGTTCGTCCGGCAGCTCCTGCGGCCACCAGCTGGAATACGGAATGCGGTATTCCTTATCCACGCTCGTGGCGCCGCCCATGGTAAAGATCGTTGAGCCGTCGAGCTCAAAAACCTCGCCGCGCGTCAGGCGTCGGATGGGCGAGGTGTCCGACAGGCGCTGCGTCAGGCCGCCGTGCCACAGTTCCATGGGACGCTCCGCCCAGTGATCGAAACGTTCGTGGTTGCCGTCGGCGAACAGCACGGTATAGGGGCGCGACTCCAGCCAGGCGATGTCGGCACATTCCTCGGCAGAGAAATCCCACGGAAAGCCAAAGTCGCCCGCGATGATGAGATAGTCGTCACTCGTCAGACCATCCCCAAGATCCCAGTCGCGAAGCTTTTGCATGTCGACGCCGCCGTGAATATCGCCCGTCACATAGACCGTCATCGGATCACCACTTCCCTGTAAGTCGCTAGCCCACATTCTGCACGATCACTAAGCCAACCGTTCCAGCCCTTCCATCCTTTGGGACCTACCCCTCGTTCTTCCATCCAAACGGGTCAAGCACCCAAAAAATCAGATCGAGCACGCCGCCGGTCATCATGGCGCCGGCAAGGGCCATGCAAACGTGCAGGGAACTGGCACTTCGGAGCACGTCGAATGGCCCCAGAACAGCCAGCAGCGCGACCGCTGCGCCGGCTACGCACAGCGCGAGGCACGGCCCCGCGTCCTTAACGCACTTCTTTGCGAGATGCTTTGCGTTGTCACTCATCGGTATCGAACTCCTTAGAGGGTCGTTGTTCAGACGCATGCCGCCGCGGCAGAGCGGGGCGGCAGGGTAAGTGTCACATGCTGTGCGGACATCAATGGAGAAACCGCCTGCTCGACCAACCTTTGACGCCGTTTTGCACCGGCACCACATCCCCCGCTATCGAGGTCTAATACTTTTTCCCACCGCCACCCAAAAACTCATCCAACATTAATCTTGGCTCAAGAATCGCTTAATCTATAACCTGCACTATAGAGTTCGACCGAGGGCGGGGCGGCGCCGCGCAACGCAGGGCGCCGAACGCAACGCTCGCGCCCGGGCAAATCGCCCGGCGTCGCGCCCATCGAACGAAAGGACAGGTCATGGACGACCTCGAAAAAGTTGAAACTATCCGCACCAAGTGCAACGTGAGCTATACCGATGCCAAGGCCGCGCTCGACGCCGCCGACGGCAACGTCCTGGACGCCATCATTTGGCTCGAGTCGCAGGGCAAGACGCAGACCACGTCGGCGCACGCCGCCACCGAGTCCGCGCCGGTCGATGAGCCCTCGGCCGAGATGGTCGCTGCGCAGGCCGCCTACGAGAAGTCGAGCGAAAAGACCGACTTCTCCAAGAAGATGGACAGCGTGTGGGAATACCTCAAAAAGCTCTTCCGCCTGAGCCTGGATACCAAGTTTATCGCCACGCGCCGCGACGCCATCATCCTCAACATTCCCATCCTGATCCCCATCGTCGCCCTGTTTGCCTGGGGCGCCACGATTTGGCTGATGCTGCTTGGCCTGTTCTTTGGTATGCGCTACCGCATCGACAGCGACGGCGACGTGCCCGGCAGCATCAACAACCTGATGGACCACGCCGCCGATGCCGCGGACGGCATCAAACAAAATCTGAACGACGACAAGTAATCGCAGATAGGGGCACGTATGGCACGAATCCTGATCGTAGAGGACGAAGAGAAAATCGCCCGCTTTGTGACGCTCGAGCTGGAGCACGAGGGCTACCAGGTTGAGCACGCCGCCGACGGCCGCACCGCCGTGGACCTGGCGCTGAAGCGCGACTACGATCTGATTCTGCTCGATGTGCTGTTGCCGCAGCTCAACGGTATGGAGGTGCTGCGGCGTATCCGCAAGCACAAGGATGTGCCGGTGATTATGGTCACTGCGCGCGATGCCGTGATGGACAAAGTTGCCGGGCTCGATGCCGGCGCCGACGATTACCTGACCAAGCCGTTTGCGATTGAGGAGCTGTTCGCACGAATCCGCGTGGCGTTGAAGCGCGCGGAGGCCGTGCGGGCGGCTTCGGGCGTTGGCGGCATCGGTGCCGGGGCGAACGTAGTGGGCGGCGTGGGCGCCGGTACCATTGCGATGCCCCTGGCCGGCGGCTCGGCCCAGGCATCCGCCTCGCCCTCCCCCGCCGCGCTCGTCGTGGGTTCGGTCGCGCTCGATCCCAACCGCCGCGAAGTCACGGTCGGCGGCTCGCCCATCGCGCTCACGGCCCGCGAGTTCGATGTCCTCGCCCTGCTTATGACGCATGCCGAAACCGTGCTCACACGCGAGCGCATCGCGCACGAGGCGCTGGGCTACGAATACGTGGGCGACACCAACAACGTCGACGTGCACATCGCGCACCTGCGCGCCAAGATCGAGGACGCTGGCGGTGTCCGCATCCTCCAGACCGTGCGCGGGGTGGGCTATGTCTGCCGCGCGTAACGCCGAGACCAAGCGCGTCACCTCCATCGCCCGCGCCATCAACTGGAGCTACATGTGGCGCCGCTTGGTAAGCTACGTCTGGCTGGATCTGTTACTGCTGCTTGTTGCGGCGGCGATCCTCGTCTATGGATACAACCAGACGCTACCCGACGGCGCGTTTACCGCAGGATGGATTCCAGGCGCCACCGTTCACGGCATGTCGCTGACGCCAGCACGCGGCTGGGATCTGACAACGCTTACCTATACCGTCGAGCTTGCGCGTACCACCAAGACCTTCCCCCTCGCGCAGGATCTGGTCATGCTGTGGCCCCTTTATCTTGTCGTTGCGGGCTGGCAGGTCATCAGCGTGCTCAACATGCTCGGCGGCGCGAGGCGCGTGCGCCGTACCATGGCGCCGCTCAACGACCTGGCCTTGCGCGTGGACGAGCTCGGCCGTATGCAACTCGCCGGCGGCAAGATGGAAACGCTGGAGCAGGCCATCGAGCGCGCAAGCGTCGACTCGCCAAGCGTCACCACCGGCGACGCCGACTTGGCGAGCATCGAGGTCGCGCTCAACCGCCTACTGCGTCAGATGCAAGAAGCAAAGCTGCAGCAGATGCGCTTTGTCAATGATGCGAGTCACGAACTGCGCACGCCCATCGCGGTGATTCAGGGCTACGTAAACATGCTCGATCGTTGGGGTAAGGACGACCCGGACGTGCTGGCAGAGTCCATCGCCTCGCTCAAGACCGAAAGCGAGCATATGCAGGAGCTCGTGGAGCAGCTGCTGTTTTTGGCGCGCGGCGATGCCGGCCGCACCGTGCTGCGGCGCGCGAATACCAACCTGGCCGCACTGGTCGGCGAGGTTTGCGAAGAATCGCAGATGATTGATGCCACGCACGCGTATCGGCTGGCCTTTGACGCTGCGCTCGCCAGCGACCCGCGCTGCGACGCGTCCGTCGATGTCGCGCTTGTGAAGCAGGCTCTGCGCGTAATCGTGCAGAATGCCGCCAAGTATTCGGACGCGGGCACGACCGTCACGTTTGCCATAACGCCCGATGCGGGCACGGGCGCGATTGACATAAGCATTGAGGACGAGGGCATCGGCATGAACCAGGAATCCGCAGCTCACGCGTTCGAGCGGTTCTACCGTGCCGACAACGCGCGCGATGTCGGCGCACAGGGTTCGGGCCTGGGGCTCGCCATTGCCAAGTGGATTGTCGACAGCCACGGCGGCGTCATCGGCGTGACCTCGGTCGAGGGCGTCGGCAGCCGCTTTACGATTCGCCTGCCGCGGTAGGAAGCCCCTCGACATAAATAAAGGGATAGGGCCACGCGGCCCTATCCCTTTTTGCCAGCTATGGCAGCTTGTGCGCTACTCGCGGCACAGGTGCACGGCGAAACCGGCGAACTCGCGCTTAAAGTACACGAGCTTGGTACCACCGTCGGGCAGCAGTGCGCGCGACTCTTCGTTGACCTCGAGCCCGCGCTCGGCAAACCACTTCTCAGCTGCATCGATGTCGTTAACGGCAAAGCCGATGTGGCCTTTGGTGCCACGACCGTTCTGCTTCATGATCTCGACCAGCGAATCGTTGAAGTACGAAACCGGGGTCTCGATGACGGGCAGGCCCATCATCGTCGAGAACAGCTCCGCGATCTCCAGGGCGTCTACCGGGTCGGTGGCGTTGATGCCCACGTGAGCGACGCGCATGCCAAAGAGCTCGACCGGGTTGGCGTTCTGCTCACTCATACAGTCAGCGCCTACTGAGCCATAACGTCGAGGACGGCCTTCTCGGCAGCGACGCGGTTCATGCCGGTCATGAAGGGCACGCCGCTCACGTACGGGCAGGTGAGGCCCTCGGGGGCAACGGTGGTGGCGATCAGCAGGTCGGCGCCCTCGTCGCAAACGTCCTTGGCCTCGGAGATGGCGCACTGCACGATCTCGTACTTGTCGGCGTAACCGTTGGCGTCGAGCATGGTGGCGACCTTCTGGGCAACGAGCGTGGAAGTAGCAGCGCCAGCACCGCAAGCCAAAACAATCTTCTTCATAGGTAATGTCTCCCTTCATGGTTTACTTTAGGTAAGTGTACCGCAGCGAGCGATGGCACTCGGCCTCGATGAGCTTTTATGCCAGTTTGCTTGCGCGCTGCGTATAATACATCCAGTACGTGTTGTCATACCGCTCGCTTTATGAGCGACTAAGGACCCCAATATGCCCGATTCCCGCACCCTCTGGACCGCCGTCGTCATTATTTGCATCGCCGTTTCGGTATTCTTTAGCGTCAAAAAACGCACCACGTTTAAGCGCCTGCAGCAGCTTATGGCTGCGAAGCAGTGGGACGAGTTCGATCGTTTGCTCGATGGCAAACTCACCAGCATGCTGTACCCGCGCTATAACCGCGACTACCTGCGCCTGAACTCCTATCTGCTGCGCGAGGACCACAAGCGCGCCGACGAGATGTTCGATTTGCTGCTGGGGCTCAATCTGCCCAAAATGCAGCGCGTCGACCTGGTGATCAAAGCCTTTAACTACTACGTTGGCCAGGAGGACCGCAAAAAGTCCAAGGAGCTCCTGCACGAGATCAAGGGCTTTGAGGGCGGCCAGGCCGAGGCAGTCGCGCACGAATGCCAACTGATGTACGACACGATGATCCTCAAGCGCCACAACGACATTCCCGAGCTGGAGCGCATGCTCGAGGAGGCCGGCGACGACAAGGTCAAGAGCTGCCGCCTGGAATACCTGCTAGCCCTGCAGTACAAGAACAAGGGCGACGAAGCCAAGTTCCAGGAGTTCCTGGAGAAGTCGGGCCAACACTCGATGGCCGTCAACGCGTAACGGACGGCTTGTGCTAGACTTCTAGTCTCACGGGGGCGTGGCGGAATTGGCATACGCAGGAGACTTAAAATCTCTCGCCGCAAGGATTGTGGGTTCGAGTCCCACCGCCCCTACCATATGACGCTTACGAGCCCGTGTCCCCCAGGGATGCGGGCTCGTTTCTTTTAGATGCCGGTGGGACTCTAAGCTGCGGTGGAATAGTTCCTGTTTTGGCAGTTTACCAGCCCATTTAGGAACTATTCCACCGCAACTTAGGTTGGTGTTCCCACATTTTCCGATGGAAAAACGTGGCTGTCTCCCACATTTTCCGATAGAAAAACGTGGTTGTCTCCCACATTTTCCGATGGAAACTCCCAAATGGCCTTATACTAGCCGAGAGGGTTGGGAGGCAATATGCAGCGACAGCTTATGAGTGAACTTATCGCTTGGAAATCAAGGGCGAATCGCAAACCTCTCTTGCTTAAGGGAGCCCGCCAGACAGGAAAGACTTGGCTTCTTAACGAATTCGCAAGCCAGCAGTATCGAAACGTCATTCGTTTTGACTTTATGCTCGAGCCGAGCACACGCTCGTTGTTCGATGGGGACCTCGACCCCAAGCGCATCATCTCCCAGATAGAACTCCTACGTGGCCAAACCGTAACGCCGGAAGACACCCTCATCATCTTCGACGAGATCCAAGAGGCGCCACGCGGGATCACCTCGCTCAAGTACTTCAACGAGCTTGCAGCCGAATACCACATCGTGGCAGCCGGTTCCTATATGGGCCTCGCGCTCCGACGCGAAAACGAGTCATTTCCCGTCGGCAAAATCGACCAGCTCACCATGCGTCCCATGGGGTTTGCCGAGTTCGTTCGTGCCGTCGACGGCAACCCGCTCGCCGACGCCATCCTTGCCGCAGACATGAACCTTCTAGCAAACGTTACCGAAAAGCTCGAGCACTTGCTCAAGGAATACCTTGTTGTCGGCGGTATGCCCGAAGTTGTCTCCACTTTCGCCGAGACACGCGACTTCATCGAAGCCCGAAGGCTTCAACAGCAAATCATCGAGGCTTACGAATCCGATTTTGGCAAACATGCACCCGCCCGCATCGTCGAGCGCATGAGGTTGGTTTGGAAATCCCTTCCCGGCCAGCTTGCAAAGGAGAACAAGAAGTTTGTCTATGGCGCCCTTCGCCCCGGAGCGCGCGCACGCGATTTCGAGGAAAGCCTCCAGTGGCTCACGGACTACGGAATCGTTCATAAGGTGCCACGTGTTTCCGCTCTAAAGGCGCCGCTCTCGAGCTACGAAGACCTCTCGGGCTTCAAACTGTTCTGCATCGACACCGGCATCCTCGGAGCGCTCTCCGGTCTCTCTCCGGCCATCGTTCTTAACGGATCCGCTGTTTTTACCGAGTTTAAAGGTTCGCTGACCGAACAATACGTCGCGCAGGAGCTTTTGCTCCAGGACAAAACTCCCGCATATTGGTCCTCTACCTCTGGCAATGCCGAAACCGACTTTGCCATCGACCATGCGGGAACCGTGCTTCCGCTTGAGGTCAAGGCGGCAGAGAACCTTAAAGCGAAGAGTCTGAAAATAGCCTGCGAAAAATTCAAGCTCGAGCGTTGCGTGAGGAGCTCACTGGCGGCATATAGAGACGAGGGCATGCTCGTCAATATTCCGCTTTGGGAGATTGGGCAAATCGACAAGCTGGCATAGGCGCTGTGGGGACGCCCCGCGAGGACTGTCCCCAGGTGCCTGCAGAAAAGAAACGTCCCCAGGTGCCGGCTGTTGAGTTGCGGTGGAATAGGGACTGTTTGGTGCCCGAAAGGGCGATTTTAGTCCGTATTTCACCGCAACTTATTGGAGGGTGCTGAGGCTGGGGGTCCAGGCGATGGTGGGAGTCGCGCCGTCGAGAGTCTCGTTGATGGTGGCGGCCATACCGGCGAGGAGGCTGTTCTCACTTACGGTGAGCGTGTCGTAGCCGCCGGCTCGCATGAGCTCGCGAATCACCACGGCGCCAGCGAGAATCACGCCTGCACGCTTGGACTGCACGCCCGGTAGCGCGGCGATACCCTCCACATCCAGCGTAGACATACGATCGATGGCGGCCGAGATCTGCTCCATCGTAAGCTCGCGCAGGTGCACAAAGTTCGAGTCGTACGGCTCCAGTTCGTGGACCAGCGCCACGAGCGTGGTGACGGTACCGCCCACCGCAACGAGGCGCTCGGCACGCTCAAAGTCGCTGGGCAGGCCCTCAAAATAGGCGGAGAACTGCTCGCCTGCCCACGCGGCGGCAGCCGCAAGCTCGTTCGCCGACGGCGGCAGTGCAGAGAAAAACCGCTCCGTCACACGACGGCAACCAATGTCCAGCGAACGCGTTCCCTCCAGCGCGAAGACCCCGCGCTCCGGCGCGTATACGCCCGTAGCGAGCTCCGTGGAGCCGCCGCCCGAATCGGCAACAATGATGCGCTCGCCGGCAAAGTCGTGCGCCACGCCAAAAAACGTCAGGCGCGCCTCGACCTCGCCCGGAATCACCTGCGGCTCAAGCCCCAGCTCGTGCAGGCCGTCCAGCAGCAGGGCGGCGTTGGACGCATCGCGCGCGGCGCTCGTGCACGTGGTGCAGATGCACGCGGCGCCAAAGGCACGTGCCTCGTCCACAAACATGCGGCACGCAGCGAGTACACGCTCGACAGCCGCCTCGCAAAAGCGACCCGTCGCGTCCACGCCCTCGCCCAGGTCGGTAATCTCGGTATGCTTGGACGATTCCACAATCGCCCCGGCCTCGACCTGCGCCAACACCAGTCGCGACGACACCGTTCCCAGGTCGATCGCGGCCACCTTATAGCGTTTGCAATTTGTCATTGCGGGCTCCCCTCCGGGCGCTATTTGCCGTTGGACACGACCGTCTGGCCCTCGACGCCGTTAAACCCAAACAGCATGTCGAGCGCTTGGATGTACCACGGCGCGTCCTTACCGACTTCTTCGATTTCCTTGGCAACTTCGCTGGCCTTCTTGGCGTTCGACGACTTCTGGCTCGACGAGGCATCCGAATCGCCGTCCAGGCCCTGCACTTCAATCCTCTTCTCGCCGGGCATCACCAAGCCCAGGTCCTTGGATGCCGCATCCTTGATACCCTCCTCCGAGAGCAGCTTGTCGACGCTTTTTTGCAGCTCGTCGTTATATTGCTCGCGAATCTCGACCTGCTTGGCCAAGATGTCGCTCGAACGCTTTGCCACATACAGGTCGCGCACGGGGAAATACAGGCTCACGAGCACCAGGGCAACGACGATGCCGATGAATAGCCCTCGCTGAGGACCGTGGGTAAAGTCGTAGATCGCCTTGACTACCGCGTTGTCGTTGGCGTAGTGCATAAAGTCCGAGCCCGAAAAACGGTTCGAGGGCCTGCTCGACCTATCGTGCGTTTGAGCCGACGAGCGCTGAGCATGCGTCGGGCGCGCCGAACGTGGCGGGCGCTCCGGCGGCATATTCATTTGAGCACGGGGGTGTGAGGCACTTGCCGGACGCTGTGCGCGGCAATCGACGCCGGCGTAGTCGGACCCGCCAAGCTGCGCGGTAGGTGTGCGGCGGGGCGACGACTCGCGCGAACCGGCGGAATAATACCTGTTGTCGTAAATCTGATCCATGTGCGCCTTGTGCGGTTGAGGTTTGTTTGCGCTAAGTCCTTTAGTTATAGCACGAGCGCCCGCACCGCCTTCGCCAGCCTTTGCTCGACATAAAAAAGGCGCTGAGCCGTATGCCCCAGCGCCCAATGGTGCTCAACAGTGCCTGGCGGAAGCGAGACGAATCCGAGTCAACCCCGCCCCCCGAGCGCCACTTGTTTAGCGAATGTTGTAGAACGCGGCCTTGCCGGCGTAGCGCGCGCTGCCCTCGAGCTCGTCCTCGATGCGGATGAGCTGGTTGTACTTGGCGATACGGTCGCTGCGGCACGGGGCGCCCGACTTGATCTGGCCGGCGTTGACGCCCACGACCAGGTCGGCAATCGTGGAGTCCTCGGTCTCGCCGGAGCGGTGGCTCACGATGCAAGCGTAACCGGCCTCCTTGGCGGTCTCGATGGCCTCGAGCGACTCGGTGAGCGTGCCGATCTGGTTGACCTTGACCAGGATCGCGTTGGCGGCACCCAGCTCGATGCCCTTCTTGAGGCGCTCGGTGTTGGTGACGAACAGGTCGTCACCCACCAGCTGCACCTTATTGCCAATGCGGCGGGTAAGCTCGACCCAGCCGTCCCAGTCCTCCTCGGCCATGCCGTCCTCGATGGAGATGATGGGATAGGTGTCGACGAGCTTCTCCCAGTAATCAACCATCTGGGCGCTCGTGTACTCCACGCCCTCGCCCTTGAGCTCGTACATGCCGGTCTCGGCGTTGTAGAACTCGGTCGAGGCCGGGTCCATGGCGTACATGAAGTCGACGCCGGGCTTAAAGCCGGCCTTCTCCACGGCCTTGGTGATGTACTCGAACGGCTCGGCATTGGTCTTAAGGTTGGGGGCAAAGCCACCCTCGTCGCCCACGCCGCCTCCCAGGCCGGCCTCGTGCAGCACGCCCTTGAGGGTGTGGTAGACCTCGGCGCACCAACGCAGGCCCTCGGCAAAGCTCGGGGCGCCCACCGGCATGATCATGAACTCCTGGAAGTCGACGTTATTGTCGGCATGCACACCGCCGTTGAGGATGTTCATCATGGGCGTGGGCAGCAGGTGGGCATTGACGCCGCCCAGATACTGGTACAGCGACAGGCCCGCCGACTCGGCAGCGGCGCGGGCGACGGCCAGCGACACGCCCAGGATGGCGTTGGCACCGAGCTTGGTCTTGTTGGGGGTACCGTCCGCGGCAATCAGCGCGGCATCGACGGCGCGCTGGTCGAAGGCGTCGAGGCCCACGACGGCGTTAGCGCACTCGTTGTTAACGTGCTCGACGGCCTGCGAAACGCCCTTGCCCAGGTAGCGGCCCTTGTCGCCATCGCGCAGCTCGCAGGCCTCAAAGGCGCCGGTCGAAGCACCCGAAGGCACCATTGCGCGGCCAAAGCTGCCGTCCTCGAGCACGACCTCGACCTCGACGGTGGGATTGCCGCGGCTGTCGAGCACCTCGCGACCGTAGACGTCCAAAATATCGCTCATGTTGTCTCCCTCTCACTTGGAAACGTAGTGGATGCAAGCGACCGGCTGACCGTGCACCATCGGTGCGTCTCCGTAAGTTAGCCATGTCGCACTTTTTGCATTATGCCCTAAGTTAGCCGAGGGATACACTTGATTTTCGAAAAATTTAGCGGGAACGATGAGGCGTGTCAGCCCGTCGTTCCCGCAGTCTTACTCCTCCGCCTTTGCGGCATCCCACAGGTCGTTGAGGCCGTGGGTCGAAAGCTCGGCAAGATCCACGTGAGCATCGCCCGCCATCTGCTCCATCGCGGCCCAGCGACGGCGGAACTTTGCCGTGCTGGCACGAAGGGCGCTCTCGGCGTCAATGCCCTCCTTGCGCGCAACGTTGACCAAGGCAAAGAGCAGGTCGCCAAACTCCATTTCGCGCTCGGGCGAGCCAGGGGCCTCGGCCTCAAACTCGGCACGCTCCTCGGCAACCTCGTCCCACACATCCTGGACCGTCTCCCACTCAAAGCCCACGGCAGCCGCCTTGCGCGACACCTTTTGCGCTTGCATCAGCGCCGGCAGATGCGTGGGCACGCCGTCGAGCAGGCCCTCGGGCGCAGCCTCGCCTGCCGCCACGGCCTTGTCCTTGGCAGCCCTCTCGGCAAGCTTGACCTCGTCCCAAATCTTGAGTACCTCGTCGGAGCTGTCGGCATCCACATCGCCAAACACGTGCGGATGACGGCGAATGAGTTTGGCGTCGATATCGCGCGCCACGTCGGCCAGCGTAAACTCGCCGGCATCCGCCGCGATCTGCGCATGCAGCACGACCTGCATGAGCACGTCGCCCAGCTCCTCGCGTAGGTGAACCGCGTCGTCCGCCTCGATGCAGTCGAGTGCCTCGTAGGCCTCCTCGATCATGTTCTTGCCGATGCTGCGGTGTGTCTGTTCGCGATCCCACGGGCAGCCATCGGGCTGACGCAGACGCCAGATGGTCTGCACCAGATGCTGCAGCTCGGCCGACGCGTCTATCAGCGTGGACAGATCGCGCGAGCCCTCGGCATTTTGCTGAGCCATGTGCTGCGCCATGGTTATTCCTCCTCCAGGATCACGTGGCGGAACGCACCGCCCTCGTAGATGCCGTAGCTGTGCGTGCCGTCCTTGGGAATGCTCACACTGCCGGGGTTGAAGAGCCACAGGCCCGGGTGCGCGGCACTTTCCTCGTTGACCTTGATGTGCGTATGACCGTAGACGAGCGCGGAGCCCTCGGGCAGCGCGGGCGCGTGGTCGACGCTGTTGTGCATGCCGGCGCCAAAGACATGGCCGTGCGTCAGGAACAGCTCGCGGCCGGTCTCGTCGAACAGCGTGGCGTAGTCGGCCATGACGGGAAAGTCGAGGACCATCTGGTCGACCTCGGCATCGCAGTTGCCGCGTACCGCGATGATGCGGTCGGCCAGAGCGTTGAGCAGCGGGATCACGCGCTTGGGGGCGTAATCGCGCGGCAGGTCGTTGCGCGGACCGTGATAGAGCAGGTCGCCCAGCAGCACGATGCGGTCGGGCTGCTCGGACTCGATGGCGGCAACCAGGCGCTCGGCCCAATATGCCGAGCCGTGGATGTCGGAGGCGATGAGGTATTTCATGGTGGTCCTTTCGGTGGGGTTAATAGGATTGGTGCAGCGCGTCGTTGGCCTGTGTCACTCAAATCGCAGTGCCGCGGCTTGCGCCGCCTGCATCACGCGCTGGAGCGGCACGTCGTGCTCACGGGCAAGACGAGCGCAGTCTTCGTACTCGGGCGCCGCGCGCTCGCTGCCATCGGGCAGGGTTGCCACCTTGACGGACACCTCGCCCCATAGCGTCGTTACGCGCTCAAAGCGGCGTGGCAGGCAAACGCGCTCCATGACCTGGCGACGAATGCCGTTGGTCGTGGTTTCCAAAAAGATAATCGTCTGCAGGCGCTCGATATCCTCGTGAGCACAGATTACCTGCAGCTGCCAACTGGGACGGCCTTTCTTGCAATAGAGGGGCAGCCAATGCACCTCGCGCGCACCCGCCTCGCGCAGGCGGTCGGCAGCGTAGGCGAGCACCTCGGGCGACGCGTCGTCGATGTCGCATTCCAGCTTGACGATGGTTTCGGGTGCATCGGTCTCGCGGGACAGCGGGGATGTGCTATCGCATTGCATACGGTCCGAATCCTTTCCGCGCGGGCTCGTTTTGTTCATCCAAACGCTAGCACATCGGACGTGGCACAGGCATGACTTTCGTCCGTCGCCGCCCTCGCCCCTATCCAAACATGTACATCAGCCTCCAAACATGTCATTTTTTGCAGCTTTTGGAGGCTGATGTACATGTTTTGAGAGCGCAAGCGAGGCCGCACCGCGCACCGCACAGCCTTTCCAATCGATTTCGAGCTCCGGCGTGCCCGGCGTGTTAAAAGCTACACCACTACAATGGAGCGGATTCGCCAAATGCAAAGGAGTCGCCATGTCTGCCTGCCCGCTGGTCGATTGCCATACCCACACCTCGTTCTCGGACGGCCATGCCTCGTTTGAAGACAACGTTCGCGCCGCTGCTGCGGCCGGCTGCCGCGTCATGGTCTCGGCCGACCATCTCACACTGCCCGCCAGCATGGATGCCAACTGCGAAGTGCAGGTTACTGAGGGCGACCTGCCGGCACATCGTCTGGCTTTTGAGGATGCTCACAAGCTTGCCGCGCAAATCGCGCCGGAGCTCGAGCTTATCTATGGCTTTGAATGCGATTGGTACGAGGGCTGCGAGCCTTTGGTTGAGCGCTGGTCCCAGGACGCCGTCGTACGCCTGGGCAGCGTGCATTGGATTGGCAACCCAGGCGATATCATGGCCGGTGCCGCGGGTACGGCGGGAACGGAAAACGTCGCTCGCCCCGATACACCCGATTCCCTTTGCGGCTGGATCGATGATGACACCAACCTGCATGTTTGGGAAAACCTGGGGGTACACGGCGTGTGGGAGCGCTACGTCGACGACTGGTGCCGCGCTTGCGAAAGCTCACTCAACTTTGACGTAATGGCCCATCCCGACCTGGTCATGCGCTTTTCGAAGGAAGGCTTTGCGCCCGACTTTGACCCGACGCCGTTCTGGGGGCAGATGGCCGAGTGCGCTCACGACACGGGCCGCCGCGTTGAGGTCTCGACCGCCGCGCCGCGCAAGGGGCTCGACGATTACTATCCCGCGACCGGGCTATTGCGTTGCTTCGCCCACGCCGAGGTACCCATCACCTTTGGCTCGGACGCACACCGCGCCTGCGACATCTGCTGGAACATCCGCGAGGCCCAGGCCCACGCTTACGACTGCGGCTACCGAACCTTCGACATCCCCCACCCCAACGGCGAATGGGAATCCACACCCCTCGACTAGCCATCCCTTCATAAGTTGCGGTGGAATAGGGATTGTTTTGCCTGATGAAGCGCTTAAACAGTCCCTATTTCACCGCAACTTCCATGACCCCGTTACATCAACAAAGACTGTCCCAAACGACTAGTGGCGGCGGGCGTTGAGTTCGCCGGCAAGCTCGTCGAGGGTGATACCGTAGCGCTCAAGGGTTACGAGCAGGTGGTAGACCAGGTCGCCGGCCTCGTAGCGGATGTGATCGTGATCGTTATCCTTGCAGGCCATAATCACCTCGCTTGCCTCCTCGGCAAGCTTCTTGAGCAGCTCGTCCTCGACGTCGGTCAGCAGACGCGCGGTATAGCTCTCCTGCGGCGATGCATCACGACGACCGTGAATCACCTCGGCCAGACCTGTCAACGTCTCACCGATATTTCCATCCTGAACGTTTGCGGTGCGCACACCCATAGTTCAATCCTTTCTGGTGCCGAGCGTCTAATCGAGCGCCCGCCCTACGCGAGCTTCTTAAAGAAGCAGGTACGGTTGCCGGTGTGGCAGGCCGGACCCGGCGAGTCGACCTTGACCAGCAGCGTATCGCTATCGCAGTCGGCCCAGAGCTCCTTGACCGCTTGCATATTGCCGCTCGTCGCGCCCTTGTTCCAGAGCTCCTGGCGACTGCGGCTCCAAAACCACGTGGTACCGGTCTTGAGCGTCAGCCCCACCGACTCCTCGTTCATCCAAGCAACCATAAGCACCTCGCCGGTGTCATACTGCTGAACCACACAAGGAATCAGCCCGCGGGCGTCGTATTTGAGCTCGGACGCAGTTGTCACTTGCTCCATTTAAAAATCCAATCTCACGGGAATTCCCTGCGATGCCATATACTCTTTGACTTCGCGAATGCTGAACGTCCCAAAGTGAAAGACGCTGGCTGCCAGCACGGCGTCGGCCTCGCCCTCGATCACACCCTCGGCAAAATGCTCGAGCGTACCCACGCCGCCGCTCGCAATCACCGGAATCGGCACCGCGCGCGCCACGGCGCGGGTGAGCGCCAGGTCAAAGCCAGCCTTGGTGCCGTCGCGGTCCATGCTGGTCAGCAGGATCTCGCCGGCGCCGCGGCGAGCCGCCTCCTCGGCCCACGCCACCGCGTCGATGCCCGTGGCGTTGCGGCCGCCCGCCGTGAAGACCTCCCACTTGTCGGCACCAGATGCGCCGGGCAGGCCCACGCGCTTGGCATCGATCGCCACGACCACGGCCTGGCTGCCAAACGCCGCGGCAGCCTGGCTAATCAGCGACGGGTCGCGCACGGCGGCAGAGTTGAGCGACACCTTGTCAGCACCGGCGGCAACCATGGTGCGCATGCCTGCCAGGTCGCGAAAGCCGCCGCCCACGGTATAGGGAATGGCGAGCTCCTCGGCCGCATGCGCCGCCATCTCGATAGTCGTCGCACGGTTATCGCTCGTGGCGGTAATGTCCAGGAAGACGACCTCGTCCGCACCCTCGCGGTCGTAGGCGCGCGCCAGCTCCACCGGATCGCCCGCATCGCGTAAGCTCACAAAGTTGACGCCCTTGACCACACGACCGTCCTTGACGTCCAGGCAGGGAATCACGCGCTTGGTAAGCATGGGCTACTCCTCCCCTCGGGCGGCGGCCAGCGCCTGTGCCAGCGTAAAGTTGCCTTCGTAGAGCGCACGGCCGGTAATGGCGCCTTCAATCGCGACCTCGCCCACCGCGGCCAGTGCGCGGATGTCGTCGAGCGTCGAGATACCGCCCGAAGCCACGACGGGAAAGCCCGCGACCTCGGCCACATGGCGATACGCCGCCACATCGATGCCCGTCTGCATGCCATCGCGCGCGATGTCGGTATACACCAGATGCTTAAAGCCCAGCTCGGTAAGCTGCGCCACGGCATCGTCGAGCACCACGCCCGCGCCGTCGCGCCAGCCGTTCACCTTAACCTGGCCGTCGCGTGCGGCAATGTCGGCGACCAGCAGCTCGCCAAAGCCTTGGGCTGCCACCTCAGCAAAACCCGGCTCGGTCACCAGCACCGTGCCCAGCGCGATGCGGCACGCACCGTAGCCGGCCAACTCGTCGATGCGCGCGAGCGAGCGGACGCCGCCGCCCACGTCCACGGACAGACCGTCGACGCCGCAGATGGCCTTAATCGCCGCCGAGTTGGCAGCGCATGTGTCCTCGTCCTCGCCAAAGGCAGCGGACAGGTCGACGACGTGCACCCAGCTTGCGCCCTGCTCGGCAAACGAGCGAGCAACGGCCACGGGGTCGTCGGAATATACCTTGCAGCGGCTGCGGTCGCCGCGCTCCAGGCGCACGACCTTGCCGCCGATCAGATCGATTGCGGGAAACAGGATCATCGGCCGGCCTCCTCGACGATGTTGACGAAGTTCTTAAGGATGCGCTGACCCAGCGCGGAGGATTTCTCGGGATGGAACTGGCAGCCCCACACGTTGCCATGGTGCACGATGCACGGGAAGCTCCGCGTATAGTGCGTGCGCGCCAGGACGTCGGCGGCATCGGCGTCGTCGGCCACCGCGTAGCTGTGGGTAAAGTACATGTTGGCACCCTCGGCAAAACCAGCAAGCAGCGGATCGGCCGCGCCGGCGGGCGTCATGTGCACCTGGTCCCAGCCCACGTGCGGCACCTTCAGGCGGCTCGACTCCAGGCGCGCGCACGAACCGCGCATAATTCCCAGGCCATCGACCCAGGGACCGCCAGCCTGCTCGGAGGCGTTGCCGTCGGCGACCGCGCCCTCGTCCGCAGGCACGCCCTCGTTGCCGCGCTCAAAAAACAGTTGAAGACCCAGGCAGATGCCGAGCAGCGGAGTCCCGGTGGCGACGGCATCGAGCACCGCGTCCGCCTCGCCGCTCTGGCGCATAAAGGCGATCGCGTCATAGAACGCGCCCACGCCCGGGATGACCAGGCCGTCGGCGTTGCGGATCTGCTCCGGATCGTCCGACGTGCAGGCGGCGGCACCGGCGCGCGCAAGCCCGCGCGCAACGCTCGACAAGTTGCCCTTGTGGTAGTCGACCACCACGATCTTCGGTTCGCCCACGCGACCCCTCCCTTATCTCATCGTCCAAAACCACCACAAAGGGGACAGGCACCTTCGTAGTGGTTTTTGCCTTTGTTGCGGTTACAGTGAACCCTTGGTGCTGGGGATGCCTTGCACGCGGGGATCGAGCTCGCAGGCGCGGCGCATCGTGCGGCCCACGGCCTTAAAGGCGGCCTCGATAATGTGATGCGAGTTGCCGCCTGCCAGCTCGCGCACGTGCAACGTGAGTTTGGCATCGCGCGCAAAGGCATAGAAGAACTCGACGGCCAGCTCGGTATCGAAGCTGCCCACACGCTCGGTCGGCACGGGCAGCTCGCAGTAGGCCTGGCCGCGGCCCGAAATATCCACGGCGGCCATCACGAGCGTCTCGTCCATGGCGATCGCCGCATCGGCAAAGCGCGTAATGCCCGCCTTGTCACCCAGCGCCTGGCAAAACGCCTCGCCCAGCACAATGCCCGTATCCTCGACGGTGTGGTGCGCGTCGACCTCAACGTCGCCCGTCGCATGCACCGTCAGATCGAACAGACCATGGCGGCCAAAAGCGTTGAGCATGTGGTCGAAAAACGGCACGCCGGTCGAGATATCGCACACGCCGCTTCCGTCCAGGTCGAGCTTTACGACAATGTCGGTCTCGCCCGTCTTGCGGGTTACCTCAGCATAGCGGTCCATCTACATCTCCTCCTTCACCAGCGCGGCAAACGCAGCCAGCACCTCGTCGTTTTCCTGCGGGGTACCCACGGTAATGCGTAGGCAGTCCGCGAGCCCCGGCGCGTAGCTAAAGTCGCGCACCAAAATCGAATACTCATCGCGCAGACGCTCACGAACGCGCGTGGCATGCGGTGTGCGCACGAGCACAAAGTTCGCCGCGCTCGGCCACGCCTCCACAGGCAAGCCCTCGGCAGCCATCACGCGCAGAGCGGCCAGCTCGCGCTCGCGCTCGGATGCGACCTGCGCCACCACAGGTGCGTAGGCATCACGGGCACGCACGCAGGCAAGCGCGGCGGCCTGGCTCAGCACGTTAACCGAGTAGATCTGGCGAATCGCCGCAAACACATCGATGACCTCGGGCGCCGCGATCACATAGCCCAGACGCGTGCCAGCGGCGCCGAACGCCTTGGACAGCGTATGCAGAATCGCTAGGTTGGGATGCTCGGCGATAAGCCCCTGCGCCGTGGTGGCCGCGCCAAACGAATCGTCGGCAAACTCCACGTAGGCCTCGTCGACCATGACCATGCCGGGGCACGCATCGCACAGCGCCGCGACAAAGTCGAGCGGCGCCACGTCGCCCGTGGGATTGTTGGGCGAGGTCACGATCGCCAGGTTGCACTCGGGTGCGGCCGCGAACACAGCCGCCTGGTCGAGCTCAAAAGTTGCCGGGTCGCGCCACACGTCGCGCACCTCGGTCTGACAGAGCGACGCAAAGAACGCGTACTCGCTAAAGCACGGCGGGCAGTTGAGCAGGATCCGCCCCGCGCCGCCAAACGCCAGCAGGAAGTTATAGAGTAACTCGTCGCCGCCGTTGCCCACGCAGATGTTCTCGCGCGTCACGCCATGCCAGGCAGCAAGCTCGTCGCGCAGGTCGTTGGACATGGGATCGGGATAGCGGTTGAGCGGTGCGGCAGCCAAGGCCGCATCAACCGCCTCGTGCACGCCGGCCGGCACGGGATAGGTGTTCTCGTTGGCCGAAAGATTGATGCGCGTGGGCGTAAAGTTGGGATCGTAGGGCTCGATGCCGGTCAAGTAGGGCTGGACGAGCTCCTTCATGCGGGGCGTCAGCTCGGCCATGTTAGGCCTCTTCGCCGGTCGCGCCAGCGCCATCCGCGCCCGCAGCCGCCAGGTCCACACCCTCGACGACCGTCGCGGTCGTATCGCCCGGCCAGGCGACCTTGGTCAGGTCGGCCGCGGCCAGAGACTCGGCACTCACAGCATCCTCGCCCTGCTCCAGCACGCGGCGACGCAGCGCGGCGGAAAGCGCGTGTGCCCACAGGCCCTCGGCCTCGGCCAGGCGCTGTGTGGCGGGAGCGTCGGAGAGCAGGCCCTCGGGCGTATAGCAAATGACGCTCGAGCGCTTGACAAACTCTTCGACCGAAAGCGGGTTGGAGAACATGGCCGTACCGCCGGTCGGCAGCGTGTGGTTGGGACCGGCAACATAATCGCCGAGCGGCTCGGAGCTCCAAGCGCCCACAAAGATGGCGCCGGCGTTGCGAATGCCGCCGAGCAGGCCCATCGCGTCCTTGCAGTGCAGCTCAAGGTGCTCGGGCGCCACGGTGTTCACGGCCTCGACGGCGGCAGCCATGTCGGCGGCCACCACGATGGTGCCTTCGTTATCGAGCGAGGCGCGTGTGATCTCGGCACGCGGGGACTGCGCTACCAGAATGTCGATACCAGCCTCGACCTCGCGCGCAAACTGCTCGTCGCAGGTCACCAGATAGCAGGCTGCCAGCGGATCGTGCTCGGCCTGGGCCATCAGGTCGGCCGCGACCACCATGGGCTTGGCCGTGGCATCGGCAAGTACGCAGACCTCGGAAGGGCCAGCGACCATGTCGATTCCCACGTCGCCCGAGACAATCTGCTTGGCCGCGGCGACAAAGGCGTTGCCCGGGCCGGTGATCTTGTCGACGCGCGGAATGGTCTCGGTGCCGTACGCCAGCGCGGCCACGGCCTGAGCGCCGCCCACCATATAGATCTCGTCCACGCCGCCGAGCTTGGCAGCCGCGAGCGTATAGGGGCTGATCAGGCCATCTTTTTGCGGAGGAGTCACCATGACCACGCGCTTGACGCCGGCAACCTTGGCGGGAATGGCATTCATGAGCACCGTGGAGGGATATTGCGCGCGACCGCCCGGCACGTAGATGCCGGCCGCCGCGAGCGGGGTCACCTTAACGCCGAGCATCGTGCCGTCCGGGCGCGTGGTAAACCAGCTCTGCTCGACCTCGCGCTGGTGGAACTCGCGAATCTGGCGTGCAGCCTTTTCGAGCGCCGCGACAAAAGCGGAATCGAGGCCTTCGAGCGCGGCATCGATCTGCTCTTGCGGTAGACGGAAGCACTGCAGTTCAACGCCGTCAAAGCGCTGGCAATAGTCGCGCACCGCGGCATCGCCGTTGGCGCGCACGTTGGCCACGATATCGCGGGCGGCGTCGACGATGTTTTGCGGCAGCACGCCCTTGCGGTTGAGCTGGTTGGTAACGAGGCGCTCACCGGGAGCAAGCTTGATGGTCTTCATATCGGTATCCCCTATCGGTCGAGGTTGCGTTTGAAAAAACGAGAGGCCGGGCGGCGGCGCCAATCGGCCCGCAGCCCAGACGTTGGGACGCCCGTGCGTGCTCGCGCTATTGTGCCGAGCCCGCGACGGGCTCAAAATGCTTGTCCTTCACGGCCGCGGCCAGGCGATCTGCCAGGTTGCGCACGCGCGGATCCAGGCGAGCGGCACCCGGGTTGACAAAGAAGCGGGCCGTGCAGTCCATAATGCGACCAGTAATAACCAGGTCGTTATCGCGCAGCGTGGCGCCCGTGGCGGTAATGTCCACGATGCGATCGGTCATACCGACGATGGGGCCCAGCTCGATGTTACCGTGCAGCGAGACGATATCGGCATTCACGCCGCGCTCGGCATACCAGGCACTCGCGATGCGCGGGTACTTGGTGGCCACACGAAGCGACCCGCGGCGGGCGTAGTTGCGCTCGGCCTGGCCGGCGCGCCATGCAGGCTCCGCCTCGATAAACGTGCACAGGCCGTAGCCCAGATCGACCAGCTGCAGCAGGTTGAGGTCGGCCTCGATAAGCGAGTCCCAACCGCAGATGCCGCAGTCGGCGCCGCCGCAGCCCACAAAGGCGGGCGCATCGCTGGGACGCACGATGACAAACTCGATATCGCCGACCGTGCCCTCGCCGGCACGCGTGTCGCGACCGCGCACAATCAGGTGACGGCCGGGGTCACGCAGCTCAGAGACGTCCAAGCCCGCGGCCTCGAGCACGTCGAGCGTGTCGGCCTTGAGCGAGCCCTTGGGCACGGCGATGCGCAGCGGACCCTCGGCGCCGCGACCCACGGCGTGATCGCCGTCGGAAGCGGCGTCCTCGGCCGAGGTGCGCGCGGCCTCCAGACGCTCGAGCGAAAAGGCAAAGCCCGCCGCCGGTACCTCGATGCCGTCGCCAAATGCGCCGGTAAAGATGGAGTCGTAGCGTCCGCCCGAACCGACCGGATCGGGCAGGCCGCCGGCATAGGCCTTAAAGACCAGACCCGTGTAGTAATCGAAAGAGTTCATGATGGAGAAGTCGAACGACAGCACCTGGGCGTCCTCGGGTGCCAGGCCCTCGACCAGGGCACGCAGCTCGCGCGTCAGTGGCACGACGATACCGGCGGCCTCCAGCAGCGCGTCCACGCGGTCGAGCACCTCGGCACCGCCGTGCAGACGTGGCAGCTCGCTAATGGCGGCCTTGACGGCATCGGACTCGACGCTTGCTGCCACGCGGGCATCGAGGCCCACAAAGTCGTTGGCGTGCACGCAGCGCAGGGCCCCGGCGGCCAGCTTGCGATCCTCGCACGCCGCAAGCAGCTCCTTAAACGGACGCACGCTACCTGCGATAATGCGCGCATCGGGCAGCGCCAACTTGCGCACGGCCTCGGCCACGAGCGAGACAATCTCGACATCGCCCGCGGTATCGCCCGCGCCGATAAGCTCAAAGCCCAGCTGCGTAAACTGACGCGAGCCGCCGGCATTGCGCTGACACTCGCGAACCACCGGCGCCTCGTAGCGAAGGCGCAGGGGCAGGTCGGCCGCGCGCATGCGGGTCGAAACCAGGCGTACGATCGGCAGCGTGTTGTCGGGACGGACCACCAGCAGGCGGCCGTCGTCATCAAAGAGCTTAAACGGCGTGTCCGCAATGCGGCCGCCTTCCTCGAGTGAGCCCTTGTCCTCGAGCAGCGGTGTCTCGACCGGAAGGTAATGATGCTCCCTGAAGCAGCCCTTCACCGTCAGCGCAATCTCCTCGCGCGCCTGAGCCTCCTCGGGCAATATGTCCCGGAATCCCCACGGTGTGGCCGTCATCTGGTGAGCCTCCTCATGCTGTGTTTCATATAGAGCAGAAGACCGGCATAGCTCCGCCGGTCTTCTGGGTACTTTAGCATACTAGAGTGTTTGCGGGGAGAATCGTCCTCCTCGGCTCACACCGTATTCATTTGGAAACATAGGAGCGGATTGTCGCAACCCAACCCCACCTAGACGCCAATCGCACGACGATACTCTGCCATTACCTGCGCATCGGCTGCCGCGGGATTGGCGAAATAGCGCCAATCATAGGTCTCGGCCGAAACAACTCCGCGATAGCCGCGCGCCACCAACCTATCCAGGTCGGCGCGCATATCGCGGTCGCCGTCACCCCAGGCAAGATGCGTCGTGCCATCTGCCGCAACATCGACAAAATGCACGTGGGCGACATCATCGCCAAGCAGATCGAAATAATCGTCGATGGTATCCCCCGCCACCGCCATAGCGCCCAAATCCAGACACGCCTTAAGTGCCGGATGATCAACTGCCTCGATCATGCGCTTCGTATCGGCCGCCGAGTTCACGATCATCGACTCAACCGGCTGTAGGGCCTCGAGCACCAGTCGCACGCCGCGCTCTACCGCATGCTCGGCAATCGCACGCAGCATCGAGGCGCTGCGACCCCACGCGTCCTCGATCGGCTCGTTCAAAAATGCCCAGCCGCTCGAGACCATGACCTGCTCGGCTCCAAGTTCCGCCGCGATATCCACAACGTTCTTAAAGTACGCGAGCGTGCGAGTGCGCGCCTCATTCCCGCGCGCCGCGATATTCCACGGCTTGGGATTGTTCTGTTCGGGACAAAGCCCCACAATCCGAACCCCATACCGCTGTGATAGCTCCCGCACCTGCTCGAGCGAATCGTATCCATGGCAATCGACATACAGATGCATCGCCCCGGTCCAAAGCTCGCAACACGTGTAGCCCGAAGCCGACGCCGAAGAAAAGAACTCCTCAAGGTCAAAATAACGATGGCTGATATTCATGACGGCAAGCCGGGGATAGCTCATAATTACTCTCCAACCCAAGCGAGGCCCCGTTCCATATAGGAGCGAGGCCCGATTACACAAACGTTATTTGCTCTTAGTAGTCGAACTGGTGATAGTAGCGACGGTAGTTGAGGTTGTGCTTGGTGACCGTCTCGTAGTAGCGAGCCAGACGGTCGGTCACGA